>JAABSH010000040.1 GCA_011390465.1 Desulfobacteraceae bacterium
CATCGCGCATATATTTGCTGATGAGGCCTTCGGCCGCTGTCTTTAAAATCAATATCTTGTTGAAATTTTAGGCTTTGAGTATTATCGGAAAAGAGCTACCCCCATCTCATTTTATCGATCATGAAACAGCGGTTCCGCCTGGAAAAAAACATGTCACAATTATTACACTTTTTGGAGGTGAACCTTTTTGAGCAGAAATCCCTTGTCTCTGTTTTTCAATTCAACGACAGGCAGAGCGTTAAACGCGCCGAAGAAAATGATAAGCAATTGAAACTATTTGAATATTAATTTAGTAAAATAAATAAGAACGAATTAAATTAAAGTAATTTCATAGGATAACTTATTTGCTAAAATTACAGTTGAAGCCGTTTTTTTTTTTTAACATATTGATATTATATAAAAGTTAACCGGACAGCAGTGATATTAGCTGTAATTGTTATCTCGCTTTTTCCATTATCATTTGGTTGGTTGGGGATTATTACGGTTTGCTGTTGTTGTTGTTGACTTATTCTCTGTTCAGGTAATAATTGAGTTTTATCTTTTTCTTCCAATACAGCAGTAATCTTTAATGATTCTGATATTTTTTTTGGGGCCCAGGAACCATTTGGCTTGCCAATTGTTTTTTTTACTGTTGCATTTTTATAACCTTCTTTTATGAAAAAAAAAGATAAGTACATCCCATCGACGTTATCAATAGATAGTTCGTTTTTTGGGACAAAAGAGTCTAAAATTCCACTCACGTATGCACTTTGTATATACGAACATTGATATGAACATGGTGTTTTACCTATATAAGTGCCTATTGTTCCATCTTTTGAAACAAAATAGACAGCAGCTTCAGAAGGAATAGAATCTAATTTTAATGGAATATTTTCTTTAATGAGTTGCCTTGGTCTTGATGCACATCCAACAACAAAAAGCTGGAGTAATAATAACAATAAAAGTGAGAATACGATTAAATTAATTTTGAAAACTTTCATCTTTTCACCTTAATTCTTTAAGTAAAAATCGTAATATCTATATATATTCGTAATGTTAATAAATATATTTTTATTTTTCAACGATATAATTTTCAGGTTTTATCGAAATCCATTGCATTATAGTCATCCCATCCCCAAACCCCAGAATGTGTATCCGGGGCCCATTGATTCGTGACGTTTCTTTGTTCTTAAATTTTAACGATAGCCCCATACATAATGCCCAAGCTTTTCAACTCAGGTAGCCAACACCGAAAACCCTTAAATTTTCCTCAGAATCAATAATATCAACCTCCCCCTCCATCTCAAAATTTAATATAGGGAGGCATCACTATAAAATCAGCACCATAACTTAATAGCGAATTTAGATTTCATTACTGTTTGCGCTATTTTTATTTATAACCCCAAACGAACAAGGAAAAAACCATGAACAGAGAGCTTTTAGAAAAACTGTTTAAACCAGAACAAATCAGACACCGTGTAGGCAATTTTGGCAGGACATTGGATTACATCCCAGACTCAGCTCTATTCAGTGTTTAAAAATTGCCACAAGGTGCACAGACAAAATCCTTCTCTCCTGTGTAACATACAATAGCAACCCGGGGACATTCAAAAAACCCGGCAAAAAATTACAACCTTGATGTTGTGGTGTGTCGAGGAGAAGAATGCTGATATGGCTTATCGATAGTCTCCATTCGGTAAAAATTGTGGAATACTGTCGTTTTATCCTCAATCTTCATTTTCTAAATTCATCAACATTCTCGGCAGTCATTTCCTTCTTGTTTTTCCTTGGGTATCTTGTTACGGTTTTGATAGCAAAAAAGCCGGACTCTCATTTTTATTTCTTGATAAGCCTCTGTTCTATGCCATTTCAAATGTGATTCGTAGCAAATTAAACTTTTAATCAAGGAGCCCATCATGAATACATCCTTGGATTTTAAAGCCACACATTTGATTGCTTTTATTGGTTTAATTTTGCTGGTATCCGTCCGGATTGCTGCAGCAGAGCCGTTCATTATAAATCATACGTGCACTGCTATTACCCAAATTCCTCAATCAGCCATCGAGCAAGCCAAAGCTACTTTGCATATCGCTTACGGTCACACCAGCCACGGTAGTCAGTTGACAGATGGCATGACCGGCCTGGTGGACTTCGCCAACGATGGGGGCCTGGGTCTCAATCTGCCGGACAATATTTTTCAATGGAACAAAGGCGGCACTGACAGCGCTCTGGATTTGCACGACTATGCCATGGGCGGAGACGTAGGCTATTACCCGGCTTGGGTGAACAATACCCGCCAATATTTGGGCGCTCCTGACCCGGTCAGCGGGAAAGGCACAGTCCATCCAGACACCAATGTGGTCATTTGGTCCTGGTGCGGCCAAGTGGACGAGAAATATGCCGCAGGCACCCTGCACAGTGAATATCTGACTCCCATGACCCAACTGGAAGTCGACTATCCAGGTATTTTTTTTATTTACATGACGGGGCATGTGGATATTTGGAATGATTCTAACAACAAGGCGGCCAACCAGGTCATACGCAATTTCTGTAGTGCTAACAATAAAATCTTGTACGATTTTGCTGACATCGAACGCTATAATCCGGATGGAGAATATTTTGAATATGTTAATGACAGTTGTAACTATTACAGCGCACCTGGCGGCACCCTTTTGGGCAACTGGGCTACGGAATGGCAAAACAGTCATGCCGAAGGAGTAGATTGGTATTCTTGTGGCTCAGCTCACACCGAACCGCTAAATGCCAATCTCAAGACATACGCAGCGTGGTGGTTGTGGGCAAGATTGGCGGGATGGAACCCTTCTGCACCGGAAGATGTTGATAATGACGGCATCGCTGATGATGATGACAACTGCCCTAATATCAAAAATTCGGACCAGGCAGATTCGGATTACGATGGCCTCGGTGATGTTTGTGACGACATTTCTAATATTCCAGGAGATATCAATGGGGATAAAGCAGTCGATATGGATGATTTGATTCTTTCATTGCAGTCGTGTGCTGGGTTTGAGATTGAAAGTTCGATTAATTTAGAGTCAGACGTGGATGGTGATAATAAAATCGGAATGCCTGAAACTCTTTTTATTTTGAATCACATATCAGGTGCAAAAATGCCTGCCGACTTGGATTTGGATATTACCGCTCCGGTTAACGGAGAGAAATTGACAGCCAGTCAATGGTATGAGATCATTTGGCGTGGCTCCTCTCCGGTTAGCAACATCGATATTGAACTGTCCACGGATGCCGGTGCAACCTATCCGATCAAGATCGTTTCATCCACCCCGAATGACGGTAATTACGTCTGGGGACCGGTGCCCTTCCATGACCCGACGAAACTGAGCAGTTCCTGTAAAATCCGGATCAAGGATTCGGCACATCCGACGGTTGTGATAGGTCAAAGCGATGGCCTGTTTACCCTGCAGTCAAGGGGTGAGCCCATGTTGCTTCAGGAGCTTTGCGACGATAACGATACATTGGCGATTGATCCCTTGCAAAAGGACACCGACGATGACGGACTGTACGACAATGTTGAGATTTACCTGGGAACCGATCCTCTGAATTGGGATTCTGATCGGGACGGTTACGATGATTATCGGGAGATTTTTCCGGACGATGTTTTGGATGTCCCTGTGCCGGATAAGGATTTTGACGGAATGATAGCCGCCCTTGACAACGATGATGATGATGATGGTATTAATGATGGTCGTAATTTAGACAGTGACAGCGATGGCATACCCGATTACCTTGAGATTTATGGTTTTACTTATAATTCCACATCGGGTCTGAAGTTCTTCCCGTGGAACGGAGACATCGAAGCAGTTTACTATAAAACCAACCCCAGGCAAGCTACCACCGATCAGGATCACTATTCTGACTACATGGAAATAACCAAGATCAACATGGATGTGACCGTTAAACGCCCCGGTGACAGTCCAATGATCGCTGCCTTTCCGAATTTCATCGTCAATCTGACCGATTATGACGTGGCGCTCAACTCGATCATTACCGAAACAGACGGCACAGTTCATACAGATGCCAGCACTTGGGATCAAACCGTCGAAGAGTCAAATTCCACAACAGATGAGTGGCATCTTGAGGAAAGCATTGAGGTCAGCGCAAGTTACCTGGACTTTGGTGCGTCAGCAAGCGTTACTTTTGGTGTAAGCCAGGCAACGACGACAACCAGCGGGACAGCCACATCCCATGGGGGAGAGATGTCAGATGCAACCCAATGGTCCGAGGCGGTCAGTACCAATCCTTCTGAAGCGGCCAAGGTCAGGCTGCATCTGGCGGTTCAGAATGTGGGCACCTGCATTGCTGAGTATATAGGCGTCACCCTGAACGTGAAAATCAGCGGCAAAAGCATCGCAACCCTGACCCATCCGGAACCTCCCGGCACAATTTCAATGCTGGCGCCAGGCGAATCATACTCCTGGGTTTCTGATTGGATCACACTTACCATGGATGAACTTCGTGCGGTGCGAACCGGAGCGCCGATCAGCATTGAAGTTACCGACATCTCAGCGGATGTAGTCAGAAAAAATGCCGACACAAATGAAACAGTCGGTCAGTGGGGGCCTTATTTCGCCGCAGCCGAGAGCACTGCCGCCCGCCTGTTTCTGGACCTGGGGGATGGGACGACCACTGAGCATCTCGTGTATGCCGGAGCCAATGAATGGGAGCCGGTCGTTACCCTGAGAGACGCACTTATCTGGGCAGCCAATGGACAGGAGACCGCCCAGGGGCCGACGGTCCGATTTTACCAGCCGGGTGGCAGCCTTGGTGATGCCGCTCTCCTTGATGATTGGTATTTCAGCCTGGATCAGGGCACTTATGATGAGATTTCAAGTTACCTTCACAATCCCGATTTCAACCTGTTCGATACCGTACTCACACCCGGCAGCGTCATTGTGGCCAAGGCCCCTCCCATCAATCCGACCCCGGACATCCATTGGGCCGTGCTTTCACCCCGAAACGGCACCGTAACCGCTTATGTGGACGATTATTTTTTCACACAGAAGGACAACATCAACGTCTGGTTTGTGGACAAATACGGCAACTGGAATATAATGTATTGGGACCCGCAAAAACTTTGTTTCGCCTGTGCCTGCCCGACCAATGCCGATGGTTCCGACTACTTCAAGGACGGGACCGAAAAAATTGTTGCACAGAATGCCATGTACAATAACCCGTCTGACTCCAACAGCGAGAACTACAGAACGGAAATGCCGGTGTCCGAGATGCAGTACCAATTTTCATTTGACAATATTTATCCGACGATGAACCATTGTAGTACAACGGGAATAGCCCAAAATGTCTTTGCCAATGGGGATTATGCCTATGTGGCCGACGGTGGCTCAGGCCTTCAGGTGATCGATGTCAGTGATCCGGCCCACCCTGTCATTGTAGGCGCATGCGATACATCAGGGTGGGCCTATGATGTCACTGTCAGCGGGGATTTTGCCTATGTGACCAATAATGAACCCTGCGGTTCCCCAGAGCTTTCAGGCCTTCAGGTGGTCGATATCAGTGATCCGGAAAACCCTTCCGTTAAAGGCTTCTTTCAGTTGGAACAAATCACTGGCATATATGTAAAAAACAACCTCGCGTATTTGTCAGATTCTTATGGATTATCAATTGTTGATGTCGCAGATCCTTCAAACATAATATTTCCGGGCACACCTCCCTACATAATGGAAGCAGGAGGAGGTGGCTATTCAGTTTTTATGAGCGGATCCTATGTCTATGTGGCCGATGGTGACTCAGGCCTACAGGTGATCGATGTCAGTGATCCGGAAAACCCGGTCATTGCAGGCTCATGCGATACACCCGGATTTGCCTATGATATCACTGTCAGCGGGGATTTTGCCTATGTGACCGGTGGTAACTATGGTGACTCAGGCCTTCAGGTGATCAATATCAGAGATCCGCTCCACCCTATCATTAAAGGCACATGCGATACAACGGGAAGTGCCTATGATGTTTTTGTTAGCGACCGATATGCCTATGTGGCCGATGGTGACTCAGGCCTTCAGGTGATCAATGTCAGTGATCCAGAAAACCCGATCATTGCAGGCACATGCGATACATACGGTGCCTTTGGTGTCTTTGTTAGCGACCGATATGCCTATGTGGCCGACGGTGGCGCAGGCCTTCAGGTGATCGATATCAGTGATCCGGAAAACCCTGACTTCAAAGGCACATATAATACACCGGGATATGCCCAGGGGGTCTTTGTCAGCGGTTATTATGCCTATGTGGCCGACGGTTACTCAGGCCTTCAGGTGATCAATATCAGTGATCCGGAAAACCCGGTCAGTGCAGGCTCATGCGATACACCCGGATTTGCCGATGATGTCTTTGTTAGCGACCGATATGCCTATGTGGCCGATGATTCCGCAAGTCTTCACGTGATCAATGTAACCGATCCGTCAAATCCAAGAATGGTCGCATCTATCGATATTTTAACGCACGCCAACGGTCTCTTTGTGAAAGACAATGTTATATACTTTACCGGCAGAGGTATTACTTTAGGAGACCTGATTCTTAGATAAATGACAGCAGAATTTATTTAGAGCGAATCCGTAAAGAATCAGGTGATATTGTCACGCAGTCAACTTCAGCCAATATAAAAGCAGAATCAGTATCATCTTTTACGATTTTACTCGGGTGGGAAAACTGCCTCATAAAGGAAACTACCGTTTTTGATAAGGTATCTTTCAGATTATATTGAAAGTGCTCACCATCAAGATCCACCCCTTCACTGAAGAATACAATAGCTATTCTTGCCTGAGCGCTGCACAGGGTAAATCCATATATTGTGGTCATGAGAGGTCCAAAAAAAGAATAATGATTGAATTTCTCGGCAGTTGCAGTATGCTAAAAATATTGTGTCCTGCCTTGTCCGCGGATGCAAATCACCTTTGATTTAAATGGATATTATAATGAATAAAAATACCATTTCCGAAGACACCCGCAACGCATTGAAGAACCTGCTCGCAACCCAGAATCTTGCGGTCCTGGCCACTCACGGTGACGGCCAGCCCTATACCAGCCTGGTGGCGTTTGTCAGTTCGGACGATTTAAGAGAGCTGTATTTTGTGACGTCGGCGGCCACCCGGAAATTCGCCAACCTGGAGGCCCATCCCCGGGCGGCCATGATGATGGACAACCGGTCCAATTCCTCGGCAGATATTGCCCATGCCATGGCAGCCACGGCCACGGGTGACGTTGAAATTGCAGCGGGCAAAGAACGGGAAATACTCACGGAAAAATATCTGGCAAAACATCCCCACCTGTCGGAATTTGTGAAATCTCCGTCCACCCGGCTGATCAAATTTCATGTGGCATGCTATTATGTGGTGACCCGGTTCCAGAATGTGGTGGAGCTGCATATGAGGAAATAATGCTGATTAAATCTTTAGATCAGATTGTCCCGGCAGACCAGCCCCTGGTCGGGGGTAAAGGCCTTTCTCTGGCCCGCCTGCACCAGAACGGGTTTACTGTTCCCATGGCGGTGTGCATTACAACGGATGCCTATCAACAGTTTATCCGCGGAACAGGACTTGCCACCCGTATTCAGATGGAGATCAGCCGTAAGGACTTTAAAGATATGCGGTGGGAAGAACTCTGGGATGCGGCCCTGCGGATCCGGAACCTGTTTCTGCGCGTGCCTTTTCCGGAAAAGCTGGACACTGCGCTTCGGGGCCGCCTGGCCCCGCTTTTCCAGGACCGGCCTGTGGCGGTGAGATCCACGGCACCGGGAGAGGATGATCAGGGATCTTCCTTTGCCGGCCTTCATGACTCCTATGTGAATATTCGCGGGATCGATGCCATTATGGATCATGTGCGTTTGGTCTGGGCCTCCCTGTGGTCGGATGCGGCCCTGCTGTATCGGCAAGAGATTGGTCTCAGCGTGATCCGCAGCAAAATGGCCGTGGTTGTGCAGGAAATGATTGACGGTGATCGGTCCGGAGTGATTTTTACGCGAAATCCCGCCAATCCACAGCAAAGCATCATTGAATCGGTTCACGGCCTGAACCAGGGGCTGGTGGACGGGATCATTGCGCCGGACCAATGGATTCTGGAGCTGGCCACCGGCAGGGTGGTGTCGTACACCCCGGCCCAGAGAGACAAGTGGATGGTTTCCTCAAAAAAAGGCGTCATTGTCCGGGATCTGCCGCCCGATAAGAAGAATGTTCCGCCGCTGACGGAAGATGATGTTGAGAAGGTCTTCACAACCGCCATGGCTGCGGAACAATTGTTTGCGTATCCCCAGGACATGGAATGGACCGGTAAGGACGGGAACCTGTATGTGCTCCAGTCCCGGCCCATTACCGCCGGTTATGATGATCCGCAAACCGACGGCCAAAAAAACGAAAGCCGGAAAAAAGATGACCGGCGCTGGTATCTCAGCCTCCGGCGGAGTCTGGAGAATCTCAAGGAATTGCGGAACCGTATTGAACAGGATCTGGTGGTCCGGATGATTGCGGATGGGGATGCCCTGGAAAGCATGGGTCTGGATCATTTGACAGATGCGGCCCTGGCAGATGAAATTGACCGGCGGGCGACCCTGTATCAGGACTGGAAAAAAATCTACTGGGATGATTTTATCCCCTTTGCCCACGGCATGCGCCTGTTCGGCCAGGTGTATAATGATACGATACGGCCGGATGACCCCTTTGAGTTTGTTGGTCTTTTGGAGACATCGGATTTAAAAAGCATTGAGCGCAACCAGCGGCTCGCTCACCTGGCAGGCCGGGTGCGGCAGGATCCGGGCTTGAAAAACCGGCTGGCCGCGGGGCATTTATCTGAAAATGACCGGGATTTTGCAGACCAGTCCATTCGATTTTTTCGCGCGTATATGGATGCTGCCTGGCCGGGTAATAATGAAATCGCTGTACCGGAGATGCTGGCGGCCATTTTGGTCAAGCTGGCGGAAAACCCGCTGCAACCCGGGAAAAAGGAAAACCCTTCCCAGGATGCCATGGAAGCCCGGTTTTTAAACCGAATTGATCCGGAAGCCCGGCCGGAAATCCGGGAGCTCCTGGACCTTGCCCGGGCCAGCTTTCGGCTGCGGGATGATGACAACATGTTTCTGGGGCGGATTGAACGGGAAATGCAGCGGGCCGGGGCCCTTGGCAGCCGGCGGCTGGGTCTGGACTTCCGGCCGTCCGACGGATTTGCACCGGCCCATGCGGATGAAATCGCCAAAACCCTGCGTGATCCGGCATACCAGCCTGATTTTGCGGAAAACCCATCTGCGTCAACATCCCTTTTTAATCCCCGGTCTGATCTTCAGGCCCGGCAGCTGATCGGCCAGCCCGCGGGAAAAGGGATCGGCACCGGTCCGGCCCGGGTCGTCGTGAACCCGGCGGATCTGGGCCGGTTTTCCCATGGCGAGATACTGGTGTGTGATGCCATTGAACCGAACATGACCCTGGTGGTTCCCATGGCGGCGGCCATTGTGGAACGGCGGGGCGGGATGCTGATTCACGGGGCCATTATCGCCCGGGAATACGGCATCCCCTGCGTGACCGGGGTGCCGAATGCAACAACAGCCATCCAGGATGGCGATCTTATCACGGTGGATGGGTATCTGGGCATTGTTACGCTAAGAAAAAAAACATGAACCGGCGGCTTGAAGCGGCAATAACAATTCGCGCATCCAGTGCCGGCTGATGTTTGATATGCCGGTTTTTATGGCCCCCTACTGGGGGGTCTGCGCCATTGCCCTGCGGCGCATCCGGCGTCTGGCGGAGCATCCGTGACCGGCGGGGTGGGCTTTTCAGGTTAATTTTTAAGCGATTCCGGACCATAGGCCATTGCTGCCCGATCCTTTTTCGGCAGGTCTTTTTCCGCTCTTTCCGTGTACAAAAATTCCCGGTCCATGGGGTAGGTGCTTGTGTTCCCTTTGGAAAATGTGATCTGGTACAGCCGCAGCACCGCGTTCGGGGTTCTGAAATATTCCGCGCAAAAATTCAGATAAGCTTTCCACGTCCGTCTGAACCGCTCATTAAAATACGCTGAATTGCTGCATGCAATGGTTTCCCAGTTTTCTTCAAAATTTTTTGCCCACACATCCAAAGTCAGTGCATAGTGGCGGCGGAGATTTTCAATGTCTAAAATTTCAAGGCCGTATTCCGCCATCAGTTCTATGGTTTCGCTGAGGCCGGGCAGGTAGCCCCCGGGAAAAATATGTTTGCGGATGAAAAAATCCGTGTCCATGGGCCGGTCATGGGCGATAAAGTGCAGAACGCCCAAACCCCCGGGTTTCAGGCAGCCGGCCATGGACTGGATCCAGGCCCGGAGCTGCCCTTTTCCCGCATGTTCATAAACCCCAAGGGAGACGTATTTGTCAAAAACACCCGTGACCTGGCGGAAGTCCTTTTCCTGGATCGAAATCCGGTCCGAGAGCCCTTTTTCTATTGATTTCTCCCTTACCCACGCGTTCTGGTCAAGGGTGGGGCTGACATTGGTGCCAATGGCACCGTAGTTTTCGCAGGCATGAAACAAGAGAGACCCCCATCCGCCCCCCACATCCACGAGACGCTCCCCCGGCTGCAGCATCAGTTTCCGGCAGACATGGTCCAGTTTATTTGCCTGGGCCTCTGCCAGGTTTCGGGTGCCGGTTTTCCAGTAAGCGCAGGTATAGGTCATGGACGGGTCCAGGTATTGCCAGAAAATTTCATTCCCCCGGTTATAGTGGTGAAGGGCATTGTTGACGGCCCGGGATATGCGGCGGTTGCCGAACCGGATTTCATGCCAGAAATTCCTGAGCCGGATAACGGGGTGGGGGGTACGGGTCTGGCGGGTATTTTCCGCCAGGGAGGGACCGGTTTCCGCGGCCGCCGCAATCAGCAGCTTCAGATCGCCTTCAATATCAACTTCCTGGCTGATATAGGATTCAATCAGCCCCCAGCCATGGTTGATCATTGAATTGATCTGGGATCGCCGTGATTTGTAGGTGATGGTAAGTTCAGGCCGGGCATCCGTATTGGCGTAGGTTGAGCCGTCACAAAAAATCACCAAAATGGGAATTTTTGTTCGGCCGATGGATGATGCAAAGATTTTTTTTAGCAGCAGAGACATGGTCCTCTCTTATTTTATAATGCGAATTTTCCCAAGTGCTGTGAGCGATGAAAATGAAATCGGATAGGTTGATATGATGTTAAAGGCGGATTCGGCAACCCGGGTTGAAGCGTGAACGGCTTTAAAAACAGCACCGGATGGATCCAGCAGTGTCATGACATACTGAAAAACCGCTTCTTTGAGCAGGCCAAGAGAAGGACCGGCCACGACCATGCGTTTGTCAATGAGAAACGCATCCATATCCCCGAATGCCACCAGCATGGGCTTGGCTGAGGGTTTAAACGGGGTTGGCGGTTTTCCTTTGTGAAGGCGAATGATATTTTCAGCAGCGGTTTTTCCCATGTCCAGGGCGTGATAGGCCTGTTTTTGCAGGGGATCCGGCAGGCCGGCGATATCGCCGGCCGCGAAAATATTCGGGTAGACGCTATGCTGAAGGGTTTGATCCACATTCATCCACTGGTTCGGCCCGCGGGTGAGGCCCGATTCATATAAAATGGCCGGGGGGATGGCGCCGCCGGTCCAGATGGTAAGGTGTGACGGAATTTTATGTTTCCCGGACAAGCCGTATAAATCAATGGAATGTTTCCATATCCGGGTAATGGCGGCACCGGTGTGAAAGGTAACGGGAAAGTCGGCGCAGAGCCTGCGGATTTCGCCGTCAATATCGGCCGGGGCATCCGCCATCAGCCGGTTCTGCTTTTCAACCACATGGATGTGGATGCCTTTGGTTTCTCTGTATTTGCGCAGAATTTCGCCCAGGGCTTCAATCCCTTCGAATCCGCCGCCGGCAATCACCACGGAGATTTTTTTCTTGGTTTTTGTCAGCGCTTCAAGGCGCTGGAAGATGGCATGGCACTGGCGGATGCTTTTAAAGGGCAGGGCATGTTTTTCAGCACCTTTTACAATGGCGGTGTTATCCTGGCCCCCAAACGAAAGGATGCAGTAGTCATAGGGCAGCCAGGTGCCAGAGTGGGTGAGGAGCCTTTTTTGGGCGGGCAGCATTTTTGTGACCGCCTCTTGGATAAACCGGTGCCCTGCGCGCGTTACGATCTTTTCCCTTGAAAACCGGAGCTGTTCCGGTGTTTTTAATCCGGATACCAGTTCGTGAATATTTGGCAGAAATTCAAAATACGGCGCCGGATCAACCACGGTTACGTGAAATGATTTTGGCAGGCGGGTGGCGGCTGTGAGTCCGCCGAAATTGGCGCCCACAATAACGACCGATGGCCGGTAAGAATCTGACTTCATGGTTTAAAACGTTTTCTCAGAATGATTGTTTTTAAGATGGCGCATTTCAGCGATCATTAAAATACTATCCGAAAAATGAATTTAACACAACACCCTGTGTCATAAATTTCATGGGGACTAATAAATCTATTTGTTGATTCCGGATATTTGATTTGATATAAAATAAACATTGGTTTGAATTGAATCCATTTTCTTTCGCTACTTCATTCAATCGCTTCTATTCCTCACCTCGCCATCATTTCTACTGAACCTTTTTTGCGTTGATTTTCCTTTTAGTGTTGAGGCAGCTTTTTTCGGCAGCTGTCTGGTATTCTGAATCGTTTTTTAAACGGTTTATTAAACCATTATCTCATTCAGGGAGGGCAGGGATGAATCTTAAATGTATCTGGATCGGCTTCCGGAAGTGCGTGTTTTTTTCCGGAAGCGCCTAAGCTGCTGGGTGTTAATTTTTCCTTCACGTTTTATAACAATTTTTAAAAACAAGGAGACACCATGAAAAAACAGCTTCTCAACTATGATACCCTGCTAAAAATAACAAAAGTCATTTCTCATTCGCGGGATCCCGAGGAAGTGGTCTTGCTGACGGTGGACAGTATAACAACAGCCCTTGATGTGAAAGGCTGCACGGTTTTTCTGTTCAACAAACACACCAATGAACTGGAAGTGGCGGCGTCTTTTGGTTTGAGTGATGAATATATCAGCAAAGGCCCGGTGAGCGCGATCAAGTCCATTGCCCAGTCCCTTGCGGAAGGCCCCATTGCCATTTATGATGTGAAAGAAGACCCGAGGCTGCAATATCCGGAAGAAGCCATAAAAGAAGGTATTGCATCCATTCTTTCCGTTCCGATCGTGGCGGGCGGCAATACCATTGGTGCGCTGCGGGTGTATACGACTGAACCGTGGGAATTTACCCTGGAAGATGTGAATTTTGTACAGGCCATGGCATACATGACCGGCATGGCAATTGACATGGCCAGGTATTCCAAAGGCCTGAAGGAAAGCATTGAAATCCTCAAGACCATGCGGGATCCGAAATCGCTTAAGTCAAAGCGAAGAACCCCCTATGAAGGGGTTCCGGTCAGTGTGCTGCCGGGCCAGGAAAGCCAGGTTCACTGAGATAGGTGGTTTATCATTTAAATATTTTAAACTGTTAGGGTGGTTTTGCGGCCACGGGGCTGGATATTGATTATGATCCGCCACGGATCACTCCCAGAATACTGATGAAGAATTCCGGCGATATCCGGCTGTCGGTTTTGACATGCAATTTATCAATATACCAGCCCTTTTCTTTTTTAGCATTGTAAACTGTGAGGCGGTACTTTTTTGGCTCGCCCGGATCGGTTTGCGTCAGTTCAAACCGGATGTCTGTTCCTTTTTCAGCGGTGACGGCGGTGATGATGAAGGGGTTGTCCGGTGTCGGGGTAATCTCAAGCTCACCTTTGACGTCATCTCCCGCCCGGCCGGTCAATCGGATGGTGTCAGTGGATATGTAGGCCCGGGATTTTACATTGCCGGACAGTTCCAGCCGGATGTCAGGTGCGGACGGATCATTTGTCGTCACCAGCATGGCCCGGACGATTCGTTTACCACTATAACCTTTGGTGTTTAGTTCCGCCACGATTTTTCCCCGGCCCCCGGCCGGGATCTGCTCCGGATAGGAGACAGCCGCGCACCCTCAGTCGGTTTTAACGTCTGTGATGACGAGGGGGGCATCCCCCTTGTTTTGAAGGACAAAAGGGTGCCGCACATCTTCTCCTTCATGTACCGACCCAAAATCAAAGGATGTTTCCGGAAGCACCGCCTTTGGGCCGCCAACTGTTCGGGCTTCTGGTTGAGGGCCGGTAATTACCAAAACCATGATCACCAGGATCCATCCGATTTTATAAGTAAAATCCGGCTTCATCAATTTCTCCCATACACTCGAGGCCGCTCGTACCGGAAGAATCCGTCGTTCTCCTCCCGCTCGATGGTAATTGCCTCGTGCTTGAAATATTTTTCCCGCAGGGGTTTGAGCTTTTCTTCCAGATCAGCGCCCGAATATCGGGATGCCAGGGCATCCCGCTCTTTCATGTAATTCAGGCCGGTTTCCCATCGCTTGTTGCGGTAGATGTCGAGTTTTTCATGCTCTTCTATCTGAGGCTGGGTAAAGCCCATTTCCCGGCGGATATCATTGATTTCCATCTGCCGCTGATCCGTCGGCATCTCGGTCAGTTCTTTCTGAACCGATTCAATCCCAAAAAATACCTTTGACAACAGTCCCCGGTTCTCCAGAAAATAAGCTTCGGGTGTGTTCTCATATGTTTCGTTTAATGCCTCGATATAGATGTCCAGCTTTTCTTCGATGGTGGTGTCATAGGATTCATTCAGCAGCCGGATGGTTTCTTTCATATCCTGCTGCCGTTCTTCATAGGCAAAAACTTCGTCCGACCATATTTCCTCAGCTTCCGCACCGAACAGGGCCTGCCGTTTTTCCCAGATGGTGCCTTTCCTCTCCAGTTCGTTCATTTCTGAAAGCCGGATCTGATTTTCCTTGAGCCAGCGGTTGTATTCCTCAAGTTTGTTCAGGGTAATCATGATCTCATCGGCAAGATCCGGGAACGCCATTTTCAGGATCCTGTAAAACCGTTTTGTCCCGTCTTCTGGAAACAGGCTCATGACATAGTCTTTTACTTTAAGAAGAATGGCCTGGGTACTTTTATGATTGATGGTGTCGCTGTAATATTTTTTCAGTTCCCCTGCCAGTCGGTCTTCCAGGGACAGGTGGGGGTTGCTTTGGCTTGCCCCGTTCTGTTTTGCCCCCCCCTGTACCGTTTTTATCGGGTCAGGCAATGCATTTTTGGAATGTGCGTGTCCGACCAGGGCGGTATTATCGAATTTGTAAGTGGCGGTCTCCCGGTTGATCACTGAGAAGGAAAAAGCAAGCATGATGCAAAACAGGATTACGGTACAGATAATCAGAAGTTTTTTTTTCATATTTTTCTCCGGCGGGTTGAAAGATGCGGCAATTATTTATGACCATAACACAGGTGGGTCCGTGAAAAAAAATAAAAAAAAGGACCCACAGGGGCTTTGCCTGCGGGTCCTTTTGATGCTGATGAGAGGGATGTCGAATTTTTAAAATCAGGAGTAAACGGTTCAGTTGAACGGGTCAGCCGGGTTCAGTCAGCATGCCTAACTGTTTTCAGATGGCTACAGCAGCGGTCCGATATGGGGCCACAGCAGGGTGGCCAGTTTCTTGGAGCCGGATGTTGCCGGGTGAATGCCGTCTGCGATGATATCGCCGTCATTGATGGATGAACGTGGATCAATGAATGTACAGTTTGCGGCTGAGTATGCGCAGGCCTGGGCCAGTTTGGCATCCCCATAGTCAATAGCTTCTTCCAGATCATCCAGATTGTTGTAAATCGCCCACTTGGTATAGTAGTAGCCCTGGAAAATGACTTTGTCTACGCCGTCCGCATGTATGTCATTGAGAAGATTCACCGCATCCACGTAAATATCGTTGATGAAGTTTTTGCAGGAACTTGACAGGCGGCCCCACTCATACCACTGGGTTTTACAGTCATAGGGATCAAAAAGGGTGATTACCGGCAGCAGGATGTCGTTGCCGCCGCCGTCCATCAGGATGGTAGTGATGTTGGGATTGTCGTTTTTGGCGGTCTGGTACTGGCTGACAATGGACGGCGCCAGTACGCCGCCGCTCAGTTCCGCACCGGAAACCGAATAGCGGCGGAATGTGGTGCCGGACCAGTCATGGAGAAAATCCTGAATTTCGCCGGACAAGGCAAAAATGGAATCCCCGATATTTACCACCTGATTGTTGTCTGCGTTTCGGATCCAGGGTACGCTGGCCACAAAACCGCACCCGATAAGGGTTGCGACAAGAAGTGATGCCAGAGCAATACGGAGCAGACCTGTTGTGTTTGATTTTTTCATTTTCTTCCCCCCTGCTTAGGTTGTATTTACATTAAAAATATCAGTTAATAAAAAAAAACACTGTTTACTGTTTTTTATAATAAAAAAAATCATGTTTCAATCAGGAAAACCCTGAAATTCAGACTCGAAAATCCTGATTTTTGATGTCAGCGCTTCCGTTTTATGGTCATGGGGCTCGTTGGCTCGGGTTTGTTATGATAGGTCAGATGTTTACCAAAGTAAAGCCGGGCTGCTTCCAGGAAAATACGGGGTTTGGTCAGATGCGGGGCCATGGGATACCGAATCATTTTGTAAAACAGATTCAAGGCCGAGAGGGGAAGGGCCGCGCCCCACAGGCGGGCGGAAAACGCGGTGGCATTGTCCCGGACCAGGTCAATGCGGACATCCAGTTCATCCGCCGGTACTGGAAAATGAAATTTATACTCTCCTTCCAGGTTGTTGAACGGTGAAACATGGAATACCTTGGGGGTATGATAGATCGGGTCGTCTGTCTTTTGATTTGAGAGTTGCGTATTTGGGGGGCGGGCCGTGCCGCCGGTTTTTTCCGGGATATAGAGATGACGCTCGCCAAAGGTGTTGTTGACTTCCGCCACCATGGCCGTGACGTTCTGGTGCTTGTCAAAGCAGTAATAAAAACTCACCGGGTTGAAGGCATAATTCAGGTATCGGGCCGAGGTAATCATTAAAACGGAGGACACGGCAGTGCCGGGCTGTTTTTCAGATAAAATCCTGAGCAGTTTTTCCTTGATGGTCCCGGGCCGGTCATCCAGATAGTCTGCGTCAAGTACAGTTGCCGGCCGCCGCCGGTTGTATCCGAACAGGATGTTTTTTCGGTCCAGAAGGGGCAGCTCGTCAAGATCCAGTCCGTAAAAATAGAGGTGATACTGGAATTGATGTTTTACCGGCTGATACCGGGTATGTTCCACAAATCCGGCGAAAAGTTTTGATTTCATAATGAAATTCCGTATTTTTGGGCCACATTCACCCCGGACAGCACGGCGTCTTCATGAAATCCGTACCGGAAGTAACTGCCGCAGAAATAAGTGTTGTTTTGGCCGTTGAGCGCGTCCAGATCTTTTTGTGTGGCAATGGTTTGTGCTGTAAACTGGGGATGGGTGTACATGAACTGGTCAATGATCCGCTCTTTGGGAATGGGCTTTTGCGGATTCAGGGTGACGCAGTAATTGGTTTTGGTATTCAGGTTGTGGAGGATGTTCATGTCATAGGTCATGGACATGGGCATCTGGCCGATGATCTGGCCGGTGATCTGTTTTTCCCGCAAATAGTTCCATGAAGACCTTGCCTTTGCCAGCGGCGGGAGCCAGGCGGGATCGGTGTGCAGAAAAGTCTGATTTTCCGTGTATCGCCAGGGTGACAGCAGCCGGATTTCTTCAGGGGTCGGGTCCGCCAGCATGTTAAAGGCTTCATCCCCATGGGCCGCCACCACCACAGCATCAAAGTCCGTTTCCCCGTCATCCGTAAAAATCCTTACCCCGTCAGGTGTCCGGCGGATTTTCCGCACCCCTGCGCCGGTGTGGACTGTTCCGGTAAATGTTTTCAAAAATGCCTTTACATATTCATGGCTGCCCCCTTTGATGGAATACCACTGGGGATGGTCTTTGATTGATAAAAGACCATGATTTTCAAAAAACCGGGCGAACGTGGCAGCTGGGAAGGCCATCATCTGATCATCCGGTGTCGACCAGATGGCCGCCCCCATGGGAATAATATACTGCCGGATAAAGTCGCTGCTGAATCGATTTTTTTTCAGAAAATCCCCCAGGCTGAGATCCCCGAAACCGTTTTTTTTCAGGGTCTCCAGGGTCAGCCGGTTGAACCGGAGAATATCGTAGAGAAATTTCCAGAAAGACGGGCGGAGCCGGTTTTTCGAATCCGCAAACGGGCTGGCGCTGGCAAAGCAGAATTCGGTTTCGCGGTCATAATAGGAAAACGTCATGGGGCATTTAATCCGCTCCACGCCGAGCTGGTTGATAAACCGGATAAAATTGGGATAGGTGCGGTCGTTGTGGACAATAAAGCCGGTGTCAATGGGAATGCCGGCGTCCGGCCCGTTTTTCAGGACCACTGTGTGGGTGTGGCCGCCCACATAATCATTTTTTTCAAACAATGTGACCTGATGCCTGCGCTGGAGCAGATAAGCGGCCACAATGCCTGCCACGCCGCTGCCAACAACGGCAATTCGTTGACCGGAGGGTGAATCCATAAAAATATCCTTTTCTTCAAGGTTGGGTCAAGTGTGACACCCGGATGTGTCGGGCGGATGCAAGAGTTTGAGTTTACGCCAAAAATATCAGTTCTGCCCTGTGGTGTCAATATGATCTGCGGCCCGTGTTTTATGGCCTTTACATCTTTATCAGAGTGTGTTAAAATTCAAATTTATAATAATTAAGGATGGTTTTGTGTTTTGTGCACGGGTAAAGGAAATTACAGCCGGCAGGATTGTTGCCGGCCTTTAAAAAGAAAGAGAGGTTAAAATGATCGTAAGAAAATTACAGGACATTCTTGGTACAGAGCGGGAAGTGAATGCTCCCAACGGCAACTGGACCAGTCGCCGGCTGTCCCTGAAAGATGACAGCATGGGATTTTCCGTCAATGACACCCTGATTTATGCGGGCACGGAAACCTATATTTGGTATAAAAATCATCTGGAGGCGGTTTATTGCGTAGAAGGCAAAGGCGAAATCGAAGATCTGGCCACCGGTGAAATCCATCCCATTTCCGACGGCACGCTTTATCTGCTGAACAAGCATGACAAACACTACCTGCGGGCCACTGAGACCATGCGCATGGTGTGTGTGTTCAATCCGCCCCTGACCGGCCGGGAAGTGCACACAAAAGAAGGTTATTATGAGCTGGATGAATAGGCTGATATTTTCAGGCCTGGTTCTGCTCCTGGTGCTGATGACGGGATGCACCGGCATTCCGGAGGGGATTGAGCCGGTCACCGGCTTTGACGTTCATCAATACATGGGCCGGTGGTATGAAATCGTCCGGCTGGACCATTCTTTTGAACGGGGGATGGAAAGGGTCTACGCGGATTACCGCCTGAAAGAAGACGGCAGTGTGGAAGTGCTTAACAACGGGTATGATCCGGAAGCGGAAAAATGGAAGCAGGCTGAGGGCAAAGCGGTTTTTGTGGAAAACCCAACCGTGGGCCGGTTAAAAGTTTCTTTTTTCGGCCCGTTTTACGGCGCTTACAATATTATTGCCCTGGGTAAAATGGATCGTAAAGATTATGCCTATGCCATGGTCTGCGGACCGGACCGGTCATATCTTTGGATATTGTCCCGAACCCGTGAGCTGGATGCAGCCGTTTTGGCCCGTCTGGTTGACCAGGCCGGCCGGCTGGGGTTTGATACGGATGCATTGATTTATGTGATGCATGAATAGCGGGTTTGCATGTGAGAATAAATACGGAAAAATATCAGGCCCCGGGAGTATGTCCCCCGGGGCCTGATATTTTTTATTCCTTCCTTTCAGTCTTCAGTCTTCAGTCTTCAGTCTTAAGAATTGAGTATCTTTCTGGCGGTCTCGTCATTGTAATCCGAGACATGGACAATGCCGGTTTCTCTTGCGGTTTCCCGGTTGCCCGCGAACAGATCGGTTCGGGCGATCTGGTCCAGCCGGAATTTCCGGGCCCCGGCCATGAGCTGCTGCAGGCCGCAGGCCAGTTTGTCCGCCAGGGTGCAGAAGGCAATGGCACCATAGGGGATATTTTTCATTTCTTTTTTGCCGACTTTCTTTTCCACATCAAAGTAGGATGCAAAAATTTCTTCGGGCTGGGTGCCGATATCGGAAACGGTTTTCGGCAGGCTGTCCCAGTTGCCGGCCAGTTTTTCCCGGCGGTCCGGATGCAGCGCCCCTTCGATATTGGATCCCAGAAAACCCGGAATCATGATGGCCCGGCCCATGCAGACCAGTTTCGTATACGGCGCGCCCAGGGCAATGGCTTTAAAAATGCTGTCTTCCAGGGCAAAGCCGCCGGCAAAGGACAAATCCACCACCTTTTTGCCGCCGGCGGCCAGGATGCTGGCGTATTCATGGGCTTTGGCGTGGAGATTGATGGACGGCACCCCCCAGCTCTGCATCATGTTCCAGGGGCTCATGCCGGTGCCGCCGCCGGAGCCGTCAATGGTGAGCAGGTCCAGCTTGGCGTCCGTGGCGAATTTGATGGCCATGGCCAGCTCTTCCATGCCGTAGGACCCGGTTTTCAGGGTAATTCTTTTGAAACCGATACTGCGCAGATAATCCACGCTGCTCATGAAATCTTCCCGCACCTGATCCACGCTGCTCAGGTTGGTGCCGCCCAGGCGGCTGTGCCGGGCAAAGGATTTGATGGCGCCTTTTTTGAAGGCTTCCTGCACTTCCGGCAGCCGCGGGTCCGGGTCCACCACATAGCCCCGGTCCTTGAGAAACAGGGCGTAATCCAGGCTGGTGACCTGAATCTCACCGCCAATATCTTTGGCGCCCTGGCCCCATTTGAGTTCGATGATGCATTTGTCGCCGTATTTGTCCACCACAAATTCCGCCACCCCGTTGCGGGTGTCTTCCACATTGAGCTGAACGATGATGGCGCCGTAGCCGTCAAAATACCGCAGATACCCGTCAATGCGGCGTTCCAGCTCGGGTGCGCTTTTGATTTTGCCTTTGCGGTCTTTGCCGGCGCCGATGTCGGATTTCCGGTCAACACCGACCACGTTTTCGCCGATTACCACGGGGATGCCGCACAGGGCCCCGCCGATGGAAAAAGAATCCCAGTATTTGGCCGCGATAAAAGTCGATCCCAGGGCCCCGGTCATGAGCGGAATGCGGGCTTTGGTTTTTATTTCATTGCCGAATTCCGTTTCCAGGCTAACATTGGGGAAAATGCAGTCATCCGGATCATTGGACAGGTTTTCTTTCAGGCCGTGGGAGCCGTAGGCATAGCCCTGGATGCGCAGGGAGTTGTAGGAAACCCCTACATGGGTGGTGTTGTTGGCGCCGGCCGTGACCACGCCGAAGTCTCGCGGGTATAACAGTTTCCGGCCCACCAGGCTGGACAGCCAGGTTTCGCATTTGCCCTTGCAGTCCGAGCGGCAGAGGGTACAAAGGCTGGATTCGGCCGGATTTCCGCGGTTGGTGGTGCCAAGTGCGTCATTGCTTTTTTGAAATCTCATTTTTTTTCTCCTTACTTTTATCGATATTAATATTTTGGTTGTGGCGGCAAACAAGGTTTTGATACATCGTTGTACCCGCAGAACAAAAAAAGGCGTCTGGTCCCATTTTGCCTTTGGGAACAGACGCCTTTGTCCTATTTTTTTATTTTTTCAGTGTGTCAGGGAATATACGCCATTGTATAAACTGACTAATTTTTAAGTCTAAAAGATTAGTTTAAGTAATTTTTTTTGTCAATGTAATTTTTGATAAAAAATTACCTTTTATAAATTATTTAAAAAATTAAACAGGTTCTTCTGAAAAATGGATAGCCAGAAGATTTTCGAGCTGCCGGGTGAGAAGGCCCAGGTCCACGGCCAGCATGGTGGCGTCATCGTCTTCTCCGGTAAATTGCTTTTCAGAAAGCTGGCAGGCGCTTCTCAAATCCTGAAGCATATGTTCCAGTTCCGTACGGACTCTTTCTTTTTCTGCGATGTTCATGGGTATCTCCTGGTTTAGTGTTTGTGTTCCTGAAAAAGTTCATCAGAGAGGATAATGGCTTCGGAAACCTGGCGCATGGTTTTCCGGGAGTCCATGCTGCGCTTTTGAATCCAGCGGTAAGCTTCGTCGCCTTTGAGATTGCGGCTCAGCATGAGGATTTCCTTGGCTTTTTCAATTAATTTTCTGGCTTCAAGCTCCTCCTGGATCACCCGGGTCTTGACCATAAGTTCCGTGTTTAAAATCGCCACCGCCGCCTGGTTGGCCACAGTGGTGAGGACGTTGATTTCCGTTTCCGTAAAATCATAGGCGACTGAGGTAAAACAGTTGATAACGCCGATGACGTTTTCGTCTTCAAGCTTGAGGGGCACGCCCATCATGGACACCAGGCCGAGCTGTTTTGCCATGTCTTTTTCTTTGAACCGGCGGCTGCGGAGCACGTTTTTGATGATCAGGGGTTTCCGGGTGGTCATCACATGCCCCACCACGCCTTCGTTCATGTTCAGGGACCGGTCCTTGACATATACCGGGTCAATGGCCTGGGTGGCTTTGAGCCGGATTTTGGGCGGGGTGCGGCTGTCATCCACCAGCCACAGAGAACAGATATCCGCGCCGATCATTTTTGCGGTGAGCAGGACAATGAGCTTGAGCAGATCTTCGTGAAACAGATCACTGGTGATGGCCCGGCTGATGTCCATCAGGGATTTTATGTAATTGTCCTGGGATTGGTCTTTGGTGTTTTTCATGGGCTCATGTTTGTCAGATTCTGTTTAAAAGATCAAGTCAGGCAGTCAGCAGAAACGCCGTAACAAACCGCGGTTCCAGGTCTTCCGCCCGGACAGTGCCGTAATCTTTTGCAATATCGGAGAAAAGGATTTCAAGGGCATTGCCAAGGTCTTTTGAGACAACATCTTCCGGAAAACCGCTTTCCTTTGCCAGCCAGTTTAAAAATTCGGTTTTTTGCGATTCCCGGATTTCCGGCGGTGTTTTTCCGGTTTCCCAGAGGGCTTTGAAAAAAGGCCTGAAATCGCTTGCGGGAATGGGGGCAGGGTCCGGCGGGAGCATTAGGCAATGGCGTGCCCATAGGGTCATGAGCAGGCTTTCGCAGGTGATAAAAATTTCCGCGGACATTGCGTTTGTGTCAAGGCCCATGGCGTCCAGCAGCCGGTCATAGGTCATGGCTTCTTCAAGCACTCCCCGGGTGTTTTCAAGGTCTGCCATGGTTTCAAATTCCCGGTACAGGCTGCCGCGGGCAAAGTTGTCATAATACATGGGCCGCTGGATGAGCAGCCCGCCAATGACGCCTACCAGGCGTTCCCCCCAGAAGCTCAGGGGGAGATGGTTTTTTGACGCCCAGCTGTTGTCCTGCCAGGTTTTTGCCTGGTGTCGGAGTCCGGCGATGTGCCCGTATCCGGTGCGGAACAGGTCGACCAGGGGATGGGCCCTGATGCGGCTGGCGGCGGTCTCGTCCCGGTTGTCCGCTTCCGGCGCAAGTCCAATGCTGATCAGCAGGCTTTCAAGGCCGATGCTGATATAGCTGCACGCTTTTTTGACAATGGCTTTGAGATCCTCCCGGCTGCGGACCCGTTTTTGTTCGGCTGCGGTCAGCTGATTGCACACCCCGGCAAATTCCACATTGAGCTGCTGAAGCAGTGTGAAATCATCTATTTTGGAAAGAGCCCGGCTGAAAAGACTGTCATCCCCTATCAAAGCGCTGTGATTGACCGGCGCAGGCACCCAGGAGTCCGGTGCCGGGGTTTCCTGCATCACTTTTTTTCTTTTTTTCAGCTGGGCCACCCGCATGGGCTGAAATACGCCCACCGCCTCGTGAAAGGGCAGAAATCCTTTTTCCGCCAGCCGGAAATTTCTCATGCGGAAGGCTTCTTCTTCGCTTTCCGCCGGAATCACGCCCGAAGACCGGAGCAGGGTCTCCTGAAAAAAAACATGATCCATCTCCGCCATTTGATCCATCATTTGTTCGAGTACCTGCTCGTGAACGGCTTTAAAGTCGGATTCCGCGTCTGAATCGCTGTTGTTTTCGAGAATCCGGAAATAATAAATATCATCATAGGTGATAAAACCATCGCCAAAATCCGACGGATCCTGATCGTGCTCCCGGACCACCAGTTCAATGGAATGAAACAGAAAGTATTCCACGAGATTGGGCCGCTCCCGGGTCATCCAGTTGATAAAGCGCCGGGGCGCGGCTTTTATCATCAGGTCCATCCACCGGGTGACAGCCGGAAGATTAATCCGGTCTTTGTCCCAGGATTCAATGTCAAAAATATAATCCCATTGCCGGTCCGAGGCCATGGCGATGAGATCCAGGCAGTCTTCCGGCCCGATATCGTGAATCAGAAAATAAAGGTCTTCTTCCGCAAAGGAATGAACCAGGGCATGGGGCTGTGCATGATCCAGAATGGCATCAAGGGCTTGCTTTCCGTCTTTTGCGAGGATTTTTTGCCGTTCAGCCGCCAGCTTTTCCAGCCGTTTCAGGTGATGCTGCCATTGGGTGATGTCCGTTGAATCGGTTGTCATAAAAACTCTTTTTAATTATGGTTGTTTGTGCCGGGGGTTGGCCGCATGTGGTATGGTTAAATTATTTTATAATATAATCATGCTTTTATGGTTTCGTCAACATTGACGGCTTCGTAAAAAGTCCAAATTCTTTGTTGCGCTGCATCCCTCGCTGCTTCAGCGTACGCCAAGTACGCATCATTGCTCGGGATTTGCGCGCCTCAAATTTGAACTTTTGTACTTTGCCGTCTAAATTTGACTTTTTACGGTTGTGTCAACATTGAAGACCGATGATTTTAAAAGCATCAGCAAACCGGGGATGGCAATAAGGGCGCACCCGATAAAAAATATTTCCCACCCTGCGAATTTAACCGCATACCCGGTGGGCGCCGCGGCAATGACCCGGGGAATGCCCATGAGGCTGCTGAGCAGCGCGTACTGGGTGGCAGTGAAGCGTTTGTCCGTCATCATGGCCATGAAGGCCACAAATGCGGCCGTGCCCATGCCGCTGGTCAGGTTTTCAAATCCAATGACCCCGGCCAGGGCCGGGATGCTGTGGCCGAAATACGGTAATGCCGCAAAACAGGCAGTGGACAGGGCCTGGAGAATGCCGAACACCCAGAGACTGGCATACATGCCGATCCTGAGGGTCAGAACCCCGCCCGTGAACGCCCCGGCAATGGTGGCCCAGAATCCGAAGAGCTTGACCACCGCGCCGATTTCCGTGTTGGTGTAACCGATGTCCAGATAAAACGGCGTGGTCATGGTGGTGGCCATGGAATCCCCCACCTTGTAAAACAGAATAAACGCCAGTACCCACAACGCCCCGGGCCGGGTGAAATATTCAATTAAGGGGTTGACAATGGCTGCCCGCAGGGTGGCGGGGGGCTGGCCGTTGATTTTGGGTTCCGGCGCAAGCAATGTGGTGACGATCCCCGGCAGGAGGCAGGCCGCCATGATAAGATAGACCTGGGAAAAAGGAATATGATCGGCAAGGATCAGGCCGCCCCCGCCCGCCAGCAGCATACCGATCCGGTAACCATTGATATACAGGGACGAGGCAAATCCGAGTTCCGCGTCCGGTATGTCTTCGCGGCGATAGGCATCCGCCACAATGTCCTGGGAGGCGCTGAAAAACGTTACCAGGAATGCGGCTGCCGCCATTACTCCGGGATGGGCCGCTGGACTGGACATGCCAAGCCCGATAATGGAAAGCATGAGTCCGGTCTGGGCAACCATCAGCCAGCCCCGGCGGCGGCCGAAAATTATCGGAATATACCGGTCCAGAAACGGGGCCCACAGAAATTTAAGGGTATAGGGAAGTCCCACCAGGGACATGAGCCCGATGACCGCAAGATCGACGCCTTCGGCTTTCATCCAGGCCTGAAGCACGGTAATGGTCAGCAGCAGGGGCAGGCCGCAGGAGAATCCCATCATCAGGGCCACCAGCATCCGGAGGCTGGCAATGGTGCGCAGGGTTTTTGTGCGGGGCGAGAAAGTCAAGGCAGTATGTTTGGGTCTTGAGAGCGGGTTATGATGGTAAAAGGTGCCGCTGTTTCGAATTATTTCGGAAATTGTTTCAGAATCACCTCATCCAGGGGCCGCTTGGGGACATGGTGAATGCCGTCGTTGTCCCGCCAGTACCGGATATTGCCGTTGGTATCGGCGGTGGATTCAATGACCACCTGTTCTGCCGGCTCCCCAAGGGCGATGATCAGCATGATCCGGTATTGGGGGGCAATATTTAATGCCGCCCGCAGCCGGCCTTTGTCAATGGCCCCGATGAAGCACCCGCCCAGGCCCATTTCCACGGCCCCTAACAGAATGCTCTGGCCGGAGATGCCGTGGTCGCACCAGAATTCCGTGCTGACGGCGGTGTCTCCCAGCATGATGATGTAAGCGGCCGGCCGCTGGCCTTTTTCAGGTCCTTTCCAGTCTTTGAGGTAGGCGGCCCACCCGATGCAGGGAAATATTCTGTCATTGATTTCCGGGTCGCAGGACAAAATATATTTCAGGGGCTGGCGGTTGGCCGCCGAAGCGGACAGCCGGCCTGAATCCACCAGGGCTTTTAAGATCTTCAGGGAAATTTTCCGGTCTTCATTGAACCGGCGGAAAGAACGGGTTTTTTTGACAAGGTCCGCGATCATTTTTTGTCCCTTTTTTATTCCTCACATGAAAATTTATCATCCAGCGGCATCTGAAGGTAAATCCATTTCATCACTTTGTCGAATTCTTCTCTCATTTCCCGGAGGGCTTTGCCCCGGTGGCTGACCCGGCTTTTTTCTTCCCTGGAGATTTCCGCAAAGGTTTTATTGAATTCCGGGAAAAAAAATACCGGATCATAGCCGAAACCGTTTTCCCCCCGGGGGGTTTCAAGAATAACGCCCTGGCAGGTGCTTTCATAGGTCAGGGCCGCGCCGGTGGGAACGGCAATGGAGATGACGCAGTGAAACGCGGCATTCCGGTTTTTGCTGCCTTTCAGATCCTTGAGCAGTTTTTCGCAGTTTTGCGCGTCAGTGGCGTTTTCTCCGGCATAGCGGGCCGAATAAATGCCGGGGGCGCCGTCAAGGGCTTCCACGCAGAGGCCGGAATCATCGGACAGGGTGGGCAGGCCCAGAATCCGGGAGGTAAAACTGGATTTTTTATACGCGTTTTCTTCAAAACGCTCACCATCTTCTATGACTTCCGGAATCGGGCCAAAATCATCAAGGTTTTTGACGGTAATGGGGTATCCTGTCAGAAGCTCCCGGATTTCTTTGGTTTTTCCGGGATTTCGGGTGGCAATGACCAGGGTTTTCAAGGGATCCATTTTATTTCCTTTTTAATTCTTCCGTCTATATGCGGCAGTTAAAAGCCAATCGCGTCATCCGTAACTCCGCGGTCAATTCACTTGCGAACCGGATAACCGGAAAAAGCTATACCAAAAAGCGTGTCTTGTTGTAAAGGGAGTTAACGGCAGAACGGTGGTGTCACAAAAACAGCGGCTCATGATCCTGTTCTGCCATGAACCGCCGGTACGGAAGGCCCTGTATTCAGGAAGCTGTTTTTTTGAGAGGCATTTTTTTTACTTTTTTACCGCCGGTTTTGCAGTAATCATTAATAACACCGGCTGCGGTGTTAAATTCATCCGAATCCACCCGGCCGTATTCTTCAATCAGCTCTTTTGCCAGTTCCTGGGTGTTCACTTCTCCCCGCTGATACAGGCGCCGGGCAATCAGGGCTTTGAACCCCGGAAGGGTAATATAAGAAAGATCCGGGTTGTTTGCATAGAGTTTCTTTTTTAAAACAGACACCCGCTTTTCATATTCTGATAATTTTTTTTTTAATTTTTTCTGCAGGGGAGCGCTATCCGGCAGCATAATTTTAAACGGTTTAATCATGACCCAAAGCCCTGTTCAGTTTGTATCATTTGGTGCAGCGGAAAAGTGATAAGTTTTGTGGGACGGTGTAGTTATGTATAGCAATGGGATGTAGGGGAATCAAGTACAAAATGAAAAAAATGAACATTGTTTAAAACGGCTAGAAATGTTTAAGGTTTCAGGTAAATATTTTCGCCGGAAAATGCCGGGCCAAGAAAAAACTTTACACCGGCCAGGGGATTATATAATAAATTTGCAACCATTCGGGTTTAATTGATTGTCTGAAATACGTAAAAAACATATACCCAAGGAAAATACAATGCATAAACTTTTAGCTGATCAGCCGGGCACCAAAAAGTTCCTGCTGGGGAATGAAGCCATTGCCCGCGGGGCTGTTGAGGCGGGGCTGGCATTCGCGTCCACCTATCCGGGCACACCGTCTTCGGAGATTTCCCTTAATTTTTTTCAGATGTCCCGGGAAAGTGATCTGTATTTTGAATACAGCACCAACGAAAAAGTGGCCCTGGAAGTGGCGGCCGCAGCCGCCAATGCCGGTGTGCGCAGCATGTGCGTCATGAAGCATGTGGGCATGAATGTGGCGGCGGATACCCTTATGACCCTGGCTTATGTGGGCGTGCGCGCCGGCCTGGTGATATTGACCGCGGATGATCCCTACATGTTTTCCAGCCAGAACGAGCAGGATAACCGGTATTACGGCAAACTTTCCGGCCTGCCGATTTTAGAGCCCTCATCCGCCCAGGAGGCAAAAGAGATGATGGGCTATGCCTTTGATTTATCCGAAGAACTGGCTGAACCCGTTATTTTTCGCACCACCACACGGCTGAACCACTCCACGGAACCGGTGACGCTGGGCAAGATAAAACAACCCGTGACCCGGGGTGATTTTATAAAAGATCCGTTTAATTACGTGACCGTTCCGGCGGTGTCCCGCAAGCTGCACATAAAACTGCTCCGGCAGATTGAACAGGCCGAAGCACTGTCTTCAAAATCCGTGTATAATTTTATCGAAGGCACGGGAAAATACGGCATTATTGCAAATGGCGTCAGCTATAATTATGTGGCGGATGCTGTTTTGGACCTGGGGCTTACCGGCACGGCCAAAATACTGCGCATCGGGTTTTCCCATCCCATGCCCGGGGAGCTCATCAAGTATTTTATCGCGGACTGTGAAAAAGTGCTGGTGGTGGAAGAAGGCGAGCCCTATATGGAAGAAGCGGTCAAGGCCTTTGCCCAGGAAGCCGGTTACACCGGGACCATCAAAGGCAAGGCAAAAGAATTGTTTTCCCGGCTGTTTGAGTTTGATCCGGCCATGGTGCGAAAAATCATGGCCGCCTATTTCAACGTGCCCTTTGATGCGACGTCCGCAGTGGATTTGTCCGACGTGCCGGAACTGCCCCAGCGGCCCCCGAACCTGTGCGCCGGCTGCTCCCATCGGGCCACCTTTTACGCGGTGAATCAGGCCACCAAAGGCATGGAAACCATCCATCCCACGGATATCGGGTGCTATACCTTGGGATTTCTGCCGCCCCTGTCCGCCGGGGATTTTCTGATCTGCATGGGATCGTCCGCCGGTACCGCCGGCGGATTTGCCAAAACCACGGATAAAAAGGTGATTTCCTATATCGGCGATTCCACGTTTTTTCATTCCGGCATTCCCGGCCTGATTAACGCCGTGTTCAACAATCACGACATGACCCTCATCATTTTAGACAACAGCATCACCGCCATGACCGGTCACCAGCCCAATCCCGGCGTGGACATGCAGGCCCTGAATTATGACGGATTCGGGCAGGTGTCCGTGGAATCCGTGGTCCGGGGCATCGGGGTTCCCCATGTGTCGGTGATCCGGCCCTACAATGTGAAGAAAAGCATTGCCGCCATCAAGGAAGCCATTGCCCACAAAGGGGTGTCCGTCATTATTTCAAAACAGGCCTGCACTCTGTTTGAGCGCAGCCGGAAAAAGCTGGTGGGCAAACCCTTTTATGTAAGCGACCGGTGCAAAAATCACCGAAACTGCATCAATGATCTGGGATGCCCGGCCTTTTACGTGGAAAATGAAAAGGTGCGCATCAACGCCAGCCTTTGCTCCGGCTGCGGGGTCTGCGCTCAGATTTGTCCGGAACACGCGATTCTGCCGCTGAAATAGCGAAAAAGGAATATTTTATGGATACAACACGTTTGATTATTGTTGCGGTGGGCGGCCAGGGAAACCTGTTGTCGTCCCGGGTGCTGGGAGAAGCAGCCTGCCGGCTGGACATCCCTGTGCGGATGAGTGAAATTCACGGCATGGCACAGCGGGGCGGCGTGGTGGAATCGGCCATGGTTTTCGGAGATGCCCGAAGCACCATTATTTCTGATGGTGAGGCGGATCTGTTTCTGGCCTTTGAGCCCCTGGAAGCCCTGCGCGCCCTGAACCGCTGCAACGCCGCCACCACTGTCATTACCAACACGTCTTCCCTGCCGCCGTTTACTGCGGCCATTGGCAAAGGCGTTTATCCGGATCTGGAAACCATCACCCGGCTGATATCATCCAAGGTCGGCCGGCTGATTACCCTGGATGCCAACGCCCTTGCCCGAGAAGCCGGCAATGAATTGTCCGTCAATATTGTTTTGCTGGGGGCCCTGATCAAAACAGGAAAGCTGCCGGTGACCGCGGACAGTGTAAAAGACGCCATCCGGGAAACCACCAAAGCCGCGTTTGTGGAAACCAATCTGAAGGCTTTTGAGCTGGGGGTTGGGGCGGTTTAAGATTCAGGAAAGCGGACAGACTTTGTCAAGAATATAGCCCGCGCCCAGAAGCACCTGAACCGACAGAATAAATTTAACGTTGTCCCCCAATGCCCTGATCAGCGTGTCTCGGTCATGATGTTTGCGGGCCCCGCGCACGGCTTTTACCCCCCACGGCGCGGCCAGCAGGGTGAGCAGGGCGTAAACCGGCATGAAAATTTGCCCGGTAAAAAGGGTTGCCAGCACACACCCGATAGTCCAGATATACACCGCCAGTGTGGCCAGCATAAAGAATTGCGCGGCAGGTTCCAGGCCGAAGAGGACCGGGGTGGTTCGTCTGCCGCCCTGCCGGTCCGCCGCCACATCCGGAAATTCGTTGAGCAGCAGCAGGTTGTGTACCAGAATGCCGCTGGGTATTGCCGCCACAACGACCATGATGTCGTACCGGCCGGTCTGAATAAAATAAAATCCCAGAATGGGCAGAATTCCCAGGCCCAGTCCGGGAGACCATTCAGGCCACGGGGTTTTCAGAATCACGGGTGTGTAAAGCACCAGCAGCAGGCCGGCGGCAACTATCAGCGGCAGCAGCAGCCAGCCCCTTACCGCAATGAAAAATCCGCCGATCAACAGTGCTGCCAAAGCGGTGATGATGCCCACCATCAGGGCCTGCCGCAGCGAAAGTTTTCCCTCGGGCACCAGGCCGCTGCCGCCGCTGAAGGGGGTCCGTTCAACCGCCAGATCAATGCCGCTTTTGTAATCAAAATAATCATTGATGGCATTGACACTGCCATGGGTTAACATCAGACCGAAACCCGCCAGCAAGGCATATCCAAGATTCACAGGACCGTCATGCCAGGCAATGGCGGTTCCGAGAAAGGTCAGTACCATGGAAAGGGTCAGAAACTGGGGGCGGGTCTCCATGACCCACAGCAAAAGTTTTTTCATTGGGTTTCCCCTGTCTGTCGCAAATCCGTCACATGGCTGCTGTTTTTCAACCGGTCTGGTCCAGCAGTGTTTTCAATTGGGTGTTATAAATTTCTTCCTGCTCATCCAGGATCTCTCTGAGAATGGCCACCGTGGTCATGGGATTCATGATCACGCTTCTCAGCACCACCACAGGGTCGTCCGGATTGTTCTTTTGCAGCAGGGTGGTGCGGGAGACAAAACTGAACCCGGCTTCCCGCTGGAGTTGCTGCAGCCGGCGGTTGACGGTATTAATTGTTTCATTGATGTCCCGTTTTTTTGCCAGGTCCCCTGCGTCTATGGCCTGTTTGAGGACTTTTTTAAAGTTCGGGGGGCAGATCCGGTAAGTGAGAATATTGAGCACCGGCGGGGTGACAAGCTCAAACAGGTCCCGTTTTTTTATTTCTCTGCCAAAGGCGGCCGCGGTTTCAATGCCGTGGTCAATGAGCAGGGCATAGCCCTTGGCCCCCATAATTTTAAGGGCGCAGTCCAGAATCAGGGAATTGGCCTCCCGGGATCCGGACAGGGTTTTGATGCCCAGATCCACTGATCCCCGGCGGTTCACATAATTGGCATGATAGGCAATAAGATCCAGCTTGTAGGGATTTTTGAGATACAGCATGCCGCAGCTCATGGGCATGTAAAATTGTTTGTGCCCGTCAATGGTGACGGAATCCGCCTGCTGGATGCCGGCAAGCAGGTGGTGGTATTTTTTGGAAAACAGGGTGGGGCCGCCCCATGCGGCGTCCACATGAAAGTGGGCATGGGTTTCACGGGCAATTTTTGCCAGTTTTTCCAGCGGATCCACGGTCCCGGTTTCTGTTGCGCCGGCAATCCCCACAATGGCAAGAATGCAGGTTTTCGGGGCTTCTTTTTTGAGCCGGGCAATGGTGCGGTTAAGGCAACTGATATCAATCTGGTTTTTTTTGTCCGTATCAATGGCAATGATATTTTGGTTGCCGATGCCCAGAATGCCCCCGGCTTTTTTCAGGGAATAATGGCCCCTTCTGGAAACCAGAATCACGCACCGGTCAATGTCATAAGCCCTGCAGGCGGCGGCCATGCCCTCGGCTTCAATGCCGGCAAAACCGTCTTTGGGCGGAAATTTGGCGTTTCTGGCGGCCCACATGGCTGTCAGATTGGCGGTGGTGCCGCCTTCCACAAAAACCCCCAGGCTGGTGTCGGAATTCTGGACGTGGTCCCGGTAAAATGCCTCTTCTTTATTGTAAATCATCCGGTGAATTTTGGCGATTACCTGTTTTTCCACCACGGACACCACTTTGGAAGTTTCCAGTTTCACCACATTCTGGTTGAGCGCGGTAATAATGGTTTTTAAATGGACCATGAAAAACGGAATGGCAGATGTCATGTGCCCCACAAAATAGGGGGAGGAAACATTTACCGCATAGGGGGCAATCTCATTGATCAGACAGTTGATCACATCGGCCAGTTTTTTTTCCGGATTTTCACTGAT
>JAABSH010000041.1 GCA_011390465.1 Desulfobacteraceae bacterium
ATCAAGGACCACGGCGATATCATGCTCAGGGTCGAAGTCAAGGTGACAGGTAATTTCATCCACACAGGGCAGAAACCTATATCTGGGAGAGATCCTGCTTTCATTGAACATGAGTACTTTTTTTCCCAGTTGCCGCAATGCCAGCCCCAGGGCCAGCAAAGCGCCCACCGCGTCGCCGTCCGGGTAGGCGTGGGAACACAACACCGGAAAACGGCTGTTTTTAAAATGCTCAATAATCTTTTCCATGAAAGCCAAACGATCATTCAAACAAGCCCTTGCCCGGAGAGAGGGAAAGGGCTTGTTCATCAATAAACGGGTTTAATTAAAATTCAACGGCCAACTGGGCGGTAACTATATCTGCTTCATCATCATTTTCATATTCATCATGCAGATATTCAAAGGCCAGGGTGGTGCCCGCATAAATGCCGATGCCGATGGACCCGAGAATGCGGGTTTCCGGCAGTAAATTCCCGGCATTGTCCGATCCCTGGTAACCGATGGCGGCAATGGCTTCTTTTCCGGCCAGATCAAAGGTGCAGGCCACTTCCGCGTTCCATGCGGCAATCTCCTCTGCTTCAACCCTGCCGGCATCGGTCATAAATTCCGCTTCGTCCAGGGCCGTAATGTATTCCCCGATCAGCATCACCGGTCCGGTGGAGAAAATGGCATGGGCCGCAACGCCGTCAACATATTTATCCAGTTTATCCAGATCACCGCCGGTTTCTTCGACAAAATCTTCCAGTCCGTCCGCATCCAGGATATTATTGATATAACCGCAGCCGATGTCAAAGCTGAAATCATCCGTTTCCATGGCATACCCGGCATTGGCGCCGAAATTGTCAATATGGCTGTCCTCGCCGGCTTCATCCACGTCTCCGTTGAACCCATAGACGGATCCGTAAAAACCCTCAATGTCAAATCCGAGCTGGAGCGCGGATTCACGGGTTTCACCGATTTCCAGGGTCAATGGATCGGAAATCATACTGGACGCAAAATTGCCGAAAGGCACATACATTTTACCCGCGGAAAAATATCCCGGACATCCGTCGCCACGGGTAAGGGTAATGACCCCTTCATCGATATCAACGGGTTCGGTGTCGTCCTCTTCCCACAAAAACAGCACGTGACCGCTCACATATTCATTGATTTCCGCGTCAATACCGAATTCCATGGTGGCCAGGGCCGCATCACTTTCATTGTAATCTGATGCGAGCGGATCATTAAAATCCCGCGATACATATCCGGCCTCGGCTTCCAGTACCCCGCTGATGGCTATCCGGTCCAGCCACCCGGCGGCCAGATCCCTGAACCCAGCCTGCTGTTCCAGTTTTGTCACCCGCCGGGTCAGCTCGTCATTGGACAATTCTTCAGCAGCCGCCGGCGTGTATCCGCCGGTAGCCACCGCTAAGACCGCCAACAACAGCAAAATACCTGTTTTTTTCATCTTTTATCACTCCTTTTTATGTTTTTTCTCCCTGATATTGTTTTGGATATCAATTTGGATATCGCCTTGAGTATGTTTTTGCCCGGTTTTGGCCGCATCCTCAGCCGGTTCCGGAATATTATGACAAATTCCCGAACATCCGCCGCATCCGGTGCAGCTGTTCTCCGCTTTAAAAGCTGCCCTGAACCAGTGAAACAGATACCAGACGGCCGCAGCCACCATAAGCATCACGATTATTGTCTGGATCATTATGTTACCCCCCGGCATTTAAAATGATTTTTCCATATGGAAACTTTTCCACTGTTTTTTCAGTTCATATCTCTTGCCTGAACCCAGATCACCGCATCCTGGGACAGTTCTTTCCCCTTATGTTCGGTGTCCGGCCCCACGCCGAGCGCGCAAAACCCCCACCATCCGGCTTTAGGGATGCCAAAGGCGAATTCACCGTTGACATTGGCCTTGATTGTCATGGTGACAAAAGCATTCTGGGGCGCCGTCACTGCCGCTGTTTTGGCAAATGCGTCATATTCCATCAGCGGCTCGTGGTTCAGGTATTCTACTTCGATTTCCGCATAGGGCACGGGCTTGCCGTCGCTTTTCACGATGCCGCGAAACACGTTGCCGGTCCAAAGGGCGTAAGGTTTATCCAGGGGGACGATTTCCGCGGCAAGGCCGATCTCCGCATCCCAGTCCGTGGGAAATCCGGCGGTGTTCACCACCATCTTGCTGATCTGCTGAATATAAACCTCTTCTTCAGCTTCATAATAGGGCGCCGGTACCAGACAGAACACATTATCGCCCATGCCGCGCAGGTTGCAGGACGTTTCATAGGCAGCGCCGCTGTTGGTAAGACTTGTCCATTGAATCGGTTTCAGGGTATCCAGCAGATCTTGTTTTTTCGCTTTCCGGACCACGAAAAACTGTTCCGGCGTTCCCATATCCATGGTATGACCGGCCTCAAACGGATGGGTAAACACCAGCTTTAGATCAATTGCTTCTGCTTTTTCAAGAGCGGATTCCGGTGTATAAATCATCTGAAAATGGGCGGACGCTGTTGCCGCCATGGTCAGAAGGGCCAGCCCGGCCAGTACAAAAAACCTCTTTTTCATTATTCTCTCCTTTAGCTTTTGATTAACAATTTATTCAAAAATTTCCTTGCCATCAATTTCAATCTGATGCCCTTCACCGGCATCAAAAATGACTTTGTAAGAACCGCTGGGTTTATCAAAAGTAAACTCACTGAACTCATCCATCTTGCCCTTCAAAAGAAGGTTGCCGTCTTTGTCTTCCACCCGCACCTGAACCCCGGCAGCCGACGATCCGTCGGAAAATCCACCCTCGCAGGTGATGGTCGCATCGCCGTTGTCATAACAGGAACACAGGGGTGTATGGGCCATGCAAAGGCCCGCACCGGTCAGCAGCATTCCGATAATACCCAAACAAACAATCGCTTTTTTCATCATTTTTCATTTTCTCCTGTAATTTTTCATTTGTTAAATTAATGATGACGGCTTCGTAAAAAATCCAAATTCTTTGTTGCGCTGCATCCCCAGCTGCTTCAACGTACGCCAAGTACGCCTCATTGCTGGGAATTTGCGCGCCTCGAATTTGAACTTTTGTACTTTGCCGTCTAAATCTGACTTTTTATGGTTGTATCAATGAGGGTTCTTGTTTTGTTTTTAAAAAGCCTGCGGCAATCGTAATGCAGAGCATCAGGCCGTAAAAGGCGAACATGGCCTGAAGCCCGGTCAGTCCCAGGGCACTGCCACCGGAAAACACCAGGGTGGCCACAAATATGCCCAGCACCATGGGATACCCCATGGAAAACAGCATCCATTTCACGGAACCGGATTGCAGCTTCACGGCAATAGAGGTGGCCAGGCATGGGGGGTAGAGCACCATAAACAGCATCAGGGCCAGGGCGTGAAGAGGGGTGAAACCGGTTTCCGCCGCAGCCATTCGCTGTTCCAGGGTCTCGCCGGCTTCTTCCTGCTCATACAACGCCCCCAGGGTCGCCACACTGGATTCCTTGGCCGCAAACGCACTCAGCAGGGCCACGTTCACCCGCCAGTTAAATCCGGCAAATTGGGTGGCCGGCTCTATGGCCTGGCCGATGCGACCCAGAAAACTCTGATTGATCCGTTCTTTTCGCATTTCCTGCAGGATTTTTTTCCGTTCCCGGACCAGTTTTTTCATCTCCCGGTTGACTTTTTTGGCGTCTTTGTCCCCTTCCGGCTGGACAACGGGATAAAAATCCGGATTCCGGATTTTAAAGGCTTTGTTTACGGCAGATGCGGCCTTCTGACTCCCTGCCATCATTCTCGCATTTTTATAATTTTCCCAGTACAGCACCAGGTCCATAAGATTCTTTGAGGGGGTGTCCGCCTGAATGGCTGCGGCATAGTCCGTCGCACTGATCTTCTTGTAAAAGGTATTGATGGCCCTGTCTTTTTCCGCTTCATAATACGCCATTCGGTCCTTGCCGATGCCGGGAAACTGAAGCAGAACAAAAATCACCACGGCCAGGGCCGCCACAATGGTGATAATTTTTCGGATAAACAGCCAGACCCGCTCAACAGCCCTGCCCAAAACACCCCGAACCGTGGGAAGATGATACGGCGGCATTTCCATGACAAACGGCGCGGTGTCCCGTTTTCTTAACACCGTCATTGTCAGCATCTTGGAAACCGGCAGCACCATCAAAAGGCTGATGGTGGAGATAAAAAACATGGCAAGCGCCTTGTGCTGTGCAAAATAGATATTGATCAGCAATACATACAACGGCACCTTGGCCAGACAGTTGAGCAGGGGGATAATCAGGATGGTGGCCAGCCGGGACCGGTCATCCGGAATGCCTTTGCAGGACATCACACCGGGCACGGCGCATCCGCCCACATAAATGCCGCCGAGCACCATGGGTAGCGTTGACTGACCGTGCAGACCGTATCTGGAAAACAGGCGGTCCATGATAAACGCCATACGCGGCATATATCCGCTGTCTTCCAGAACGGCGATCAGGGCAAACAGAATAAAGAATATGGGAATATAGTTGAGCAGGGCATTGACGCTGTCCACAAACCACAGGGCAAAAGACCGCAAAATCGGGATCTCAATAAATCCGGGCGCCGGCATGATCGCTTCGGTAAAACTTCTTATTTTTGCCAGCAGGGGCCACGTATAATTGGTGATGTTATATCCCTGAACAATGGACAGGTAATACAGGGTCCAGATCACCCCGACCAGGAATAGCGGCCCCAGTATGCGGTGGCAGACCACACCGTCAATGCGATCGGAAAACGGTTTTTTGACATTCGACGGCAGCTTGACACCGGTTTTGCAAACTTCTTCAGCCGCCTGATACCGGTGCCGGCCGATGTGCATTTCCGGGGTTTCTCCGGTCTGTTCTTCAAAAGTTGTCCGCAGACCGCCAACAAATTCAAGCAACATTTCTCCGGGATTTTTCTCTTCGCCCACCATTTTCCGGACTTCTTCATCGCCTTCCATCAGCTTGATGGCCAGCCAGCGGGTCGGGTACCTGTCCCTGAGACGGCTTTCAGCCGATAACTTCGCCTCAATTTCCCGGATCAGGGGCTCCATTTCCCCGTAATCAATGCGGACCGGCTTGACGGCGGACTCGCCGGTTCCGACCTTTTCAATGGCCTCAATCAATTTTTTTTTGCCGCGACCGCTTTTCATGGCCGTCGGTACCACCGGAATGCCCAGTGACTTTGAAAGAACAGACGCATTGATTTCCATGCCGCGCTTTTCCGCCACATCCATCATGTTCGGATTCAAGATCACCGGGACTTCCATTTCAAGGAGCTGAAATGTGAGGTACAGGCAGCGTTTCAGGTTGGAGGCATCCAGCACATTCACCACCACCGAAGGATTCTCATGCAGAATAAAATCCCTTGAAACACGCTCTTCCGGTGAATAAGAAGTCAGGCTGTAGGTGCCGGGCAAATCAACGACCTCAACTTTGTTGCCCCCGTGTTTGTACCAGCCCACCATTTTATCCACGGTCACGCCGGGATAATTGGCCACATGCTGGCTGGCCCCTGTCAGGGCGTTGAATACGGTGGATTTCCCGCAATTGGGCTGCCCTGCCAGGGCTAACAGCACTTTATCTGGCTTCACGGTGATCCACCTCTACAAAACGGGCCTCTTCATGGCGAAGACTGACAAAATATCCATCAATTTCAATTTCCATAGGATCTTCCAGCGGTGCGTTACGCACCACCTTCAGCCTCCGTCCGGGATATACCCCCATATCCATGAGCCGCTGTCCCAGTTTATCCCTTACGGAAAGATATTTTATCCTGCATTCATTCCCCGGTCGCATTTGATCCAGTGTCATCTTTTTTTCCTTTTTTTTATGGTTTAACCTGATTTTTGAATTTCCAAATTAACCCTGCGGCTTGCCCAGAATTTTACGTGCACTACCTGCCCAAAATCAAAAGAGTATTCTTCCGAAGTTAGACATGTCTATCTTCAGCCTCAAAAAAAACCAGCCCGGAAAAATGGCTGCCTTTATTTACAAGGTTAAGCTCAATGTCGTTAACTTAAGAGGTTTCGATGTAGGGGAGGGGTTTACCCCCTCCCGCGAAAAAGGCGACCCATGCCGGGAGGGGATAAACCCCTCCCCTACGCATATGGCCTAAGTTAATGACATTGAGGTTAAGCTTTAAAAATACCTTAAAAATTTAATCTTTTACCTTTTCATGCTGAATGCTTACCACCGGCTCAATCGTTTTTCAGCGAACGTATCTTTTTTTGAAAATCCCATGAAAAACCTTCTGTCTGTTTGATGCATTTTTCCGGCTGATGGCCATGCAGGCGATATTCCATAAAATGCTTGAGCCAGTTTTCGCCGGCCCGGGGGCAGGTCTGGATAAATGAGATAAAATCCGTAAGACTGTCTTTTGTGGCCGGACTGAGGGCGTGTTCCATTTTACAGGCATCTTCATCCGCGGTTTTTTTATCAATTTTTAAAATCTCAGTTAAAAACTCAAACAGAATCTCATGCCGGTTCCGCATTTCCCTGCCAATGGCAAGTCCTTTGTCCGTAAGTTCCACATATTCATATTTTTCATAATGCACCAGCCCCCGATCGCTCAATGTTTTCAGCATACTTGACACTGTGGGCATTTTAACCTTCATCCGGGCGGCAATATCTTTAACCCGGACATATTTTTTCTCTTTACCCAGATCAAAAATGGCTTCCAGATAATCCTCCATCACCATGGTCAGGGGCTTTTTTTTGATTTTTTCACTTGGGGATGCTGTCACAACGATCCCTGCCTTAAAGATAGAGAGTTAAACTTAAGTTTGATTTCTCTAATATTTTTTTGATTCTGGAATGTCAAGTTTTTTTGCCGGGTTTTTGCAAATTTTTTTAACCGGCCATTTCACGCAAATGCAACCAGACGATGCCCCAATGCCCGGTAAAGATTATTAAATCTGACTCTTTACGGTTGCATCAGATACCATTTTAATAAAGCTGCACTGAATTTTAACCCAAAAGTTCAGTTTGACTTTTTAAAACAAATTTCCTTATTAATACCCAGTTTTGTTTACAATGCGTCCGCGTTCAGAGGCGCTGATTCTCAATAAAGGAAATCACCATGACATTTCACGATCGAACCCCGTGCGGAACCGTTTGCGCAGATCATGCGGGAAATGCCGTTTCCCTGGCCGGATGGGTGGATGCCCTGCGGGATCACGGGGAAGTACTTTTTATTCATCTGCGGGACAGAAGCGGCATTGTTCAGGTGGTTATTGACCCGGCATCCGCTGACCGGCCGGTCTGCGACCTGGCTGACCACCTGCGCAACGAATACTGTATTCAGGTTTCCGGAAAAGTGCTCAAACGGGCACCGGGCACGGAAAATCCCCACATCACCACCGGCGGCGTGGAGGTGGCTGCGACCCGCCTGACCATCCTGAGCCGGTCCAAAACCCCGCCGTTCAATATTTCAGAAAAATCCATGCTGGCCGGGACCACGGTCCATCGGGAAGAAACCGTTGCCGAAGACCTGCGGCTCCAGTACCGGTTTCTGGATCTGCGGCGGCCGGCCATGCAGGATCAGCTGCTCAAGCGCCACGCCATCACCCGGACCATCCGGAATTTTCTGGATGAACAGGGATTTGTGGATGTTGAAACCCCTATGCTGACCCGCAGCACCCCTGAAGGGGCCCGGGACTATATTGTGCCCAGCCGCCACCATCCCGGCACGTTCTACGCCCTGCCCCAGTCTCCCCAGCTTTTCAAGCAGCTCCTCATGGTCAGCGGCATGGAGCGGTATTATCAGATTGTCCGCTGCTTCCGGGATGAAGACCTCCGGCCCAACCGCCAGCCGGAATTCACCCAGCTGGACCTGGAAGCCGCCTTTATTGATGAGGAATTTATCTACCACCTGTTTGAAGAACTGACGGTGCGGATGTTTGCCGTGGGCCGCATCGACCTGCCCCGGCCCTTTCCCCGCATGACCTGGCTTGACGCCATGAACACGGCAGGCAATGACCGGCCGGACCTGCGCTTCGGCATGCGGTTTGTGGACGCCACAACAATATTTGAAAATACCCGTTATGCCATTTTCCGCCAGATTTTAGACCGGAACGGCTGCATCAAGGGCATTACCGTCAAAGGCCAGTCAGACCGGCTCAGCAAAAACATTCTTCAAAATGAATATGCCAAGGAAATCGTGCCCGGTTTCGGGGCCAAAGGCATGACCTGGATGCGCGTGACCGACGCCGGCCTTGAAAGCAATATTGTCCAGTTTTTCAGTGAAACGGAAAAAAGCGCCATTCTGGAGCGGTTCGGGGCCGGGCCCGGGGACGTGATTCTCATGATTGCGGACCCGTCCTGGCATCTGGTGTGCAGTGCCCTGGGCCAGCTCCGCCTGCATGTGGCCGGCCGCCTTGGCCTGATACCGGAGCATGTTTTTTATCCGGTCTGGATAACGGATTTTCCGCTTTTTGAAGCAACCGACACCGGCGTGACGTCCAGCCACCATCCCTTTACCATGCCGGACCGCACCGACTTTGATCCGGAAAATACAGACGACCTGCTCCGGCTGAAATCCCGGGCCTACGACCTGGTGGTAAACGGCGAAGAGCTGGGCGGGGGCAGCATCCGGATCAATGACAGAGACCTTCAGCACCGGATTTTTCAGGCCCTGGGATTGTCCGGCGATGATGTGAATGAAAAATTCGGGTTTTTTCTGCGGGCCCTGGAATACGGGGCCCCGCCCCATGGGGGAATGGCCGTGGGGCTGGACCGGGCCATTGCCATGATCCTCAATGCCCCGTCCATCCGGGAAGTGATTGCCTTTCCCAAAAACCGGAGCGCGTTCTGCCCCCTGACCCAGGCGCCGTCTGAAGTTTCCGAGGACCAGCTTGCGGAACTGGGACTGCTGGACAGGGGCGGCCCGGCCCCCCTTCCCGGGGCAAGTCAGGCCAAAGATCCGGTAACCGCCGTGTCCTGGGTATCCCGCATCGGACTTAACCCGGATAGACCGAATGAAAAAGAATCCATGCGCACGGTTCTGGATCAGGCCCGGGCGCTCACCGCCAAGGTGCGGCAGGCGGTTGAAAAAATAGATGACGACAATGCCGGCGCCCTTTTTTCCGTGGCGCCGGCCGCCAACCGGTTTCGGGAAGGAAACACTGCCAAAATATGCGCGCTTTCCGAAAACAAGGATCTTTTTAAAAACGCGCCAGCCATGAAAGGCGGCTATTTCAAGGTTGCCCCGGTTCTGGAATAAAAGTGCTCAAATAAAGGAATATAAAAAAAGGAAGCCAATGGATACGATTGTCTTTGCCTATCGTCCGCCCGCATCAGATACTGAAATCCCGGACGGGCCCCTGTCCGGCATGCGGGTTCTTCTGCAGCCGGACCTGTTTGTAAAAAACTGGCCCGCGGATGCCGGATCAAAAGCCCTTGCCGGTTTTTCCGCGGTTTTCGACGCCACTGTCATCGCCCGGCTCCGGGCCGCCGGTGCGGTTCCCGCGGGGTTTGCGCCCATGGCGGAATTCGGTTTCGGCATAAACGGCAGCCACCTTGGGCGCATACTGGCCGCAGATGAGTTTCTGCATGCCGGACTGATGACCGACATGCTGGGAGAGGCCCGCATGGCGGCCAGCCTGGCCGGCCTGTGGGGATTTAAACCTTCCTGGGGCCGGGTGTCCCGGTACGGCCTCACCGGTCTGGTCCCGTCCATGGAATGCACGGGTGTTCTGGCAAAAAAACTCTCTGATATTCCAAAAATACTGACCAGGATATCCGGGGCGGATGCAAACGATCCTTCCATGCGCACAGATCCGCCTCTGGACGTTTCAGGGCTGCTGGATGCGACAGCCCCGGCCGGCGCATCTTTGCGCATCGGCATTCCAGAGGCCCTTGCGACGGGGAATGCAGCCCGGGAGGCCGAAATGTCCATCGCCCGGGAAGCCCTGAGTAAAGCGGGATTTACCTTGAAAAATGTCACGATTGGCGATCTTTCGCTGTTTGCTGCGGCCCATCAGGTGGCAGCAGCTGTGGAAGCCTCTTCTTCCGCCGGAAAATATGACGGGGTCCGCTACGGATTCCGGGCTGAAACCAGCGGCAACTGGAACGACATGTATCTTGAAACCCGGGGGCAGAGTTTTGGTCCCCTCATCAAAGCCCTGCTGATGCAGGGGGCCTGGTTTCAATTTCAGGATTACCCGGGGTTTGAAGCCGCCTGCACGCTCCGGCAGCATTTGGTAAACCAGACAAATGCCTTGTTCAACCACGTTGATCTGATCGCACTGCCCACCCGGGAGGCGGACGCGGACCCGCTGACAGCAAACATGCCGGCGGATACCTATGACGCTTTCAGCCTGACACTTGCGGCCAACCTTACCGGACTGCCGGTCCTGCAGGTGCCGGGGACTTCTGCAGACGGCCCGAACGCTGCTGACACCGCCGGTGCAAACCAGGCACCCGGTTTCCAGCTGATGGGCCCCGCCATGGGCGACATTGCCGTTCTGCGCGCAGGACTTGCGCTATCTTCACATCTTCAGGGAGTTATTTCATGAATTCCGTTTCAACCACTTATGAAGCCGTGATCGGTCTTGAAATTCATGTTCAGCTGAACACCGCCACCAAGCTTTTCTGCGACTGTCCCAATCAGCCCGGGGACGCGCCCAACCGCAATACCTGCCCGATCTGCCTCTGGCTGCCGGGGGTTTTCCCGAGACTGAGCCGCGTGGCGGTGGAAAAAGCCGTTCTGGCCTGCCTTTCCGTAAACTGCACCATTGCCGAAGAAAGCGCATTTGACCAGAAAGTGTACTATTATCCCGATCTTCCCAAAGGATACCAGCTCTCCCAGCATCACAAGCCCCTGGCGGTGAACGGCTGGATCGATATTCCGGAAGAAAATGCCAAAAACGGGGCCCTGCGGCGGCTCCGCATCCATCACATCCACCTGGAAGAAGATGTGGCCCGCCTGGTCCACGAGACTGAAGGCGGAAAGCCCGTGAGTCTGGTGGATTTTAACCGGGCCGGGGCACCGCTTATTGAAGTCGTGACGGAACCGGATATGCGGAACCCCTATGAAGCCATGGAATTTCTAAAAATTCTCCGGACCCACCTTCGCTATACCGGCAGCACGGAATGCAGCATGGAAAAAGGCACCATGCGGGCCGATGCCAATATCTCCATCCGAAAACCCGGCTCCGGCGAAATGAACACCAAAGTGGAAGTCAAAAACATGAACTCCATCCGCCATGTGGGGGACGCCATTGGCTATGAAATCCAACGGCAGGCGGAAAGCCTGAACCGGGGAGAGCCCATTGTCCTGCATACCCGGCTCTGGGACCCGGACAAACAGGTCACCACGGCCATGCGGGAAAAATTTGCCGGGCCATGCGTGCCGGACCCTTCCGTACCGGCCATTCAGATGGATCAGCAGTGGCTTGAAGCCATTCAACAAAACCTGCCGGAAATGCCGCCGCACAAAGCGTCCCGGTTTGTGGAAACCTTCGGCTTAACCGCGGCAGACGCACAGCTCATCAGCCAGGAGCGGGATACAGCAGAATTTTTTGAAGCCGCCGTAAGTCAAAACCTGCCGCCGGCCAAGGTTTCCAACTGGATTATCTCCCATCTGCTGCCCGGACTCCGGGATCACCAGCTGAGCCTTTCCGATACACCGCTCACGCCGGCGCGCTTTTCCGGCCTGCTGTCTCTTTTAGCTACGGAAAAAATCAATGCCGCCGCCGCCAGGGAAATTCTACTGCAGATGCTCACAAAAGACGCGGAACCGGAGATCCTTATGAAAACCGCCGGTCTTGAGCAGGTGTCTGACGATGACGCATTGGGAGATTTGGTGGATAAGATCATTGCGGATCACCCGTCTGATGCCGCGGATTTTAAAAACGGAAACCCCAAGGTGGTGGGATTTTTAATGGGCCTTGCCATGAAAGCGTCCAAAGGCAAAGCCAATCCCAAACGGATGAAGGAAATTCTGACGGAAAAACTGAATGCGCTGCAGCAGACGTCCGAATAGGGGTCAAAACCGGATGCGGTAGCGCACCGCCACATTGTCCTGCTCGCCGTCCCGGTTCATTCCCAAAAAAAAGGTGCCGGTACCCGTGAGCAGGTGTTCGGATTTTGCCACAAGCTTCATCTCCCCGCCGTCCGGGTAACCGCCGTCCGGATATACATAGGTGCCGTTGGAACTTTTATCCACCAGCATGAAAATGCCTTTCCGGTATTCGATGGATACATGGGACCGCGACACCCAGGACCGGTTGATGACAATATCATTGTAGTCCATCCGGCCGATGGTGAGGACCGGTGTGTCCTGGTCGATTTCAAACAGCCTGTCTTCCACGGTCAGTTCCAGTTTCTTCGGTCCGGTATAGGTATTTTGATGGTGACCGATAATGGTGGTTATCCCTTGTTTATCCCAGAAAATTTCATAAACCACCAGGGCCTGGGAAATATTTTTCACGTTCAAATCCGTAATATACCGGACAGACAACCCGTCGCGGCCGGGCATGGCGTCAAGGGTGGCCTGGGTCGTTAAAATCTGCATGGGCTTTGCATAATCCGCCAGACGGGCCGCGATATTGACCGCTTCACCAAACACATCCGGCGTTTTCGACTTTGGGGTCCTGGTTGAACCGGGCTCCATTGTATCCGGCACGGCAGGGCCATGGTGAAATCCGACATGGATATTGACGGGAAACAATCCCTCAACCCTTTCAAACTCCTGCCGAACAGCGGCCATCATCTCTTTTGCAGCATCTGAGGCCTTATCCGGGTCATCAAAAATGCTCATGACCGCATCACCAATGGTTTTAATCACCCGGCCGCCGTGCTGGCAGGTGATGTCCGTGAGCCGGCCCAGAATAGCGGCAACCACTGTCTGGGCTTTCCGGTCCCCCAGGATTTCATATAATTTTGAACTTTTGCAGATATCAGCAAACAGGATGGTAAAACAGGCAGATCTTGCGGTCATAAAATTCTCCTCAAAATCCCGAAGGGTTAGGTGCCGGCAGGGTCAGAGGGCAGTCAGTGGCCATTTACAGAAAAATTTTGTGAGAATATCCAATATTAGAGGTTATGGAGCAGAAGGTCAAATAAAAACCAAAACCCCACCCGGCGCGGCCCTGAGAACCCATTGCAAAACTGCTTGACACTGTCATGGCATATTGTTATTAAAGATAGTTTTTACAGGATATTTATTTTGCCTTGCTCTGTTATAAAAACAGGGCTTTATACCCAAAAGGAGGATCTATGAACCATTACGAGACAATTTTTATTGTCGACCCTGACACGCCGGCAGCGGATCAGGATGCTGTTTTTGAAAAGCTGAAAACGCTTATTTCAGCAGACGGCAAGCTGATCATGTTTGACGACTGGGGCAACCGGAAACTCGCTTATGAAATAAAAAAGAAAAAAACCGGTCGCTACGTGCGACTGGATTACTGCGGGAACGGTCCCCTGGTGGATGACATGGAACGACTTTTCCGTCTGGACTACCGAATTCTGAAATACATGAGTGTGCTGCTTGAAAAAGCGGTGGACCCGGATGCCTTCGTCCCTGTGACTCCCGAATCAGCGGAAGAGACAGAAACCCCGGAAACAGGGGGGGATGCCCCGGAAACAGGGGAGGAAGCAGCAGCAGGGAAAGCAGAAGAAACACCTGCGTCTGAAGAAACACCGCCTGAAGACGCCGGAGAAGCTGAAACCACTGAACCTGAATCAGAAACAGAGGAGTCTTAATCATGGCCGGACCACAGAGAAGAAAATTTTTTCATCGCCGGAAAGTTTGCCGCTTCTGCGCGGACAGCAGCCTTGAAATCAATTATAAAGATGTCAATATGCTCCGGTATTTTATTTCCGAACGGGCAAAAATCATTCCCCGGCGGATTTCCGGTACCTGCGCCAAACACCAGCGGGAACTTGCCCGGGCCATCAAGCGCAGCCGGTCCATTGCCCTGCTGCCCTATGTGGGCACCCTGGATACCTGAAGCAGCAGTGGAAAAAAGTGTCAATCATAATGATCCGGATCGCAAAATTGTGTTATCCGGCATTTTGCTGACCACGCTGATCAGTGCGCTTTCCATTTCCATACCGGTTTTCGGTTTTGCCTTTTTCATGGTGGTGCCGCTGCCGGTGTTCTATTACCGAATCCGGCTGGGGCCCAAAAAATCGGCGGTTGCGGCGCTTTGCGCAATTGCCTTTTTGACTTTATTTTCCGGCGAACTGACCCCGGATCTTTTTTTTATTGCCGGGATGCTGCTTTTGGGATTTTGCATGGGCGCGTTTTTTGAACAGAACCTGTCTATTGAAAAAACCATCGGCTATGCCGCGGCACTGGTGATGGCGGCCGGCGTTTTTGCCCTGATGATTTACGCGAATCTGTCCAACCTGGGGCTGATGCCGCTCATATCCGGGTATGTGGCCAAAAACCTGGCCCTGACCCTTGATTTGTATGAAAGCATGGGCATGCCGCAGGAAAGCATTGTCCTGCTTTCCAATTCCATGGATCAGATCCGGTTTGTGCTGGTCCGAATTTTACCGGCCCTGTGCGCCGCCGGGTTGCTGTTTGCCGCGTGGGTGAATCTCTTGGCGGCAAAGGTGCTCATCAGCACCAGAATCAAAGGTGGCCGGAAAATCCAGGGTTTGAACACATGGAAAACACCGGAACAGCTTGTGTGGGGCGTGGCTGCCAGCGCACTGCTGATAATGGTTCCCGGCAGCTTTTTCAAACTGCTGGGCATCAACGGACTTATTGTTTTTATCCTGGTTTATTTCTTCCAGGGCATTGCGATTGTATCTTTTTATTTTGAAAAAAAGAAAATTCCGTTGGCAGTGCGGGGTCTGTTATATGGTATGCTCATCATCCAGCAGATTTTCATCCTGGTAATTGCCGGCATCGGTTTTATGGATGTATGGCTGGATATCCGAAAACTGGAAAAACATGACACGGATCAGCAGACACCCCTGTCTTGAAAACTTTAACAGAACAACAGATGGCTTTATGCCTGCGGAGATGAACCAATGAAAGTAATACTCAAAGAAACCATCGAGCCGCTGGGGATCATCGGCTCTGAAGTGGATGTAAAAAACGGATATGCGCGTAATTTTTTAATTCCCAGAGGGAAAGCGATTATTGCCACCCAGGCAAACCGCAACATCATGGCACAGGAAAAAGCCAAGCTGGACTTTCAGATCGCCAAAGAACGGGAAACCGCCGAAGAAATGGCCCGTCAGCTCGAAGGCGTGGTCTGCAAGGTCAAGGCCAAAGTGGCGGAAGAAAACCGCCTCTACGGTTCCGTTTCCGTCCGGGACATCATGGATGCCCTGGCTGCCCAGAACGTGGATGTTCCCAAACGGATGATTCTGTTTACCGACCCCATCAAAGAACTGGGAACCTATAAAATTCCCATCCGGGTCTATAAAGACATCAACCCGGAAATTACGCTGGAAGTGGAAGCTGAATAAATTCTATAAAAAGAGGCAGCCCCAGGCTGCCTCTTTTTTCAAAACGCGCGCTTCGTTACAAACCCCAGGGTACCCCGCTAAAGGCATACCCTGTGCAGTACTGCTTGTTCTGATGGTTCCTGAAAAAACCCGGGGATCATGGGTAAAGGGAACCCCCCGCCTTCCGGATCCGTCCCTTTTGTCCCATATACCCTTTTAATGCCCGGATACATTGCCATGCCCAGTAAACGCACCAAATCACAAACCCCGCCGGACACCACCCTGCCGCCCCAGAACATTGACGCGGAAGAGTCCATTATCAGCGCTATTCTTCTGGATAATTATATCCTTTTGAACATACTGGATATCCTCTCTCCAGAGGATTTTTATCGCACCGCGCACCAGAAAATATTCAAAACCATCACGGAAATGTCCCATAAAAATGAGCCCATTGACCTGGTTACCCTGGCCAATGCGCTCAAAACCCAAAATCTGCTGGATGAAATCGGCGGCGCTGTTTATCTGGCAAAGCTTATGGACACGGCGCCCATTCCCGCCAATGCCGTGGAATACGCTAAAATCATCCGGGACAACGCCTCTTTGCGCCGAATGATCAAGGCCGCCAGCGACATTTCCAATCGCTGTTTCGACACCACGGCCGGAGTTGATGCGGTAATCGATTTTGCGGAAAGCATTATTTTTGAAATCGCGGACAACAAGACCCGGGCGTCCTATTACCCCATCAGCCAGGCCATTGACGCCAATATCGACGCTCTGGTGGAACGTCGGGGCAACAAATCCCTGATCAGCGGCATTCCAACAGGATTTAAGCGGCTGGACACCCTCACATCCGGCCTGCAGGGATCGGATCTCATTATTCTGGCGGCCCGGCCGGGCATGGGAAAAACCGCCTTCTCCCTCAACATGGCCCGAAACATTGCCGTGGATGCCCAGATCCCGGTGCTGTTTTTTTCCCTGGAAATGTCCAAGGAACAGCTTTCCATGCGGCTGCTCTGTTCCGAGGCCCGCATCGACTCCTCTGCGGTCAGGAGCGGATTTTTCACGGACGAGGACTGGAACAAACTCACAGATGCCGCGGATATTTTGTCTGAAGCCCCCATTTTTCTGGATGATTCTTCGGAACTGACCTCTCTGGATGTCAAAACAAAAGCCCGGCGGCTGAAACTGGAAAAAAACATCGGCGCGGTGATTATTGATTACCTGCAGCTCATGACCCCGCGCACGGCCATGGACCGCCGGGATCTGGAAATTTCCGAAATGTCCCGTTCCCTGAAAGCCCTGGCCAAAGAACTGGACATTCCCATCATCGCCCTTTCCCAGTTAAACCGGAAACTTGAAGAACGCCATGACAAGCGCCCCCAGTTGTCCGACCTCCGGGAATCCGGCGCTCTGGAGCAGGACGCGGACATCGTGATGTTCATTTACCGGGATGAAGTATACAATAAAGAAGAAAACAACCCGAACCAGGGAAACGCGGAAATCATCGTTGCCAAACACCGCAGCGGTCCCACGGGCAAGCAGACCCTTCTGTTTCAGGATGCCTATACCCGGTTTGAAAATATTGCCCATGAATATGAAGGCTATGAATCGGGCGGAAACCCGGATTTTAGCTGAAACACGGAACAGATGAAAAAAGTCTTCGGCAACACCACCGGCCTCCGGGCCACCCAGATCCGTCAGATTGAAGCCCTTTACCGCCACCGGCTGCCGCCGGAGGCGGCTATCACGCCGGATCTTGCCCGGGAGCTGTGCGCCCTTTCCTTTGAGATCCGGCGTCAGATCGGATTTCTGGCGGACCGCTCCGGCAACATCATCTTTGTGATGGTCGGCGATCACAACGGCATCATGCTGCCGGACACCAGCAGCTACCGCACCCCGCCCGGACGGCTCAAAGGCCTGCGATACATCCATACCCATATCAGCGGCGAGCCCCTGACAAGAGACGACCTTACCGACCTGACCCTGCTGCGGCTGGATCTGATCGCCGCGTTGACCCTCTCGGATACCGGAACTCCCCATGAAATCCACCTGGCCACCATTGTTCCGGATCCATCGGCAACCGTTCCGTATCAGATTTACCCGCCCGTGCCCTCGGATAATTTCTCCCTGAACTGCCAGGAACGCATTGCCGACATTGAAGCCGAACTGTCCCGGATCAATGCCCTTTACGATGTGGCCCCCGGCGTGGAGCGGGCCATTCTCATCAGTGTCACCACCTCTTCCAGAACAAAAGCCGCCGCCTCCATTGCCGAACTCAAAGAACTGGCCCGATCAAACCAGGTGTTTGTGGTGGATGCGGTCATCCAGATGCGGAAAAAAATCGATTCCCGGTTTCTCCTGGGCAGTGGAAAACTGGAAGAACTTAGCATACTGGCCATGCAAAAGGGAGCTTCTTTAATTATTTTTGACCAGGAGCTGAATCCGTCCCAGATCAAATCCATCACCGATAAAATTGACACAAAGGTCATTGACCGGACCCAGCTGATTCTGGATATTTTCGCCCAGCGGGCCCAGACCCGGGAAGGCAGACTTCAGGTGGAACTGGCCCAGCTTAAATACCTGATGCCCCGGCTTGTCAAGCGGAACACCGCCCTTTCCCGCCTGGCCGGGGGCATCGGCGGCCGGGGCCCCGGGGAAACCAAGCTGGAAGTGGACCGCCGGCGTATTCGGGAACGGATCGCCCGGATTGAAAAAGGGCTCAAACAGGTCAAAAAACACCGGCAGCAGCAGAAATCCAGGCGGGAAAAGAAAGGCGTGCCAGTGGTATCCATCATCGGCTATACCAATGCCGGAAAATCCACTCTCTTGAACACCCTGACCAAAAGCCGGGTGCTTGCCGAAAGCCGGCTGTTCGCCACCCTGGATCCGTCCAGCCGCCGGATGCGGCTGCCCAGAGATGCTGAAATCATCATTACCGACACGGTGGGATTTATCCGGGATCTTCCCAAAGAACTCAAGGTGGCTTTCCGGGCCACCCTGGAAGAGCTGGAAAGCGCGGACCTGCTGCTCCATGTGATTGACGCCAGCAATCCGGACTACCAGGGTCAGATGCAGGCGGTGGACACCATTCTTGACGATCTGGATCTTCACAACATCCCCGCCCTCCGGATCCTCAACAAAAAAGACCGGGTGGACGGGGAAACCCTGGCCGCCATTGTTACTGAAACCGGCGGCATTGCCATTTCAGCCACTCATCCGGATACGCTGACACCGCTCATCAAAGCCATTGAGGACCATGTCACCCCGCCGGGATCTGATTTTTATTCAATGAATCCTGTTGACGAAATCAAATAGTTTGTTATTATTATAAAAATATGGATCTGAACCTGATAAAAAATACCGCCATCGGCGCCGCATACAAAAGTGCGGAAATTATCAACCAATTTTCCGGAAACTTAACCCGGATTACCCAAAAAGGCCCCATTGATCTGGTCACGGAAGCAGACATTGCTTCTGAAAAAAATATTATCACTGAAATCCGGAAACGCTTTCCGGATCATGATATCCTGGCCGAAGAAAGCGGGCTTACCCGGACAAAGGCCGCAGAAGGCCGGTGGATTATTGATCCCCTGGACGGCACCACCAATTTTACCCACCAGATTCCGGCTTATGCCATTTCCATTGCTTTTGCCGCGGACAATGACATAAAAGTGGGCGTGGTGCTCAACCCGGTGTCCGGCGAACTGTTTACCGGGGTCCGAAACCAGGGCGCGGCCTTAAATGGCCGGCCCATCCATGTGTCCGACCGGAAAACCCTGTCCGAATGTGTGGTGGCCACCGGGTTCTCCTATGATGTCAGACTGATGCTGGATCCGGTAATCACCCGCCTGAGGCAGTGCCTTGCCGCTGTCCGGGGCATCCGGCGCATGGGAGCCGCGGCCCTGGACTTGTGCTTTGTGGCCTGCGGCCGGTTTGACGGATTCTGGGAAGAAGATTTAAAACCCTGGGACACGGCGGCCGGATGGCTGATTGCCGAAGAAGCCGGCGCGCGGATAACGGATTTTTCCGGAAATTCCTATGAGCTTGAACAGAAACAGATACTGGCCACCAACAGCCATATCCATCATGATATGCAGGCGGTTTTGAAAATATAAGATCTAAAAGGATCTGAAGACACCGAAACGGAGATATATACCTTTATCATGCACAGTAACGCTAAAGCCAGACTTCTTGATCACTACCTTGAATGTTTCGGCGATCTGGATCTGAATGATCCGGTTTGCCGCAAATACTGCGCCCTGCGCCTGAAGTGCGCCATTGAACAGACCCAGCAAAACCGGATCATCCAGCTGGAAGACATGATCAATGCCCAGGAAATTCCCCTGACCGTTCAATAGGCCCGCAAAACAAGGCCAGCGGTGTATTTTTTGCTTACACCCGCATTTTGCCGGGATTTAAAATTCCATCCGGATCAAACGCCTTCTTGATCCGTTTCATTAACCCAAGGGCCGCCGGACTGATTTCTTTGGACATATAAGCGGCTTTGGTAATGCCCACCCCGTGTTCACCGGACAGGGTGCCGCCCAGGGCCAGGGTGTGGTCAAACAGATCTGAAACCGCCTGATTCGCTTTTTTCACCTGATCCGGATGACGCTTGTCCAGCATGATATTCACATGGATATTGCCGTCGCCGGCATGACCGAAGCTGACCATGGTCAGCCCGGTTTCCTTGCTGAGCGCCCGGATTTTCCGAACCATATCCGGAATTCTGCTTCGCGGCACCACAATATCTTCATTAATTTTATCCGGCCCGTACTTGAAAAGCGCGGGGGACACCGATTTTCTGGCTTTCCAGAGAATTTCCGCATCCGCTTTGCTCTCGGCGGTCCGGACATCTCGTGCCCCGGCTTTTTTGCACACCCCGCTGATCCGGGCGACGGCTTCAGCCACTTCATGGACCGTGCCGTCCACCGCAATGATCAGGATGGCGCCCGCGTCCACCGGCAGCCCGGCCTTCATGTATTCCTCCGCGCAACAAATGGAAGCATTGTCCATATATTCTATGGACCGGGGCACAATGCCCTGGCGGATAATTTCAGAAACGGTTTCCGCGGCGGTTTCCATGCTGTCATACACCGCTGTCATGGTTTCAACATGGGCCGGCAGGGGCAGCAGCCGCAGGGTTAATTTGGTGATTACCCCCAGGGTGCCTTCCGATCCCACCATCAGCCGGGTCAGGTCGTACCCCACCACTCCTTTGGCGGTCTGCACGCCGGTGGTAATAATTTCACCGGTTGCCAGCACCACTTCCAGCCCCAGAATATAATCCCGGGTCACGCCGTATTTGACCGCTTTGGGACCGCCGGCGCATTCCGCGGCATTGCCGCCCAGGGTGGAAAAAGCCGCACTGGAGGGATCCGGCGGATAAAACAGACCCTGGGCTTCCACTGCCTTCTGGAACTCCCCGGTCACCACCCCGGGCTCTGCCACGGCAATAAAATTGTCCCGGTCAATGGCAAGAATCCGGTTAAAACGCGTCATGGCCATGACAATCCCGCCGGTGACGGCGAGCGCCCCGCCGGTCATACCGGAGCCGGCGCCCCGAGGAGTAACGCTGATTCCGAGGCTTCGGGCAAGATTCAGCACCGCCGCCACCTGGCCGGCATTCTTGGGAAACACCACTGCTTCCGGATAATAGGCATCCGGCGTGGTATCATACCCATAGCAGACCAGATCTTCTTTCTGGTGGAGCAAATGGGCCCGGCCCACAATCTGTTCCAATTTTTTCAGGATGTGACGGGTAAAAGCCATATTGGTTACGGGTCAGAACTTGCCGCTGGTCAATTTCTGCTCAATAATATCCACCTGCTTTTTCACCTCGCCTTTTTCCTTGATTTCTTTTTCAATGGTGTGGATGGAGTGAATCACCGTGGCGTGGTACCGGTTGAAATGCTTTCCAATGGACTGGATGGTCTGGTCCGTATGCCGACGGGCCAGAAACATGGCAATCTGCCGCGGCCGGACAACGGCCTGTTTGCGGGATTTGGAAATCATATCCCCGGCGGTAATGCCGAACTCCCGGGACACCAGTTGTTTAATGGCATCAAGGGTGATGTCCTTGCGGGTGGCGATAATGTTTTTGACAATGCTCTCGGCCAGGGCCAGGTCCACGGGCACGCCCAGAAGACAGGATTTTGTGGTCACCCCGATAAGCCCGCTTTCCAGGACCCGGACATTCTGTTTGAGTTCCTCCGCCATAAATTCAATCACCTCAGAGGGAACGCGCAGGGACCGGCCCCGGGCTTTGTGCTGCAAAATTTTGACCCGGGTCCGGAAATCCGGTGGTTCAATTTCTGAAATCAAACTCACCGCAATACGGGATTTAAGCTGTTCGCTCATTTTGGGAATTTTGGCCAGCTGAATACTGGAGGAATAAATCACTTTTTTGCCGGCCTCGTTCAGATAATCCAGGGTCAGGGCCAGTTCTTCCTGGGTCCGGGTCCGTCCGGAGAGCATATGAATATCTTCCAGCAGCAGCACGTCGCAGCAGGAACGGTATTTTTTCTTGAATTCATCAATGGAATTGCGCTTGAACGCGATCACCATTTCATTGGTAAAATCTTCCGCCGTAATATAAAAAATGCGCTCATTGGGAAATGCAGACAGAATCTGATGGCCCGCTGCCTGGGACAGATGACTTTTCCCCATACCCGGCGGTGAATACAGCAGCAGGGAATTCTGGGTCGGGGTTTTCTGGGATGCCAGGGACAGGGCCGCCATATAAGCAAAGTCGCTGTTTTTGCCCACCACAAACTGGTCAAAGGTAAAATCTTTTCGGAGCATTCGCCCGTTTTTGGGCCGGGTATTCACCTGGGGCAGCATGAGCTGGGCATCCGCCGCGGCCTGACGGGCCGACGGCAGGCCCGGGGTCCCGTCTCTGGATACCTCCAGCAAAAAATTATACCCTTCTCCGGCCACCCGGTTCAGTCTGTTTTTAATAAGCAGACCAAAATTGTCCATGACCCGTTTTTTTAAAAAATTATTGGGACAGGTCAGCACCACATTTTCTCCATCCACCCGGAAAAAATGCACCGGCTCGATCCACATTTTATAAACATGGGGGGGGAGACTGTCCTTGATCGCATCCTTGACTCTTTGCCAGACCTTTTCCATAAAAGCTACATCCTCGTCTAATTACCCGTAAAACTGCCAAAAATACTACTTGTTGCGACCGGTGAAATCGGTTACAAAAAACCAGTTATTTTTAAAAAAAGAACATCCGTGTTTTGACAACCGACCTGTGAAAGGAACAATACGTTTCTATGTATCGTTTATGTGTGTCATTTTTGTGTATCATCCTTAGGGGCCATTTTTTGCGGCATGGGGGAATATGCTACCAAATGAAATCCCGTCAGCAGGAAATTGAGCTTACTTATAGAGCAAGTTTTCCCTGACGTCAAACCGCCTGTTACGTCATTTTTGAATTTTAAAATTCACTTTTTAAACAATGTATATTTCCTTTGTTCCAAGCAGGTTAGCGACCCGAAATAGTACAACTAGTCTAAACTTCATGGAATTTATTCTTTCATCAAATAATCGTCTATATTAAACACGTTAGCGCTATCCGCCGGGCTTATCGACAAAGTGTTTTCTCTGCTTTTTTTATATTTTCTTAATTTTTTGGGGATTTTTACAAAAAAATGACATTTCCATGACAAACTCATGTTATAAGGCTGAACATATTTCTCATGTCTGAATCACCGTCCGCCAGCCCGGGCAATAACTGATATTTTTTTTCGAGAGTGTATCCATCAATAACTTAAAACAGATGATATTTTTGCGGCGGTTTCATCCGCATCTTTACCCAGGAGGGCAAATCCGATGACCCTTGTCACCACCGGGGTGGAAAACCTTGTTTCCCACCCCCCTGAATATTTGAAAAATCGCCGGCTGGGCCTGCTGTGCAATCCAGCGTCTGTTGATCACCGGTTTCAGCACGCCAGGGATCTGGTGCATCAGATCTTTCCCGGACAGCTGACAGCACTTTTTTCGCCGCAGCACGGTTTTTTTGCGGAAAAACAGGACAATATGATCGAATCCGATAATTTTTATGATCCGTTGCTGAACATCCCGGTGTTCAGTCTGTACGGCGCCACCCGCATCCCCACCGCGCAGATGATGGACGCCATTGACGTGCTGATCATTGATCTGATGGATGCGGGCACCCGGGTGTACACGTTCACTTCTACGGTTTCTTACTGCCTTGAAGCGGCGGCAGCCGGAAAAAAAGAAGTGGTGATCCTGGACCGGCCCAACCCGGTAAACGGTGTCCAGACAGAGGGAAACTGCCTGGAGCCGGCGGCGAAATCCTTTGTGGGACGCTATCCCCTCCCCATGCGCCACGGCCTGACCATGGGGGAGTATGCCCGCTGGATCAATGAAAAATTTGAAATCCACTGCCGGCTGAAGGTAATTCCCATGAGCGGATGGCGCCGGTCCATGTATTTCCAGGATACCGGACTTCCCTGGGTGCTGCCCTCTCCCAATCTGCCCACACCGGCATCGGCCATGGTTTATCCCGGCCAGGTCCTCTGGGAAGGCACCAATGTTTCTGAAGGCCGGGGCACCGCGCTTCCCTTTGAACTGTTCGGGGCCCCGTATGTTGACTGCCACCGGATTCTCGATTTTCTGGGCGGCCCGGCACTTCCCGGGGCCATTCTGCGGCCGGCAGCCTTTGAGCCTGTTGCCAATAAATGGGCCGGCCGGCTGTGCCGGGGATTTCAGATCCATATAACAGACCCATCTCGATTTGCGCCGTATTTCACGTCCCTGAGACTGCTGCAGGCGGTGATCGCCTGTCACAGGTCGGATTTTGCCTGGAAACAGCCGCCTTATGAATATGAATGGGAAAAACTGCCTGTGGATTTAATTCTCGGCAGCACGGGCCTCCGGCAGCAGATTGAACAGCTGGCGGATTTGGCAGCCGTCCGGGAAGAGTGGACAGGAGAACTGGATGCCTTTTGCCGTTCAACAGTGCCTTTCCATCTGTATTAATCAGAAGAGCGTATATATAAGGAGAAAAATCGTGTCCCCAAACCACCACAAGGACCCTCAAAAGGAAACAAATCAGGAAAAACACAAGAAACAAAACAACTGGATACGCAAACAGTTTAAAAAAAACAAGGTCTGGGTGGCGGTTGACAAAGACAGCAATATCCTGCTTTTCAACAACAAGGCCCTGATCAAATATCAGCTGGACCAGGAACATGAATACCGGGTGCGTCCGGAAAATCTCTCTGAAATTGAAAACCCGGCACCGGCATCTGCAAAACAGACAGCCGCCGCCAGAAAAAAACCCCGGCAGGCTTCCGGTTCCGCTCAAAACAAGCTTGGGAAAACGCCTTCAAACACTTTGCCGAAAACGCCGCCGGCACCGGCCCCGAGCGCACCGGACAATGCCATTATTGTTTTTACGGACGGGGCCGCATCCGGCAATCCCGGGCCCTCCGGCATCGGCGTTTTCCTGCGCTGCGGGGCGCATGAACGGGAAATTTCCCGTTATATCGGCCATGCCACCAATAATATTGCGGAACTCGCTGCCATTGAAACCGCACTTGGCGAAATTCGGCGCACGGATCTACCGGTCCGGCTTTATACGGACAGCGGCTATGCCTGCGGTCTGCTCAACAACGGATGGACCGCCCGAAAAAATAAATCTCTGGTAGACCGGATCCGGCAGCTCATGACCCGTTTTTCAGATTTAAAAATCATCAAGGTAAAAGGGCACAGCGGACTGGACGGCAATGAAAAAGCCGATCACCTGGCCACGTCTGCCATTGCAGCGCACGGCCCCAGCTAAAAAAGGAAATAAAAAATCCCCCCTGTGGCCGGATGGGAAGCCCAGGGGGGATAAAAACAAAAAAAAGCGTGACAAAAATTATTTTGCCTTTAACGCCTCGATTTCTTTTTTCAGTTCTTCGTTTTCTTTTTTAAACTTTTCGACATCCGATTCCGGGCCTGCATCCGCCGGTGCTACAGTGTTTTCATTCTGCCAGGTGTCTTTGAGTTCATCAAATCCCAGATAAAGTGCCAGGCAACCGCCAAGCAGCAGCATGCCGGGAATCGCCCCCGCCAGAAGCTGCAAAAATGCATCAAACCAAATCGCCAGACCAATGACACCGATTACGGCTGCAATCGCGCCGCCAATTAACGTCTTCATAAAGCTTACTCCTCCTTCTTCTTAATGATTCATTATCTTAATAATCTGGATGCCTTAGAATTATTTAAATGCCATAAAAATATTAAAATGCTCTAACACACCCTTTTATGTAAAGCAAGGTAAAATTTCTCAAACCCAAAAACCCGGTGCCGGCACGTCCGTGCCTTTTCCGCCTCCTGATTATATACTTGCAATCCCGCGGTCGGCCTGTTAATTTTTCATCAAAGGTTCGTGATCCTGTTCTGTCAGGGCGAACATCATGATCCATCAATATTTTGTCACTTTATTTTGTCACTTTTCAACATTTTGTCATTTTTCAACCAAACCGCCTTGTGAACCAAAATGAAAAAAAAATGGAATCAATGGATCAGCCGGCTGATTTCCGGCACCCATAATCATTTTGCCTGTTATCTGCCCAAAAGCACAGGCTGGATTGCCAAAATCATCTTCAACCTGTTTTTTGCCAATATTCAGCTTCCCCGGCACCATGCCGAAACCATAAAGGCCCTTGAAAAAACCGGCATCATTATTATAGTGAACAAATACAGAAGTCCTTTTGAATATTTGTTCTATCATATGCGCTATACCCATGAAGGACTTTCATATCCTGCCATCGGGTTTGATTACCGGTTTTTTTTCTGGCAGCCGGTATACCGGTTTTTCATCATTCTGCTGGCCATTGCGGATCATTTTTTAAAACATTTTTCCCTTCAAAACCCATACAGAAGCGGTTTTATCCAGGAACGCCTCCTGGCCGGAGATACGGCCCTGCTGTCACTGGTAGAAGAAAAAGGCTTTTACCGGCGGTTTGTAAAATCCAAAACCGACCCCCTGCATTATCTCATTGAAATGCAAAAACATACGGACCGGCCCATTATTTTTCTGCCCCATCTCATGTTTTTCAGCAAAGCGCCCCGAACCACCCAGCTGACCCTGGTGGATCTGATTTTCGGCACCCAGGAAAACCCGGGCCGGCTCCGGCGCTTGTTCAGCATCCTTAAAAATCCGAAAAAAATTTTTATTGAAACCGCAGACCCGGTGATTCTGACAGATATTTTAAACCAGCCGGACATTGCCCGGCTGCCGGCCAAAGAACAGGCAGTGGCCCTCAGGCGGCATCTCCTGTCCCAGATCAATCAGCACCGCCAGACCATCACCGGCCCGACCCTGAAATCCCGGCTGGAAATTCAGGAAGAAATGCTCACCAACCGCCAGGTTCAGGACATTATTACGGAATATGCCGTGGAGCAGGATGTTTCCATTCACCAGGCCCACCGGGAAGCCGCGGAATTTTTGGATGAAATCGCTGCCAATTATAATCCCAAAATGATCCGGCTGTTTGATGTCACCCTCCGGTGGATGTTTAAAACCATTTTTGAAGGCATGGTCATTGATTACAAAGGCCTGGACAAGGTCAAACAGGTATCGAAAAAAGGCCCGCTGATTCTGGTGCCGTGCCATAAAAGCCATCTGGATTACCTGATCCTCTCCTATGTATTTTTCAACAACAACATGCCCTGCCCGCTCATTGCCGCAGGCAAAAATCTCTCTTTCTGGCCCCTTGGGCCGATTTTCCGGGGCGGGGGCGCCTTTTTCCTGCGGCGGACCTTTAAAGGCGAACGGCTGTATCCCAAAATTTTTGCTGCTTACATTCAAAAAGTCCTGAACGAAGGATTTCACATTGAATTTTTTGTGGAAGGCGGCCGCAGCCGCACCGGCAAACTGCTGCCGCCCAAAATCGGGCTTCTTTCCCTGCTCATTGACGCTTACATGGCCAACCCGTGGGAAGACATGACCTTTGTGCCCATTTATATCGGATACGACCGGGTGCTGGAGGAAAGCGCTTATATCAATGAGATTGAAGGGGGCAAAAAAACCCCGGAAAACCTGAAAAACGTGATCAAGGCCAGAAAATTTTTAAAGAAAAAATATGGCAAAATCTATCTCAACTTTCACGACCCCTTTTCGCTGAAAACATTTCTGGACCGGCGGGAGCGCCCGGGATCCGCGTCCACCAGCGTGGAAACCAAAAATTTATATTATACGTTCGGCAAAAAACTGATCAGCGCCATCAACCAGGTATCCATGGTCACGCCCCATGCCATCATTGCCAGCGCCATTTTAAACTGCGGCCAGAAACGCTTTGATTACAACCAGCTCATGGTTCATGTGAACACCTACATGGCCTATCTGGTGTCCCAGAATATCAATATGGCGGACACCCTGATTTTAGACCGCACCAAAGCCTTTCATCAGGTGCTAAACGCCTTTGTCCACAACAAAATCATTGAAAAAACCCCTTCGGAATTCTCCCGATCCGCCCGGGCCAATCCCTTGTATAAAATTATCGAAGCCCGGCGGCCGGCCCTGGAATATTATAAAAACAACTGCATCATTGCCTTTGTGCCGGCGGCCTTCACCGCCCTTGCCATCTTAAAGACAGACGCGTTCCAGTTTTCATCCGTGGACATTCATGTCAGCTATAAATTCTTGCAGGAATTTTTTGAAAATGAATTTGTCTGTGATCCGGACCAGCCGGTGGAATTTCTGGTGCGCAAAAATTTAAAAGCGCTTATTGACGACGCCATTATCATGCCCCATCCCACATTACCGGATACCTATAATCTGACGTCCGCGGGCTACCGGAAACTGAAGCTGTTTGCCGGATTTCTGGTGCCGTATTTTGAATCCTACTGGATTGTGTTGAATTTCTTCCGGAAATACACCAAAAAATCCATTTTTGAAACCCGGGATTATATGAAAAAAGTTCAGTCCCTGGGCAGCCGGATGTACAAACGAAAAGAAGTGGAAAGAAAAGAAGCCCTGTCTAAAATAAACTATAAAAATGCGGTCCTCTTTTTTACCAGTCATGGCGTGACGGAACCGGAAAAAGACGCGGATCAGATTGAATTTTATTCGGAAATTATAGAAAAGTACCGGCGGTTTCTCCCCCGGTAAATAAAAAATATGAAAGCCCTTATTCTGGCAGCCGGGCTTGGCGCCCGGCTCCGGCCCCACACCCTTCACAGGCCCAAGCCCCTGTTTCCCATCAGCGGCCGTCCCCTTATCGATATCACCATCTGCCGGCTCATCGACCAGGGCGTCAGCGCCATTATCATCAATGTGCATCATCTGCACCGGCAGATCACGGATTATATAAAGGACAGAAATTATCCCGTGCCGATTGTCACCCGGTATGAAAAAACCATTCTGGGCACGGGCGGGGCCATTCAAAATGTCCGGGATTTTCTGGGAGACCAGCCGTTTCTTGTGATCAACAGCGATATTGCAACCGATATCGATGTCTCCACCGTGGCCGGATTTCACCGGCATCACCAGCCCGCGGCCACCCTGGTCATGCATGACAACCCCGCCTTTAACAAGGTCTGGGTGGATAAAAACGGCAATATCGTGTCTTTTTCCGGCATTCGGCCGGAAATGCCCTTGGATTGCCGCTGTCTGGCATTTACCGGCATTCAGATCATTGATCCGGTGATCATGGATTTTTTCCCGGCACCTGAAAATCAGCCGCCCTGTGGGCAGCAGATTTCAAGCATTGCGATCTATGAAAAAATGATTGCCGCCGGCCGGCAGGTCAAGGCTTTTGTGGCAGAAAATCATTACTGGATGGACATCGGCACGCCGGAAAATTACGCCAGAACTGTTTTCGATCAAAACGTTTCCCATGTGTTTGAAACGGCATTTCACCTTACCGCTCCTGGCGGATTTACCCGTACCCTGCTGGCCGGAGACGGTTCAGACCGCAAATGGTATCGGATCACGCCGGCAACTGATCCCTCGGGCAGCGCCTGTGCTGACAATCCCGGCATCATCTCCAGCATCATTCTTGGTGATCACGGCATTCATGCGGCACCCGGCCCGGGAGAAGCAGCGGCATTTGTCAATATCGGCACCCATCTTTTCAAAAAAAAAATTTCCGTGCCGAAAATCTATTATTCAGATATTTTTTCCGGTCATGTGTATATGCAGGACTTGGGAGATCTCTCCCTTCAGGCGGAAATCCAAAACACCCGGGACACAGAGGCCCTTGTCCGCCGCTATTGTCAGATCATCGACCAGACCATTTGCCTGAGCCTTTACGGTAAAGAGGGTTTTGACCCGGCCTGGGCCTTTCAGACACCGGCCTATGACCGGCCCCTGATCCTTGAAAAAGAATGCCGGTATTTTGTGGAGGCGTTTTTAAACACGTATCTGGCCATGAACGTAAAATATGCCCGCCTGGAACCGGAATTTGACCGGTTGGCGGATCTGGCCCTTGAAAACGCGGTTTTCGGCCTCATGCACCGGGATCTGCAATCCCGCAACATCATGATTAAGGACAACAAGCCGGTTTTTATTGATTTTCAGGGCGCCAGAACCGGGCCCCTGCAATATGATCTGGCCGCATTGCTCACCGACCCCTATGTCAACCTGGCCGAATCTGTTCAGGCCCGCCTTCTGGAATACAGCATCCGTCAGCTGGAACAGGGTTTTCCGGTTGAACAGGTTGAGCGGAAAAAATTTCTGGCCGGCTACCGGTATTGTACACTCACCCGGAACCTCCAGGCCCTCGGGGCTTTCGGGTTTCTTTGCCGGGTTAAAACCAAACCGTTTTTTGAAGCCTTTATCCCGGTGGCCCTGAAAAATCTTTACACCCGTCTGTCCGCCCTCGACGCATCCCTGTTTCCGGTATTGACAGACACGGTTAAAACCGCTTTGATAACGTATCACGCAACCCGATAATATTTTTTTAAAGGAACGCCATATGACCCCAATCAATGTAATGATCAACGGCCTGCCGGGCAATGTGACCGCCCGCATTGCCAGCCATATCCTGAAGGACAACCGGTTTCGGCTGATGCCGTGGTCCCTGACCGGTCCGGATATTGCCGATGAAACCTGCCGGGTGGACGACTTTTCCGTGCGCCTGATCCGTCCCGGACACCGGGATGCTGAAATAGAAAAAATCAAGCAGTCTGAAGGAGATTTTATTGCCGTGGATTTCACCCTGCCCGCCGCGGTCAATGACAATGCGGATTTTTACTGCCGCCACAACATTGCCTTTGTCATGGGCACCACGGGCGGGGACCGGACCCGGCTGGAACAATGTGTGCGCGATGCTGCTGTGTCCGCGGTGATCGCCCCCAACATGGCCAAACAAATCGTGGGATTTCAGGCAATGATGGCCTATGCCGCTGAAAATTTTCCGGGTCTGTTCGACGGTTACACCCTTGACATCCGGGAGAGTCATCAGCAGACAAAGGTGGATACTTCGGGCACGGCCAAAGCCATGGTCCGGTATTTCAACCGGCTCGGCACGGAATTTACCGAAGACCAGATCGTTAAAATCCGCGATCCGGAAGTCCAGAAAAATCAGTGGAAAATTCCAGAGCCCTATATTAACGGCCATGCCTGGCATACCTACACCCTGACCGCGCCGGATAAAACCGCGCAATTCACCTTTTCCCACAATATCAACGGCCGGGATATCTATGCCTGGGGAACGGTTGACGCGATATTGTTTTTGCAGAAAAAAATCGCCGCCGGATCCACGGGAGAAGTCTTTACCATGCTTGACGTTTTAAAAAAGGATAAATGATGAAACGTGCGCTAAAATGGCTGATGCTGGCGGCAGGACTTATTTTTCTGGTATCCGGTGTCGCATTGGCGGAACAGATTTTCCCGACCCCTGACTGGGCGGACCGACCGGATCCCCTGGCGGATGAAAACGCCCGTATCGGCGGCGATATTTCCGTGTTCGGGGGCCAGTATCCCAAAAGCCTGAATTATTATCTGGACAACAATGTGCTGTCCGCTGAAGTGTTCGGGGCCCTGTTTGAATCCCTGCTCACCATGAATCCCCTCACCATGGCGTATGAACCCGGCCTGGCAGATCAATGGACCATCTCGGATGATAAAAAAACCTTTACCTTTCACATTGATCCGGAGGCCCGGTGGAGTAACGGCCACCCCGTGACCGCCCATGACGTGAAATGGACCTATGATGCGATCATGGATCCGAAAAACATGACCGGACCTCACAAAATCAGCATGGAACGCTTCGGCCCGCCGCAAATCATTGATAAAAGCACTGTCCGGTTTACCGCCACCGCCATTCACTGGAAAAACCTGCTGGCCGCAGGCGGATTTCACATTCTCTGCAAAGCAGCCTATGCGAAAACGGATTTTAACACCATAAATTTTGAATTTCCTGTTATGTCGGGACCTTATAAAATAAAAGACATCGAAGAAGGCCAGCGGATCCGGCTGGAGCGGCGAGCGGACTGGTGGCAGATCAAGCGCCAGAGGGTGCAAAACAAAGGCAATTTTCAAACCCTTACCTATAAATTTTTCGCGGAACGGACCAATGCGTTTGAAGCCTTTAAAAAAGGCATTATTGACCTTTTTCCGGTCTACACTTCCCGAATCTGGATCAATGAAACCGGAGGCGATGCTTTCATTAAAAATCATATTATCCGGCAAAAAATCCACAACCACAACCCGGTGGGATTCCAGGGTTTTGCCATGAACATGCGCCGGGCTCCCTTTGACGATATCCAGGTGAGAAAAGCCATGGCATACCTGCTGAACCGGGAAAAAATGAACCAGACCCTGATGTACGGCCAGTATTTTCTGCACCAGTCCTATTTTGAAGATCTGTATTCAGCCGACCATTCCTGCCCCAACCCGAAAATCCATCTGGACAAAAAACAGGCCCGAGCTCTTTTGCAGGCCGCCGGCTGGCGGGTCAACCCGGAAACCGGATTTCTGGAAAAAAACGGGAAAAAATTCACCTTTCAGTTTCTCACCCGGGATGCGTCTTCTGAAAAATTCCTCTCCATTTACGCGGAAGATTTAAAGGATGTGGGCATTGAAATGAAAATCGACAAAAAAGACTGGGCCGCATGGGCCAGAGACATGGAGGAATTTAATTTTGACATGACCTGGGCCGCCTGGAGTTCCGGAATTTTCAAGGACCCGGAAAGCATGTGGCTGTCCGCGGAAGCGGACCGGAAAAGCGGCAACAATATTACAGGATTGAAAAACCCCACAGTGGACCAGTTGATTGAAAAACAAAAATCCATTTTTGATATTGCCCGGCGAAATGACATCTGCCGGCAAATCGATCAGCTGATCTACCAGGAATACCCCTATGTGCTGCTCTGGAACATTGATTATACAAGACTTCTGTACTGGAACAAATTCGGCACCCCGGCAACTGTGCTGTCCAGGTACGGGGATGAAAGCAGCGCCCTCTGGTACTGGTGGTTTGATCCGGATGCTGAGGCCATGCTGCA
>JAABSH010000042.1 GCA_011390465.1 Desulfobacteraceae bacterium
CCCGCCCATGGTCTGTTCTATGATCGCGGTGGGGGAATCCACCGGCGCCATTGACGCCATGATGGAAAAAATCGCGGATTTTTACGATGAGGAAGTGGACCAGGCCGTGGAAAACCTCACCGCCATGATTGAACCGTTTATGCTCGTGTTTCTCGGGATTACCATCGGCGGGCTGGTGATTTCCATGTATCTGCCCATTTTCCAGATGGCCGGCAACCTCTAAGGCGGATTCTTATTGAAAATAGATCCGCAAAATAAAGCCCGGATGGATCAGTATCGCAAGTTGCGGTGGCTGATTTTTTTCCGGGGGCTTTTCGGCGGGGTGCTGCTGGTAACCGCCCTGATCATCGGGGTGCATGAGCATCTTACTTTTTTCAGCCATCCCCTGGTGTTTATCAATTATATTGGCGCCGCCATGTTGCTGTTGTCAGTGGTCTACGCGGTCATTCTGCCCCGGCTGCGTCATGTTATCCGGTTTGGCTATGTCCAGATTTTTATCGATACCCTGCTCATTACCGGCATTATTTTTGTCACCGGCAGTTTTTCAAGTATTTTTTCCTTTCTTTACCTTTTGATCATCATCTATGCCAGCATGGTGCTGTCCCGAATCGGCGGCATGTTTATTGCTTTCTGCTGCTGTATTCAGTATGCCGTGCTGATTGCCCTGGAATTCCAGGGGGTGATTTTCCCGGTGGGGATTGAAACCGGGTTTATTTTTAAAAATTATAACTGGACCTATGTGCTGTTCAAGCTGCTGATCACCGTTGCCGCCGCTTTTGTCGTGGCATTTCTGAGCGGCTTTTTGTCCGAGCAGGAACGGCGGGCGAAAAAAGGGTTGTGGGCCATGCAGGACCAGGTGAAGCGCGTGGAAAAACTCGCGGCCATCGGTGAAATGGCTTCCGGTCTGGCCCATGAAATCAAAAACCCCCTGGCCTCCCTTTCCGGTTCCATTCAGTTTTTAAAGGAAGATCTTCCCTTTGATCCGGACCGGGACCGGTTGATGGATATTATTTTGCGGGAAGCAGACCGGCTCACTGCCCTGGTCAATGATTTTTTGATGTTTGCCAAACCCCAGCCGGGGCAGATAAAAATTGTGGATCTGTATGTGGCCATCCGGGAAGTCACCAGTGTGTTTATGGCGGATCACCAGCGCAGCAAACGTCTGAGTCTGTCTGAAAACCTCACTGACGGCATTTTTATTGAAATTGACCCGGAACATCTGCGCCAGGTTCTGTGGAACCTTCTTTTGAACGCGGATGAAGCCATTGAAGGTCAGGGCCGGATCACCATTTCCATGACGCCCGTTGACAAGCATAAGGTCTGCGTTCGCATTTCCGATACCGGGTGCGGCATTTCCCAAGACACCCTTCGTACCATTTTTGATCCGTTTTTTACTGCCAAGCCCAAGGGCACCGGTCTCGGGCTGTCCATTGTTCAGCGGATCATCACTTCCTATAACGGGTTAATCGACGTTCAGAGCACCCCCGGCACCGGCACCACCTTTGAAATTCAGCTGCCCCGGCGCCGGCCGGCCGCATCCCTCTGACCAGAACAACCCATGCCAAAAAGGGCTGGTCTGTCAGCGGGTCAAGTTAGCCTTGACACCTGCCGGCAAATACGATAGCCAAACCGGATGGATATTCATTAAATTCAAAAGAAAAAGCATGCCTTTGGTTGAAATAATGTACCGGATCAGAAAAGATCTGTCCTGGTACATTCTTTTTTTAATACATCAATAAATTTCAGAAAATGCGGAAAAGCAGATGAGCCAGAAAAGCGATGTTGTCGCAGCAAGAAAAGAAAAAAATGAGCAGTTAAGCGCCGCCGGCGTTGCCCTGTTTCCCAATGATTTTGTGGTAACCCATTGTGTGGCGGAAATTAAAGCAGTTGTGGAAAAGTCCGCCACTGATACCCTGCCGGCGGCGTCTTTTTCCGTTGCCGGCCGCATGATGGCGGTAAACCGGTTCGGGAAATCCGCGTTTATCCGTTTCCGGGACCGCAGCGGCCAGATGCAGGCCTATGTCCGCCTGGACAAGGTGGGGGAAGACGCCTACGGGCTGTTTAAAAAGCTGGATATCGGCGATTTTGTGGGCATGACCGGCACCCTGTTTCAGACCAAAACCGGCGAATGGTCGCTGCTGGCAGACGCCCTTTGTCTGGTGTCCAAGGCCACCCGGCCGTTGCCGGAGAAATTCCACGGCCTGAAAGACCCGGAAAAACGCTATCGTCAGCGTTATCTGGATCTTATTATGAACAGTGATGTAAGGGAGCTGTTTGTCCGGAGAAGCCGCCTGATTCAGGCCATCCGGAATTTTTTAAATGACCGGGCGTTTCTGGAAGTGGAAACCCCCATGATGCAGCCCCTGCCCGGAGGCGCCGATGCCCGCCCCTTTAAAACCTATCATAATTCCCTGGGCATGGAGCTTTTTTTGCGCATTGCGCCGGAGTTGTATCTCAAACGACTGGTGGCCGGGGGCTTTGAACGGGTATTCGAAATTAACCGGAATTTCAGAAACGAGGGTATTTCCACCCAGCACAACCCGGAATTCACTATGCTGGAGTTTTACCAGGCCTATGCCACGTATGAAGATTTAATGGATCTGACCCAGGAAATGTTTCAGAAAGTGGCAACAGAGATCACCGGCGCCGAGGACATCACCTATCAGGGGCAGCAGATTACCTTCAGCGGTTCCTGGCGGCGGCTGCCGCTTCTGGATTCTCTGGAGCAGATTGCCGGGGTGGATCCGTCACTGTTCACTCAAAAAGCCGCGCTCATTGATTTTGCCAAAGAAAACGGGATCACGTTCGGGGCAAAGGATTTTGAAACCATTGGCATTGGCAAGGTGATGACCAAGATATTCGACGCCCTGGTGGAACCAAAGCTGATTCAGCCCACCTTTATCACCGGTTATCCTGTGGAAGTCTCTCCGCTTTCCCGCCGGAACCGCGAAAATCCCGAGCTGACGGACCGGTTTGAGCTGTTCATCGCGGGCCGGGAAATCGCCAACGGGTTTTCCGAACTCAATGATCCCGAAGACCAGAAAGGCAGATTCCTGGATCAGCTTAAAAACAAGGAAGCTGATGATGAAACCCCGGCAGTGATTGATGAGGACTATATCCGGGCGCTGGAATACGGCATGCCGCCCACCGCCGGCGAGGGCATTGGTATTGACCGGCTGGCCATGCTGCTTACGGATTCCCCGTCCATTCGGGATGTCATTCTGTTTCCCCACATGCGGCCGGCGGAAGCCTGAATTTTGTCACATCAGGCCCCTTATTTGTCAGATTCGGAATTTATTCATGTCTTTTGAGTATTTTATCGGCGGCCGGTATCTCCGGTCCCGGCATAAACAGGCATTTATCTCGTTTATCACCTTTTTGTCCATGGCCGGGGTGACGGTGGGGGTAATGGCCCTGATTATTGTCATTGCGGTAATGGCCGGGGCGGAATCCTATTTTACCCGCCAGATTCTGGGGGTTGAGTCCCATGTGATCCTCCGCCGGCACGGCGGCACCATTGCGGATTACGAGGCGGTGATCCGGAAAGTGCAGGCTGCCGCCGGGGTGCAGTCCGCCGCGCCTTTTGTCTATACCCAGGCCATGCTGCGCTCTTCCGCCGGTATTTCCGGGACCGTGCTGCGCGGCATCGATCCGGCAAGGGACAGCAGTCCGGTCAAAGGATATGATCAAAAAACCCTGACAGAAAAAATCCGGACCCAGGTTCTGACAGATGATGGCACCCGCCCGCCCGGGATTATTCTGGGCCGGGAACTGGCCCTGTCTGTCAGCGCTGCTGAAGGCGATATTGTTTATATTATTTCCCCCAAAGGCATGATGTCTCCCATCGGTCACATGCCGAGCATGAAACGGTTTGAAGTGACCGGAATCTTTGAATCCGGCTTTTATGAGTATGATGCCTCGCTGGCGTTTATCCATCTGAAAACCGCTCAGGATCTGATTAAAATCGGGGATACGGTGTCCGGTATCGGCGTGCGGGTGGATGAGATTTATCAGGCGGATGACACCGCCGGCGTCATTATGGATGCGCTGGGGTTTCCTTTCTGGACCATGGACTGGATGCAGATGAACCGGAATTTTTTTTCCGCGCTCAAACTGGAAAAAAAAGCCATGTTCGTGATTCTGACGCTGATTATCATGGTGGCGGCGTTTAATATTGCCAGTACCCTGATCATGATGGTCATGGGAAAGACCCGGGACATTGCCATTCTCAAGGCCATGGGGGCAACCGACCGGAGCATATGGAAAATTTTTGTTTTCAAAGGCACCATTATCGGATTGATCGGCACGGTGATGGGCGTGGTGCTGGGAATCATCGGGTGCCTGGTGCTCGAGCGGTACAAGTTTATTGAACTGCCCGGAGAAGTGTATTATTTTACCAGTCTGCCCGTGGAGCTGACGTTTCCCGATGTGCTGATTATTATTTTTTCTGCCATGGTAATTTGTTTTATCTCAACACTTTATCCAGCTTATAAAGCATCCAGGCAAAATCCGGTGGAGGCCCTCCGGTATGGCTGATCCGCAACCTTTTTCCCGTCCCCGGGACCTGCCGGAGAACACGGGGTCCCTTTTGTCCATGCGCAGTGTCAGCAAAGGCTTTCAGACCAGCGGCGCCCGGATCACCGTGCTTGATGATCTGTCCATGGATGTTTTTGCCGGTGACACCATTGCCATTGTGGGGGAATCCGGCATCGGCAAATCCACCCTGCTGCACATTCTGGGCACCCTGGACCGGCCGGACAGCGGCAGGCTGCTTTACAACCGCGCGGATGTGTTTGAATTTGATAAAAAAAAGCTGGCAAACTTCCGGAACCGCACCATGGGATTTGTGTTTCAGTTTCATTATCTGCTGGCGGAATTTTCAGCACTTGAAAATGTGCTGATGCCCGGACTGATTCAGGGCATGAAAGCTGCGGAAATCCGCGAAAAGGCCGAAGTCATCCTGAACCGGGTCGGGCTGACCCATCGCGTGAACCACCGGGTGACGGATCTTTCCGGCGGAGAGCAGCAGCGGGTGGCGCTGGCCCGGGCCCTGGTGCTGAATCCGGCGATTTTGCTGGCAGATGAACCCACCGGCAACCTGGACAAGCGAAACAGCCGGCAGGTGCACGATCTTTTGGCGGAACTGAATGAAGAATATAACATGACCATTGTCACCGTAACCCATAACATGGAACTTGCGGCGTATATGAACAGGCGGATGACGCTTGTGGAAGGAAAGCTGGTCGAGATTGAGCAAGGATAGAAAATGCCTGCTGTGCGGGCTGGGAATTATTTTATGGGTATCGCTGGTGTCGCTGGTATTGTTGCTGCCAGCGACCTGCCGGATCGCGGCGGCGGAAACCGCTGCTGTTATTCAAGATGTGCAGGTAGAAGGCAATCAGCGCATAGAAGACGATGCCATCCTGCGGGTGATCCGGGCAAAATCCGGTGACGCCTATGATGCGGCCCGGCTGTCAGATGATCTGGAGGCGGTCTATAAAATGGGATGGTTTGATGATGTGCGGGTGGAGGTTGAAAAATCCGATCAGGGCCACACCGTGATTTTTACCGTGCAGGAAAAGCCCACCGTGCGGGAGGTGCGGTTTTCCGGAAACGTGGCCGTCGAAGACGCCACCCTGAAAGAAAATATCGATATTACGACCGGATCCATTCTGAATATTTTTAATGTCCGGCGAAATATCAAAATTATTGAATCATTATACAAAGACAAGAATTATCATAATGTAAAAGTGCGCTTTGACACGGAGCCCCTGGAAAACAACCAGGCCAATCTGATGTTTTCCATTGAAGAAGGCAAAAAAGTGCGCATTAAAACCATCTCCTTTGACGGCAACCATGCCTATGATGCCAAAACATTAAAAAAAATCATGGAAACCGACGAAAAAGGGTTTTTTTCGTGGCTGACCTCTTCCGGTGATCTCAATCGTGAAGAGTTGCAGCAGGATATCTACCGCCTGACCGCGCATTATCAGAACAATGGATATGCAAAAGCCCGGGTAGGAGAACCGGAGGTCGACTATCAGGGAGAATGGATCTACATTCTGATTAAGATTAATGAAGGCCCCCGGTTTAAAATGGGGCAGGTGGATATTGCCGGTGATTTTATTGAACCTGAAGAAACCCTTTATCAGCATCTCCAGGTGACGGATCAGGAATTTTTCAACCGGGACGTTATCCGGCAGGATGTGCTGTCCCTCACCGACGTGTACGCGGACAAAGGCTATGCCAATGCGGATGTGTTCCCCCAGGTCCGCATGAATGAAGAAGCTCTGAGCGCGGATATTACGTTTCATATTACCAAAAATGATCCGGTTTATTTTGAACGCATTAATATTATCGGCAATACCAAAACCTGGGACAAGGTGATCCGCCGGGAACTGAAGGTCTGTGAACAGGAGCTTTACAGCAGCAAACGCCTTAAAAGAAGTGTGGCGGATTTGTACCGGCTGGATTATTTTGAAGATGTCAAGGTCAATCCCCGTCCGGGATCCGCCCCGGACCAGATGACACTGGATATTGAAGTCGCGGAAAAACCCACTGGTACTTTTACGTTCGGGGGCGGCTACAGCGCGGTGGACAAATTGTATGTCATGGCCTCGGTCTCGGAACGCAATTTTTTCGGGCGGGGCCAGATTCTGGAGCTGGCAGTGCAGACCGGGGGCAGTTCCCGGCAGTACAGCTTCGGATTTACCGAGCCCTGGCTGTTTGATATTCCCTTGTCAGCGGGCATAGACGGATATAAAGTGGAACGGGATTATGACTATTATGACCGGGACAGCACCGGCGGGGCGTTGCGGTTTGGGTATCCCCTGTTTGACTATACCCGGGGATATGTGAAATACGCCTATGATGTCAGCAAAATCGATGATATTGATGAAGATGTGTCGCCCTATATTTATTCCGGCCGAAGCACGGAAAGCAGCCTGTCCCTGAGCATGGTGTATGATTCCCGGAACCGGCAGTTCAATCCGTCCGAGGGATCCCGGCACAGCATCACCCTGAAATACGCCGGCCTGGGCGGCAATATCGGCTTTACCAAACTCACGGCCGAGACCGGATGGTATTTTCCCCTGTTCTGGGGAACGGTGGGATTTCTGCACAGTGAAGGCGGGCTGATCTGGGACCGGTCTGACAAGTATTTACCGGATTATGAACGGTATTACCTGGGGGGCATTAATTCCGTGCGCGGATTTGACTGGCGGGATATTACACCGGTTATAGATGATGATATTGAGATCGGCGGAACGGAATTTATCCAGTTCAACGCGGAATTCCTGTTTCCCATTATCAAGGACGCCGGACTGGTGGGGCTGTTTTTTTATGATGCCGGCAACGCCTGGGCGGATGCGGGAGACTCTGTTAGCGGATTGCGGGACAGCGTGGGGTTCGGCGTGCGGTGGTATTCGCCCATGGGGCCGCTGCGCCTGGAACGGGGCTATATTTTGGATCCTCAGCCGGATGAAGGCTCCGGCCGGTGGGAATTTTCAATGGGCGGCAGTTTTTAAGCAAATTCAATCAACATCATATTTTATGGTTTTGCAACAAGGGGGCAACTTATGAAACAGAGAAAACGCGTCGTTTTTGGATTGATGGCAGTGCTGATGCTCTGGGCCATGCCGCTGGCCGCGGCGGATGTGGCAAAAATCGGCATTATTGATTTTCAGCGGGTGCTCACGGAATCCACGGCCGGACAGACGGTGCAGGCCCGGATTCAGGAAAAAGGCAGGGAAATGGAAAAACGTCTGGTGACACTGGGCCAGGAAATTGAAGCCCTTTCTGAACAGATCAGCAGGGACGCCATGGTCATGAGCAAGGAAAAACGCGAGGAAAAACAGCGGGATCTGGAAATCAAAAAATATGATTTCCAGTCCATGCAGAAAAAATTCCAAATGGAATTGCGCGAGATGGAAAACGGGGAAGTGAAAAAACTTCAGGATGATATTTTTGGTCTGGCGGAAACCATCGGCAAAAAAGAAGGTTATTTGTTGATTCTTGAAAAAAGCGCGGCGGTTTATTATCCTGCGGCTATTGATATGACCGATTCCCTGATTGAAAAATACAATGCCACTGCCGGAGCCGCTGATTAACAGCGGCAGTATCGGCAAACCAGAACCAGAGAAAGGCATCTGGCATGAAAAAATCCCTTGCGGAACTGGCCGAGATCACCGGCGGTGAAGTCCTTGGGGCACCGGAAACCGAGATCTGCGGCATTGCGCCGTTTGATGAGGCAGGACCCGCGGACATCACTTTTGCGGATGCGGCAAACATCCTGAAACGGATTTGCGACACCCGGGCCGGCGCCGTGATTGTGCCGGAATATTTTGATCCGGCATATTTTGATCCGGCTGCCGTACCCAATGCGCAACCGGGCATACAACCGCATTTTATCCGGACACCGCATCCGCGGCTGGCGTTTGCAAAAATCATGCATCTGTTTTTCCCCCCGGCCCGGCCTGGGGACGGCATCCATCCCGCTGCCTCTGTGGGGGAACATGGGGTGTTCGGCAATGATGTGAGTGTCGGGCCCCTGGCCGTGATCCAGGACCATGTGACCATCGGCAGCCGGGTGGTGATTCATCCCCATGTGACCATCGGCAGCCATGTGACCATTGGCGATGATGCAATTATCTACCCCCATGTGACGATTCTTGAACGCTGCACGATCGGCAGCCGGGTCATTATTCACGCCGGAACCGTGATCGGCAGCGATGGATACGGATTTGTGCCGGACGGGGCGGCCCATTTTAAAATTCCCCAGCTGGGCATTGTTCAGGTCGATGACGATGTGGAGATCGGTGCCTGCAACACCATTGACCGGGCCACTTTTGGAAAGACCTGGATTCAGCAGGGCGTGAAAACCGACAATCATGTGCAGATCGCCCACAATGTGGTGGTGGGGGAAAACACCCTGATCGTGGCCCAGGTGGGCATTGCCGGCAGCACCCGGATCGGCAGAAATGTGACCCTGGCCGGTCAGGCCGGTATTGCCGGGCATTTGACCATTGGTGATTTTGCAGTGGTGGGCCCCCAGGCCGGGGTGACCCGGAATGTGCCCGCCGGCACGGTGGTGTCCGGAACCCCTGAAATGCCCCATAAACAATGGCTCCGCACCAGCCGGATCATTCAGCGGCTGCCCGAGCTCAAGCGGAAAATGGCGGAACTGGAGAAACGATTGAACGAGCAGTTATAATCAGCGAGGCGATCGTGTGACACACGGATATGATATTAAACGGATTCTGGATCTTTTGCCCCACCGGTATCCTTTTATCCTGGTGGACCGCGTGCTGGAACTCACGCCGGGGGAAAGTATCCGGGCCCTTAAAAACGTGACCATTAATGAGCCGTTTTTTCAGGGGCATTTTCCGGACCAGCCCATTATGCCGGGGGTGCTGATCGTGGAAGGCATGGTTCAGGCCGGGGGGCTCCTGCTGGTGGAAAGTTTTTCCGCGGAAATCCGGTCCCGGATTTGTTTTTCCGGGGTGGACCAGGCCCGTTTCCGGGTGCCGGTCATCCCGGGGGATCAGCTGGTCTATACCGTGGAAATTGCCCGGCAGCGGTCCAGCGTGATAAAAATGAATGCCACCGCCCGGGTGGACGACCGGCGGGTGGCAGCGGCAAAACTCATGGCCCTGATCGGAAAAACCGAATGAGCGGCAAAAACGCTTTATCAGAGGAGAAAAAGAAAAAAATGATACATCCCACCGCAATCGTTGATCCCGGCGCGGAGATTGATGCGGACGTTGAGATTGGTCCGTTTTCCATTATCAATGCCAATGTGTCCATTGGTGCGGGCACTTATATCGGACCCCATGTCACCATTGATCCCTATGTGGATATTGCCCCGGGCTGCCGGATTTTTCAATATGCCTCCATCGGCGCGGCCCCGCAGGCGGTCAAATTCAAAGGGGAAAAGACCTATCTCAAAATCGGGCGCAATACCGTTATCCGGGAATTCGCCACCTTAAATCGCGGTACTGCCTTTGGGGGCGGGGTCACTGAAGTGGGGGAGGAAAATTTTCTCATGGCCTATACCCATGTGGCCCATGACTGCAAAACCGGCAAAGGCGTGATTCTGGCCAATAACGCCACCCTGGCCGGGCATATCACCATCGGCGACTACGTGATTATCGGCGGGCTGGTGGCGATTCATCAGTTTGTCCGCATCGGTGAATATGGTTATGTGGGCGGAAAATCCGCCGTGGTCAAGGATATTCCGCCCTATGTCATGGCGGCCGGGGACCGGGCCACCCTGCACGGCTTGAACAAGGTGGGGCTGAAGCGGCACGGATTTTCCCCCAATACCCTGGCCCAGCTCAAAAAAGCCTACCGCATTATTTTCCGCATCGGCCTGACCGTCAATGAAGCAGTGGACCGGGTGCTGGCGGAGGTGGAGAATATCCCAGAAGTTCTGACCCTGGTGAATTTCATCAAATCCACTGAACGCGGCATTACCCGGTAATTTGTGCGGCCATGGCGGATGAGCTCATGACAAAGCGGATTGGTTTGATTGCCGGAAGCGGCGTGTTCCCGGTGCTTTTTGCCAGAAAAGCCGCGGCAAAAGGCTTTGCGGTATTTGCCGCGGGGTATCACAATGAAACCGATCCCGCACTGGCGGATTCCGTCACTGCCATTGAAATTAATTATATCGGCCAGGTCAAGCGGCTTATCCGGTTTTTTAAAAAACACAACATCACGGAAGCGGTCATGATCGGGGCCATTCAAAAACCCGGGGCCATCATGGACATCCGGCCGGATATGAAAGCCATTTCAATGATTACGAATATGCGCAGCTGCACCCATGATGACCGGATTTTACGGGTTTTTGCCAGAACCCTGGAAGACGAGGGCATCCGCATCCGGCCGTCCACTTTTCTCTTGCCGGAGTTGCTGGCGCAAAAAGGATGCTGGACCAAACGGAAGCCGGCCAGATCAGAGCGGGGAGATATTGCTCTGGGATGGAAAATGGCCAAGGAAATCGGGCGCCTGGATATCGGCCAGTGCGTGGTGGTCTGCAACGGCAGTGTTATTGCGGTGGAAGCCATTGACGGCACGGACAGCACCATCCGCCGGGGGGGCGGTTTGTGCAGCGGCAATGCAGTGGTGGTGAAGGTGTGCAAGCCCATTCAGGATTTCCGGTTTGATGTGCCCGCGGTCGGGGCCCAGACCATCCGGACCATGTATGATTCAGGGGCCACGGTGCTGGTGATTGAAGCGGGCCGCTCTCTGGTGTTTGACAAAGCGGAAATGATTGCCCTGGCCGACCAGTGGAAAATGACCATCATGGCCATTAACAGCAACGGGACGGACAGCACAGAAGCGGCGGCCGGGGATTGATGGAAGTGCTGAATGAATGACGGTGAAGGGATATAAGGCAGATGAAAAAAGTGCGGGCAGCCGTGGTCGGCGTGGGCTATCTCGGGAAATTCCATGCTGAAAAATACGCTAAAATGGAAAACATTGATCTGGTGGGGGTGGCGGATACGGATCCGGCTCAGGCAGCAGCAATTGGCGCCAAATTTAACACCCGGGCGTTTACCGATTATACGGACCTGTTCGGCCGGGTGGATGCGGTCAGCATTGCCGTGCCCACGCCGCTGCATTATGAGATTGGCAAATCTTTTCTGGAAAACCGCATTGATGTGCTGATTGAAAAACCCATTACCACCACCGTGGCAGAGGCCGATGAACTCATTGAGATTGCCCGGCGCCACCGTCTGGTGCTGCAGGTGGGCCAGCTGGAGCGGTTTAATCCGGCAGTGGCGGCAGTGAAACATATTGTGGATCATCCGATTTTTATCGAATCCAACCGGCTGGGCATTTACAAGGAGCGGGGCACGGATGTGAGCGTGGTGCTGGATCTCATGATTCATGATATTGATATTATTCTTAATTTTGTAAAATCAAAAATCCGGTACAGCCATGCCATGGGGGCGTCCGTGGTGTCTGACAATATTGATATTGCCAACGCGCACCTTGAGTTTGAAAACGGGGCCGTGGCCAATGTCACTGCCAGCCGGATTTCCAGCAAAAATGAGCGGAAAATCCGGCTGTTTCAGAAAAACGGGTATATTTCCGTGGATTTTGCCAACCGCGCCATTATTCATGTGCAGCCCGGGGACAATGACAATAATTGCCCCATTCCGGGAATGCATCTGGAAGAAAAATGTTTTACCGACGGCGATGCCCTGGAAGACGAAATCCGGTCTTTTATAAATGCCGCAGAACACCGGAACCCCCCGGAGGTGTCCGGTGAGATGGGCCGGGATGCACTGGAAATCGCCCTTAATATCACCCGGCAGATTCGGGAATCCAGCAAGGTTTATGCTTAGGCGGGAACACGACAATGCCTTCTGATGCAAAAACAGTGATGATTATTGCCGGCGAAACCTCCGGGGATGTCCATGGTGCCCATCTGGTAGCGGCCATGCGGCAAAAAGATCCCTCTCTTGCGTTTTCCGGCATCGGTGGACCGGCCCTCCGCGCCGCGGGGGTGGAAATTCTCATGGATTCCCATGATCTTTCCGTGGTGGGTATTACCGAGGTGGCGGCAAAAATCCCCAATGTCCTGGCCGGTATTTCCATTATTAAAAAAAAGCTGCGCCAGCGCCGCCCCTGCCTGATGATCCTGATCGATTTTCCGGATTTCAACCTGCACATTGCCTCTATTGCAAAAAAAATGGGGGTGCCGGTACTGTATTATGTCAGCCCCCAGATCTGGGCCTGGCGTTCGGGCCGGATTCATAAGATAAAGCGGTGTGTGGATCACATGGCCGTTATTCTGCCCTTTGAAGCCGACTATTACCGGCGGCACAATATTCCCGCCACCTTTGTGGGCCATCCGCTGATGGACGGCTGCCGGCCGCTTCCGCAAACCCAGCCGGCGGCCCAGCCAAATGCCATGGAAAATACGGCTCCGGTGGTGGGGCTGCTGCCCGGGTCCCGGAGGAGTGAAATCAGCCGGAACCTTCCCTATATGCTGGCCTCGGCCAGCCTCCTCAACCGGAAGTATCCGGATATCCGGTTTCTCCTGTCCGTGGCCCCTTCCATCAGCAGCGAGTGGATTGACAGCTATGCAGGACCGTATAAAAAGACCTGCCGCATTGAAATAAACGCCGGCGACATCATGGATGTTTTTGCAAGGGCCACGGTGATTCTGGCGGCTTCCGGCACTGTCACTTTAGAAACCGCCATGTACGGGGTTCCCATGGTGATCATGTACCGGGTGTCGCCGGTCAGTTATTTTCTGGGCAGCCGGCTGGTGAATGTAGCGCATATCGGTCTGGTGAATATTATTGCCGGAGCGGAAGTGGTGCCGGAACTGATCCAGAAATCGGCGTCTCCGGGAAACATTGCCCGCACCATCAGCGGTATGCTGGATGATCCGGCGGCCCGGGAGCGCATCCGGGAAAAACTGGCCCATGTGAAAACCCTGATGGGCGGGGCGGGTGCGTCCGGAAAAACAGCGGATATCGCCCTGTCTCTGATAAACACAACCGCCTGAGATATTTCAATAAAAATTTCATTGTCAGTTGTGCCGGGGCACATGCTCCCGAACAGCTGAAAGACCGGTATCATGGGGGACAGAATTCAATTAAAACCGCGCCATAAGGAATTGATCGGGTATATCAGCGGCAGCTGGTTCAAGCTGTTTCTGGCCATGATCTGCATGCTGGTGGTGGCCGCCACCACATCTGCCACCGCGTTTATTGTCAAGCCCGTGATTGATGATGTTTTTATCAATAAAGACGTGTTTTTGCTCAAGCTGTTGCCGGTGGTGGTGATGGTGTTGTATTTTTTGCGGGGCCTTGCCATGTACGGGCAGGAATTTCTCATGCAGTACGTGGGCATCAGCATCATTCAGCGGTTCCGGGATGCCCTGTATGAAAAGATTATTGACCTTCCTATCGCCTTTTTTCACAAAGAGCGCACCGGCGTGCTCATGAGCCGGATCACCAATGATGTGACGATTATTAAAAACATGGTGTCCAATGCCGTGACCGGAGCCCTGCGGGATACTTTTACCGTGATCGGGCTTACCGGTGTTATTTTTTACCGGGACTGGAAACTGGCCATTCTGTCGTTTATTGTAATGCCGGTTGCCTATTTTCCCGTGGTGGAGCTTGGCCGCCGGGTGCGGCGGTTTTCCACCAGCACCCAGGAAAACATGGCGGAAATGAATGCGTTTCTGCATGAGACCTTTTCCGGAAATAAGATCGTCAAGGCATTTGGCATGGAAAATGAGGAAAAAAAGGCCTTTTTCAAAAAAAATCATGCGGTCTTCCGGTATGAAATAAAATCCGTGCGGGCAAAAGCCCTGACTTCGCCGGTAATGGAAGCCATCGGCGGGATAGGGATTTCCCTGGTGCTGTGGTACGGCGGTTTTTCGGTGATCCGGGGGAATCAGACGCCGGGGGATTTTCTTTCTTTTATGACAGCATTGATGCTGCTTTATGCCCCCATCAAAAAACTGACAAAACTGAATAATGTGCTCCAGCAGGGCCTGGCGGCATCCGACCGGGTGTTTGATATTCTGGAGGAAGCATCCGATATTCTGGACCCGGCATATCCCGTGCCCATAACATCCGGGGCGCACCGGATTCGGTTCAGGGACGTGTCTTTTTCCTATGATGGTCAGGAAATGGTGCTCAAACAGATTAACCTCGATGTTCACCCGGGGGAGATTGTTGCCCTGGTAGGGATGAGCGGGGGCGGTAAAACCTCTCTGGTGAACCTGATCCCCCGGTTCTTTGATGTCACCGGCGGTGCCGTGGAGATCGACGGCACGGATATCCGGGAATTTGCAGTGGCGGATCTCCGGAAACAGGTGGCCATTGTCACCCAGGAGCCCATTTTGTTCAACAATTCCATCCGGGACAACATTTCCTATGGCAAACCGGATGCCAGTGACGCGGAAATCATTGAAGCTGCCAGGGCCGCCTATATCTATAATTTTGTAAAAACCCTGCCCAAAGGCCTGGATACGGTGATCGGCGAGCTGGGCAGCCGGTTGTCCGGCGGGGAAAAGCAGCGGATGTGCATTGCCCGTGCCCTTTTAAAAAACGCGCCGATTCTGATTCTGGATGAAGCCACCGCATCCCTGGACACGGAATCGGAACGGCTGGTGCAGAAAGCCCTGGAAAACCTGATGAAAGGGCGGACCTCTTTTGTGATTGCCCACCGGCTGTCCACCATTGCCTATGCCAGCCGCATTGTGGTGATTGTGGGCGGCCGGATTGTGGAAGAAGGGCGTCATGAAGAATTGATGGCCCGGCAGGGCGAGTATTACACCCTTTATCAGATGCAGTTTGAAACTGACGCCGACCGTTTGGCGGTTGCCGCCGGCCCGTCACTTCACGACAGTTAATGGGTAAGGGCATGTGGTGAGCCGTCAGATGCCCGGAAAAACAGCAGATTTACAGGATTTATGAAACTGAATGCAGTGGTCAGCCGTTATCTGTTCAAAGAACTGATTCCGCCCTATGTCCTGAATCTGCTGTTTTTTATTTTTGTTTTCCTGATGCGCCAGATCCTTGAAGTCACCCATGTGATTGTAAACTATCAGGTCAGCATTGCGGCGTTTTTTCTGATGCTGGCGTATTCCATGCCGTATTTCCTGGCTTATATCATTCCCATGTCCGTGATGATGGGGGTGCTGCTGACGTTTTTACGGCTTTCCACGGACAATGAAATCGTGGCCCTTAAAGCCAGCGGCATCAGTCTGTATCACCTGCTGCCGCCGGTGCTCCTGTTTTGCGCCGTTAATGTGCTGATTACCGGATTCATGTCGGTTTACGGGGTTCCCTGGGGCCAGCAGAGCTATAAACAGATTGCCATGAACGTGGTGCAGTCCAATTTCAATGTGGGCTTAAAGGAGCGCCAGTTCAATGACAGCTTTGACGGGGTCATGTTTTATGTCAATAAAATTGATTTTAAAAGCAATCAGTTAAAGGATGTCTACATTGAAGACCAGCGCAACAAAGGATTTTCCACCACCATAGTTTCCCCTGAAGGCCGGATTTTCAATCAGCCGGACAAGCTTTCCGTAACCCTGAGCCTGTATGACGGTAGGATCAATCAGGTGAATCTTAAAAACCGGTCCGTGCATGCCACCCGGTTTGACACCTATGATCTGCAGCTGGACTTAAAGGATGCAGTGAAAAATATCCAGGAATCACGCAAGGATGAAAAGGAGATGTCTCTTGGGGAGCTTTCCGCGTTTTTGAAAACCAATCCCCGGTCGGCCCGGAAATATTATGCCGTGTGGGTGGAATTTCATCAAAAATTTTCCATCCCCTTTGCCTGCCTGGCCCTGGGGCTGCTGGCCGTACCCCTGGGGATCCAGTCTTCTTCTGCCCGGAAATCCGCGGGCCTGAGTATCGGCCTGATCGCGTTTCTTCTTTATTATCTATTGCTTTCCGCGGGGCTGGTGTTTTCCGAAGCCGGCAGTTTTTCGCCCGTGGCCGGCATGTGGCTGCCCAATATCCTCATGGGCGGGCTGGGGATTTTTCTAATGTATAAAGCTGCCAACGATCAGCCGGTGGCGGTAATGAACCGCCTGAGCCATGCGTTTTCAGCGGTTTACGGGCGGCTGTTCCACAGCCGCCGCAAACAGCCGCCGGCGGAAAGTGAGCGGGATTGAAAACAGACCGTCCGCAGGCCATGGATTTTTATCCTGTTTGAGACCCTCAAAAAAACAGACGCAGAAAAAAACACATACCCATGACAATTCTTCACAAATATATTTCCCGGCTTTTTTTCAAGTATTTCTGCCTTGTGCTGGGGATGGTCGTTGTCATTTATCTGTCCATTGATTTTTTCGGGCGCATTGACCGGTTTCTTGAAGCGGAACTGAAGGCCTCCCTGATCACGGCGTTTTTTCTGTTTAAAATTCCGCTGATCCTATCCCAGATCATGCCGGTGGCTGTTTTGCTGGGCGTATTGTCCGCTTTCGGCCTGATGGCGAAAAACAATGAAATCATTGCCCTTAAAAGCGGCGGGGTCAGTGTGCATTATCTTCTGATCCCCATAGGCATCATCGGCCTGGGCATGAGCCTGTTTTTGTTTGTGTTTTCCGAAACCGTGGTGCCCCTCAGCGTGGTCAAGGCAAACCATATTGATGACATGCGCTACGGATCGCGGATCACAACTTCCCGGGAGAAAAATATCTGGATCCGGGGGGACCGCTCCATTACCCATATTGCCTATTATAATCCCGCGGACCAGATGGTTTCCGGGATCAGTATCACGAATTTTAACGATGACTTTGCCCTGACCCGCCGCATCAATGCGGAAACCGGAAAATTTGATGCCGGAAAAACCGGTGACGGCCACTGGACACTTTTTAACTGCCTGGTGCAGGAAAATCTGAACAAGGCCGCCTCAGATCACGATGTCGTGTTTTATGATGAAAAAATCTGCGCCCTGGACATTCAGCCGGCGGATCTTGTCCGGGTGGCAAAAGAATCCGGTGAAATGCCGTTTATGGAGCTTTACCGGTATATCCGGAAGGTGGAAAACCAGGGGTATGACGCCACCAAATACCGGGTGGATTTTTATGCCAAAACCGCGTTTCCCTTTGTCTGCCTGATTATTGCCCTGTTCGGCGCCGGTCTGGCCCTGCGGGGTTCCACCCGGGAAGGCATGGCCATCAGCTTTGCCTATGGTATCTTAACGGCTTTTGTGTACTGGTCCTTTTACAGTTTCTGTCTGTCCCTGGGATATGGAAATGTGCTTCCCCCGCTGGTGGCGGCCTGGATCAGCAATCTGCTTTTTTTTATCGCCGCCGGGCTTGCCGTGTATAATCTGGAATAACAGCGGGTTTAAAACAGAAAAAATGACACCATTAAAATCCCATATCAAAAGGGTGATAACCGGCGAAACATCTGCCGGGCCGCTGTTGCAGGGTCTGTTGACGGCGCTGGCCGCCCTTTATCGCGTTGCGGTAAGGCTTCGGGGGGTGTTGTATGACAGGGGCGTGTTTCCGGTGCATACCCTTCCCTGCGGGGTTGTTTCCATCGGCAACCTCGCCGCCGGCGGCACCGGCAAGACCCCCATGACCCTTTATCTGGCCCGGTTGCTGCAGGATCAGGGATATCACCCGGCCGTGATCAGCCGGGGATACGGCGGCAACGCTGAAAAAACCGGCACAGTGGTGAGCGATGGCCGCCAAATCCTTGCCGGGCCGGAAATTGCCGGAGACGAGCCGGTGATGATGGCCCGGCATCTCAATGGAATTCCCGTGCTGGCGGGGGCGGACCGGTATGCAGTGGGCATGAAGGCAATGGCGCTGTTTTCACCGGATGTGATTGTGCTGGATGACGGGTTTCAGCACCGGCGTCTGCACCGGGATCTGGATGTGGTGCTGGTGGACAGCCAGGGGTTTTTTGGCAACCGCTGTCTGCTGCCCCGGGGAATTCTCCGGGAACCCCTTGCCGGGGTGTCCCGGGCCGATATTCTGGTGCTTACCCGATGGTCAGACGGCAAAGCGCACCGGCAGAAACAACTGTCGGTCCTGGCCCCGGACAAACCGGTTTTCCGGGCCGTTCACGCGCCTTATGTTGCCGGGATTTATTCCGCCGGGGATTACTCAGCCGGCAGCCGGCCGGGTGAGGGCAACCCAGCCTCTGAAGTGGCTTTTGGTATGGATTTTTTGAAAACTGAAAAAGTGTTTGTGTTTTCCGGTATTGCGGGCAATACCGGATTTAAGGATACAGTGGCGGAGCTGGCCGGCGAGGTGGCAGGGTCCCTGGGATTTGGCGACCATCATGCTTATACCCGGAAGGATTTGCAAATGATCACGGCCCGGGCCGCGGCCTCTGGCGCCAGATATCTGGTGACCACGGAAAAAGATTATGTCAAGATCGCCGGAAAAATCGGCAAGGCCGTCCACAACCCGGTTGATGTTTCAATGGATATTGTGGTTTTGGGCATCTGGATATTTTTTTTGCCGGATGCGCCGGGTTTTGACGAAACGATCCAGAAAAATATCGCTTCAATAACAAAGACATAAAAAAACAACAGATTACAAAAGGCAGAAATATGGTGAAACCGTTTACGCGAAAGGATCTGGCTGGAAAAGACGTTGAAATTATTACCAAAGGACGCTGGGGAAATGCGGATTTATACCTGCTTCACCAGGGCGGGGAAAACTGGGTGATCAAGGATTTTTTCCCCTGTCCGCCGCTTATCCGGAAAACCTGGGGACGGTTTATGGTGAGGCGGGAATTTCTGGCCCTGCGGACTCTTGCAGGCATTCAAGGCATTCCGGCGGACCCGTTTTTGCTGGATGCGTATGCGGTCGGTTACCGGTTTCAGCCGGGCAACACCCTGAAGGTGACCCCGCCGGACCGGATTCCGGACACGTTTTTTTTTGAATTTGAACAGCTGGTGCTGGCCATGCACCAGCGGAATATGGTGCATCTGGATATCCGGAACCGGAAAAATATCCTGGTGACAGACACCGGCCGGCCCGCGTTACTGGATTTCCAATCCAGCCTGAATCTGGAAAATACCCCGCGAATGCTTCATAAAATTATGAAAGATATTGATATATCAGGTGTTTATAAAAACTGGAGCAAAAAAAAGCCCGCATTGCTGGATGAAAACCGCCGGGCCCGTCTGGCATCGCTTAATAAAAAACGCATCTTATGGTTTTTAAAAGGCTATCCCCTGGGCACCCGCACGGATCGGCGCACCTGATGGGTTTTCCTGTTATGAAATCGGCCAGACAAAGGTGAACAGATACAGCACAATGTAACAGGCCACGATGGTGATGGTGTTGATCAACACATTGTTCTGGTCAAAGCTTTCTTTGTTAAAGGACCAGAGCTGCCCCGGGGCAAAGCGTTTAATGCCGGGCAGATAGGGATGCACGTCCCGGCAGTACGCCGCATAATCCGCTCCAAAAAGATCTGCAAGAATTTTTTCTTCCCGCCGGACCCGGTTCACCATATAAAAATAATAAATAACGGTTAAAAGGGCCAGCAGCCAAAGGTTTCCCGTCATCATCAGGATGCCGAACACCAGGAAAAACCGGCCGATGTACATAGGATTGCGCACAAACATGTAAGGGCCGGTCACGGTCAGCTTTTTTTGGGTTTTGATGGTGGACATGCACCACATCTGAAGCAGCTGGCCCATTGCCGAAACCAACAGCCCCGGAAAAAACCAGGCCGGTTTCAGCATGGGGACCATAAGGGCAAATAATACAATGCCGGCGGGCAGTCTCAATTTCAGAAACAGTTTTCGGTTTTTTTTGTTGTTAAAGATGGCGTGAATGCGATTCAGTATGGCTTCCGGCATGATATTTCCTCGTATCGGATGGAGTGAATAAAGCGGCAAAAATGCCGTTAAAGGGTTTTTATCGTATGCTTTAACCCCTGTGTCAATGGTTTTGGGAGGCAGATGTTCCCTGATGCAGGACGGGTTTTTCAATCAGAGGCCGCACTTTTTCAATGTCTTCCGGCCGGTCCACGCCGAAACTGGTCAGCCGGGTTTCCACCACCCGGATGGGGATCCGGTTTTCCAGAAGCCGGAGCTGCTCGAGTTTTTCAATCTGTTCCAGCCTGCCCATGGGAAGGGTTACAAACTGTTTTAAGGTATCCATTCGAAAGGCGTACAGGCCGATATGCCCCAGAAACCGGGCCTTTTCCCCCTCTTTGGAATTTTCTCTGGGATGGGGAATTCTGGCCCGGGAAAAGTAAAGGGCATCATTATTGCAATCCAGCACCACTTTTACCTGATCTGGATTTTCCGCACTCCGGGCGTCAATGGGCCGGGCCAGGGTGGTGACGCAAACGCCCGGATCTTCAAAGGGCCGGGTAAGCCGGGAAATCATTTCCGGATGCAGGGCCGGCTCATCTCCCTGAATGTTGACCACCACGGCGTTGTCCGCGATGTTGAGTTTCATTGCCGCTTCCAGCACCCGGTCCGTGCCGCTGGGATGGTCGGCCCGGGTCATGATGACCGGTACATTGAGGGCATTGGCAGCTGCTTCAATGCGGGGATCATCAGTTGCGATGGTGACGGAAGAAAGTTCCGGACAACGGCTGGCCCGGTGGTAAACATGCCAGAACATGGGCATGTCCCCGATTTTTGCCAGCGGTTTGCCGGGAAACCGGGTGGATGCATAACGGCACGGAATGATGCCGCGGCATTCAGGCAGTGATGTCATAAGAAATTTCTCCGGAAGAATGAGGGGTTTTTAAAATGTCCGTGATCCGCCGCACGGCCCGGGCAGCGCCGCCTTTTTGGGCTTCCAGGTATTTTACGGCAGCAGCCTGTTGTCCCTGCATTGCTGCCGGCTGCTGAAGCTGCCGGATCAGTTCGGCGGCAACGGTTTTCCAGTCTGAGGCAGAGATTGCCAGTCCCTGCTGAAAGATTTCCCTGCCGGCCCAGGCGAAATTTTCCCAGGACGGTCCGATGACCGGACTAATTCCGTAAATCATGGGTTCCAGAAAGTTCTGGCCTCATAAGGGCGCAAGGCTTCCGCCCACAAATACGGCCCTTGCCAGGGCATAGGCGGGTTGGAGCTCGCCAAACACGTCCCACAAAATAACCGTGGCGTCCGGAGCCGTCCCCTGATTCAGGTCGGAGCGGCGGATCCAGTTGATGTCAAGCTGGTTCAGGGTTTGGGTCCAATAATCCATTCTTTCCATGTGCCGGGGAAAAAGGCCGATAAGAATTTCCGGCAGCGCGGAATGAATGCGGGTGATAATGGCTTCCACGGATTTTTCCTCTTCCTGGCGCACCGATCCCAGCACCAGAAAGGGCCGGTCTTGCGGAAGGATCGTTTTTAAATGATCCGTGGCCGGATGGGCCTGAGTGTTTAACTGGTCAAATTTGATGTTTTTCATGGTGTGCACGTTTTTGTGTCCAAAAAGCCGGCCAAACCGTCCGGCATCCTCCTGGGAGATGGCCAGCACATGATCCGGACCAAGGCATTTCCACAGGCCCGGCCATAATAAATAGGATTTCAGGCTTTTGGCGGTGATCCGGCCGTTGAGCAGCAGCACGGGGATGTTGTGTTTTTTGAGTGCCAGCAGCAGACCGGGCCACAACTCGGTTTCCAAAAGAATCATGACTTTCGGGAAAACCCGCTGCACCGCCTGTTGGGCGAGCCGGGGGCGGTCAAAGGGGATATAGATGCTGTGAATGGCAATGCCGGGAGGGATTTTTTCAGCGGTTGCGCCGGTTTTGATAATGTCCAGCCCCTGTCGGGTATTGGTGGTGATCAGGACGCGCAGGCGCGCCTCCGTTGGCAGGTTGTTTACAAGGGTCAATGCAAGATAGGCTTCTCCGGCGGAAGCCGCATGGAGCCAGATGTCTGCTGCGGGCAGATGATCCGCGGCCGACCGGGCGGCAAATCCCTGCCGCAGCCGGGGATGGTGCTTGAGCAGGGGAATGAACAGACGCCACAGCAGTTCATAGATCCCCATGGCCAGTTGAATGGACCTGGAAATTTTTTGCGAATGACCGGGATGCGTCTTTGAGTTTTCTGTATTCATGGCAGTTGTCTGTAGTAGCGGCCCGTCACGCAACGCAATGGTGACAAAGCACAATGTCGGTATGTGTCTGACACCAGATACCATTTGTTTGATTTTTCATGCAATAGAAATCTCTTTTTGCCAGCCGGGACTGTCCTGGAATACCCTGGAAGGCGGGTTTTTGAACCTGTGAAAGGGATACAAAAAAAACGGTTGGAAAAGAATTTTGATCCCGATCCCGATTTAGATGGGGGTTGATCGAAAATCGCTTGTTCAGCATTACGATCTCTGTTTTCTTTTAAAAACATTTTTTAGCGTTTGTTGCATTTTTTCTAAAAAAATAAATTGAAATATGATACCATCAGTCCTGAAATTTTGACGGATTGCGAACAGCAGCCTGCCGCTGTGCACGGCCAACCCCCATCCGGAGACACGCATGGAACATCGACAATGGGACTGGGATATCGGAAAAAAGAAGATCGCTGATTTCCATCAATGGCGCGATTTATACAAACAGGTCCAGGAGCCGGTGGTCAGCCCGGACGGCGAAACCCTTGCCGCGGTGGTGGAAGTTGAAGATATGGTGTTTTCTGTCTGTGAAAATGGAAAGCTGTGGGAAAATACCTTTGACAGAATCTGGTACCCCCGCTTTGGCCCGAACAGCAGACTGGCCGCCCTGGTGTCGACGGAAGCCGCATGGACCGTGGCAACCGCCGACTGTCCCTGGGAGGCTGTTTTTGACTTTGTCTGGGACCCCCGTTTCAGCGCCTGCGGGGGCCATATCAGTGCCGCTGCCCAGAACGAAGGTCAATATAATGCGGTAACAGACGGCGTGGCCTGGAATGCGTCCTATCCATCCCTGTCCGGTCTTGCCATGGCAAATGACGGCACAAAGACCGCCGCGGTGGTCCAGACCGTGCCCTTTAATTCCGGTGATATTTTTCAATTTCAGGAAGGCTGCTACAGTGCCGCTGTCAACGGAAAACCCTGGGAACACAATTTTTTAAATTTATGGGAACTGAATTTTTCGCCGGACGGCCGCAGTCTGGCGGCGGAAGCCCGAACCACCCTTTACGATTACACCATTGTAGTGGACGGCATGCCCTGGCCGGCAAGTTTTGAATCGGTGTGGAAACCGGTTTTCCATCCCGCGGACGGGTCTGTCACCGCCCCGGTGCGCAAGTCCGGGAAATGGTTTCTGGCAAAAAACGGCGCAATTATTTGGGAAAAACCGTTTCTGCAGCTTTGGCATCATCAGTACAGCCGCGACGGCCGCTGTATTGCCGCCATTGTGGCGCCGGCATTCGGCAAATGGACCGTGGCCGTGGACAGCCGCCCCTGGAGCCTACATTTCAGTGATCTGGTAACGGACCTGGCCATCAGCCCGGATGGAAACCGCGTGGCCTGTGTGGGATGCACGGACGGCCGGTGGGCCGTTGCCGTGGACAATCGCTGCTGGAATGACCGATTTGACATGGTCTGGCAGCCGGTGTTCAGCCCGGATAGCCGCCATGTGGCGGCAAAAGTGGAAAAACAGGGCCGGTTTTTTATCCTGGTGAATGGCCGTCCTCTGAAACAGACCTTTTCCGAACTGTGGGACCCGGTGTTCAGCCCGGACAGCACCCGGCTCATGGTCCGGGGGATTGAAGATCAAAACAGCGGCCACTACTGCCGCTATGTATTTCAATTGTCTGATCTGGTGTGAAAGGCAAAAGCCATGATGCATGAATTATACGGTTTTCTCCGGGGCCCCATGCTGTGGGTGGCACTGTTGGTGTTTTTCGGTGGAAGCGGTTATCGGGTGGCAGCCATGTGGCGGCTGGCCAGAAAAAAAGATGCCGTGATATTCAACTATTCAAGCGGATATTACGCCCTGCGGTCCATTTTTCACTGGCTGCTTCCTTTTGGCAGCCGCAATATGCGCAATCATCCGGTGATGACGGTGGTGGCCTTTGTATTTCATATCTGCCTGTTTCTGGTGCCGCTTTTTTTAAGCGCCCACATTATCCTGATCAAGGAATCCTGGAATGTTTCCTGGCCCTGGCTGCCGGACCATGCCGCGGATGCCATGACATGGATGGTGGTTGCCGGGTGCGGGTTTTTTGCGGCCCGCCGGATCATCCAGCCGGATGTGCGGTATCTCACGTCAACCTCTGATTATCTCATTCTTGCTGCCATTGCCGTTCCCTTTGTTTCCGGAACCTGGGCATTCCATCAATGGCCGGCATTTCCGGCCGCCACCCTGGTGCATATGGCGTCCGCGGAAATTCTACTGATGATCATTCCGTTTACCCGGCTGAGCCACATGCTTTTTTTCCCGTTTACCCGGGGATACATGGGCTCCGAGTTCGGGGCCGTGAGAAAGGCCAGGGACTGGTAAGTGCTGATTGCCAACCCTTAGCAGCAAATAACGCAGAAAGGATAACGATCCATGACAAAATCGTTGCCAACGGATCTGGCTGTCATACCGGATAAAGGGGTGGACGGCGCCGCGGCCCGGCTGACCCCGGAGCGGGTGGCCCGTGTGATCCAGATCCTGCTGGCCGAAGAAGGCGGGGCCCGGCTGAAAGTGTATACGGAAACATGCGTTCACTGCGGCCTGTGCAGTGAGGCCTGTCACTTTTATCTTTCCAATGACAAAGATCCCCGGTTTGCCCCGGCCGCAAAAGTCAAACAGACCCTTGACCCCATGATCCGGAAAAACGGGCGGGTGTCCGTGGATTTTATGAAAAAAGCCTGCGAGATCGCGTTTACCGAATGCAATCTGTGCCGGCGCTGCGTCATGTATTGCCCCTTCGGCATTGATATTTCCTATCTCATGCTGTTTGTCCGGCGGATCTGCCATCGTCTGGGCATGGTGCCCCAGTATATTCAGGATACGGCCCACAGCCATTCCGCCACGCTGAATCAGATGTGGGTGAAAGAGGACGAATGGATCGACACCCTTCAGTGGCAGGAAGACGAGGCCCGGGATGAAATTCCCGATTTGCGGATACCCCTGGAAAAACAAGGGGCGGATGTGATGTATTCCGTGATCGGCCCGGAGCCCAAATTCCGTGCCCAGCTGATTTATCAGGCAGCCGTGATCATGCATGCCGCGGGCGTTGACTGGACCATGCCGGCCACTCCGGGATGGGATAACAGCGATATGTGCATGTATACCGGGGATTCGGAAATGATGGCCCGGCTCAAAAAAGTGCATTTTGAAACCGCCATGCGCCTCAAGACCAAACGCATTGTCATGGGAGAATGCGGCCATGCCTTCCGCAGCGTCTATGATGTGGGCAACCGGCACCTGGGCTGGAAAATGCCGCCCCTGCCCATGGTGCATGCCATTGAATTTTATTATGAATTGTTCCGGGACGGCAAACTTTCCCTGGCAAAAAAATATGATGTGCCACTCACCCTTCATGATCCCTGCAATGTGGTGCGGGGACGGGGCCTGCATGAAATGGCCCGGTTTGTGATTCACAAAACCTGCACCACTTTTATCGAGATGCATCCCAACCGGGAACATAATTACTGCTGCGGCGCCGGCGGCGGAGTGATCAATTGCGGTCCGCCTTATGCCAAAAAACGGGTTGAGGGCAACCGGGTCAAGGCAGATCAGCTGGCGGCGGCCAAAGCCAAAGGCGCCCGGGTGATTATTGCCCCCTGCCATAACTGTCACGGGGGCCTGGAAGATATTGTCAAATACTATGAGCTGGATATGGAAATCAAGTTTCTGGGCGATATTATTTATGAGTGTATTGAGAAGGGGGAAGTTGATAGCTGAAAGCTGAAAGGTCAAAGCTGAAAGCGGTGAAGTGGGAAAAAGGGCCGGGGTGGGGCCGGGGGAATTTTTAAAATACGGATTTGATTTTCCGGAATAATGCCAATGATAAAACACAAGTTAAGCTATAGGAAACAGAAAATTTTTTCAGGGGTGGCGGTTTTTGTCTTTTTTCTGCTGATCCTGGCGCTCCGCGCCTTTTCAACGGATTATATTGAAACCGTAGATGACCCGGCTTTTGAAAAACGCATCCGCCCGGCAGTGGTTTTTTATCATGACGACCATAATGACCGGGCCGGGATAGACGACTGCAGCGTGTGTCATCATGTTTATGAAAACGGCATCAAAACAGCGGACATGTCCGTGGGCATGGCCTGCTCCGACTGCCACATGAGCGGGCCGGCGGCGGCGCCCGATCTGATCCGGGTGTATCATCTTCAGTGCCGCGGCTGCCATCTGAGCGAGCAGGCCGGCCCGGTAACATGTGGAGGGTGCCATAAAAAATAAATTCATCCATATCAAGCTGATTTATTAAGAGGGGATTTTCTGTTTACCGGTAGCTTCAGCCCCGGTAGCCCCCCCCTTCAACTACCAGGAACCGTCAGGCAGGAGGAAAAAAATGGCTCAAAAAAATTATCAGCCTGGAGAATGCTATGATTATCCCCTTATTATCAAAAAACTGCTGAACACCCCATTGATTTACGCGCCGCAACAGGAAATTGTTTACCGGGATCAGCAGCGGTATACCTACGCGGAACTGAACACGCGCATCCACCGGCTGGCCAGTGCGCTTGAAGGTTTCGGCATCAACGCCGGGGATGTGGTGGCGGTCTTTGATTATGACAGCAACCGGTATCTGGAAGCATTTTTTGCCGTGCCCATGATGGGGGCCGTATTGCAGACAGTGAACTGGCGCCTGTCCGCGGAGCAGATTCTGTATACCTTGAACCATGCGGAAGCCCGGATGATCCTGATCAATTCGGAATTTCTCCCCATTCTGGAAAACCTGCAAGGCAAGCTTGAAACCGTTAAAAAGATCGTCATTATCTCTGAAGACGGCGCGCCCCCGGAAACCCGCCTGGCGTTTGACGGCGTTTACGAAGACATGCTGGCCGGTGCGGCAGCAGCATATGATTTTCCGGATCTGGACGAGAACACCCGGGCCACCACTTTTTATACCACCGGCACCACCGGCGATCCCAAGGGCGTGCATTTCACTCACCGCCAGCTGGTGCTGCACACCCTTTCCGTGGCCATCGCGGCCGGGTCTTACGAAACCATCGGCCGGTTCCGGTCTGATGATGTTTATATGCCGCTTACCCCCATGTTTCACGTTCACGCCTGGGGCATCCCCTATGTGGCCACCCTTCTGGGGGTCAAACAGGTGTATCCGGGCAAATACGAGCCCCCTATGCTGCTCAAACTCATTGCCGGTGAACAGGTTACGTTTTCCCATTGCGTCCCCACCATTCTTCAGATGATTGTTACCAGTCCCGCGGTCAAACAGTTTGATCTGTCCAAATGGAAAGTGATCATCGGCGGCGCGGCCCTTTCCCGGGGCCTGGCCAAAGCGGCCCGGGGCATCGGCATGACGGTTTACACCGGCTACGGCATGTCCGAAACCTGCCCGGTCATCAGTCTGGGGATGCCGACCACGGACAACCTGGATCTTGATGACGAGGCCATGCTGGATATTATTGTTAAAACCGGGCTGCCCATTCCGCTTTCAGAATTTGAAATTGTGGACGCCAATGACAACCCCCTTCCCCATGACGGGGCCACCACCGGTGAAGTGGTTTTCCGGACCCCCTGGCTGACCCAGAGCTACTACAAAGCCCCGGACAAAACCAAAGATTTATGGCGCAACGGCTGGCTTCACAGCGGGGATGTGGGGCATATTGATAAAAAGGGGTATCTGCAGATTACGGACCGGATCAAGGATGTGATTAAAAGCGGGGGCGAGTGGGTGTCTTCCCTGGATTTGGAAAATATCATGAGCCAGCATGAAGCGGTCTCCGAATCCGCGGCCATTGGCGCGCCGGATGAAAAATGGGGAGAGCGGCCCATGATGATCGTGGTGCTGAAACCCGAGTTTCAGGGAAAAATCACGGCCGAAGACCTGAAAGCCCATATGCAGAAAGCCGCGGACAGCGGAAAACTGCCCCGTTACGGCGTGCCGGAACGCTACGAGTTTGTAGAATCACTGGAAAAAACCAGCGTGGGCAAGCTCAACAAAAAAGTCATGCGGGAAATTTATAAATAATAAAAATCCTGGCCCACAGGACCAGGTTTTTATTTCAGAATAAAAATCAACAGGTTGTATATCCAGGCACTGATGGTTGGGCATACTGCCGGGCAGGGACCGCAAGGCTTAGATAAACGTCACCGGCTTCAAACATCAACCCCTTATCTGTCATTAATTTTAAAAAAGACCGGATTTTCGCCGCTGCCAGAGGGGCGAACCGGTCTTTTATCGTTTCAAACCGCTGCTGACAGGTGCAGAACAGGTATATTTTTCTGGAGGTGCCTTCCAGCCGGTGAGTGGCAGGGGCACCGGTGATTCGCCGTTCCCGCAGAATCAGAAACGCCCCCCCGTCATGGAGGGTCAGGATGGGATCGCTATACGGTTCCGCGTGCAGTTTGCGGTAATCGGCCTGCCATGAAGTTACAGCATGGATCACCGGCTGCCACAGGGTTTTTTGTTTTTGTTTGTCTCCGCGGTAATTCTGGCTCATGAACCGCACCTGCCGGCAGATGGGTTCGGGAAACAGTGTTTTGTGATGGGGATGGTTGCAAATCGCTGTCAGGCCGAAATCCCGGGGATTTTCCCACACCGGGCTGCCCATGCCAAGCCAGAAACGGACGGTTTGCGGCGGCCGGAAGAACCGGGCAAAACCAATGGCCCGAAGGGTTTCTTCCACATCAGCGGCATCGCTTCCCGGAAAATGCAGGATCAGGTTGGCGGTGTTTTGAATGCCTAAGGCCTCGCAGTGCTTCATGATTTCCATGTTATCCATGGCGGTGGTGCCCTTGTTCAGTTTTTTTAGCAGTCTGGAGCTGAGGGCTTCGATGCCGATCTGCACTTCCTCTACCCCGGCGGCTGCCAGGGTTTCCAGCATGGTATAGGGGGTGGCGGCCCGCAGTTCTCCGAAAAAATGAAAGTCTTTGCCTGTGGCACCCAGGGCCGTGAAGATTTCAGAGCTTTGCTTTGGCGGCAGCACATTGTCCATAAACGCCACGGACAGGACTTTGTGTTTTTCACTCAACGCGGTCACTTCATGGATTACCTGCCGGGCGCTCTTGGTGCGGTAGCCTTGCCACTGAAGGTTTAAATTACAGAAAGCGCATCCTGAGGGCCGGTTTTGGCGGTTGGGGCCGGTTCCGGCGGACCGCCACCAGCATCCCCGGGAGGCTTCCAGGGGCAGAGTAGGAAAAAACTGGTTTTCCGGGGGAAATCCGGCCAGAAGGCGAAAATAATCTGAAAAATCCGGTGCCGGCAGCCCTTTGAGATCGGGCAGCTGGGAAAATTCGTTTGCATCCGGATCCGTTGCGGGGGTTCGGGACACAATACCGCCGCCCGAAGGCATGCTCCGCACCTGGCCCTGGTGTTTTAAATACCGCATGATCCGGGTCAGGGGCAGCTCTCCTTCACCGGTTACCATAAGATCAATTTCCGGAAACGCCGCCAGCAGATCCCCTGCCGTGTGTCCGCCGATAATGGCGCCGCCGGCAATAAGGGGCAGGTCCGGGGCTGTCTGCCGGATTTTTTGGATAAAATAAAGGGACGCGGTCAATTGACACAGGCACACGGAAAAACCCGCCAGATCCAGGCTCTGCCAGTGGGTCTGGCGGATAAAGGCATCTGTTGCGGTTTTGACCTTTTGTACCAGTTCTGAAAAGTCGATTTGTGCCAGGGCTGTGTGCTGTTTGGCCTGCTTCCGGAAAAAGGCGCTGATGCGCGCCTCCCGCTCCGGATAGAGCAGGGCCGCATAAACGCTTTCCGCCGGCCAGGTATTTCTGGAAAGGGCCTGATAGACCGGGTATCCGATGGCCCTGGCAAGGCTCAGGAAAAAATGATGGCTGGCGACATCCAGCTCCGGCAACGCGTTTTTCAGATAGGCTTTTAGCACGCCCAGCTGAATTGAAGGGCGGCTGAACACAGGCCAGGGCGCTGATACCAGCGCAATCTGGTGTGAATATTTTTTTTCCGGCACGGGGGTTGCCAAAGGCTCTCCTTTTTTCGGTTTCAGGTATTCGGTTTCAGGGTTTTCTGCCGTATGTGCGCAGGCCGATAACACGGCAGATGCGGTGACCGGCGGCGGCTTACAGGTTAGGCAGCGAATTTTTTGCCGGTATACCGCCCTGATATGCACAGGGCGGCGGATGCGGCGGTAAATTCCGTCAGCTCCGGAAGGGAGAGGGGCTGGTTGAATCCGCCGAGATGCGGCCCGGTAAGAATCGTAATGTCATTTTTTCCTTTTTCAAAATCCCGGATCACCGCGTCCGTCATTCCCCGGCTGGCCAGAAATGTGTGAAATTCAGCCGCGTTCATGACGTTTTGCTCCGCCACCCGCAGAATTTCTTCCATATGCCGGTCCACGCCCATTTCTTCCACCAGCCGGGCGCTTATACGGCCCAGATCCATGGGAAAGGTGCCCTGAAATGCGGTTCCGGTGAATCCTTTATAATAATTTTTAAAAATATGGGTCACTGTGGTTTCCAGAAGCACCGGATCAAACAGATCCCGGGCATCCACCGGCCGGCCCGCCGCATCCCGGCCCACGCGGCCGGGGTCGGCGTTTCTGAAATAACTGCCGCTGACCAGCACCAGGCTGAAAATATGACTGCCGATGAGTTCATAAAGCCTGCGGTCGGAATCGCTGAACGCCATGAAATGTTCAAAATCCCGGATGCCGGTGCCGCCGATGTTGGGAAACCGGCAGGAATTCAGCCACTGGTCCAGGCGGCCGGCCCGGGGCCATTGGTAGAGACCCCCGTCATTGCGGCGGTGGCGCTGCACCCGGTTGTGAAACAGGGGAATGGGCGCGGTGTGAATAATGCCGGAACCGGCCAGCCTTCCCAGCAGCAGGGCATTTCGGGTGATGATTTCATAAAACCGTTGCGGCGGCAGTAAATCGTCGGGCAGGTGCTCATTGGGATAGAGAAAATATTCAGGGCTTGCCACAAACCCGATGACCGGCAGCCGGGTGTCAACTTCCGGATTTTCAGGGGTTTCCAACGGCAGCTGGCGCAGGCGGAACAGAAAGCTGCTGGAAATTTTGATGGGCGAGGGAATTTGAAACCGGATATCCGGGCCGATAAGGTCTTGGGCGTGCCGTGCCAGAAAATCCATCCATATCCCTTCATGAAACAGCATTGCCGGGTCGTCTCCGGGCCGGGACATTTTAACCACCAGCACCGGGCTCTGATTTTCTGAAAACCAGACAAGGTTTCGGCCTTTCCATTCCATGGTCCCTTTTCCGGAAAAACCGCCCATGGCCAGAAGCTCGGGCCAGGAAGCCTCCGGAAAGCTGGAATCAGTTTGTAATCCGGACGCGCTTGAATTGTTTTCTGGTTTTTTGGGGAGTCCTGGGATGCAGGGCCCCCTGATTTCCAGCGGCAGGGTGCCAAGGGCCTGGGCCGCGGCATGAAAGGGTTTTTTCCGGTCTGCCTTCAGTATCCGGCGCAGGCAGGTTTCCGCCTGAAGGGCCAGTTGGTGGTCTGTTGTCCGGTGGATAAGGGCGCTCAGGGCATCCGCGGCTTTTTTGTACAGAAAATACGCCTGCCGCTGGCCGGCATGCTCTTTTCCGGACAAGACCTTTTCCAGGGCTGTAACGCTGGACGGCGCAACAATATCCGGCTGCTGATCAATAATAAACTGCAGGTTGGAGACGGCCATATACGTGGCCACAAAATCACTGCGTTTTTCCGTTAAATAACGCTCCGCATCCTGCCGATCTTTTTCCAGGCTATGGGTGTACATTTTTTATAAAAACCAACGAGTCACTTAGTGTTTTGATACAACCGTAAAAAGTCGGAAATCGATTTCTCTCGTCATTCCCGCGAAAGCGGGAATCCAGCAATTCCAATATGCTCTGGATTCTGCACAAGTCCGGTTATCCGCCTCAAGTCAGACCGGTCGGCACGGTGGCCAACCCTACACAGTCCGGAGATTTCGACCGGTTCGTAGGGCAGGCCACCGTGCCTGCCGGAAATGAAATAATGGTCTTTATTGTGTAGCAACTTGAGTTAAGTGGATAACCAAATAATTTTTTTAACCCGCGGCCCAAAAGATTGGCAAGAAGAATATGAAGACAGTATGTTGATTTTATCCTTTGTTTTATCCCTGTTTTGATTTGATTTTACGCTGCTGACCATGATAATCAGTGGTTGCCACGGTTCGGTTTTTACGATTCGGCTTTCACGGCCCGGTTTTTAGGGTCCGGTTTTTATGACCCGGCGTCTATAATCCGGTTTTTATGATTTGGCCG
>JAABSH010000043.1 GCA_011390465.1 Desulfobacteraceae bacterium
CTATATGCGTAGGGGAGGGGTTTATCCCCTCCCGGCATGGGTCGCCTTTTTCACGGGAGGGGGTAAACCCCTCCCCTACATTGAAACCTCTTAAGTTAACGACATTGATTAACGCCTTACGGCGTCACTACGAACCAGAGTACCCGAGCGATGATGCGTACTTGGCGTACGCTGAAGCAGCGAGGGATGCAGCGCAACAAAGAATTTGGACTTTTTACGAAGCCATCAATACTTCAGTGACCTGCCTTTCTATGCTTTCCCCAGTTTCCAGACCACTTCATAGAGTTCCTTGCGCCGGCTTTCGAGATTGCGAACGCTTCCCTGCTGGCGCAGTTCTTTGAGCAGGTCCAGATCCAGATCCACCATGAGCGTCATTTCCGTGTTGGGCGTGGCTTCCGCGGCAATGGCATCGTGGGGGAACGCGAAATCAGAAGGGGTAAACACCGCGGCCTGGGAATACTGGATATCCATGTTTTCCACCTTGGGCAGGTTGCCCACGGACCCGGAAATGGCCACATAGCATTCATTTTCAATGGCCCGGGCCTGGGCGCATCGCCGCACCCGCAGGTAGGCGTTTTTGGTGTCCGTCCAGTAGGGCACAAACAGCATGGTCATGCCTTTGTCCACCAGATGCCGGGAAAGCTCGGGAAATTCCACGTCATAGCAGATCAGCACTCCGATTTTACCGATATCCGTGTCAAAAATTTTCAGCCGGTCCCCGCCTTTTAGCCCCCAGTACTGGGCTTCGTCCGGGGTGATGTGCAGTTTGTACTGGGCGTCCCAGGTGCCGTCCCGGCGGCACACAAACGAGACATTGTAGAGCAGGTCCTCTTTGAGCTCCGGCACGCTGCCGGCGATAATATTGATATTGTAGGAAAGGGCCATATTCACAAACGCGGCACGGATTTCTTCGGTGTATTCCGCCAGAGACCGCATGGCTTCGGCCGGATTTTCCTGGTTAAAGTTTTTTAACAGCGGCGCGTTGAGCAGTTCCGGAAACAGGACCACGTCGGAATTGTATCCGCCCACCGCATCCACAAAAAATTCCACCTGATGAAGAAACTCATCCAAGGTATTGAACGGCCGCATCTGCCACTGCACAACAGCGATGCGCGGGTAGGATTTCCGGCCGCCGAACAGGCGCTGGCGTTTTTCATAATAAATATTGTTCCATTCCATGAGCACCCCGTATGAATCGGACTGGGTGTCTTCAGGCATGTAATTTTTCATTATTTTTTTGATGTGAAAATCATTGGAAAGCTGAAAGGTCAGCACCGGATCATAAATTTCATTGGCTTTAACTTTCCGGATATACTGGGAGGGCGTCATTTCATCGGAATATTTTCCATACCCCGGAATCCGGCCCCCGAAAATAATGCTTTTCAGGTTCAGGGTTTCGCACAATTCTTTGCGGGCGTCGTAAAGCCGCCTGCCCAGGCGCAGGCCCCGGTAATCCGGGTCCACAAACACGTCCACCCCGTACAGGGCATTGCCATCGGCGTCATGGCCCCCCATTTTGCCGCCGCTCACCACATCATCATAGGTGTGGCGGCGGCTTTCAAATTCCTCCGCGTTGACCAGAATGGTAAGGGCTGCTGCCACCACGCTGCCATGGTCCTCGATACAGATCTGGCCTTCAGGAAACTGTTCCAGGAGTTTGGCGAATTCTTCGGGTTCCCATGCCCCGCCCATGCCGGCGTAAACCCGGTCCATGATTTCCTTGATCCGGGGATAATCCCAACGTTTTAGCCCTCTCAAGATTAATTTGTGGTCCTGCTGGTCTGTGTCCGTCATAAAAACTCCGTTTTTTGGTTTTTTAGTAAAAGCAATTTTTCCGGTTTTTTGCCCAATGGGAAACCGTTTGGATCAGCCAGTCTTTGAGGCCGTTATGAATGTAGAATTTTGGAAACAGCAGGTCATCGTCTTTCGCGATCACCCCTTCGTCCCTGGCGATTTGCGCCAGCCGGGTATTGGGGTAAATCCGGATGCCGGTGGTGATTTTGATGGTGTCCGGCGCCAGGGAATCCATAAATTCAAGGCTTTGCAATACGGTCTCCCGGGTTTCGCCGGGAGCTCCCAGCATGAGAAAGCCCATCTGCCGGATGCCGTGCTGTTTAAGAAGGGCGGATGTTTTGCGCACGTCCTGGGTGGTGAAATGCTTGTTGAATTGGTTAAGGATGTCATCACACCCGCTTTCAAATCCCAAAGACACCTCCCGGCAACCGGCCCGGGCCATTTTTGAAACCAAGGATTCGCGAATGGCCGAAGGATAGAGAATGCAGCGCCACTGAATATCCAGATTCCGGGAGATGATGTCGTCGCAAAGGGCCTGGGCATAGGCCGGGGGCAGGTTGAAGGTGTTATCTGCAAAGAAAAACCGGTTAAAACCGGCCGCTTTCCAGGCGGCCAGGGCGTCTGCTGCTTTGGTGACAGGAAATTTTCGCACCACCCGGCCTTCAATGGCGCTGGTGGAGCAATAGGAACAGTTCAGGGGGCAGCCCCGCCGGGTCTGAAACGGCACCCACAGATTGGCTGCTTTTAACGCTTGTGAAACCGGCAGGTGAACGCCGGGCAGGGGGAAAATAACATCTGATGCATTTCGGATGCATTTTCTGGGGGAGACCATGCCCTGATTTGGCAGGTAAAGACCGGGAACATCCGTTATCGGCCGCCCGGCGGCGATCCTTTCCAGCAGTTCCGGAAAGGCGGCCTCTCCTTCGCCCTGGATGCCCATGTCTGCGCCGGTATAGGCAAGGGCTGCTTCCGGATAGATGCTGTATCCGGCACCGCCAATGATAATGGGCGCGGTGGACAAGTTGCGGCACCAGCCAACCATGGATTTCACCGGGTCCAGCATGAAAACGGGATTTCGGATGTCCTGAGTATCGATATTGCGAACAGAGATGCCGATGGCATCCGGCGCAAATTCCAAGAGGGTGTTTTTCAGGACAGTTTCTGTATTTTCCGCCTCCATGAGGTTGATGATGCGGGTATCATATCCCCGGGCCATGAGCGCGGCATTCACAAAGGCCAGGCCCAGGGGCAGCACCGGCATGTTGAGGGTTTCGGTATTGGCGGATATCAGCAGGATTTTCATATTTATTCGATTCGGTTTGTTTGACTCGGTCTAATCGATTCGGGATTCATCGGGCGCACGCCAGTCCGCCATTTCCTGGCTCAGCACAAAGCTGATTTCTTCAATACTCATGGCCCGGACCTCTTTGGGCATCCAGTGAAATTGGTTGACCAGATAAAAGTAAATGGCTTCCATGCCGTCCAAATGCCGGTAGCCTTCCCGTTCCGCGATAAAATTGCCAAACAGCTCCAGATAATACGCCCGGCTGGCCCGGGCCGTGTGTTTTTTCTTAATGCTTTTATACCGCTCCTGGGAGTATTCCATGGGCTTTTCCTTTCAACGGATGAATGCTTGGGTTTTATGAAATCGGGGATCAGCACCCCATGAATGATTTTATGCGGTCCTGCATCGATGAATGCGTGAACGCGTGAACGCGTGGTTCGCATCATGAAAGCGCCGTGAGGCCGCATAATGCATTTATTGAAAAAACAAACATCAACGCTCAGGCCGATGTCCCGGTCAGCGCGGGCCGGGGAAATCATAGGTGGTGCAGGAGCCGCCGTTGCAGTTGTGGATGCTTTTTGTGACCCCGTCGGCGCCGGCCGGTCCGCCGGGAACGGCAAAATTGCTGGCGCTCAGCACCCGCTGAAGGTTTTCAGAACCGCACTTGTCGCATTTCATTTCAATTTTTTCATCGCTGGCGCGAAACAGAATTTCTTTTTTGGCGCCGCAGTCCGTGCACTGGAATTCATATAGGGGCATTGATTTCTCCTTTATCTACTGTAATCTTAATTATATTGGGCTATCTTTTTGAGCCGTCATCAGCTATGATTATTATTATCCATAGATGAATGTCAAGTTTATGCCGGTGACGGCCATTATGTATTTGTGTGGAATCCCCTTTCAGAAAAGGAATCAGCCTAAAGCCCCCCATGACCTGGTTTGCCTTTGCCATATTAACCGCTCTTTCCGTGGCCCTGCACGACACCTGGGTGAAAAAATGGTTTTCCCATCTGTCCGCATATGAAATGTTTGCGTTTCCCTTGCTGTACAGTCTGCCGCTGGCCGCGGTCACCTTGTTGTTTGTTGAGACACCGCCCCTGGACCGGGTTTTTGGTTTGGCCTTTCTGGTGAGCCTGCCGTTTAATGCGGTGCCTTTTTTTCTGTATATCAAGGCCATTCAGATATCGCCGCTTTCTTTGACCGTTCCGTATCTGGCATTCACGCCGGTGTTTATGATTGCCACCGGCTGGCTGGTGCTGGGGGAGTTGCCGGATATCTGGGGGATCGGCGGTATCTCGGTGGTGTGCCTGGGAAGTTATGTCCTGAATATTGATCCGGAAAATCCCTCGCTGCTGGCGCCATTTCGGGCGGTATTTACGGAAACCGGGTCCTGGCTGATGGTGATCGTGGCTTTTATTTTCAGCATTTCAGCGGTGCTTGGCAAACTGGCCATTGTGCACTCATCTGCGCTGTTTTTTCAGATGGCGTTTTTTGTGGTCTTAAATCTGATGATTCTGGGGCTGTTTGCGGCCATGGGAAAAATCCGGCCGGCGGTTTTTTTTCGATATCCTGTCAAGGGCCTGGTGGCCGGGGTGCTGTTTTACGGACATATTTTTTTTCACGGGTTCGGCATTTCCATGACCAAAGCCGCGTATATGGTGTCGGTTAAACGGCTCAGCATCGTGTTTGGCGTGATTTTCGGCGGTCTGGTATTTCGGGAGGAAAATTTTGTGATGCGGCTTCTGGGGGCCATGCTGATGTTTTCCGGCGCGGTGGTGATTCTGCTGAAGGCCGGATGATGAGATAAACCGTTAAAATAAGGAGACAGGCAAATGAGAGGGGCTTTTTTTATTGTTATTTTAATTGCACTTGTGATTGTGGGCTTTCTGGTAATGAAAGACATGGACACGGAAACCGCGGACGGGACAAAACGGCGGGAAGCCGTTGAAAAGGCGGAAGACGCGGCCGCAGAAGCGGAAAAAGCCATGGAGCGGGTGAAAGAGTCCGCAAAAAATATTGAAATTCCGGCCATTGAATAGAGTGGTTTTTTTGAAAAAAAAATTCAAATCAGCCGGACTGGAGCTCAAGCCCCAAACCGTTCGGGCTTTGAAAGCAAACAGAGGCATGTCATGACAGCAGTTCTTTTTATCAACGGGTCCTATCGGGCCGGCCGGGTGACTGACCAGATTTCTGAAATCATGGCAGAGGTTTTGCTGAGTGCCTTATGCCTCAATTCCTGCACAAAAAAACAAGAAAATGAACCCGTGTATACGGGATGCGGTTTTTCAGCAAAAGGTGTCAGTGTTCAGGTGTCAGAAAAAGCGACGCTGACACCCGACACCTGCAGCATGGAACCTGAAACCATTATTAAAGATCGCGCCCATGAGTTACGGGTTCCCTGCATTGGATATCCAGCGCAAAGCAGATGGCGCGGCTCACGGCGGTCATCTTGGCGCGGGGCAGGGACGTGATGAGGGACCCGATTTTCTTTTTTGAAACGGTCTGCAAATGATCGCAGTTCACAGCGCAATCCCGGGGCATGCCGTCGTTTGTTGAGAGAAACACTTCAGACGGGATATCGCGAACTGTCGTTGTAATCGGTGCTACCGTGACCTCCCCCAAATATTCCAGAACCGAATCGCGTGTGAGTATCAGAACCGGGCGCTTTTTATCCGGGGCCATGAATTTATACCACCGTATTTCGCCATGTTTCATTCATCCCCCCACGCCTGTTCCGTTTCCCAAACAGAGAATTCATCTTCATTAACCGGTTTTTTCTCGTATCCCAACCGGTGTTTTTGTTCCATTTCTTCACGTTTGTGGCGGGCAAGGGCTTCCTGAAGCGCTTTTCTGGTAAACGCGGAACGGCTTGTGTGAAGTTCTTTTGAAACCCGGTCCACCGCTTTGACAAGATTGTCATCAAGGGTCATCTGGATCGTTCTCATAATTCACCTCCAGTATGTGGGCTTTTGTAGCTATCATAATCCACATAATGGTTGTTGTCAAAACAAAGGACAGATAGATGGGTTGCCCGGATATGATAATACACCGCCTAAACCAACCGGAACGTGTGTACCCTGATATCTATGAGTACCGGCCGGCCTAAAGGCGCACCGCCGATCCCCCGGGGGGTCACCCGCCGGTGGGACGGGTAAACCAGACCGTCTTCATTTTCATCATGGGCCAGAACCACATTGGCGGCTTTGGCCCATCCGGAGATAATGTCCGCGGTATAATCGTGCTGAAGTAATTGTCCGTTGGCTGGATCGAACGTGAACTGCTGGAGAGCGGAGTGGGTCGGCAGTGTTTCGGGAAACCGGGCCTGGAGACGATTTGTGCCGGTCTCCTGGCATTCAATGTCAGGACGCATCAAAAGGGCGGGCAGGGTAAAGTAATTCCAGAACGCGTAATTGGCAAAATAGGCCATGTCCAGATCATCCCACCAGAAGAGCCGCCGGTTCCACCCGAAAAAATTCCTGGCGTGATCGCGCTCGGCCGTTACATTGCCGTTTCCATCTTCCAGCCGGACATGGTGGGCGTCAAGAACACCGGTTACGCCGGCATTCCGGCCGATGGGGGGTTAATTTACAAAAAGGCCGATGGATGTGCGCGGTAACTTTGGCATGGGTGAAAAAGGGCCGGCATTTTAACGTGAATGCCAGGCCGGTGACACTCACCTCTGCTTCAATGGTTCGTGCCTTTTGCCAGATGCTGCGACCGCCATAGGCAAGGATGGCGTTTTTCGCTGCTTTTGAAAGTCTCATCATTCCCCCATCCGCCGGCAAATCCAGGCTGCCAGAAAGGTTTCCAAAAGACTTAAGGGCACGGCACCATAAAGAATCTTATAAGGCAGCACCCCCAGGTTCCCGGTGACAATCCACATCAGCCCAAATCCCGCCAGCCAGGCAATCAATGTGGTGTGAACCAGGCTGAATTTTTTTGAGATGATGAATATCGTGGCCGCGAACCCAAACGACCATATCCCCCACAGGGCATTATTGATTGGATCAGAGGGGAATTCCAGGCCCAGCCCGCGATAATGCTCCACCCAGAAAGACTTGAACAGCAGTTCATTCCGGACAAACTCTGAGAATGAAATCCACAGGCCTGACAGAAATACGGGGGCCACAGTTTTCTTGAAAAATGTCATCATCTTTTTAATTCAATGATAAATCCATTGCTTTCAAAAGAAAAAACGCAATTTGGGTTACAAGTATTTTTTCTTTATCTGGGCGATTTCATTTTTCAGGTTGTCGCTTAAGTTGCCGCATACTTTTTCCGTGGCTTTGGCCACCACTTTGGTCTGGGCCTGATGGAATTTTTGATAAATGGATTCAACGGTTTTAATGGCTTCGTTGCGCATGTCAAGATCCAGGCCGGAAAAATCAATGGGCCCGTTTTTGATCAGATCGTCGGAATTGAATTCATAGGGCACCCGCTTGGACACTTCTTTTTTAAGTTCATCTGTTGGCGGAATGTCAAAATTGTCGGTAAGAATATCGTTAAACCGCAGATTAATGATTTCCCGGGCGCAGTCCTTGGCGATTTCCCAGTTTTTTTGAAGGTTCATGTTTTCCGCGAAATATTCCATACACCGCATTTCCAGTTCTTTTTTTTTCATGCCGTCTCCTTTGCGTTAACGGGGTTAAAGCAAGATTCGGCTTTGATCATCGTTTGGGCCAATATGCCCGTAGGGTGCGGGGTTTATCCCCGCCCAAAACGGGAGGGCGTAAAGCCCTCCCCTACATTGGTCGAAACGATGGTCAATGCCCAAGATTCAGATGATGCCTGTTTTTCAGGAATATAAAACCGGGGACCGTTCAGATCAATCACCAGATGGTCTCCGTCTTCTTTCAGCATAGATGAGATCTGCATCAGGGCCCGTTCTGAAAATTTTATCCGTTCATGCCCGTGGGTCAGATACAGATTGTCATCCTTTACATATAAGCTTTCAGGGTCAAGGGGCAGTTTCTCGCCGGTATTTAATGCAAGCAGTATATCATCATTAAAAAGAACCGCAAAAACAAAAAGCGCGGTGTCTTCATAAGGGAAATAGACTTTTTCCAAAACCCCGTCCCGCGTCTGGGAAACAAAATAGCCGTGGTCGTCTTTACCGATGGAGTGGTGAAACAGATCAATGATTTTCTTTTTCCGAAATTTTCCGCCGCTGTTTCGCCAGCATCCGGATTTGTCCAGCCAGAAAACCGCATTTTCTTTTTTGATTATAATTTCTTTCATTTGCTTTCGCCCCGGTATACGAAGGAAAAGGATACCGCCGTATGGCGTCACTGCGAACCTGGGTATCCAGCTGGGTATCCAGTTGGGTATCCGGGCTCGGGGGAATTGGATAATCCTGTGATGGGGTATAATGCTGTTATCCGGCTGGCCTCTCATGCTGATAACAGCGGGCATCAGAACAAATCAGGCCGGTTTCAGATGTGCAACGTCATCAATCCAGATATCGGCCTCATTGCCGCAGCGGCTGCAGACCGCATGGCCTTTTATTTTTTCAGAAGAACGGGGCGCGGGGGTTGAACGTTGCGGAGAATCGCCGCTGTTTTCTTCCGGTATCAGCCGGCAGGTGATGGTCATTTCCGCTTCATTGCCGCAGTTTTCGCATTCGCAGACCTGCTTGAATTTTTTTTCCGTCATGGAGATCTCCTTTTATAATGGGTTATTCCTGCCTGATTTCATATTCAATGATATCGTTCATGGCGGCCTCTGTTTGTTTTTCCTTTTCCCGGCCAAAGATAATTTGTCCTTTGCCGGCAATAGGGTGTTCGCCTTTGTTGACGTAAACGGGTTTTCCGCCTGTTGGATACAGAAATGTGCCGTTGGTGCTTTTGTCCCGCAGCAGAAATACGCCGTTGCGGTTTTCAATATAGGCGTGGGTGCGGGAAATCCACGAATAGGCAATGGCAATATCGTTAAACGTCTCCCGGCCGATGGATATCAGGGATCTCTGGAGATTTATCACGATTTCCTGATCGCCCCTTTTCAGAAAAAGGCTGGCATTCATGGCCCTGGATATCTGGCGGCAGTCAATGACCATGGTGGTATTCTGGTCTTCATAAACAATTTCATGCAGCTCAAGTTCGCCGGAAATATTTTTGGCGGTAATCCGGGCGATGAAACGGGTAAAAAAGCCGCTGCCCGCGGGTAATTTTTCAATGGTCTCCGAAGTTGCCAGAATTTGCCGGGGGTTGGCATAATCCACCACCCGGGAGGTGATGTTTACCGCGTCACCGAAAATATCATCGTTATCCACCACCACTGGTCCGTGGTGGATGCCGATGTGAATATAAGTGGCCGGGAGATCGGGGGAGCCGGAAAAATCATCGATCATGGCATGCTGCATGGCAATGGCCGCGGCAATGGCCCGGTCTGCATGGGGAAAGGTTGCAATTACCGCATCCCCCACAGTTTTAATGATTTTCCCGCAATGGCTTGCCGTAAGTTCGCTCATCAGGTCCAGAATGCGGCCCACCATTTCCTGGGCGGCCTTATCGCCAAGATGTTCATAGATCAGCGAACTTTTCGTGATATCGGCAAACAGGATGCATAATTCCTGAGTCTGCTCCGTCATATGACTACTCTTCGTCCACGCGGGTATAGAAAATACCGTAATAATTCAAGGAGTATTTTCTGTTGAGGGTTTCTTTGCCCCAGATATTGTCCGCTGCCACCCGGCTGCCGTGCCCGTAGTGGTCTGATCGAATTTTGGCATAGGTATTGATGCCGATGTTCACATCATAGGGCACAATGACCGGGCCGGGGAAATAATAGGCCAGAATGTCGCCTTTTTTGACGATAAACGGGCTGTCAAAATCAATATACTGTTCCCCCGGGGCTTCCGCTTTTACCTGCACGGGTTTGTTGTACACCACCAGATAGTCATTGCCCACCGGCCGCAGCAGTTTGACAATAACGTCCCCGGAGCCGGTAAAATAACCACCGATGCCGTTGATCTGGCCGCCGCTGGGAACGGGATGGGCCACATTGATGACAATCAGGGATTCATCGCCGGAATTGGCCCGTTCAATGAGCTCATTGCCGATAAAATCTTCCAGGGCGATGTTGGTGAGAAAATTGCGGTTTTCCCGCATCTGGTTTTTGATGAATTCCCGCACAGAACCCGCAATGTCCCGGATACGCTCATCATAGCGGCCTTTTTCAGTGGTTGCAATGGTCAGCTGGCGGTTCAGTTCGGCAATGTCCACGCCCATCTGCTGGATGGTTTCCTGCTGCTCGGCAATGGTCTGTTCTTTCTGCCGCAGGGCGGATTCCTGTTTTTTGATAACAAAATCCTGGTCTGCCAGTGACGTTTTGCAGGTGTTCAGCTCCATTTTGATATTTTCGCAATTGGCGGCACATCCAACGGCGAACAGGGCTGTAAAAATTAACAGAAATATCTGTTTCATCATATTTACCTCCGTTTGGGGATAATCTGAATTCTGTTTTCGGCCACTGTTTTATTATTCTGACGCACGGTGATCTGGTATTCACCGGTTGAAAAACCTTCAACTGGCGCGGGCATGTTTACGGGCATAGTGCCGGAACGCCCAATTAAAATCACCGGTACTTCCATGGCCTGAGCATTGGATTGGGAAACCGTCAGGGTGACCACGCTGTGTTGGGGCAGGTTCCGGTATTCAATGCAAAGGTTTAAGTTTTCAATGCTGACCACGGCCTGGGATATCGACCGTTCCCGGCCGCATCCGGCGTCCGTGGGGTAAATGGCAACACTTTGTTTGATTTTCTCAAATAATTCGGAAAAGATCAAATCATTTGGTCTTGCGGCCATGGCCTGTTCCAGAACCGCTACGGCTGCCGCGTTTTTGCCGTTTTTTTCAAGATTGACAACCAGCTGTTCAATTTTTTTTCGGGCGGTTTCCCGTTCAGGGGCCAGGACCAGGGCCTTTAGATAGGCATCGGTTTTTTTTGCGTACTCGGGCTGCTGGTCACCGATTTTAATGAAGATATCATACTGGGCCCTAGCTGCGGCATCGCTGATTTCCGGAAAATGATGTCGCAGAAGCGCGGTGAATTCAAGGGGCAGGGGCTGGCCAAGATTTTTACGGGCCGCAATATCTGCCGTGATCTGGCTGGCAATATCCTTTTTCAGGGTTTCCAGGTTTTTTGCGCCCTGTGTTTTTTCCGCAGTTTCAAGTTTGGCAAACAATGTTTCATAGAGTTCCATTTTTGTTTCAAGAGAGGGAAGCTGCCGGATTTTTAACACAAGGGTGAAAAGTTCCGCAGTGGTATCCCGGCGTTTTTTAAGGGTCTGGTGGATTTTGGTCAGGGCGTCATCCTTTGGCACAATTTCCAGGGCCTGCTGTAAAAGGGTATCGGCAGATTCGCTATTACCCGCGGCTTCCATTTCCCGGGCCGTAACGGCAATTTTTTTCCGGGCCGGGGAAAGGGATGGATTCAGTTTCAGGGCGTTTAGGTAATACTCGGTTTTTTGCGCAGCAGACCGGCTTTCATCTCCCAGGGCCACAAAAATATCGTACTGGGCGTCAGCAACACCGGTTTCATCCGGAAACCGGCGGTCCACCAGGGTGACGAAGTCTTTTGGAATGGGACGTTTCAGTTGTTTCTGGTGTGTGATATCCTCTTGGATCTGGCGGAGCACCAGTCTTTGAAACCCGTCTGTTTTTTCTTTGTCAGGCTCGGTTTTCATGGCATCCAGACGCTCAAAGAGCGCGGTGTAATCCGGAAGTTTTTCAGAAAGGGAATTTTCCTGCTGGATTTTGAAAAGGGCGATGCGCAGGGGCATTGTCGCCATCCGCTGCGCCGCGGCTTTGTTTTGGGGATTCTGGGTCAGGATTTTCTGATAATAATGGCGGGCATTGCTGCCTTCAGGGATGGTAAACTGCCCCCGGGCCGCGTAAATATCTCCCTGGATGAGCCATTCCAGTTGGGCCAGTTCTGAATTTGCCGCCGGATCAGGCGCGGGAATGGAGCGGGCTTTCCGGACCTGTTCCATGGCAATGTCCAGGTTGTTTTCCTCAAGAGCCGCTCTGGCCATGGTTTCATAATGGGCAATGATTTTTTTAAGTCCCTGTTCAGCACCAGAATCCTGGGGATCCAGTTTCAGCACCTGCTGATAATAATAAAGCGCACTGTCCCCGTCCGGCTGGGTCAGGCGGTTGTCTGCCAGACGGATTTCCGCCTGAACGAGATTTTCAAGTTTTCGCAGCCGCAGATGATCGGGTGCGTTTTGAACTCCCATTGCGGCCCAGGCCGCTGCCTGGGCTAAGTTTTGCTGTGCCAGCCTGCGGCGGGCAATATCATAAACAGTTTCCACGGCATTGATTTTTAAAATTCGGAAATAAGGCGTTCCGCTATCGCCCCCGCTGTTTATAATGGCCTTGTTTAAAACAGCCATTAAAGATTCAAATTCGGCAATGTCCGGCGGTTCGGCGGTCATCACGGATTGCTGTTTTTTTAAGGCCACATAAAGGCTGCCCAGGATGGCGGAGAGATTTTTGTTGTCCGCAGACAGAATCGTATTAAAGATATCACCGGCATTCATGTATTGGCCGGCGGCAAGGGATTTATCGGCTTTGCGCAAAAGATCGCTGTCCGCATTTGGTAAATTTTGGCGGCTTTGGGAAATATAGTCCAGGGTTTGGGAATAGTTTTTTGCGGTGATAAGATCGGTAAGGCGGTCTGAATCAAGATCCCCGGACCTGGAGAGTTCGGTTTTTTCCTTTGCAGGGGGCTTCGGGGCCGGAGGGGCTTGCTCCGCTGATGCCGTTTTTTCAGGGGCGGTGCTTTTTAGCGCGGGTGCGTCTGCTGTTTGCGGCGGACCGCTGATGAAGCTGGCGATATGGGGCTGCACCAGCATGATAAGGCCCACAAGGACGCAGCCGATGAGAACCCCGGTAAAAATATTGGCCAGCCGTATTTTTTTTCCCGGGCCGTGGCGCAGCACCATTGTTTCCGCGGATACGGGTTCGCCGTCAAGGGCGGACAGGGCGTGCAGCAGTTCATGGGCGGACTGGAACCGATCGCCGGGTTTTTTGGCCATTAACTTGTCAATCAGGGGCTGAAATTCGGCAAAGGCTTCCGGCAGTTCCGGCACCGGATCTTTTATGTGCTTGAGGGCCACGGCAACAGGGGAATCCGCATTATACGGAACAGTGCCCGTGAGCATCTCATAGAGGGTGGCCCCCAGGCTGTAAAGATCAGTGCGCCAGTCCACTTCGCCGGTCCCCTGGACCTGCTCCGGGCTCATATAATGGGGCGTGCCGATGCTGGTGCCGTCCATGGTATAACCGCTGTCCGTACTCAGATCCTTGACAATGCCGAAGTCCGTGAGCACTGCCGTGCCATCCCCCCGGAACATGATGTTCTGGGATTTGATGTCCCGGTGCACAAATCCCCTGTCATGGGCATGGGCCAGGGCAGAGGCGATCTGCCGCATGATTTTCAGAATCTGGGGAACAGACAGGGACCGTTTGATGTTTTGTTTGAGATCACCACCCTCCAGATATTCCATAATGATGTAGTATTTGTTTTCATATACCCCCACATCATAGATGGACACAATGTTCGGATGCCGGAGTCCGGCAACCACTTTGGCTTCTTTTAAAAACCGCTTGTCCGCCAGATCATCGGCATTGGCAGGGGAAATCAGCTTGATGGCAACGGTCCGGTCCAGGAGTTTGTGCCGCGCCAGATAGACTTCTGCGACACCGCCCCGTCCGGCCAGTTTTCCGATTTCATAGTTTGGGATTGTAATCATTTATCCGGCAATCCATCCATTTGACATTCCATTCATTTACCAATCCATTCATGCGTCAGGGTCAGGCCGGGACGTCAGCAGCGGCCTGAAATTTTTTTCAGAAAATTGCGCAATATAGAAAAAAAACGCCCATCTGGTGTTTTTTGGGAGGGAATGGGCACCGTATCGGTTTCAGGGTTTTTCGCGGGCGAATCAATGCCCGCGGAGATCAGAACCACCGTGACATTGTCCCGGCCGCCGTTTTTGATGGCCCTGCGGATCAGGGCGTCTACTTTTTCCTGCTCATTCAAGTTGCTGGCCAGTATAGCGGCAATATCCGGATCCGCCAGTTCTTTGGTAAGACCGTCGCTGCACAGCAGAATCTGCTCGTTTTTGTGAAACGTGCGGGTAATTTTTTCAACATTGACATTATCAATATCTGTTGCGCCAAGGGCCTGCATCAGCACGTCCTGATAAGGGTGGCTGGCGGATTCGCCGGACGCGATCACACCGGTGTCCACCAGATGCTGAACATAAGAATGATCTTTGGTCAGCTGCTTAAGCGAGGTACCGTCCCAGAGGTAGGCCCGGCAGTCTCCCACCCAGGCGATTTCATACTGGCTGTCGTGCATCTGAAGGGCCACCACCGTCGTGCCCATCCCCTCCGGCCCTTTGCCTTCCCGGGTGGCCTGTTTGATGGCGTGGTGCGCTTTGGCCAGGGAGGGGGCAAGGAGGTTTCCGGCCCGGATTTCTTGGACAATAAAGTCAGCCGCAAGGGCAGATGCTTTTTCTCCGCCACGATGGCCGCCCATGCCGTCGGCAACAAGCCAGAGTCCTAAAGATGGCTCGGTGCGGAGGGTGTCTTCATTATGGGACCTTACCATCCCCGTGTCTGTTGAATAACCATATGTCAGTGGATTCATATTTCTGCCCGGGCCAAGGATATAGGGTTAAAATTCAGGTAATCCTTTTTTTTATTATCCCAACACGAGAAAAACTGCAATCATATTTATACAGGAGAACATTGATCGCAAAGCAGATGACAAGATGATAAATCTTGACATAAATTTTTTTTTGACCATATAATAACCAACAAAATGAAAACCTTACTTCTTTCCAATGTCACGGCAACCATTGTCCAACCAACTCTGGAGAATATGCGATGCAGGATGTTCAGGTGTTAAAAATTGAACTGGCCATAAAAGATAAGGTCATTAAAACCTATCATTTTACGCAGGATACCATTGATATCGGCCGGATTCCCACCGCAGATATTTTTATCGACAATTCCGGTGTTTCCCGCCAGCATACCCGCATTGAAAGAAGCATCGGCGGTCCGTATATCGTAAGGGATATGGGCAGTACCAACGGCACGTATCTCAATGATATTCAGATCAATGAGGCTACCCTCAACAATGGCGACAGTATCAACCTGGGCAAGTTTTCCCTGCATGTTCACATTGATTCGGGAGATCAGCCCCGGCCGGAACCCGCCAGTGTTTCTCCGGATGATTTTGACGGCACCACGGTATTGAACCCGGAACAGCTGGCCCGGCTGCGCGCTGAAATCGTTAATGACACAGCAGACAGTTTCAGCCGGAAACCTTCGGGAAACAAAACCGTATCAAAGCCAAAAAAATCATCAGACCCGGGCCGGGGCCAGGTTTTTTTGTGGGCCGCCCTGATTATCGCCATTATGGTGATTGCTTTTCTTATTTTTAAATAATTCCTATCCCTTAAATTATCTTCGGGTTTGTTTTTATCTGTATGCCCATGGGACCCTATCAGCAGGAACAGCTTGACGCGCTTTTGATGATCCAGCAGCATCTCCGGGAGCTGTCGGCCGCGGCGGCCAGTGAGTTGCAGGCCATGATTTCAGACTACCTTGACTACCGGTCCCGGGTGGCGGAATTTCTGGGAGCGCATTTTAACGGAATCTGCACGGAGAAATGTTATACAAGCCGCCGCAGTGCCTGCTGCTCAAGAGACGGCATTATTACGTTTTTCGGGGATGTGGCGGTAAATGCCCTGGTGTCGGACAAACAGGATCTCCACCGCCTGGAACAGGCAATCAAAAATCCCGCGGATCCGGCAAAATGCATTTATTTATCAGACGCCGGATGCCTCTTTCGGCTCAAACCCATTGTCTGCGAGTTGTTTCTATGCGATGAAGCAGAGCACAAGGTGTTGGATCAAAATCCAGCGGTGTCCAAAGCGTGGGAAGCATACAAGCAGGAAAAAAAAAGATTTACCTGGCCGGATCAGCCGGTGCTGTTTGAAATGCTGGAAGCCTTTTTTATAAACCGGGGAAGCACGTCTCCACTCATGTATATCCACAACAGCCCGGGACTGCTGAGGATTAAGAATAACCGGGAGAAGTTTATCAGGGAGTCCCAAAAAGACGGGAAACCCTGACCTGCAAAAAGGCCTCTTTAGCGTAGGTCAGGGTGCGCGAAGCGTTCCCTGACTTTTCCTTTCCGTCTCAATTTTGTTTTTCAGCGTTTTGCCATATCCATATTCAGCGTTGCCGGCAGCCGGTATTTGGCCACTGCCCGCTGCCACCGGCGGATGTATTTCTGTCTTAATTTGTCCGGGTTTTGAGCACAGGTTCGGGCTTTGTCAAAATCCAGAATAAAAAGGGAATTTTTGTCGTCCGCCAGTACGTTCCCCGGGTGCAGGTCCACATGATGGATGTGATTTAGAACAAGGATGTTCACCTGCCGGTTCAGCTCCCGCATCAGAGGTTGCGCAGCCTCCGGCGTGTTCCGGCTGATGTCGATGAGGGTGCGGGCATTTTGAATCTCCCGGGTCACCAGCCAGGCATGATAAAAAAACCGGCCCTTGACCGCAAAGGCAACTGGTTCAGGCACATTGAGGCCCAGTCGGCGCAGCTTCAGCAAGAGTTCGTATTCCGCCTGACTGCGGTATCGCAAAAATTTTACATAAGTGGTTTTGTTGAAATTCCGGATGAATCCCCCCCGGGTGTATTGTTTGATCACCACCGGCCCGATTTCGGGAAGATGCATCCGTGATATGGCGGCCCGGCCCCCCAGATCCGCATCTGCTGTTTTTGGCGGCGTTTCAAAACAGGCTGCCAATCGGCCCAAAAGATCCCGGGTCAGAGAAAATCCGCTGCCCACAACATAGGACTGGAAATGATGAATTCGGGTCATAAGGATCAGGCCTGCCTGCGGCCGGGATATTTTTCCAGGGCCAGTTCAATTTTTTCAATGACTTCTTCGGCGGAAATCCAGGTCATTCTGCCGGGTTTGGTTTTCCGGGTAACGGGTAAGTGCGCTTCTCCCGGATCATTGTATTTGTTGATGAGCAGATCGTGATATTTGCGGTAGGGCCCGCACCGCCGGGGATCTGAATACCCGTAAAGGCCGATGGTGGGAACATCTAAAGCCACTGCCATGTGCAGGGGGCCGGTATCCGGGGATACAATGAGGCGGCAGCCTTCAATCTGGAGCATGGTGGTGCGTACGGGCTTTTCAAGGGCAATAACCGGCGCTTTTGGGCAAAGGCGGCAGATGGCGTCCGCATTTTCTTTTTCAAGCCGGCTGGGGCCGCCAATGAGCATGGGCTGGAGATTCAGTTTTCGGTCCACATCATCCATCACCCGGGCGTATTTTTCCAGGTCCCAGTCTTTTTCCCTGGAAGAAGAGGCAATCACAAACCCCGCCACCGGCCGTTTCAGTCCTTTGAAAAACGCCTGCTGCCATTTTTTTTCAGCATCCGTAAAAGTGAAATTCCATTCCACCGGATAATTTTCAATTTCCAGATAATCCAGAAATTCAAAAAACTGATCCTGCACATGGCCCATGGGGGCCGGCGGAATCCGCCGGTTGGTTACGAGCCAGTGCAGTTCTCTGGACCGCCTGAAGTCAAACCCGAGCTTGTTTCTGGATTTGGTAAATAAGGTAATCAGGCTGACTTTGGCGCTGGCCTGGGGAAGTATCACCAGATCATAGGCCTCTTGTCTCAGCTGCCGGAACAGGTTCAGCCAGTCCCGTGTGGTGCCCTTCCGGTTGAAGGTGATGAACCGGTCGACGGTTTTCTGGTGTTTGACCATATCATAGGAGAGCGTCTGCAGCACCCAGGTGAGGTGGGCATCGGGATAGCCTTTGCGCAGACCGTTCACAAGACCCAGGGCGTGAACCGTATCCCCCAGGGCCGAGGTCCGGATCAGACAGATTTTTTTGGCTTCTATGCGGGGCATTTTTTTTTATGCAAATCGGTTATCCGTTGAAATTGTCGTGTAAAAGTTCTTGCCAGGGTGATATTGTCCTTGACTTCAGCCCGTGAATCTATAAGATTTTTTCCAAAAAATCAATCAATTATCAGGTTATAAAAGGAAAATGCGCGATGAAAGTGGAAATTTCTATTGGGGAACTCGTGGACAAGGTGTCGATTCTGGCCATTAAGCTGAAAAAAATAAAAAATCCTGAAAAACTGAAAAATATTCAGAAAGAATACGATATTCTGGCAGCGGCCATGACCGCTGCCGGTATCACTGCCGCATCAGATGAATTCAAACGGCTTGAGCAAATCAATCTCATCCTGTGGGACGTTGAAGACCAGATCCGGATCAAGGAAGCGGCAAAAGCCTTTGACCCGGAATTTATCGAACTGGCCCGCCGGGTTTATTTTACCAATGACGACCGGGCAGCCTTAAAAAAAGAGATTAATTTGAAATTCGGCTCTGATCTGGTGGAAGAAAAAGAATACGCAGCGTATCAATAATCCCTGCCCGGAACCTGGGGGTTCCCCTTTCGGGTGAAAAAATCCAAGCAGTTGCTTAAGGCTTTCAGGGATGAGAGCATACTGTATTTTTTCCTGCTCTTATTTTGAAAACACCATCCATAAGGTATGGGCGTATCTGTTTGCATAGCATTCTGGATTTATATATCTGATTTTTCGGATAAAACGCACAATGGCCGGCCGGGGTTTTTCTGTTGCATGCATGTCGATAATGCTTAAACCGTGCTTTTTTTTCTGTGCCTCGGCAAAATCCATTGCTTCGGACAAGCTGAAAAACCATTTGTGGCGGTCAGCCGGTTTTTCAGCAGGAAGCCCGTAATGCGTAAAGCTGCCTTTTCCGCGTTCAATGCGTTTTCGTGCGGCGCACCAGCAGTTTGGCAAAGAAATGATCAGATATTTCTTGAAAACACGAACAAGTTCGTCAAACACTTCGTGAAAATGATCAAGGTGTTCAAGCACGTCAGCACACAGCACACAGTCAAAAGCGTTGTCTTCAAAGGGAAGCCGGGGCGTTTTATCCAGATCGTGATGGATGTCCGGGGTTCCCTGCATATCAATGCCCGTGTATTCAATGTCCCTGAGCAAAGATTTGAGAACGCTTCTGTCGCAGCCCACATCCAGAATCCTGCCTTTTAAATAATCAGCGTAATGATCGGCAACATATTTTGTGCGGATTTCGCGGTTTGAAAAATGACAATATTCTGTTTTAATCATTCATGATTCCTTTGTGTGAAGGGTGTTTTTTATCCCGCGACAAATTGAATTTGGTTTTAGTCATCATTTTTTGCAGTCCCCTTTTGCAGTTCCCCGGATGCGATTGATCAGCAGGGAAGAGGATTTCGCCGGCAGAAAGTCCACCAGAACAACTTTTCCCCCATGGGCTTCGACCTCTTCCCGTCCCACCACCTGATCCATTCGGTAGTCGGAGCCTTTGACCAGAACATCGGGCTTGATCCGCCGAATTAAATTCACGGGCGTGTCTTCGGAAAACAGGACCACCGCATCCACGCAATCAAAGGCCGCCAGGAGGGTGGCCCGCTCCAGTTCGGGAATCAGGGGCCGTTCCGGCCCTTTCAGGCGCCTGATGGAGCTGTCTGAATTTAATCCCACAATGAGAATATCTCCCTGCCGGGCCGCCTGCTCTAAAATATGCAGATGTCCCACATGCAGCAGATCAAAGCAGCCATTGGTGAAAACCACCTGTTTTCCCTGAAGCCGCCACCATTTGATGTGCTCGGCAAAGGCCTCGTTGTCCAGAAGTTTGTTTTCGATTTTCGGTGAAAGGGCGTTCACCAGCTCCCGGGGGGCTACAGTGGAAGTTCCCGCCTTGCCCACCACAATACCGGCGGCGGCATTGGCGATAACGGCGGCGGTGTGGAAATCCAGTCCGTTCGCCAGGGCCAGGGCCAGGGTGGCCACCACAGTATCACCGGCCCCGGTCACGTCATAGACTTCCCGGGCGGCTGTGGGCACCCGGTAAAGACCGTTTTCCGGGGTCCAGAGGGCCATGCCCAGTTCTCCAAGGGTCACCAGCAGGGCCTGAAAAGCGCATTTTTCACATAATTGTCCGGCATATCGGGCGATATCTTCGTCCTTGACGGGATCAACAGCATGGCGCACCGCGGTTTCAAATTCCTTTAAATTCGGCGTAAGGACCGTGGCGTTGCGATATCTGTCAAAATCCCTGGATTTGGGATCCACCACCACCGGGATGCCGGCCTCCCGGGCTTGGACAGTGATTTTTCGGATCAGGGAATCCGTTAACACGCCTTTGCCATAATCGCTCAGGACAATGGCGGCAGGCAAATTTTTTTTCGCAAACAGGTCCCGCAGAAAAGTTTCTTCGATTTTTTCCTCAATGGGCAGAATTTTTTCCCAATCCAGGCGAATCATCTGCTGACGCCTGGACATTACCCGGAGCTTGCGGGTCGTCGGGCGCCGGGCCAAGGACGCCACTTTTCCGGTTCCGATATTGCGGCTGGCGCAAAGCTCCAAAAGGGTGCGGGCCGCGTCATCCGTGCCCACCACGCCGTAGAGATCAACTTTGGCTTCAAGGGTGGAAAGGCCGTGTGCCACATTGGCCGCCCCCCCGAGTTTCTGGTATTCCCGGTCGACATTGACCACCTGAACCGGCGCTTCCGGGGACAAGCGTTCAATACTTCCTTCAATATAATCGTCTAAAATCAGATCCCCCACCACGCTGACGCGCCGGTTGGGCGCATCTTCGATCAGCTGGATCAGGCTGCGGGAAAGCGAGATATTCTGGTTCATAATTCTTTTCCGGTTTTTTTTGTGTCACTCAATTGAATTTCAAGCAGTTCCGCAAGCCCGTGCAGAAAAATTTCGTGAATTTCCTGGATCCGGGCCGTGCGCGTTGAGGGCACCGCCAGCAGGACATCGGCCATGGGGCCCAGGTGCCCGCCGCCCTGGCCGGTCATGGCGATGGTCTTCATCCCCGTTTTTCGAGCTGACGCTGCCGCCTGGAGCACATTGGGGGAATTGCCGCTGGTGCTGATGGCGATGAGCACATCTCCGGGCCGGCCCAGGGCCTCGACCTGACGGGAAAAAATCCGCTCGATTCCGTAATCATTGGCAAGGGCCGTGATAATGGATGTATCCGTGGAAAGGGCAATGGCTGGGTAGGCGTCCCGTTCCCGTTCAAACCGGCCCACGAGTTCCGCGGCAAAATGCTGTGCATCTGCCGCGCTTCCGCCGTTTCCGCACACAAGCAGCCGGCCATTGTGTTGAAGGCTTGCCAAACAGATTTCCCGGGCATCCGCAAAAGCGGTTTCCGCCGCTTCCATGGCCGATTCCAGCACCATTTGATGCTCGCGGGCAATATCTTTAAATTTTCTCATAGGGTCTCCCCTTTCTTGGGTTTTTTTTCGGAAATTACCGCATTCCCGGCCTGAAGCACATCATCAAAAATGCGCAGGTCAGGGCCCTTGACACGGGGGATTTCCCCGCGTCCCAGCGTGGCTTCGGTATTTTTGCCTTTGCCGGTTCGCACCAGCCAGGGCGTGATGCCCGCAGCCCGGGCGCACTGAAGATCCGTTGCCGCATCCCCGATAAAAACCGTCTCCGAAGCTGCAATGCCGGACTCATGGATGGCGGATTCCAAAAGCCCCGGCAATGGCTTGCGGCAGCGGCATCCTGCGTCCGGAGCGTGGGGACAGACGTAGATTCCGTCAAAATGGACGCCCCAAAGGGCCGCCTCGACCGTCATTTTTTTGTGAACCCGGTCCAGGGCCGCCGCATCAATGATTCCCCGGCCCACGCAGCTCTGGTTGGTGGCGACAGAGAGCCGGATACCGGCCCGGGAAAGCAGGGCCAGGCCATCCAGGACATTGGAAAGCCATTGGAACTGTTCGGGATCCGTGACAAATCCCCCCGGGGCTTCTGCGTTCAGCACCCCGTCCCGGTCCAGAATTACATGTCTGAAGTTGGGCATGGCAGGCCTTTGGGTAAAGGATGAAATCCATTGTCAAAATTTTAATGGTAATGGATTCGATGATTATGAATTCAAATAAAATTCCCGAAAATAGGCAATGGTTTTTTCAAGCCCTTTTGCCAAATTCATCCCGGGCTGCCAGTCCAGGTTCTTTTTCGCCAGGGTGATATCCGGCCGGCGCCGCACCGGATCATCCGTCGGCAATGGCTCCCAATTGATTTTTGAGGATGATCCGGTCATTTCAATGACTTTTTCCGCAAGCTCCCGGATCGTCAGCTCATTGGGATTTCCCAGGTTGACCGGGCCGGTAAACTCTTTTGGCGAATTCATCAAACGGATAAGGCCGTCAATCAAATCATCCACATAACAGAAACTTCGGGTCTGACTGCCGTCCCCGTACACGGTGATGTCCTGGCCGGTGAGGGCCTGGATGATGAAATTGCTTACCACCCGGCCGTCGTTGGGATACATGCGGGGGCCGTAGGTATTGAAAATGCGTGCGACTTTGATCTGAAGGCCGGTCTGATGGTGATAATCGAAAAACAGGGTTTCCGCGCAGCGCTTTCCTTCATCATAGCACGACCGACGGCCGATGGGGTTGACGTGCCCCCAGTAATCTTCAGTCTGGGGGTGGATTTCCGGGTCGCCGTAGACCTCGGATGTGGAGGCCTGAAGGATCCGGACCTTGAGGCGCTTGGCCAGGCCCAGCATGTTGATGGCCCCGTGAATGGAGGTTTTCGTGGTCTGGACCGGATCCGACTGATAATGGACAGGGGATGCCGGACAGGCCAGATTATAAATTTCATCCACCTCCACATACAGCGGAAAGCAGATATCGTGGCGGATCACTTCAAAATAGGGATTGGGCAAAAGATGCACAATATTGGAGCGGCGGCCGGTATAAAAATTATCCGCGCAGATCACTTCGTGGCCCTGGGACAGGAGGGTTTCGCAGAGGTGGGAGCCTAAGAAACCGGCACCGCCGGTCACCAGAATCCGTTTGGAAGCATCAAAATTTTTCATGGCAATGGGTTCGCTCCTTTTTTAATTTAAAGTGGTCTCCCCGAGGTTACAATCAGGCCAATGCTCGGGAAATCTTCCCATGGGCGTCTCGGGTAAAATCATCCATTTCGACGGTTTCCTGGCCCACGGCCTGATGCAGTATTTTCCGGATTTTCCTGCTTCGACACAAGGCGGCGGTCATCACCCGGATTTTATCATCTGTGAGACGAACTTCGGGCAGCGGGGAATACAGGTCGTCCGGCAGGGATTCCCGGAAAAGACACCCGTCTTCCCGCCCCAGATATTTTCTGGCCACCCGCTGATTGGAATCCTCATAAAGGGAGAGAATTTTTCGCCGCGCTTCGCGATCCAGCAGGGTGTGGTCGTAAAACAGGGAGTTTGCATTGTTGTGGCCCTCGCCGGCGCTATGGTCAATGAGCAGGGCTTTGATTTTCCGGCATTTTTTCCTGTCCTGCACCAGACTGTTCAAAAGCCGCATATATTCAAGTGCTTCCCCCGGCAGGCGGGGATTTGTATTTTTTGCCAACACCTTCAGATCCGGCGTCAGATCAAGGCCGATGAGAGACAGGAAATCCGTCACCAAATCGCCGTTTTTAAACGCGTCTTTTTCATAAGGGCGGATCTTTAGATTTTCCTGGCCGAAAACATTCGCCCACCGGTCCAGCAATTTATCGTAATCCAGGGTCGCGGGAGGCTGATATGCCGTTATGGGCCGGTATTCGGCGTCGTTTTTCACCGCCTGGTTGTAAAAGCTCTGGATAAAAGTATCCTGTCTCCGCAAATAGCAGATGATGGTCGGTTTTACGTCTCCCAGAGCCTCCTGAATGGGTGCCACATCACGGATCAGGCTGAAGGTTTCGCTGCTGACGATGACATGCCGATCCCGGCGATGGCACAAACGGACCAGCTTGTGGTAATTTTTGAATTTCCACGGCGGCACAAAAACCTCGCTGTTTTTGATTTCATAATAATCCCGACGACTTTTCTGGGGATACAAAAACCCATGCCGGGAAAGCGCCTTCCGGTTCAGGAGCAAAAAATCCTGGATGGCGCTGGTGCCGGTCTTATGGGTTCCGATATGAATAATTATTTTTTCATGCATCCGTTTTTAAGACCGTGTCAGGAAGACCATAAATATAAACCGAGCGGTTTTTGCCGGAAATCTGTTTGATCGGCTGATACCCGGACAGCGCATTCAACAGGGACTGCCGGTCATTGGGAAGCTTGATCACGAGCGTGTCCACATTATTTTTTAAGGCCCATTTCTCCATCAGTGAAAAATTATATTTTTCCTGCCGATTAAAAACAAGATATTCTTCTATGCTCATTCCGGCGAAAAACGGGGCCATGACATCATTGACCAGTATCTTGCCGTTTTGCCATGCGTCGGGGTTTGCCGCCAGCCATGTCCCGGCATGACGCAGAACATTACAATTCTGCCTGCCATGGGAAAAGGGGGAAAGGGCTTCCATGGCCGTCATCTGATCATAGATCAGATAATTGTCCAGAAAATTTCCAGATGCCACGGCCTAAATTTTTTTTGCCACCTCATTAAAACGATTAAAATTATCCCCGAATAAATTTCCAAGCGTGGGCATCTCCTTAAAAAATTCTTCCCGGAAGGGTTGTTGAAAATTTTTTCCGCGGTCCTCCCAAGGGTAAAAATTCAATAACCGTTTTAAATTTAATATAATAATTATTTTACACCGGAAATTTTCATATCTGAAAACGCTCTGGTCTGTCAAGGAGGAACTGCAAGGCTATCTCCCCGTGCTTATTGGTTTTTTCTTGACTTCAAATTTAATAAAAGAAATAGATTGATAAATTTTAAGGGGTTCTGATGAGATTTGCCTTTTGTCTGTTTAAATATTTTCCCTATGGCGGCCTTCAGCGGGGATTTCTGGAACTGGCCCGCACCTGTGTGCGCCGGGGCCATGAGGTGGATGTGTATACGGGTTCCTGGTCCGGAGCCCGGCCGGATGGGTTGCGGGTTTTTATCCTTCCCCCCAGAAGACTGACCAATCATGGGCGGTACCAGTCCTTTGCCGCCAGATTGGCCCGTCGGGTTGCCGAAATCCCCTATGATGCGGTGGTGGGATTCAATAAAATGCCCGGATTGGATGTGTATTTCGCCTCTGATGTCTGCTACGCCCTTCGGGTGAGAGAACGGAATTTCCTGTACCGGCTTTCCGGAAGGTGCCGGACCCTTTTGGCCCTGGAGCGGGCGGTTTTCCATCCCCGGGCCAAAACCCATATCATTACCATATCAAATGCGGAACAAAAACACTATATGGAATGCTACGGAACGTCGGAAAACCGGTTTCATCCGGTTCCGCCGGGAATTGCCAGGGACCGGCTGACCGCGGCCGGCCTGCCCGAAACCCGGGCAATGTTTCGAAAAGAATTTCAATTGTCCCCGGAAACCCCATTGATTCTCATGGTGGGGTCGGGTTATAAAACAAAGGGCGTGGACCGGGCCATCCGCGCCCTGGCCGCCCTGCCCGGGCCGGTCCGGGCCGCGGCCCGTCTCATGATCGTGGGAAAAGGAACTCCGGGTTCGTACCGGCGGCTGGCCAAACGTCTCAAGGTAGGGAAACAGGTTGATTTTATGGGGGAACGCAATGACGTGCCCCGGTTTCTCGCCGGGGCTGATCTGCTCCTTCATCCTGCCTGTCACGAGAATACCGGCACTGCGCTTATCGAAGCCATGGCCGCCGGTTTGCCGGTGCTGGCCACGGATGTCTGCGGCTATGGATTTTATGTGGAAAAAGCCGGGGCGGGAAGGCTGATCCCTTCCCCGTTTCGCCAGGAAACCCTGGACCATATGCTCGCGGAAATGCTGACTTCCCCAAAAACCAGAGAATGGGGGCAAAACGGGAAAACCTATGTCGCGGTCACGGATGTTTCCGGCCGCCATGAACGGTCCGCGGACGTGATCGAAGCAGTGGCTGCCGGGCTGTGATCGTCTCTATGGTTTTTTTAACTGAAATAATTCAAATCAATCCAGAATAAACTGCTTTATGCAAAAAACATTAAAACTCTCTGTCATCATTCCGGCCTATAATGAGGAAAGCACTCTTTCTGATATTATCGAGCGGGTGCTCGCGGTGGATCTCCCCAAAGAAATCATTGTGGTCAATGACTGTTCCACAGATAAAACCCGGGAAATTTTGGATACGTATGCTGCCAATGACCAGATCCGGGTTCTCCATCACAAGACCAATAAAGGCAAAGGCGCTGCCATCCGGACGGCCCAGGAGTCGGTTGCCGGCGATCTGGTGATTATTCAGGACGCGGATCTGGAATACGATCCAGCGGAATATCCCAGACTCTATAAATTTTTTGTGGAAAAAGACGCCCATGCAGTTTACGGAAGCCGGTACTCGGGCAATGAGATCATGGTGGACAGTTTTGCCCATTATTACGGCAACAAACTCCTGACCTTTTTTTCCAATCTCCTCTCCAATCTGCATTTAACAGACATGGAGACCTGCTATAAAATGATCCGGGCCGATATTTTCAAAAACCTTCCCATTGAATGCGAATGTTTCGGGTTTGAGCCGGAAATCACGGCAAAACTGGCCAAAATGAAGGCCCGAATTTTTGAGGTGCCGATTTACTATGAACCCCGGGTCTATGCTGAAGGCAAAAAAATCGGCTGGCGGGACGGTTTCAAGGCCATCTGGTTCATCATCCGGTTTAACCTGCTGTGGAAGGGGACTCTGCCCCGGATCTGAAGGATGAATATGAAAAATTTTGCCGCTCCCATCGCCTGCATCCGCCGGGGCCATTTTTGTTTCAATCGAAACCATGAAGCCTTTTTAACGGAACCCGGCCTGGATACCTTTGATGGCGTCTGGAATTATTCCGGCGGTCATTGTGTCAAAGAACTCCGGGATCGCTCCGTGTACCGTCTGGATTTGACCTTTTCCGCCGGACGAAAAACCGTTTACCTGAAGCGGCACCAGCGGGAATTTCTCGGGCTGTGGCGGCTGGTTCCCCGATTTTTCAGGTTTTCCCGATTTTTTCGGGCCAAAGGCCGTTCCCAGGGAATGCTGGAATTTGAAAATATTCTTGAATTTCGCCAAAAGGGCATCCAGACCGTGGTTCCCATTGCCGCGGGGGAACGGCGCATGGGTCTTTTTCAGGCTGAATCCTTTCTCCTGACCGAGGATGTCCACCCCTATGTGTCCCTGGAAAGCCTTCTTAAAACCACTCCGGAGTTTTTCAAGGGGGCGGCGGGGGCCGGTCGAAAAAAAATTCTGATCCGGGAAATTGCGGCCCTGGCCGAAAAAATGCATCAGGCCGGGTTTAACCACCAGGATTTCAACGCCACTCATGTTTTGCTGCATTATAAAGACGGGGCGGCCGTTCCGGAGCTGGCCCTTTTTGATATGCAGCGGGTGGAAAAAAATAAAATTTTTCGGCTGTGGTGGAAAATCAAAAGCCTGGCCCGGCTCAATTACACCCTGCCATCGCCGCTGTTTACACCCGCGGATCGGAAAAATCTTCTCCTGTTTTACAAGCAGAAAACCCGGTTCAATTTTTTCGACCGCCTGGAATGGTTCTGGATACTAAAAAAAACCGACCGTATTCGGCGGCATACAGAAAAACATCGAATTATCAAATCGCGCATAGGAGGCTCATCACTGTCAGATACAAAAAAATCTATTAGATTTTGATGATGCGATTTTTTGCCTTAGCAACGGGGCATTCTCAAAACAGAAGCAAGGATGTTTCAAAAAACAGTCCGAAATTGCAACCAAATTAGGTCTGTTATCAATTATTTAGCCGAAGAAGCTCTGTAATATAATTCCACTGTAAGTCTTTAGAGTGGTCCTTTTGCATTGCCCCTATTCTTTGATTCTTTGTTTTTCTGCTCCATTTCATGGTCGAAAGATTTTACTTGATGAGTCTTAAATGTGAGTGGTTTTTCCTGGTGTTCGGTGCAGGTGGTTTGATTATATTCGGAAAAGTTCCTTCCGCACATACAGACCGATGGGTTTTTTCATACTCGCGGGCCTCATGAAAACGCCAGTATTTTTCAAAATCAGGAACCGAGCGAAGTGTACGCAAAGACAATATCGTTTTTGCTCCCGTCAGGTTCCATCTTGTTTAAGTAATTTTGATCCAATCCTTGACCAGATGCTGACAAGCTCCTTTTCCTCATGGCCTCGCCGAGCCGATGGGTCACCCAGTTTTCGAGTTCCTGTTCACCCTGTGGATGAAATATTCTGTCCGCATCCGACAGGTATTTAATAATATGATGATATCACCCACAATGGCACGGTAAATTTGTTCTGTTTTTTTTAAAGGCAGGCACGGTGCCCTGCCTTACGGACCGATCAAGGCATCCAAGATGCATGGGATAGGCCACAGCACCGACTCTTTGTGCATTAAAAAAGGCCCATGCTGATGCATTTTTGGGTTAGAAAAAATCTACCCTGCTGGATAACCGGCTTTCCGTGCCAAACGGATAGCGGTTTTTTGCAGGACTTTCTGTGCCAGAATCTTTTTCTGGGAAACCAAAGTCGGATTTTCCATAAGGTAGGACAGGTAAAATCGCATACGATCGGTGGATGTGATCGATGAGGAGGAAACCAAATTCATTTGAACCAGATTAACAATACGCTTTTTTTGGGAAATCGATGAATATTGCGATGTTCGCTCATTATCCAGGAACCAGATCTGGTTTGCCATTAATGGTGCTTTAACAATCATTACATTGCCCCAGCGAAGATCTCCGTGAGCAATACCTTTGGCATGCATTTTGCCGATTAATTTTCCAAGCAATTTACACAGGTCTCTTTTTTCCCTTGTTTTAATCTGATTCATATCCTCTGGAAATTCTTCCCAGAAAAATATATTCAGCTCTATTCCTCCCTGAACAGCCTCAGATACATTAAATACATTGTTACCTTTTTTCCCGGTCAACACACATCTTGGAGCATTGAATCCGTTTTTTGAAAGAAGGAGATTTCCTTTAAGGGCACGAATGGCACGATCACCCCGGAAAAGATTTTTAACCGGTTCAAAAACATCGCGAGATATGTATTTTTTATAAAAATAAAGTCGATCCTTGAACATAAATTTACGCACTTGAGCGAAACGAGAGCTAATCACTGGTTCGAAATCATGGGCATTGTCGAGATTGTCGATACAGCATTTTTCTAAAAAAGAGATATTGTCGGCTTGAGGAAGAACCATCAACCGAAATTTTGCCCATTTCTTTTTCAAATATCCATTAATATGCATTTTCTCTGTTTTTTTAATCCCAAAATCCTGCGTCTGAATTAACATAAGGACTTCAGGGCTTTTCGAAATTTTTGCTTAACCTCAGGCAAACTATTCCAGTTCTGCAATAACCGGCAACAGTCCTTTTTAAACCGCCGGCGGAACATCGGTCCGGCCCAGCGGTGGGCGCGCATGGCATCCAAGTCAATAACAAAGAGTTCGCCGTCTGAAAAAATGAAATTCGTGGCCTTTAAATCCCCGTGGGTGATGCGGGCTTTAAAAAAATGCTGCATCATGCGGGCAAAAGCCGTAATAATTTTTTGATCTTTGTTCGGGTTCCGGTTCTCAGAGTGAAACCATTGCCTGACGTCCATGCCCGGCGCATATTCCGTCACAAAATAGGCAGTGGCCCGCAGGGGACCCCACCGGTTTTCCATAAACGCCACTGGCCGGGGCGTGGGAATTTCCTGAAGCCCCAGCCGATGGGCTTCGGCCCAGGAATGCCAGGCCCGGCTGGGCCGGGGACAGCGTTTCAACCGGTGCCATAAATTTTTCATGTTGTAGCGTTTCACCACCAGAGGGCGATGGTCCACCGTTACCAATGCTACAGTGGAGGTTTTCCCATCTTTGAGCAGTTTCCCTCGGGAAATGAAATGGTCGGGGTCCGCCAGAAACCGGCCCATGGCCTCTGTATCAAGGTTCCGGTCCCAGACCTGGAACCGGTGCCAGGTTTTGCGACGTACGTAAGCGGAGGATTCCCGGTAAATTTTTTTAAGATATTTTTGTTCGCGCCTGTTTCGTTTCAGCCGAAGCCGTTGGTTCAAGTGCAAGATCATGAGATTTTTTTCTGCCACCCGCGTTTTTGAAAATACGCCCCAACGGCCCCGGCCAGGAGATGGTCAAATTCCGAACTCATTTGGGCAAACAAGGCGGCCAGGTTATCCATACTCTGGGTTTTTTTTTCAGGGGTCGGCCATGGAATTTTCGCTGTTTTAAGGGCGGAAACGCCCTGTTCTTCACGAAAACAATGAATGACGGCCCGTCCGTTGTCAAGAAAGAATTTAGCCACCACAGATTGGCCCTGGCACTTCCCCCTCGCAGACCAGCCGCTTGCCGGGCAGGTTCCGCAGGATGCGTCGGCAGGATAATGTTACATGGAGTTGGGAGTCGATTTGAAGCGATACGCAAAAGGGCATGGAAATGGCGTGGCCGGCGGTAAAAAAACTGGAAACCTCGTTTTCAGGAAGATCGGTCACATCAAATCTGGCTTTCTGCGCCGCTCCAGACATTTCTAAAAGAAAAAATTATCGTCTTGGGCTTCTTCAATATCTTCCACGCGTCGGTCCGAGCGGATGAAATCCTCTATCCACCAGTTGACATGGTTGTAGAAACAGGCGATGCGGTCGCATTCCTTTGACGCGTCAAAGCTGATAATGGAATTTGTCAGGCCTTTTGCGGTCCGCTGAAATTTTTCTTCGCCCGCATAGCCGTCAAATGCGCCGATTCTGGCCGCATCCACTCCCCGAAACGCCGGGCAGTGAAAAATGCCCATGGGCGTCACCACTGAGTTGAAGACCTGCATGTGACAGGTCTTGGGCTGATTTTTCAAGGCCTGGACCTGATGGGTGAGCATGGCGATGAGGTTGACGCTTTCCAGCACTTTCACCCCGCCGCCCGCCGCGTTTTTGGCGGTTTCAAGATGTTTTGCCACTGCTTTGATAATGCCCTGGGCACGCTCGTCGTCCACACTGTCCAGAAGGGTTTCCTTCCGCACCTCCGGTACCCGGATCAGGCAGGGCTTGAAGGAAATATAATCAAATTCGTATTTGGCGGCCAGTCCCACGGCATCCGCCATCTCATGAAGATTCGGGGCCAGATCATTGCCGTTATAGGTCAATCCTTCCCACATGATCACAAAGGAATATCCTAAAGAAACCTTTGGATTCAGTTTTTTGAGCTTGTTTGCGGTTTCAAGGATATCCGTCAGCAGGGTGGGGGTTCTGGGCCGGTGCAATTTGTTGAAGGTGTCCTGGGAAGCGGCATCCAGGGAGAGCCGGACCCAGTCATGGGGTTGCAGCACGTCCGCGACCGATAACACCCGGGAAAGCTTTGAGCCATTGGTGACGATTCCCAGTTGCAGGTCAAGGGATTTGATATAGCGCACAATTTCCTCAAATTCCCGGTAAAGGGTGGGCTCGCCCCCGCCCAAAAGGATAACCGATAGCAGACCGTGGGATTTCAGGGTCTTTAATGTTGATTTCACCACGTCCGGATCCAGATAGCCGCCGGTATTGGTAATTTCCGAATCCACGCAATGGGGGCAGGAAAAATTGCACGCCGTGGTTAAATCCAGGTTAATGGATACCGGGGACATATTGAAAACCGGCGGCGGATTTTTTCCGCCATTGATTTTTCGCAGCCAGTCCACGTAATTGCGCAGGCCCCGGATAACCGAAGACTGTCGCAGCTTCATGCTGAAATCATGTTCTTTGTTTTTGGATTGGGTCATGAGAAGTCCTTAAATCGGTTCTGAAAAGTCATAAATTTCTTTTAAAAGGTTCATATTGCATAAAATATGGTCTTTTGCGATGCGGGGCGCCCGGTTTTCAGCCACCGCCGCCAGAAAATCCGCCACTGAAAGGGCCAGGGGGTCTTCAATTTTTAAGGTTTTGCCGTCGTGTTCAAAGGAAATATCATAAGTTGGGAGTTCCAGCAACCGG
>JAABSH010000044.1 GCA_011390465.1 Desulfobacteraceae bacterium
TCGCTGCTTCAGCGTACGCCAAGTACGCATCATTGCTCGGGATTTGCGCGCCTCGAATTTGGAGCTTTTTTCTTTGCCGTCGAAATCCGACTTTTTACGAGAACATCAAAGTTGGACGTTCAAAGTTGGACGTTCGATGTTCATAAGTATTTTTGCGTATATCAAAATGAGAGAACAAATTCATCGTGGCTGCCCTTCACCGGCTGCATCATTGTTCTTCCCTGTGATCTCTGGGGTCTCTGTGGTAAACAGATCATGGCAGCTTCTGAAACACCCCGTCTGTTTCCATGATCCGGCTGTCTTTTTTCAACAGTTCCAGGTTTTTCCGGATCATGTTTCTTTCAAACACGTTCTGGACAAAGGTGTCGCCCAGCCGGTTTTTGTAAAACGGCGAAATGGCCACCATTTGATCCAGAGTGGCGGGCGGGTCGCACAAATTGAAAATAAGCTCCCGGTGCACATCAAACAATTCCAGAAACCGGTCAAAGGCGTCCGTGGCCGCGGCCCGGCCTTTTATCGGAGGTTTATGTGAAGAGCAGACCTGGTCAAACGGATATCTCATGACGTGCTGAATACCGCTCGCAAACGGACGAATGGCGCATTCCGGGTTGCCATACCAGGGCCCGAAAGATGAAAAATCAATGTCCGTGGTCAACAGGGTGCGGCTTTGGTGATCAAAAAAACAATAATGATCATCCAAGTGCCCGGGCACATGAATCGCCTCCAGCCGCACACTGCCGAAATCCAGAATATCGCCGTTCCCATACCGCGCATCCGGTTCCCGCAGGGGCTCGAGGTTTAAATGTTTTTTCACAAACGCGGCCCATTTTTTGCCTCTTTCCGGGGTTCCGGTAAACCGCTCTCCCAGTTTCAGCAGGTCGTGAACTTCGGGTCCGGTTTCCGCGGGCAGCATCAGGTGGCGGTCTGCCAGCAAATGGCATCCGGCAATATGGTCCGGATGGGAATGACTGATGATGACCCGGTCGATCCGGCGCTCCCGGTCGAGCTGCGCAAGCCGCCGCTCGCCAATGCCGGTATCGATGAGCACGGTTTCAGGGCCGGTAATTAAAAACGCGTTGCAAAAGGGAAACCGGGCCTGGTTCTCGCCTTCGATCAAATATAAATTCTTTCCCAGTTTTATCATAGTCACCTTACGTTGCGTCATCGAAATCAGGGTCGATTCCCGATAGCGATTTCGATACCGATACCGATTTCGATGGCTGAACTTGCGTTAATCAGAGGAAAACAAAAATTATGCTTTCCCAAAGCGCTGCGGGGTCGCAAAAATCGCAAAGGACCTTTTTTATTCAGTTAATTTTTTCAGCAGCCATCCCATATTTTCCCCCAGGATCTTCATGGTGGCAAGGCCATCTTCATCTTTTTCCACATCCCCTTTGTTCAGCCCGAATCCCATGTTCCAGTAATTGGATCCCACAATGATCATCTGGCTGATAAGAAAAAAATGATTCATGGTGTCAAAGGTATGGATGCAGCCGCCCCGCCGGGCCACCACGACGGCCGCGCCCATCTTGCGTTTGAGCATGTCCCCGTTGGCCCGGGAAACCATGCCGGCCCGGTCGATCAGGGCCTTCATCTCGGCTGTCACATCCGCAAAATAAGTGGGAGATCCCAGAATTATGCCGTCCGCTTCCAGCATTTTTTCAATGCATTCATTGGCCACATCTTTTTTCACGGCACATCGGCGGTCTTTGTTTTCCTTGCATTTGTAGCAGGCAGTGCACCCGTGGATCTGTTTGCCGGCCAGTTGATACAGCTCCGTGTCGATCCCCTGCCTGTTCAGTGCTTCCAGCGCGATATTGAGCATTATCGCCGTATTGCTGTCTTTTCTGGCGCTGCCGTTAAACGCGATCACTTTCATGCGCTTTCCTCCTTAAAATCGTTCTATGAGTTTATCGATCAAAAATGAACTTTCCCGCATGGCCTGTTCGCCGAACGGCCCGAACCATTGCGCGATTTTGGCAAACTGATGTTCAAATTCATCTTTATCACCGTTTTCCAGCATCTCCAGATTCCGGCTCACGCTTTCAATATATTCCTTGAGCAGGGCCCGGCGCTGGGGCGTGGCAAATATAATTTCCGCATACAGCCCCGCGTCCTGGGCAAAAAGACGCCCCACCATGCCCAGTTCCAGCCGGTAGATGGGGCTGGAAAATTCCAGGGTCCGGGCCAGGGGCACGTTTTTGGCTGCCAGAAACTGGCCGAACGTAAAAGTGGCAAAATGGCGCAGGGACTGCACAAATTCCATGATTTTATCGTGTTCGGCCGCATCTGAGGTCACAATGACAGACCCCCACAGCGAAAACTGATCCACCACCCACTGGCAGGCCGCGTCATCCCGGCCCGGGGTGGCCACCACAATCTGCTTGTCCAGGGTTGATGTGGTAGGCCCGAACAACGGATGCAGGCCGATCACCGGCCCGCTATGGGCCGCCAGCATGGCATCCAGGGGAGCCTGCTTGATGCTGGTGACATCCGTCAATACGCAGTCCGGCGGAAGATACGGGGCGATGTTCGCAATAATCTCCGATGTCCGGTCAATGGTAACGGAGATCATGCACAGGTCAATATCCGCGCACAGGGCAGCGGCATTATCCCAGTCCCGGCTGCCCATGACCCGGACCGCATATCCGGCCCCGGCAAACCAGTCTGCAAAATACCGGCCCATCTCGCCGGTGCCGCCCACAATCAGCACGGTTGCTCCGGGATTCACGGCTTTTGCCGCCATCTGATCCGTCTGCTCCACCCGGGAGCGGCGCATGATGATCCGGTAAATTTCCTCTATGTAATCCGGACTCAGCCCGGCTTCCGCTGCCTGCTGCCGCCGGGCGGAAATCAGGTCTTCTTCTCTGGCCGGATGATACACCTGCACGTTATGGGTTTTTTTCAGGTTTACCACATGTTCCACCTGCTTCTGGCGTTTCGACAGCAGATCCACTACCTGCTGATCAATATCGTCAATTTTCCGGCGCAGCGCTGACAGCGCTTTCTGCCACTCTGAGGAAGCCCCTTCCATGCCATATCCTTTCTTTTTTCTGCCGGGTCTTTTCCCTGTTGGGGTTTTTTATCTTGAAATACCCATAAGATATGATAACCATTACAATTAATTACGATTCAGCCCAATTTCCAAAAATCACAACTCCCTTTATGTACAGGAGAATACCATGCAAATCAATAGAATGCCCGGACGGACCGCGGCGGCATCCCTGATGATGTGTTTCGCCATGATCCTGCTGCTCAGCTCCCCGTGCCCGGGCCGTGAATTCAAAAAAGAATACAAACTCCAGGTCACGGTAGGGCCCAATTTTTACTGGGGACAGGGGGCGGCAAAGTTTGCGGAGCTGGTTGCGGAAAAAACCCAGGGCCGGATTCACATCAAGCCCTATTACGGCAGCTCCCTGCTTCAGGGCGCGCAGCTGAAATCCGCCCAGCTGGTGGCAAAAGGCGTTATTGACTGTGCCATTGAATCCACCATTAACATTTCTTCGGTGATTCCGGAATGCAATTTGTTTTCCCTGCCGTTTTTTATCAATACCTTTGAAAATCTGGACCAGCTGACCCGGGGCCAAACCGGCCGGGAAATTTTTGATGCCATGAAAAAAAAGCAGCTCATGCCCCTGGCCTGGGGGGAAAACGGGTTCCGCCAGATCACCGGCAGCGCCCATCCCATCCAGGCGCCCGCGGATTTAACCGGCATGAAGGTCCGGGTGGTGGGAAGCCCCATTTTTATTGATATTTACCGGCATTTGGGGGCGGACCCGGTAAACATGAACTGGGGGGACGCCATTACCGCGTTTCAGCAGGGAGTGGTGGACGGCCAGGAAAACCCGGCCGGCGTGCTGCTGGCGGTGCAGATCTGGCAATATCACCGGTATGTCACGTTCTGGAACTATCTGGCGGATCCGTTGATTATTTACTGGAACCAGCGGCAGTGGGAAAAATTTCCCAAAGACATCCAGCAGGCCATTGAAGAGGCGGCCCGGGAAGCCGGCCGGTTTGAAAAAGCCCTGTGCCGGGCCGGTCTGGACGGTGACACATCCGTCAATATCCTGAAAAATGAATTCAATCACACCATGGCGCATCCGGACCCGATGGCCACGCTAAAACAGCACGATATGACCGTTACAACCCTGTCAAAAGAACAACTGGCAGCATTTCAGGCCGCCACCCGGCCGGTGTATGAAAAATGGGTGCCGAAAATTGGAAAAACCCTGGTGGAAACTGCAAAAAAGGATATGCAACAGATTGAGCGTCAATAAAATGAACCAACCCCCGACATCGCCGCGCCCGTATCTGCGCCTGGATCATCTGCTGGCGGCCATTTTTCTCTTTGCCATGGCTGCCATTGCCTTTGCCAATGTCATCAGCCGGTATGTTTTTCATTTTTCCTTTGCCGCCACCGAAGAAATCACCATCAACCTGTTTGTATGGCTGACAGTGGTGGGCACGGGCATCGCGTTTGAGCGCGGAGGCCAGCTCGGCATGGTGACCCTGTTCAATCTTTTTCCCGCGAAAATGCAAAAAGCCCTTGTCCTTTTCAGCGCCATGCTGAGCGCCGGACTGTTTGTGGTGGTGGATATTTTCATGATCCAGGCCATCTATGATGAAATCACCCTGTTTCAGGCCACTTCCCCGGGGCTGGGTCTTCCGGTCTGGATTTATTATGCAGGGGTCCCCATCCTGTCCGTGTTTGTTTTCAGAGGCATCTGCCGGCATGCCGGCGCGCAGGTCCGGGATATTTCCAACGGCATTCAAAATTAACCCATGAATATACTGATTCTTGTCCTTGTGTTTTTCGTACTGATGCTTGCGGGCGCGCCCATTGGCACGGCCCTTGGCATTTCCGCCGTTGCCACCATTTTTGCCTTTGACCTGGGCATTGAAATGGTGGGCATCAATTTTTCCGGCGGCATTGCCTCATTTCCCCTTCTGGCCGTCCCGTTTTTTATTCTGGCCGGCGTTCTCCTGGAAAGGGCCGGCATGGCCGCTGCCATTGCCCGGTTTTTCGAGCTGCTCCTGGGCAAAGCCTATGGGGGACTGGCCATGGTGTCCGTGTTCACCTGCATGTTCTGGGGTGCGCTCTCCGGATCCGGGCCGGCCACCACGGCAGCCGTGGGCCTGATTCTGCTGGTGCCCATGATCCGGCACGGATATGATAAAAATTTTGCCGGCGCGCTCATTGCCAATGCGTCGGATCTTTCCATCATCCTGCCCCCGAGCATTGCGTTTATCATCTACGGCAATATCACCAGTGTTTCCGTCAGCGCCCTGTTTGTGGCCGGCATTGTGCCGGGCATCCTCACCGGCATGGGCACGGCCCTGGTGGCGTATCTGATTGCCAGAAAACGCGGCTATCGGGGCATTCATCATCAGGGACGCCTGAGGGATATTCTGAAAGCATTAAAAGAGGCCTTTTGGGCATTTATATCGCCGGTGATTATTCTGGGAGGCATCTATACCGGAAAATTCACGCCTACCGAGGCGGCAGTGGTCAGTGTTTTTTACAGCCTGTTTGTGGCACTGTTTATTTACCGGTCCCTGACCTGGCAGACCTTTGTGGAAGCCCTCACGGATGCGGCGGTCACCAGCTCTGTTATCATGTTCATCGTGGCCTTTGCCGGCATTTTTTCCTGGACCGCGTCCGTCACCGGGTTCATTGATCAGGCAGCGGAACTTATCATCCGGATTTCTCCCAACGCATTTGTCATGATTCTTCTGATCAACGCGCTGCTGCTGATGCTGGGCATGTTTATCGACGCCATTTCCATTTCCTACCTGGTCATGCCCGTGCTCATGCCCGTTCTGGCGGCGTTTCAGATTGATCCCCTCTGGTACGGCGTGATTTTTATCACGGCCCTGGCCATCGGGCAGGCCACGCCACCGGTGGGGGTGAATCTTTTTACCGCCGCAAACCTGATCCGCGGGGATGTGGATGGGGTGGCAAAACAGGCTATCCCGTTTGTGCTGATGGACATTTTTATTCTGATCCTTCTGACCCTGGTTCCGGCACTTACATTGTATCTGCCCAAACTGGCCGGCCTGTACGAATGACCCAAAAAGCAGAAACCGTCCACGGTAAATTTGTTCTGTCTTTTTTTGAGGCAGGCGCGGTGGCCTGCCCTACGAACCGGTCAAGGCCTCCGTGCGTTGTAGGGACGGCCACCGTGCCGTCCTGTAATATGACAAAAGACCTATGGTTATGGGCTTTGAGGGTAGAACAAATTTACCCTGGAAACCGTCCTGCCACCTTGACTTCGTGGGTCATTCTGGTAGGATACAAAAAAATAAAATCTCCAATCACCGATTGACGCTTATCGCGATCTTATGAAAACAACTGATCCTGAAACATCTCCCCTGCAGCAGGCAGCCAAAAATCTGTTTGATTTTGCCGTGGACCGGACCGACACCAAGCAGCTTATGGACGGCCTGCACGCCCGGGCTGATATCAACCGCACCACTGTGGAATATGAGCTGCCCCTTCTGAAAATTATTACCGTGGGATGGAGTATTTCGTATTTCATCAACCATCCGCCTTATAAAAAAGAAGTCTCTGAATTTTTCTGGAACGCTGTCCGGGAATTTTCCCTGGGGCTTTCGGAAACCGCCGGCCTCATGACCGGCGCGGACATTGATTATTTCCAGCTTATCAAAGACCGGCTGGACAGGTATGTGGCGGCACTCAATGACCAGCCGGAGGCACCCGAGCCCGCTGTGGTGATCGGCCCGGAATTTGCCGGGGCCTGCGGCAACCGGGAAGATGTGTTCACGGTGATGACGGGCTCCAGAATGTTTATTGCCACTGCCGGAAGCGTGAAAACCTATCTGGAAGAAGTAAAACTGCGATAACCGAATTCAGGAAAAAAGGAACAGACCATGTTCTGCATCTACCTTGCCCTTGGCTTTTTTATGGGCGGCCTCATCGTCTGGATGGCCGGCAGCCTGGTGGAAAAACGCAAAAAAACCGCGGCCCGAAATCTTCGCAAAAAATATCAGCGGCTGTCCGAACGGCTGTCCCTGGCCGCCCGGATATGTTTTATGCTATGCGCCGTGGCCTTTATCTTTGGATTTATTCTGCTGATGGGGTCTCAGTCCACGGGCATAGAAATGTGAAGCTCCTACGCTTAAATTGACAGCCCAAAGTTCTACTTAACTTATTAATTTTATTAAAAAATAGTATAATCTCTCGGTGTCATTCCCGCGAAAGCGGGAATCCAGAATAATCGGCAGGTTATAGATTCCTGCGTTCGCAGGAATGACAGAACTTTGGGCTGTCGAGTGATTAACGGAAGTTATGGACTGCACAAAACGCGCGCGCATTTTTTCTTTTCCTTCAGCCTTCAGTCTTCAGTCTTCAGCCTTTCACCACCTTCTCATAAAATGAAACCACTTCTTTCATAAACTGCTCCGGGGCATCCTGATACGCGGGGTGGCCGGCGTTTTCATAGATGTGAAGGGGCGCGTTGAGGCGGCGGGACAGAGCCTCCATTTCAGCCCGGGGCACCACAGTATCATTTTCCCCATGGATAACGAGTACGGGAATCTTTCTCAGGGCATCATATTTTTTTTCCAGATCCTCTGCCATGGTCCGGGCCGGCCCGATCAGCACCAGCCCGCCCACAGGATGATCCACGGCATACCGAAGGGCAATATGGCCGCCAAGGCTTGCGCCCACAATAATGTCCCCGGGATCTGCAACGGCTTTTACCATGGCAATGCTGTCTGCCGGCTCAGAAGACCGGGGCGCGCAATCCGAATGATGGCCGTAAGGCATATCCATGGCCCAAAAAGGAATGTGCTTTTTCTCAAGGGCCGGCAGCAGCCCGATCCGGTCCCAGATTTCACTGGTAAACATAAACCCGTGCAAAAACACAAGGGCCGGCCCCTGGCCCCGGCCGGAAAGCACCCGGCAGGTAAACCCCGCAATCTGGCTTTTTTCCTGATGTTCTTCCCTGTTTTTTTTATTGATCATCAGCGCCTCCTTCTGGCATCGTGAAATAAATGCGTTAAATCGCCTTTTTCGCGGGAGGGGGTAAACCCTCCCCTACATTGAAACCTCTTAAATTAACGACATTGTGATGCAACCGTAAAAAGTCGAATTCAGACGGCACGGTAAAAATCTTCAAATTCAAGACCCGCAAATCCCCGTCAATGAGGCGTACTTGCGTACGTTGAAGCAGCTGAGGATACAGCGCAACAAAGAATTTGGACTTTTTACGAAGCCGTCAAGCCTTTGTCCCAGAATCCCCTGACACCCAACCATGATAACAGACTATTTTCACAAGCTGATTTCAACCCATAAAAGCGGGACGCCCGCGGGCATTTTTGCTGTTTGCTCTGCAAATTTTTTTGTTATCCGGGCCGCCCTGGAGCATGCCCGGCAGGTCAACCAGCCGGCCCTGATTGAATCCACCGGCCACCAGGTCAACCAATACAGGGGATACACCGGGTTCACGCCGGCGCTGTTTGCGCGGTTTATCCGCCAGAGCGCCCTTTCCGCCGGCCTTGATGCGCATCAGATCCTTCTGGGTACGGATCACCTGGGCACCGGCCCGTGGCAGGCGGAAACAGCAGATGTCGCCATGAAAAAGGCCTGTGACCTGGTGCGGCAATGCGTTCTGGCAGGGTACCGGAAACTGCACCTGGACCCAAGCATGCCGTGCAGGGACGACATTCCACAACATCCGTCAGGTTTTTCCCCGCGCCTTCCGGTTGAAACCATTGCCAGACGCACCGCGCTGCTCTGCAAAACCGCGGAAACCGCGTCAGCAGAATGTTCTGATCAAATGCACGACCTGATCTACGTGGTGGGAGCGGAAGTGCCGGTGCCCGGCGGTCTGGCTGCGGGCGACATGGCCGCAAACGATAATGGCGCCTGCGTGTCGTCGGCCGAAGATGTTCAAAAAACCCTTCATGCCATGGCCCGGGCATTTGCCCGCGGCCACCTTGAGAATGCCTGGGAGCGGTGCGTGGCCGTGGTGGCGGAAACCGGCGCAACCTTTTCCGCGGACGCCATTCACCCCTATGAGCGGGACCGCACCCGAAACCTTCAATCCCTTATCCGCCGCCATCCCAATCTGGTATTTGAAGCCCATTCCACGGACTTTCAGACCCAAAGCGCCCTTGCGGCCATGGTGCAGGATCATTTTGCCATTTTAAAAACCGGCCCCTGCCTCACCTTTGCCGCCCGGGAAGCCCTTTTCGCCCTGGCCGCCATTGAAGCCGATGTTTTGGGCTGCCGGAAAACCGTCACCCTTTCACAGCTTCCCGCGGTGATGCGGAACGTCATGTTCAAAGACCCCATCCACTGGAAACACCACTACACCGGCAGCCATGAATACCTTCACCACATTACCCTTTACGGGTTCAGCGACCGGATCCGGTATTACTGGTCCCGGCCGGAAAGCCGGACCGCGGTTGCCCGGCTGTTTGACAATCTGAACCGGTACGGCATTCCCCTGCCCCTTGTCAGCCAGTATCTGCCGGATTTGGCGGATGGGGTAAAAACCGGACGCGTATCTCCCACACCGGAGCGGCTGGTAACGGAAAAAATAACAAAAGTGCTGAAAATATACAACGCGGCCTGCGGCAAGTCAAAAAAATAACTTCCCACAAAAAAACACAGGATTATTTTATGAACTGTCCCAAAAGCAATCTTCCTTTTAACAAAAAAAATTATGATCTGTCCGTTACCACCTGGATCAAACTGCTCGCCTTGTGGGTATTGTCCATCATCATCATTTCCGGGCCTTATTTTCTTCTGATGCAAATCCCTTTTTTCTTCAGCAGCGCCGATCCCCGTCTTTTTAACCCGGCAGAAGCGTCCGCGAAAATGATGCAACTGCTCAACCCGGGATACTGGATCTTCATGGGCATCTACATCGCGCTCTGCGGGCTTGTAAAACCCCCCGATGTTGACAGGAAACACCTGGGATGGTTCGGCGGGCTGGTGGACAATCCGTTTACCTTTTCCGATGACATCAACCGGCTCAAATTCAGGCTGCTGTTGTTGATGATACCCGGGAAAATGATTCTGATCACGGCAAACGCCACCTGGAAACTGATTGCCCTTACCCTGCCGCGCTGAAACCGGCCTGTTCCGCAGGCAACCGCAGTTGGTAAGGAGTACCGAAATCAGCACTGATGCCGACGTCGATTCCGAAAAAACCCAAAGCACCCATTATTTTTTTCGGATATCTTGACAAAACAGGAATTGTTCTTAATTTGATAAAATATTAATTAGGAACAGGTATGGATAAACTCGATTTTTTTACCCAAAAATGTAAGCATCACCATCTGAAAGTAACGCCCCAGCGGACTGCTGTTTTCAAAGCGCTGGCAGCGGCGGAAAACCATCCGTCCGCGGATGAAATCTTTCAGAAAATCCATGCCGAGTTTCCCCATATTTCTTTTGATACGGTCAATCGGACCCTTTTGACATTCGCGGAAATCGGCATTGTTGATCTGGCGGAAGGCCACGGCACCCCCCGGCGGTTTGACACGAACCTTATGCCGCATCATCATTTTTTCTGCATCAAATGCGGACAGCTCACGGATTTCCATTGCAGGGAATATGATGATCTGGATATCCCCGAAGAAATACGCAAAAAATTTTCCATTACCAGCAAACGGATGGTGCTCAAAGGAATTTGCGACAAATGCCGGGCGCAGCCCCCGGACAGCGACACCACCTGATGCTGTAAACAGTTTTAACCATCGCATGTCATGTGCGATCCCCATACAAACAACAACACCCAAAAAAACGGAGGAACAAGTATGGCAAGTTTAAAAGGAACCCAAACGGAAAAAAATCTGCTCACCGCGTTTGCCGGCGAATCCCAGGCCAGAAATCGCTACACCTATTTTGCCAGCGCCGCCAAAAAGGAAGGCTATGTCCAGATTGCGGACATTTTTGAAGAAACCGCCAATCAGGAAAAAGAACACGCCAAACGCTTTTTCAAATTTCTGGAAGGCGGAGAAGTGGAAGTGGCCGCTGCCTTTCCGGCCGGCGTCGTCGGCACCACCCTGGAAAATCTGAAAGCCGCGGCAGAAGGCGAGAACTATGAATATTCATCCATGTACCCGGGGTTTGCCAAAGTGGCCCGGGAAGAGGGATTTGAAGCCGTTGCCGTTGTTTTTGAAAAAATTTCCGTTGCGGAAAAGCAGCATGAAAAACGCTTTAAGGACCTGGCCGCCAACATCGAAGCCGGCCGGGTGTTTAAAAGAGACGCCGGCACAGTCTGGCGCTGCCGCAACTGCGGCTATCTTCACGAAGGCGAAGAAGCACCGCAAATGTGCCCGGCCTGCGCCCATCCCCAGGCCCATTTTGAGCTTCTGGGTGAAAACTGGTAAGTTGTTGACAGCGGTTTCCTGACAAGCTGCCGATCCGGCAATGCCAGGATTTTACAACTCGTAATTTTTCTCACCACAGAGTTCACGGAGACCACGGAGAAAGTATTTTTATGGGTTTTTCAATTCATTTCACTCTGGGTTCTCAGTGTCCTCTGTGGTTTTATAAAATTTCAGCAAACAAAATCGGCAGTTTCATCCCGCCGGGACGCAGAGATTTTTATCCTTTCGTTAAACTTAAGCACCTGTTCGGAAAACCAAACCCCAACCCCACTATATGGAGGCAACTCATGACCGCAAAAGACGCAAAAGACGCAAAAGACACCTATGTACGGGTAAAAGACGCTGCAGGCAATGAATTCATCTGTTCCATTGACGCGCTCAAAAATATCAAAACCGCTTCCGAAGAAGAACTCACCAATTGCGTGGACGACGGTGTGGTAGGGCGCTATGCGGGCAATATTGATGTTGAAAAATAAAAACCAACTGCCCGCCCCGGCTATTTACCGGACCGGCTACTTACCGGATTTCCGCACTGCCAGCACCACATTGGCAATAAAAATCAGCAGGGCCCCGACCCATCCGGATACGCGCAGCGGCGGATCCAGCGCGATCCAGGGGCCCAGCACCGCAGCCATCAGAATCCGGGTGGATGACAGAATCGCGCCTTCAACAGCAGTCACATACCGGAACCCAATGGTGATCAGATACTGGCCTCCCACACCGAATACCGCGCACCAGAACAGATAGTTAAACGCCGCCGCATCCGGCCAGAAAATCCGCTGATAAAACAATGCGTAAATCAGCACGCCGCCCAGACCGAAAACATAAAATAAAATGGTTTCCGTGTCATGATACTGCCGGCTGATATTTAAATACAAAATCGCCACCGCAGCGGTGATGCCGGAGGCCAGCCCCCACAGATTGTTCAGCGCCGGCGCAATCCGGCCCGGCGAGAGAATCAGCCAGATACCGGTAAACGCCAGAATCACCATGGCCACCGCCACCGGGTCCCGCTGGGATTTGAGCACAAACCAGGAAATCACCGCCAGAAAAATCGGATAGGTCATATTTAAAATATTGGCCTCGGCAAGGGAGGTCACGGTTACGGCCCGGTAAAAGCAGAAAACCGCAATGCAATTAAAGACCGTGCGGCCGATCAGCAGATCATACCGCCGGGGTCTTAATCCTTTGCGCTGAACAACCAGAATACCGCAGATGACTCCAAACCCCATCAGAAACCGGAAAAACACAAAAAACGCCGCGTCAATGGCCACTTCGGCTTCCGCCCACCGGACAATCACCGTGGATATGTAAAAGCAGGCCGCAGACGCCAGAATGGCAAGGCATCCCAGCATCACCACCACTCGGGACGGCAGCGGAAATTTCAACAGGGCCGGCTGCCCTGCTGCGGCTGGTTTTTGATCCCGGGGACTGGGTGATTTTTTAAAAGCCATGGCGATCCATTAATTTTTGGGGATTAAAATAATAAAAATTGTTTTTTACATCCGTGCCATCCGTGCAATCCGTGCAATCCGCGTCCAAATTTTTTTTTGACACAGATTTCGCGGATTTCACGGATTTGCCGTTCTTCAGATTACCGGCCTGGGCGCGGAACGAAATCACTGCCCAAATAATTGTTTTACTTTTGCGTCATGGCCGTTATCATAGACACTGCAATTAAAAAACACAATTCAGACAAAAGGAGGTTTCATGAAGCTTGCCGTCATGAGTGACAGCCATGACAATATCTGGAAACTGCGAAAAGCCCTTGATATCATCAACTCCCGGCAATGTGAAAAAATCATTCACTGCGGCGATTTTGTGGCCCCGTTTATGTTCAAAGAAATCGAAGCCGCGGGCATTGCCGCTCACTGCGTGTTCGGCAACAATGACGGGGACCGCTATCTGCTGACGCGCATTGCCACGCAAAGCAACGGCCTGATCACCCTGGATCCTGTTATCGGTGAAATCAGTATAGACGCCTTTAAAATCGGATTTACCCATGAATGGCCCGTGGCCCAGGGACTTGCCGCCACCGGCAGGTATCAGATGGTCTGTTTCGGCCATTCCCATCAATACGCGCTCACCCATGCCGGCGGCACCCTTCTGCTGAATCCCGGCGAAATCATGGGAAAAGACGGTGATCCCGGGTTCTGTATCTTTGACACCGCCACCCAGGATATTCAGCGCATTTCCGTTTAACCCGGGTGTTCACCCCGGGGGGTAACACCGGAAATTGAAAACCAGAGAATCAAACCGAAGACTCAAACCAAAGGCTTAAACCAAAGGCTTAAAAATGGACCAATGGATGTCTTTTTTTAAAAACGAATATATTATTGAACTCTCCAAGCTGCTGGTGCTGTTTGTCATTGCCGTTATTGGATTTTACGCCGCAAAAAAAATAATCCTGCCGTTTATTCACCGGTTTTTCAAACACACCAGAATTGCATGGGATGACCTGCTCACGGAAAACCGGATTTTCGACCGCCTGTTGCTGCTGATCCCGGCCATGATTATCCATTACGGCCTGCCCCTGGTGCCCCTGTTTTATGACTTTCTTTCCCGGACCATCCAGATCTATGTGTATTTTGTTGTTATCATTGTTTTAAACAATGTCATTGACGCGGTGGTGGCCATTGCCGCCGCCGGCCCCGCGGCCCGCAAATGGCCTCTCAAAGGCTGGGCCCAGCTGCTCAAACTGTTTATCTCCATTCTGGGCGGTATTTTCATCATCTCTCTCGTTCTAGACAAATCCCCCTGGGGGCTGGTAAGCAGCATCGGCGCCATGACCGCCGTTCTGATGCTGATTTTCAAAGACACCCTGCTCTCTTTTGTGGCCAGCGTACAGATTGCCAGCTACCACCTGATCCGGGTGGGGGACTGGATTGAAATGCCGTCATTCGGCGCGGACGGGGATGTGATGGACATCTCTCTTCACACGGTGAAAATTCAGAATTTTGACAAAACCACCATTTCCGTGCCCACCCACAAATTTCTGGACAATGCCTTTAAAAACTGGCGGGGCATGTATGAGGCAGCGGGCCGGCGCATCAAGCGGTCCATTCTCATTGACCAGTCCAGCGTCCGGTTTCTGGAGGATGCCATGCTGGAAAACCTGTCAAAGGTGGATCTGCTGAAAGACTATCTGCAAAAAAAACAAGCGGAAATCGCCTGGGACCGGGAGGAACATCCCGGTTCCGGAGACAGCCTGCTAAACGGCCGGTGCCTGACCAACCTGGGCACCTTTCGCGCCTATGTGGACCAGTATCTGCGGCATCACCCGGCCATCAGAAAAGATTTAACCCTGATCGTGCGCCACCTCCAGCCGGCGGCGGACAGCGGGCTGCCCCTGGAAATCTATTGTTTTGTCAATGACATCCGCTGGAACCAGTATGAAGCCATCCAGGCGGATATCCTGGATCATGTGCTGGCGGCCATGCCGTTTTTCGGCCTGCGGGCCTATCAGCGCGATGCCCTGCTGGACGGCCGGGTGCCGGAAACCAGCGGGCGCGTTTAAAAAACAAACAGGAAAACAGACCCATTTAACCTGAAAATACCTTATCAATGAAAGGATCAGACCCTATGAAACGCATGCTTGTTTTTTTTATTTTTTTCATCATGGCAGCCGTTCTGCTTTCCGCGTGCAGCAGCACCCGTTGGGTGCGCACCCCGGTTGTGGAAAACCCGGATTTCAAACTTGTGCTGGAAGCCCTGCATGAAGAGGGGGAAATGGTCCGTCAGACATACGCCCACCCCTTTGAAATCGCCCCGTCAAATCTTGCAAAACTGATGCGCGATCTAACCTACACCGAGGAAGTGGGCCTGCTGGGAAAAGAAAAAAAAATGCCCGTGTTTCAAGCCGCTGAAATTGAACGTCTGGCCCCGGCCCTGGCAGACACCCTGAAAACCGCCGCAGACAGCCAGCGCATCCGGTTTATATCCTACAACCGGGCCAAAGCCCTGATCTTTTCCAAGGACCGCAAAACTGAAGGCGTGGTTTTTGTGGGACAGGACAAGCAGTTTAACATTGCGTTCAACTATATCAACACTGAAATCCGCATGGATGAAACCACTGCGTTTCCGGAAGATTTTTCACGCATGGATCCCCTTAACATCAATTTTTCCGACACTGCGCTGCTCAAAACCGCGCCCTATCTTGCCCACCAGATTGGGGAATCCGGAGATCCCGCGCCCCTGTGGATGACCGCAGATCTTCAAAAGCTTGCGGCAACGCCTGCGGTAATGCCGGCAGGGCAGCGGCCGGCCGTGTCCGGGGCAGACAAAGAAACGGCTCCCACGCAAACCCGCCGGACCGAAGCAGCCGAAGCAGCACCGGCCGCTCCCGCATCCGCAGAGCCGGCCGCGCCGACCACAGCCTCACCCGCACAGCCGTTGCCGGCGCAGCCTGTGTTTGACGACACTGTGCAGCAGGAAATCAAAACCAAACTGATTTACCTGAAAGAACTGAAGGATGACGGACTGATCTCGGAACAGGACTACAATGCCCGAAAAGACCAGCTGCTGGACAAAATCCAATAATTTTCAGCCCGTCCCGGGAACGGTCCCGGGAACGGTCCGGGGAGCGGTCCGGGTCATTTGGATGGGAACCGCCGGGGTGTATGTTCGTGACGGCGACACCGGATTTATAAAAATACGCCATCATTAATGGAACACGTGATTTCACCGCTCAAGGCAAAAACCGTTATCCCCATCCATTTTGACAACCTGTTCGGGCCGCTGAAAAAAGACATTTCTCCGCTGATGAATGTCAGAATGACCGAATTTTGGGACACCATGGCCGCGCATCCGGAATTGACGGTGAACACCCTGCCGGTGGGAGAAGCGGTAGAAATTTTTCCCTGACAGCGAATTTTAGATAGGTAATATGCTTAACTTTTAAGCCAGGACATCTTTAAACCACGGAGGACACAAAGATCACGGTAAAAAAACCTTGTCTGCTTTCCTCTATGATCTCGGTAATCTCAAGTGAGCACCGCGAACGGGTGGTTTAAATATTTTTTATCCCACATTGATGAAATTTTCCCTCTTGAATTGTGCACAAAAAGATCATATTATATTATTAAAAATACATGAAGGGAAATATCATGAGAACAACCGTAACCCTTGATGAAAATATGGTACGGGAGCTGGTTAAAATTTCCAATGCAAAATCAAAAACCGCCGCGGTTGCCATGGCCGTAAAAGAACAGATCCGTTTGGCAAAACTGAAAAAACTGGCTGACCTGCTGGGAAAAATGGATATTGATGAAGCGGCCATTCTTGAGAGCCAGCAAGCGGATGTGAAGCGGGCTAAATGGCTTGATCAATTGGCAGAAGACTCCGAGGAAATGTCATAATGGCCCTGATTTTGGCGGATACCTCCATCTGGATAGACGCCTTCAAAGGCAAAACCCCTGCCATTGTTTCCAGAATGCAGACTTTGATCACTGAGGGCCGGATTGCTACCTGCGGACCGGTACTGTTTGAAATCAAACGAGGCCTTCGCCCTGCTGAAAGAAAAAAAGTACTGCCCTTGTTTGACGCCCTGGTCTGGCTTGCTTTTGAAGAACATATGTGGCGTGCTGCCGGTGACCTGGATGCCTCTCTCCGCCATAAAGGCATCACCATTCCGCCCATGGATGTGCTGATTGCCGCCATATGCCTGCATTACAAGGTATCATTGTTTACCCTGGACAACCATTTTCATGCTGTCCCGGCTCTTGAAATCTATTCTCTGCAGGATATTCATGAATCTCCCTGAACTTACCATCCAATTGCCCGACTGGGTGGGGACCTATCTTGAAACATGGCCATCGGTATTTCCTGAAGTGGAAGACCGCATGAATTTTGTGGTGGATCTGTCCCGGCAAAACATTGACCGCGAAACCGGCGGGCCCTTCGGCGCGGCCGTGTTTGATGCCGGCGGCCGTCTCATCGCGCCCGGGGTCAATAGGGTAATTCCGCAAAACTGCTCCATCCTTCACGCGGAAATGGTGGCCATGGCCCTGGCCCAGCAAGCACTGGGCCGGTTTGACTTGAGCGACGGCCGCCGTCTGGATTTTGAATTGTGCACCAGCACCGAACCCTGCGCCATGTGCTTCGGGGCCGTCTGCTGGGCCGGCATTTCCCGCCTGGTGTGCGGAGCCCGCAAACAGGACGCGGAATCCATTGGATTTGATGAAGGCCCAAAACCGGAAAACTGGATTGCAGCGTTGAACCACCGGGGAATAGAAGTGATCACCGACATTTGCCGGGAAAAAGCCGCTGCCGTGTTGAAAGATTATGCCGCATCCGGGGCAATGATCTACAATTCCGGCGCTTTTTCGGTATAATGTTCTTGACATAAAGACTAAATAGGGTTTTAATATAGACCCTATTACTCAGGGAGATAAATCATGAAACTATCCGCTCAAATCAAACCAATCAGTTACTTAAAATCCCATGCTGCTGAAATCATAAGAAGTTTTCCCGATCACAGGGAACCCCTGATTATCACCCAAAACGGAGAGGCAAAAGCAATCCTCCAGGGAATTGACGACTACGATCAAACCCAGGAAACCATGGCCCTGCTTAAAATTTTAGCCCTTGGCAGCCGGGAAATTGAGGAAGGCAACATTTTTTCAGCAAAAGAGGCACTCAAACGATTAAAAACTGATGGAAAAATTGGATAGTGGCCTTTCAGGTATTTCTTACACAAAGTGCCGCACGGGATCTTGACGATTTACACAGCTATATCTCTGCCCATGATTCCCCTCGCAAGGCCGCCTATGTACTCGAGCAGATTGAAAGCCGCTTTGTCCAATTAAGTGCACAGCCGGAATCCGGTGTGTATCCAAAAGAACTGGTTTCCCTGGGCATTCGTGACTTCAGGGAAATTTTTTTCAAGCCATACCGCATCATTTACCGGGTGACGCACGAAACGGTCTACATTTATCTCATCGCCGATGGTCGCCGGGACATGCAAACCCTGCTGCAAAAAAGACTGCTGCGAGCATGACCCAAGCCTTGCGGCGATATCCGGAAACCTGTCGATCGGATATCCCTTTCATTGCTGATTTTTGTAATTCCGCGGTAGTCCCTGCACCCGTGTCCAAATTTTTTTTGACGCAGATTTCGCTGATTACACGGATAAACGCAAAGGCATTTTAAAAGCCCCCCAACCCTGGCGGACACTTCCATTAGAATCAGATTTTTCTTTTGGATATATACGTCACATTCGACTGATCCTTTAAATCTGCATCCGAGGTAATAATGGCGCACCTATTGGCCTGTGCCGTGGCTACAATCATGGCGTCCGCCATGTCAAGGCCTTTGGTCAGAGAAACATCCGCCGCAGCCAGGGTAAGGGTTTCATCAAAGGGGATGATCGGCGAATTTTTCATATAAGCCGCCGCCAGCAGGGCCTTTTCCTCGCCAACCGCTCTTTTTAAAACCTTGTAAACTTCATAGAAGATGACGGCGGGAACCAATATCTTTTCCGGGTCCGTAAGATAGGGCTCAAATTCACCCGCCAGTCCGCCGTCGGTAAACCACTCCAGCCATCCGCAGGAATCCACGATGATCACTACAGGCGATCCTTCTTTTCCCGATGATCACTTGTTTTCACACCCGTTGCGATGCCTCTCAGATCCTCAAGAGATGGCTGCGGAATCAGAATCAGCATATTGCCTTTTTCAATGACCGTCAGTTTTTGCCGGGGTTTCAGGTTAAGGTGGTCCCGCACCGGTTTTGGAATGACCACCTGATATTTGCTGGAAATGGTTGTTTGCATAAATAATCTCCTTTTTTTCGATCGATGACGATATGGTAAGAAAAACAAGATGCCAAGTCAACTGAATAATGGCCAATGGATGATCATTCATGCAGGAGAAAACCTTGAAAACAACCGTCTGACCCAGGAAGAACTGGCGGCCAAAGCGGGAATGAAGCAATCAGCCCTCGCAAGAATTGAAAAAAGCGTGGCTCCCGGAGAAAAGCGACGTTGATGAAAATTGCAAAGGCAATGAATATTCAGGTTGAACAGATCATTGAATGAGTGACTGGCCCAAAAACAGCGGTTTTCTGATACCGGAAAAGGCTTTGCATTCCCAATTCTCATCCGCCTCTATGGGAATATAATTGAAAATTAAGATAATTGCCGGTTTGATGCATATCAAGATGAATCCGGGCAATCAATGCCTTATCTTTTAATGCTCGCCGCTAATTGAAAGCAATATTGCATCAATATCAAGTTTTTCCGCGGATTGGAAAGCGGAAAAAAATTCCACCTCGGTCAACGAACTCAGGGCCGGCTTTACCTCTTCACGCATCAAATTCTGAACCTGACGGCTCAGGGCCTCCGGGCAGTAATACGCCACGAGCACGCTTGTATCCAGATAAACCATCAATATCGCTCCGCATCCCGGGACTCGACAACGGTCTGGCTGAGAGCCACCCCTTTGACGGCGATGGATGTCCGAAAATCGCTTAAATCCGGCAACCGTTTTTCAGAAGCAGCGGCAGGCACAAGCTTCGCCACCTTTTTCCCCCGTCTTAATATTAAAATTTCCTCCCCTTTTTGGGTCCGGTCCAGTAGCGCGCTGATCTTGTTTCTGGCTTCTTTTACACTGATCTCCATGGGAACGCCTCCTTTTTAAACACCTGCTCACAATACCCTCAATAATGTACAACTAATATGCTATATGTACAACAAAAAGTCAACAGTGATCACTTTATCGGCGCAGATAGGCACCTCCTGAAAACACCCTCCGTCATTCCGAAAACGCCGCCACATAACCGAAATTGCCCACCGGCCGATTCCGCCGGTTGCCCCATGGGCCTGGGCACAGGCCTTGATAAGATAAAGTCCCTTTTCCAATGCTTAAACACCTTACCAGCAAAGTGATCATGAGCAGAATGGGAGTGAGCGCCGCAAGCCCGGCAATGACAATTGTTATGTCAAAAACATGCGCTTCCATGAGAATTCAATTGAAAATTAAGATAATTGCCGGTATGATGCATATCAAAATGAAACCGGGCGGCGGCAATCAAATACCACCCCAACGTGACAGCTTGCCGGCGTTTTTTCTGGTTGATGCATACGGCCCCGAAAATCACAAATCAAGGTTTGACCCCAATGACAATGACAATGAAAAAAATGGACAGAACCCGCACACGCATCGGACGCATGGGCGACCATCCGTTTGACGATTTTGTCCCGGGCTCCATGGTCAGCCGCATCAGCATGGTATGGCCTCTCACGCGAGAAGCGACCTCTCTCAGCAGGTATCACGATGTTGAACGAAGATTACAAAGACATGTTGCAGTGTTTAACCGACGAAAACGTTAAGTTCATGCTCGTGGGCGCATATGCCCTGGCCGCTCACGGCTATCCCCGCGCAACCATGGACATTGATATTTGGGTAATGCCCTCTCCGGAAAATGCCGGTGCGGTGATTCGCGCTCTGCGTCAGTTTGGGGCGCCGGCAGACAATTTAACCGCTGCCGATCTTCAGAAAGATGATACCATTTTTCAGATCGGCGTCGCGCCAAGGCGTGTCGACATCATTACCGGCGCAACCGGGCTTGAGTTTGACAAGGCGTTTGCGAACGCAATGGAGGTTGTAATTGAAGGCATTCGGGTGCGCATCCCATCCGTTGATGATCTCATCCTGAACAAACGGGCCACCGGACGGCCGAAAGATCTGGCAGATGTCGAGGCTTTGGAACGTCTCGACCCATCGCCGGACAAATAACTCAGTCCTGGATAAAAACAAACGGTTAATTTACATAGAACCTGACTGTCCAAAGCTCTGTTTAACGTTATAATTTTATAGAGAAACCACATTCTCCCGCAACGTCATTCCCGCGAAAGCTGTAATCCAGAACCATCGGCAGGCTATAGATTCCTGCTTTCGCCGGAATGACAGAAATGACAGACCTTTGGACTGTCCAGCGAATAAGATTGTCCTTTCGTTCTGATTTTTTAAATCCGCGTTAGTCCGTGAAATCCATGTCCAATTCTTTTTTTTGACGCAGATTTCACGGACTAACGCGGATTGTGAATTTTCAGATTACCGGCTTTTCTTGCCATCGCCCTTATTCTCATCCGCTTCTATGATAATATAATTGAAAATTAAAATAATTGCCGGTTTGATGCATATCAAGATGAATCCGGGCGGCAGCAATCCAATATCACCCCGGCGTGATATCTTGCCCGCGTTTTTTTCTGGTTAATGCGTAAGGCCCTGATAATCACAAATCAAGGTTTGACCCCATGGCCTTAACCCTTTTTTTTAATCGCTTTTATCGCCGCCTCAGCCGCCTCCCGCACTTCCAGGTCCACCCCCATAAAGGACAAAAACCCTTTTGACCGGATAAGGTTCCGGAGCCCCCGGATGGCATCCGGGTGGCCAATTTTGCCCAATGCCTCACAGATTTTAACCATCAGGGCATTTTTTTCTTTTTTGGTTACAGCGGAAAAACCGAGTTCCAGCATTTCCAAAAATTTCGGCACTGCTTTATCATATTTCAGCATCCCGATCACGGAAATCAACAGCCCCATATTTTCCGGCCCCACAGTATAAAGATTTCGCAGCAGAATCTCCCCGGTAGCGGCCGGGTCAATGGCCTGAATGGCAAACACGGCCTCCCGCTGCACCCGCAAGTCCTCGTTTTCAAAGGTCGATTCCAACAGTTTCAAATGAGACCGGTCCCCGATCCGGCCCATCAGCAATACCAGATTCCGCGCGTAAAACCACGGCCCGCCCTGGCGCAGCCGTTCTTCAACAGAGGCCACCGCGGGCTTTCCGATTTTGGTAACCACCTGAATGATCCGGCTGCGCTCGGCCCGGTTGTGGGTTTCATAGAGCCGGTCCAGCAGGCGCTCCACTGTGGTGGCGCCCATGATAATCAGGCTGTAAATGTCTTTTTTCTGATGGGTGATGTCATCGGTTGCCCCGTCTTTGAGCAGAATGTCCAGAATTTCATCTGTTGAAATATTCTGGAGCATATTTTCCGTGAGCGCGGTAATGGCATCATTTTTTTCCAGACTGCCGGTGTAAATTCCCTGAAACACATCTAAAATCTCTTTGGCGGCGTCGAATTTTTCCTTGAGGATCATCTGCTGGGCCGCCTGTTGCAGCTGCCGGGCAATTTTTTCATAAACATCTGAAATTTCAGATTCATTTTTTAAATACTGAACCAGCTTCCGGGAAAGTTCAACTTTCCGATCCAAATGGGTGTCGTCATCTAAACGCGCTTCGATTTTCCCCAGCAGGGCCGCTGCCATATCCCGGATTTTTTTGTTTTCACTCGAAAGACCGGCCCCCAGCTTTTCAATAACCGCGTCCACGGTAAACTGCTTGCCTTTGTCCGCCATCTGGGCGACCACCGCAGCGAGCCCGTCCACGTCGGTAAAGCCGGTTAAAGCATCGGCATCCCCCTTTAAAAGGCGGCTCAACACCCCGGTTAAGCGCTTAATCCGGGTTTCCCGGTCCACTGCCGGTGACGGCGGCGAAGTTTCTGACGGCGTTTTCAGGGATTTTTCCGCCAAAGGGGCCTGCGGCTTTTTTTCAGGCAAATTTTCTATGATTTCAAGAACATGATCAATAGCCGCCCCCTGGGAGGGCGCATACGCATCATTTTCGGAAACCATTTCCTGAAGATGGCGAAACCGGGCTTTCACACCGTTTAACCGGCCTTTCTCCAGAGATTCCATGAACTCCGCAAAAACCGATTCCCCAAACACCTCATCTATGTTCCGGGTAAAAACGGAAAGCAGCACCGCGTCTTCCATTTCCAGCAGGGTGTTTAAAATTTCCTTTGCATTGGCCCCCGCGGCCGGGCCGGCCATGTCCGTGAACGCGGTAATCAGGGAGCCAATGGCATCCGGTACCGGGGCATCGTCTCCGGGATCTTTTAATATCTGGCGCACCCCTTCCTTGAAAATCCGGGCCACCATAGTGGCGTCTTTGAACATCTCCCGGATTTTTTCCATTTCCCCGCTGTCCACCTCCTGTTGTCCCACCAGGGCCGCCGCGATATCCCTGTCGCTCAGATTCATCTCTGCGGCAAGGGTACGCTCCGCATCCAGCTTGACGTAAATCTGCTCGTCAATGGCGATGTGGGCAATCTGGCGATCTTGAAACGCCTGCTTGATGCCGCCACCGGCTTTCACCTCCTCGCCTGCGGTTCCCATAATTTCAACAAAAGCGGCCAGTTCCCCTTCCCGCAACCCTTTTTTAATGGAAATGCTGCGCAGCCCGTGTTCCGCCAGCATCCGCAAAAAAGAAACCACCTGGGGTTTTTTCTGGTCCCGGTCGGAAAGGGCCTCCCCCTGGATCAGCAGTTTTTTTTCCACTTCCGCGTACTCAACAACATCAATTTCCTGCACCATCTCCGTAACTGACTGTCCCATCCGCTGGACGGAGTTTCGGATCAGGGCGCTGCCCGGCGGATACAGCCGCACATTGGTAATGGCCGCGTTGATCAGATTGATCAGGCCCAGGGCTTTTTGCTGAAAATCAGAAGTGTTCATTTTTCTGTTTTTTTTATTTGGTTATCCACTTGACATGGTTACGCTGGCTTGTAGTGACGCCGTAAGGCGTTAATTTATATGCCCTCACGGGCACACGACAAGCGGCCATGAGGCAAGTCAAGGGGGGAACCCGGTTTTTTTTAAATCCGCGCAATCCGTGCCATCCATGTCCAATACTTTTTTGACGCGGATTGCGCGGATTTTAAAATTTCAGGTTACCCGTTTTTCCCGGATTCCTCGCTGCTCAACGTAAAACAGCCATAATTTCTATTCAGTCGAACACCATGGGCGACTGTGTCCGGCCCGATTCACATAGTCAATTGATATTAAAACAATTTCATATGATCATCAACTGATTAATTTAAAAGGGGCTTCTTTTGCAAAACCATTGATGATGCACCGGCGTATTCTTTTGCCCGGCAGGCATAATGCAAACAAATACCAATCCAGCATCATAAACACTGTTATCACAGGGATTCATTTGTTTTGACAATCCGGGTTTTTTATATATAATTTACTTGTATTTGCGTTCAATCAACATCAAAATCCTGATCTTTGCAAAACAAAAACAGCCCATGCACCGCCTGGCTGCTATCATAAGAAAGAAACCCCAGGGAGTGATTTAATGAATCCATCTAACCTTACCATTCGCCATTTGTTTTTTATTTTTGCCATTATCTGCGCAAGCGGTTCCCATAGCCTGGCTGCGGAAACCGACTGGATCAGCCCCACAGCCCACGCGCCCGGCCCCTTGTTCAACGGGTTTGAAACCAACCCGACAGGGGCCTATGCCGAAGGCGGCCTCATTGCCCAGGACAGCCGGACAGGCGGACAGGGAAGGCGGGGAGATGAACATCGGTATTACGGGTTTAATCTCAGCACATTGCCGCCCAGCGTCAACATCACCGGCATCGCGGTGAAACTGAGAGCAAAAAAAGATTCCAAACAGGATGTCCAAATGGTGGTCATGGTGTCCAGGGATGGTTTAAACACCTGGAACGGCACCACCCTGACCACCGGGGACCTTGAAGAAACCCTGACGGACTACGAACTGGGGGGTGCAACTGAACTCTGGGGTCTGGGCACCACCACCAGCGATGACCTGAAAGCCCTTAACAACTTTGCCATTAAAATACAAAACTTCAGCGGCAACAACGCTCCCAAGAGCTGGCAGCTCGACTGGCTCCAGGTTAAAATTTTTCATGGCGGCGCACCGGATCTGACCATTGCCAAAAGCGATACCGGCGATTTTACGCAAGGGGACACCGGAACCTATACCATCACGGTCACCAATGATGGTGACGGAGCCACTACCGAAAATATCATTGTCACGGACCCACTGCCTTTGGGACTGTCTTATAGCAGCTTTACCGGCACCGGGTGGACCGAAACCGGCATTGATCCCCTGACGCTCACGTACACTGGCACGTTGGCGGCTGGCGGCAGTTCCACCATTACTTTAAATGTCAATGTGGCGAGTGATGCGCCCCCCACGGTCACCAACACTGCCACGGTTTCCGGCGGCGGGGAAAGCAACACGGCCAACAATACAGCCACAGATGCGACCACTGTTGTTCAGCTTGTGCCGAACCTGATCGTCACCAAAAGCGTGATTGATGAAAACGGCGGCAATCTTGTGGCGGACGACATTTTACTGTACACCGTCGTCATCCAGAACCCCACCGGCGGCAATCTTATTGGAGCGACCTTTACAGATGACATTCCGGACAACACCACTTATGTGCTCAACAGCGTCAGCGCTCCGGCGGGCGCCACCATTGATGATTCCAGCTCCCCATTAAGTATTACCGGCATTACCGTTCCCGCCAACAGCCAGGACATCATCACCTTCCGGGTGCAGGTAAACACCGGAGTTTCAGATGTTACCATTTCAAACACGGGCACTGTGACTTTCAATGCAGATGGGGACCCCGGCACGGGCACCGATGGAAACGAAGCAAGCCAGGCGACCGATGGGGATACAGCAACGCCGGGGGACCAACCCACCACCATTGATGTTGCTGCCGGCCCCAATTTTGATCAGACCACCAAGAGCGTGGCCCTGTTGACTGACGCCGATGGAGACGGCTTTGTAACCCCCGGCGACACCCTGCGCTATACTATTGTGATACGGAATACCGGAGACACACTGGCATCAGGGGTGACGTTTACGGATGATATTCCGCTCAATACGACATATGTGACCGACAGCGTAGCAGCGACGAGAGGCATCCCCACCGATTCGATACAGATTGGATGGTCCGACGTTAACCCTCTCAACCCCGGCGATTCCGTTACCATCACCTTTGATGTAGAAATCGACCTCGGTCTGCTAACAGGGACTATAATTAGTAACCAGGGAACCGTTAATTATAATTCGGTTGACACTTTTACCGACGCAGACCTCACCGCCCCGGGCAAGCAGACCACGGACATCACCATCGGCGGAACCCCCTATGGTCTTGCCATCAAAAACGCCCAGGATGAAAACGGCGGGAATCTGGAGCCCGGCGACACGATCCTTTACACCATTGTTTTTCAGAACCAGAGTGGTCTATCGGTTGAAGGCATTGAATTTATTGATCAAATTCCAAATAATACCAGTTATATTTCCGGCAGTGCCAGTGCTCCGGCCGGCAGCACCATTGTCTCCACCGAACCCACCCTGCGCGTCACCGGCATTGATATGCCCGCCTATGCTGAAGAGATTATTACTTTCCGCGTTCAGGTACACGATGCAGCTTCCACCCCGCCTCTGCCGGATGGCGTGACCCAGATTTCCAACCAGGGCACGATATTTTACGACAGTGACGGCATCAATGGAAACGATGCCACTCAGCTTACGGACGGGGACACCACCCAGCCGGGAAATCAGCCAACGGTCCTGCCCCTTGCCACCACCGGCCCCAATTTCGACCAGACCAGCAAAAGCGTGGCGATTCTGACGGATACTGATCCATTGGGAATTGTAAATACCGGCGACACCCTGCAATACACGATTATCATCTCCAACACCGGAGACACTCAGGCCAACGGCGTGACCTTCACCGATCCCATTCCGGGAGGGACGAGTTACAGCGGAGGTGCAACAGCCTCAGAACCAGGAATCGATGACAATTCAGGGAATGGGCCGATCGATTGGTCCGGCAACATTAATTCAGGTGCATCAGTCACCATCGAGTTCAGCGTCACCGTCACCGCCGCTTCCGGCATTGTCTCCAATCAGGGGACGGTGACCTACAATTCCATTGACACCCTCACCGACGGAAACCTGTCCGAACCCGGCAAACAACCAACCAACGTCACCATCGGCGGAACGCCCTATGGTGTGGCCGTGAAAACTGCCATTGATGAAAACGGCGGCACTGTAGAGCCCGGCGATATCATCCGGTATGAAATTCTGTTTGACAACCAGAGCCCGGCAGATTCCGATGGAATGGAATTCACGGATGTCATACCGAACAATACCACCTATATTGACGGCAGCGCCACGGCCACCTCCGGCAGTCTCGCCCCGGATCCTCCGGTATTACCGCTTCTGAAATTCACCGGCATTGATGTGGCCGCCAACAGTCAGGAAACCATCACCTTCCGCGTCCGGGTCGACAATCCACTGTCTCCCGGTATTACCCAGATTTCAAACCAGGGTACGGTTTTTTACGACAGTGACGGCGTCAATGGAAACGATGCCACTCAGCTTACGGACGGGAACCCCTCCCAGCCGGGAAACCAGCCCACCATCAGCACTCTCGCGGTCGGCACCATCTCCGGGACCGTGTTTGATGATAATGGCGACGGCGGGGGAACGGCTTTCAACGGTAGTCAAGACGGTGATGAACCAGGCTTTGTAGGCGCCACCGTGCAATTGCTGGATGAATTTTATGCCCTGCTTTACGGTACGTTGACAATTGTGGACGGATTCTATGAGTTTACCGGTCTTCCATCCGGAAACTATCACGTCTTTCTACCCAACCCCCCGGGCTACACCGGCACCACGCCGGACATCCTGCCGGTCACCCTGGATTTGTCAGGGGGCAGCCAGACAGCAGACGCGGATTTCGGGATTGCAGAAATTACCGGCACAGGCGGCGACCTGTCCATTGTCATGCAATGCTCGGCATTATATCCGGGCGGGTATTCCGACCAGTTAATCACCACCATTACCGTCTCCAACAGCGGCCCGGACACCGTGACCGGCATTGTGCTGACCGATGATTTCAGCGCCCTGATCGCGGCTGGCCTGGACAATGTCGCTTATTCAGTAAACGGCGGCCCAACGATTCTATTAACGGATAATGCCGGGGACGGGGACGACGATACCTTAACTCTTGGTCTGGCCGACATTTCGGATGGCGACTCCACCGTCATCCGGATTTACGCGGATGTGCCGATAAACTTCAATCCCGTTGCAAATACAGCCGCAGTTTCAGCCGCCAATGACATCAGCGCTGGCGACAATACCACTTTCTGCACCAATCCCATCAACAATAACGCCCGCAGGGCCATTGACTTTGATACAGCAGACAATATATCTACGGCATGCTGCAACGCCGGTTGCGATACGGACCTGGACTTAGATGCCTTAGACAATGCCTATGTAACGGTTTCCGGTACCAGCGACTTTGATCTGCCCGATACAGGGACAATGGAAGCCTGGGTCTATCCCACGCGATTCATCCCGGATGCCGGCATTATTGTCAAGGGAACCACGGAGATTTGCTACGGGGTCGGACTCGGCGGAGGCACTGTCTTTTCCGAAGGAGCCGCGGACAATATCTGCTTTGTTGTCTATGATTCAAACAACACACCCAACGACACAAGCGACGACACCAAACATGTATTGGCCGCAACAAAAGCCCTTACCCTTAATAAATGGCACCATGTGGCCTGTGTGTGGGATTCCGCCGGCATGAAAATCTACATCAACGGCGTTGAGGAAGCGGCAAGTTCCCCGACAATTTCCGGCGGCATCCGCACCAACACAGAAAGCCTGATCATCGGCATGCAGCCCGTGGACCCGGAAACCCAGTTTTTCGGAACCCTTGATGAAGTCCGGGTCTGGAAAACCGCAAGAAGTGCGGATGTGATCCGACAGGGCATGTGCCGAAAGGTGTATCGGCAAGATGATATCGCACCGGATAACTGGTTTAATGATCTCATGGGCTACTGGCGCTTTGACGAAGACAGCGGCCCTGTGTGCGGCGATGTTTCCGGCCGAGGCAATATCGGCATCATCACCAATGCGGTGCGGGTCTGCTCCTCCGCCCCCATCGGGGACGTGAGTATTTTTGACTATGATGACGAATTCGACTACTGGCCTTTTTCTGAGGCTGGTATGCAACTGCCGTTTCCTGACGGATTTCAAAGATCAATCAGCACCGCGGATTTTATCTTCGGTTACGATGCCCTGGCCCAGGATGAAGAGATGACCGTCAGCGCGGATGGCGGGACATGGAGCACGGCCCTGAAATCCGGTCTTCACATCTACTGGGTCAACCCCACCAGCGAAAGACAACCCGGCCCCATGGGCACCCGGCTGCTCTCCGACCGGGGATTCTGGGGGGTGTTTGTTACCGGCGGGGAAAACCCCACCTATAAAATTGAATACAACTACGACAGCAATGACGACGGCACACCGGGCATCGGCGATGACAATGAACTTCAATTGTTTTATCGGCACAGCAACTGCCAGCAATGGAGAAAACTGGATGCCGACATTGATACGGACAATAATCTGTTTTCCAAAGACGGCCTTTCCGGCACGGAATTCATTCTGGCCACGGACCTGCCGCCAAGAAATGCCATTGAATTTGGCGGGACCGATGATTACGTAAGAATTCCAGACGACGATGTTCTTGACTTAACCGATAAAGGAACTCTTGAAGCGTGGGTTTATATTTCAGCTTATCAAAATTACGGCGGTATTGTCATGAAAGGCTCCCTGTCTGATTTTTCTGACGAACAATATACGCTTCAGCTTGGCGGTCCAGGATATGGCAGTAACTCGCAGGCGTTGATAGGGTTTCGAAATTCAAGTGGCACGGATATTTATGTAACAAGCAACGATTCCCTTGACCTGAATACCTGGTATCATGTGGCCGGGGTTTGGGATTATGACTCCTCTTCCAGCACAGGTACGATGGTAATATATGTCAACGGAGTGGAGAATGGCTCTGATACGATTACATCATCCCCGCAAACAACCGATACCTCAGGATCATTGAATATCGGCATTAATCCTGAGGCCGGAACTTTTCCTTTTAATGGAATCATTGACGAAGTCCGGGTCTGGAATACCGCCCGAAACCAGGCCGCCATCCGCACCACCATGTGCCAGAAACTGGCTGGCGATGAAACCGGCCTGGTGGGTTACTGGCGGTTTGATGAAGAGACGGACAGCGATGTCTGTCCGGATGAAACCAACAATGACAATGACGGTGAGATGAAAAATTTTGGTCCTGTCGCAGTGGGCCTTGATCCCATTCGCGAGCACCGGGTCTGCTCCTCCGCCCCCATTGGGGATGACAGCGCCTTTGATTATTTTGATCTCGGCGCGGGAGTTTCGGCCCAACTGGCCCATTCGGATGGGGATTTTATGACGGCTTCGGAAAACAGCGGCACCTGGAATGATGATTTTTCCGGCCTTCACGTCTACCGGGTGGATGAAGCACCGGTTTATCAGCCGGATCTCTGGGAAGATGATTATTATGACTACCAGCCCCAAAATGGCATGGTGCCGCCGGATGACTGGTCTTCCATTGACTATTACCGGTATTGGGGGGTATTTGTCACCGACCCGGTAAATGATCCTTCCTATGATGTGGTCTATGATTATACGGGTAACCCAATGACCCCGGATGATGATTCCGTGCTGGATCTTGCCCGGCGGGATGAGTTCTGCGATCCGACATGGGAAGACACAGATGCAGCACTGGATACGGGCAACGATACACTGAGCCTTACCAATGAGACCGGGACCGAATATGTGCTGGGCGGCCAGGACGATCCTCTGGCCATTGCGCTGGCATCTTTCACCGCCATTCCGGACGACGGGTGCGTGGCCATTGCATGGGAAACCGCCACGGAAATCGATACCGCGGGGTTCTATCTCTGGCGCAGCCACCGGCGGCTGGGGGATTATACCCGCATTGAAAAATTTATCGCTTCAAACGCCAACCTGGATACCCGGGGCGCTGCCTATACTTATGTGGATTGTGATGCAGACCTGACCAATGGCAACACCTGGTATTATATGCTGCAGGAGATCACCACCGACGGCAAAAGCGAAGATCAGATGCACGGCCCCATCGGCCCGGTATCGGAAATCCTGACAGCGGCCCAGGTCGCTGCAAAAGATGCCGATGGCAACAAATCCTGCTTTATCAATGTATTGCAGTGGTAATTTGTATTTAGCCGCAGATGCACGCGGATGAACGCGGATACCTAAAAAGAGTATCCGGCTATCCGTTTCCCGCAAGCTCAGGAAGCTCTGGCTTGTAGTGACGCCGTAAGGCGTTACATGGTATGCCCTCGCGGACACACTGAAAGCGGCCTTCAGGCAGGGAAGACATAAGAACGAAACAACCGCTTGAAAATTAAAGGGGTTGCCGTTCTGATAAAGATCAAGAGAAAACCACACAGCGGCAGCCAAAACCACGCCATGAGATCCCCTGCCGGCATTTTTTTGCAAATGCGCACGGCCCTCTCTAATCACTAATCAAGGTTTGACCCCTTCCCCATTTGTTTTGACAATCCGGGTTTTTTATATATAATTTACTTGTATTTGCGTTCAATCAACATCAAAAGCCTGATCTTTGCAAAACAAAAACAGCCCATGCACCGCCTGGCTGCTATCATAAGAAAGAAACCCCAAAGAGTGATTTAATGAATCCATCTAACCTTACCATTCGCCATTTGTTTTTTATTTTTGCCATTATCTGCGCAAGCGGTTCCCATAGCCTGGCTGCGGAAAC
>JAABSH010000045.1 GCA_011390465.1 Desulfobacteraceae bacterium
TTTCTTATGGAAATAATTTTTTCAGGGGTATACTCCTGAACCTCGGGGACACAGAGGTTTTCGATATTTTTCATTGTAATATCATCAATTAAGCCACTTTTATGCAGATCTCTGACTGTATTTGTAATAGATGTGGCAATGGATTTTCTCATGATTTTACCTCAATTAAGTCTTTATTTTTTATGGCTATTTCAATTTCTTCCGGAGATAGCCTCAATAGAATTTTTGATAACTCTTTAAAAGCAATAAGTTCCTTTTTTGACAAATTTGATTTTTCGTTTTTAGCAAAGCCATGGACGAAAATTGCGCGATCGTCTTTTTTGTAACAAATAATGGTTCGTCCGCTGCCGCTTTTACCCTGGCCCTTAAAATGGATTCTTTTTTTATATAGATTTCTCCCGAGATTAGCTTCAAAATTTCCAGCCATGATCTCTGTCAATGCGAGAAAGAGCTCATGTCTCGGGATTTTTTGTTTGGCCGCCCATTTTGAAAAATGTTTTGTCATTAATTTTTTCATTAATTTTAATATAGCACTTAGTGATATATTTTCAAGCAAATCTTTTTTGACTGCCAGATAATGGCCATGCTTTTTCCTGTAAAGAATTTGTCAATCTTTCAGTATTGCAAAAAATTTCAGAAGTGAGGCATGTCGATACCGATCAGTATTTCTCACTTTTCAGGCACACAATATATTAAGCAAATATTTTTCATGATTGTTCAGGGTTTGTGGCCAAATTGTTTTCTATCAGCCTCTAAGGATTCTTTAAGCATCATATAAAGAATTTAAAAAAAAGGCGTTACAGTGTCCGGAAGTAAAAAAAGAGTATGAACTGCTGTCTCCTGCTTATGCGCTAAGAAAACAATTAATCAGAATCTGAAAGGAAGCCGGTCTGACTCAAGAAGAAATTGCAGATCGTTTAAACACAAAAAAAAGCAATATTTCCAGGCTTGAAAATGTAAATTCAAAAAGCTCTCCAAAGCTTTCAACCATTGAAAAATTTGCTAAAGTCGCAGGCTTTATAATTGAAATCAATTTTAAGCCGCTTGATCCGGCGAACACATCCCAACACCCATAGTTTTCCCAATTTTTAAAAATTGAAATTTTCTTCACCCATCCAACAGGACTGAATTGAAATGATGCCGGTTTCTCTTTGCCCATGAACATAAAAGTTGAAGCAGCTGAGGGTAAAGCGCAACACAGAATTTGGATTTTTTACGAAAAACAATCAGAGCCCCAGGAATTTGGCGGCGATTCCTTTCATCACTTCATTGGTGCCGGCAAAAATGGACATGACCCGCACGTCCCGGAATCCCCGGGCCACGGGGCAGTCTTCGGTGATGCCGAAATCCCCGAAAAGGTCCAGGCATTGGGAGGCGATTTTTTTATCCAGATCCGTGATCCAGTATTTGGCCATGGAGGTTTCCACCACCACGTTTTCACCGGCAGCGTGACTGCAGATGAGCTTGTCCAGAAACGCGCGGCCGACTTTGACATCCGTCATCATCTCCACGATGGCGAACTGCGCGGCCTGGGATTTGGAAATGGGTTTTCCCGCGGCATTTGTGTGGGTTTTGCAGTAATCAATGGTCCATTCCAGCATAAGTTCCGCCGCGGCCTGGGCCCCGATGGCGCACATAAGCCGTTCCTGCTGGAGTTTTTCCATGAGCATCATAAACCCCATGCCTTCCTGACCCAGGATATTTTCTGAAGGAATCCGGCAGTTGGAAAAAAACAGTTCTGCTGTGTCCTGGCTGAAAAATCCCATTTTATCCAGGTGGCGGCCCCGTTTGAATCCCGGGGTGCCGTCTTCGACGATGTATAAGGATACGGCCTGATAGGGATTTTTTTCGGCCGGATTTTTGGCGGCCACAATCACCAGATCGGCGTTGATGCCGTTTGAAATAAAAGTCTTGTTGCCGTTGAGGATGATCTCATTTCCGTCTTTTTCCGCGGTTGCCTGCATGGCGGCAAGATCGCTGCCCGCGTCCGGCTCGGTCATGGCCACCGCCGTGATAATATCCCCGGAAATGCACCCGGGCAGGTATTTTTTTTTCTGGGCGTCCGTGCCGAACGCGTCGATATAGGGTACGATGATATCGCTGTGCAGCATACTGCAAAGGCCGGTGTGGTTGGTCCGGGCCATTTCTTCGGCGCAGATCACGGAGTAGAGAAAATCGCCGCCCCTGCCGCCGTATTCCGGCGCGGCCCAGGTGCAGAGAAATCCGGCTGCCCCCATTTTTTGCCAGGCATCTTTGGGCACGATATAGTCGGCTTCCCACTGGTCCACATGAGGGGTGATCTCTTCTGCCAGAAAAGTTCTCAGACGCTTTCTGAAGTCTTGGTGCGCATCTGTATAATTTAAAATTTCCATTGTGTCAGCTCCCTGCCTGCCGGGTTATTTCAGTTTACCGATAATGCCGTCTGCAATAATATCTTTCTGCATGGCCTGCGTCCCCTGAAAAATTTCCGCTGTTTTGGCATCCCGGTAAAAGTGTTCCACTTCATACTCGGTCATGTAGCCGTATCCGCCCAAAAGCTGCACTGCTTCATCCGTCACTTCCAGGGCGGCCCGGGTGGCCGTCATCTTGGCCATGGCAGCCAGGTGCGCATTTGCCTGGCCCTTGTCAAAACACCAGGCCGCATAATAGGTCAGATACCGGGCAGCTTCAATTTTTGATGCCATGTCCGCCAGTTTGTGGCGGGTAACCTGGAACTGGGCCAGTTTTTTACCGAACTGCGCGCGCTGTTTAACGTAATCCAGGGCCCGGTCAAAAGCGCCCTGAGCGGTTCCCAAGGCCTGGGCCGCAATCTGAATCCGGTTTTCCGTGAAAAATTGTTGTGTAAGGCGGTAGCCGGTGCCCGCTTTTCCCATGAGATGGTCTGCCGGAATCGCCACATGGTCAAAAGTGATGTCTGCCAGCGGCAGCATCCGACTGCCCATGTTCTGGCGGGGGTTTTCAATGAAGAGGCCTTTACGTTGTTTTTCCACAAGAAAAAGGGCCATGCCGGCGGCGGCGGGATCCGCATCAGGATTTGTCTGGCACAGCACGATATAAATACCGGCAGCGGCAGCGGCCGGCACCAGCACTTTTTTTCCTGTGATAATCCAGTGGTCTCCGTCTTTTTCCGCCCGGGTGGAAATTTTGAAAAGATCGCTCCCCTGTCCGGGCTCCAGAAACGCGGCCGTGGAGGTCAAATTGCCGTCAGCGATTTCAGGCAGGAATTTGGCTTTCAAACTGGTATCCCCGTTTCGCAGCAGGCATTCCGCGCCATAGGACGAAAACATGAGTGCGGTTCCAAGGGTGGAATCTTTGCGGCAGAAGGTCTCTGCCACGAGCACGTATTCGAGTATCCCCATGCCGCCGCCGTTAACGGCTTCCGGAAAATGAATACCGATAAACCCCAGTTCTCCGGCTTTTGCGGTGATGCTGTCCGGGATCTTTTGTGCTTTTGAAAGTTCAACAATGACTTCCTTGTCAAATTCGCCCCGGGCAAATTCCCGGGCCGCTTTTTGAACTTCTGTTTGTGATTTGGTGAATTTAAAGTCCATGAGATCCGCTCCAGAATTTCCCATCATTTAAACTAAAGGTATGTTTCCAACAAATGATGGAAAAAAATAAATGCATTACCGTTAAAAGTCAAGCATATTTATTTCAGGTAAATTCAGAACTGCGCAGGGGGTTCAGTCGGGAAAACGGGTTCAACTTCTAATCGTCTTCAAGGCCGTCCCCGTTAGCACTTTCCTCATCCAGACGGTTCATGGCTTCCATAATGAGATACATGAAATCGCCGATTTTTTCAGCGTTCATTTCATGGGGGGGCAGTCCGGGCTGGAAGGTGAAATTGCCGCGCTTTTGTTTGACGATTTCAAAAAACGCCGCCTCTCCGGTCCGGCCGGCAAATTCCGCTAATACAATGTTGCCGTCTTTCAGGCAGATTCGGGAATCCCCCTGGGGGGAAACCAGGGCCAGGATGCCGGTTTTCTGGGTCATGTTAAGGGCCTGCAGCAATTCTGTCACACTGATTTCAGAAAGATTGCCAGACATGCCCGAAGAAATCTGTTTTGAGCGTTCAATATTGGACTGGGCAAGCCGCCGGGCCAGGAGGCGGGTAAAATACATCTGAAGCGGGGAAAACCGGTTCAGGATCATTCGGAAATAATTTCCCGGCATGCACATCACCCGGGTATCTTCAACCGCCTTTACTTTGGTGCTGACCGGATTGCCCGTCAGCAGGCTCATTTCTCCAAAGATTTCCCCGCGGCTGAGGTTGGTGATGCTGACGCCGTAGTCTCCGATAATTTCGACTTTTCCGTCCAGGATAATAAAAAGATTGTCGCCCCGATCGCCTTTTCGCAGAAGAATTTTGCCTTTTTTAACTTCCTGAATTTTGAAATAGGGTATGATTTCCTGGACTTCATGCTCTTTTAAGGTTTTAAAGATGGAGAAATTGTTCAGGTCCCGGCAAAGGGCTGCCAGTTTTGGATCGATTCCATTGCCAGTTGTTTTGCCGGATATTCCCCCCAGCTGATATAAAAGCCGGATGGTGCCCGCGCACTGGGTCTGGTACCCGGAGCAGCTGAATTCATGGGTTTCCGTAATCGGCCCTTTCTGAAGCGGCCCCCCCTGGCATTGGGTCAGTTCCGACAGCAGGTCCCGTATCAGGGTAAGGCAGGCGGGTTTTCCCCCAAGGGAAAGGGTCCGGCCGGTTACGGTGAATTCATCTCCCTGCTGATACAAGGGGCAGTTGCTGTTTTCTAATATTTTGAAACCGGATGTTTTAAATTCCATGGTCCGTGAGGTGTTAAAATGAAATTATCAGGTTGTCCGTAACAAACTATATGAGATTACATATATATACAACAATCAAAAATAATGGTATGAGGCTTTTGCGGAGTCAAGATAAATATTATAAAATTGTATATCACATTGTCCGTACCGATGATATAGATAAAAAAAGCGTTATCCTGGAACCCTGTTTTTTAAGAACAGCTCAAAGAAAGACAAATAAAGACCCGGCCCATCGTGCCGACCGGTCTGACGTACCGAAGCAGATATGGATAAATCATTAAAACAACCCGGCGGCATCTACTTTCATGTGCCGTTTTGCGTTCGCAAATGTCCGTATTGTGATTTTTATTCATGCACGGATTTAGATCGCATTCCGGAATATGTGGCGGCGGTGGCGGCCGAAATCAAGATGACACCGGATGCGGATTTTTGCGCGGACAGCCTTTATTTCGGGGGCGGCACCCCGTCACTGCTTCCGCCGAAAGCGATTCAGCAGTTGATTGACGCGGCATGCAGCCGGTTTAACGTGGCTTCGGCGGCAGAAATCACCATGGAAGTCAACCCCGGCACCGTAAACAGCCGCAACCTGGCGGCTTTTCGCCAGGCCGGTGTTAATCGCATCAATATTGGCGTGCAGTCTTTCCAGGATGCCGCGCTTTTATTTTTATCCAGGATTCATTCGGCTGATGACGGGGTGCGCGCGGTGGAGCAGGCTAGGGCCGCGGGGTTTGACAATATGGGTCTGGATCTGATTTACGGGCTCCCCGGGCAGAGTGAAGCCCTGTGGGAATCCGATTTGCGGGCGGCGGTTCGCCTGAATCCCCGGCATTTGTCCTGCTATATTCTGACCTATGAGCCTGGCACCCGGATGACAGAGGATCTGCGCAGCGGCCGGTTTCAGGCCCTGCCCGATGATCAGGTGGCCCGGCTCTATGCGTTGACCCCCCGCTTTTTGGCGAAAAACGGGTTTTTACAATATGAAGTGTCCAATTTTGCCGCCTCTTTTGAAACCCGTTCACGGCACAACCAGAAATACTGGAACCACTTGCCGTATTTCGGTTTCGGGCCGTCCGCCCATTCGTTTACGAAAAATCAGCGGTTCTGGAACGCCCGCAGTCTTGACGATTACCTGGAAAAGATCCGCCAGGGAAGATTACCGACACAAGCAAAAGAAGATCTGACGCCGCGGCAGCTGATGATGGAAACCTTTTATCTGCGCCTGCGGTGTGTGGACGGGATGCTGGTTTCGGAGTTTGACAAACGCTTTGATGTCGTTTTTGATCAAATGTTTGATGCAGTGATCGAAAGGTATCAGGCAGACAACCTTCTGGAACGATCCGGCGATTACTGCGGTCTTACCAGGAAAGGCATGCTGTTTGCGGACGCGATTGCCTCAGGGTTTATTGATCTGATATAAAAATTGTAAGTAATCACAGAATACGGGGTTCCGGAAAAACCTGCCTTGGTTCCTCTCCCCCTTCGCCCTTCAGCCTTTCAGCTTTCACCTCTCACCTTTCAGCTTTGAGCTTTCACCTTTCACCTTCTACCCCCCCCTACGTCGCCAGGGTCGATGCCAGCAAACTGATATAAAACCGGATATGGCTGATGGGAGCTGCCATGTTGGCCCGGTGATTGGCAAAAATGCCGTTCAGGCTGCTTTCAGTGATAAACAGCCACGGTTCCATTTCTGCCGCGTGATGGCAGGATTCAACGGCATGATGCAGAATGTCGGCCCCGCTCCGGACTTCAAGGATTCGTTCGAAATCATATTCAATGGCGTGAAGGACCGGCAGCAGCGCACTGGCAACGCCCTTGGCATAATAGTAATAATTGTCCGCGGAAAAGGTGCTGACCGGCTCGCCGTTGCTTTCCGTATGCTTTACCAGGTTTTCATCGCAACTGCCCACCAGTTCGGCCAGGGACTCCAGCAGGGGAATCAGATTGTCCGCCCGGTTGTAAAAAGATGCTTCGCCGGAAATCAGCTGCTTTTTATACCGCTTCAGGTTTTCAACAGCTTCAATATACTGATTTTCCGCGGACGGGAAAAGATAGCGGTCCGCCCGGATCATCAGCGCGTTCATGGCCCGCTCCAGGTATTTGTTGATTGCGGCCGTGCTGCCGGTTCTGGAGATGTTTTCCGTGAGCCGGGTGCTGATGCGGCGGGTGACCTCAAGCACTCCCAGCTGGTATTGGTTCACATTGTCCGTGAATTGAATGATATCATTGGGCCGCCATCCCCAGAAGCGTTCTTTAAGCTCATATTCAAGAGGCGAGATCAGGGCTTCCACAAAAGCAACGCCTTTGGGCCCGCTGAATACCGGGGCCGTCCCGTGGGCAGTGTCTCCACCGTGGGGGTCATCGGCTGTTTCCAGGGGCATGGAATGGCCGTCGGTTGTCGCGCAGGCGGGGTTTTCACTGTGGGTTCCGGCTTCAGTGGCTGGGGTCGCCCCGTGCGTGTTTTCGGAAGGGTGGCTGTCGGTCGGATGGATGTAGCCAATCAGTTTTACCGCAATCCATACAAGGAAAACAGCGGCGATCAATCCGCCGGCAATGCGCGCCCATAGAAATATTTGGAACTCTTTTCCAGCAACATCTGATTGTACCATTTCGTCTCCTCCTGTACCTGCACCGCTTTATAAACATCCTGGCCCGGCGCCGCTGGCTGCGGGTCTGGTTATTGTTTTCTGAGCTGCCGGATATCGCCTACCCGGATGGTAAAACCGGTGGCGTCAAAATATTCCAGCAGCGGTATTGTATACTTTCTTGATGCACCTGTCATCTCTTTAAACTGAGGCGTGGTGATTTCTCTGTGGGCTTTTAAAAAGTCCGTCAGCCGCTGCTGCAGCTCGCGGATGACATCCGCATGAAAAAAAAGGTCTTCTTTGACTTTGATGATGGTGCCTTCCTTGACCAGGAGCATGAGCACATTTTTGGCCTCTTTGGGCTCCGTGCCAAGGGTGGCTGTCAATTCTTTAAAATAGGGGGGCTGAAGTCCGCTGGCGTGATACGTCTGAATGATTTTTTCTTTGATGTCGGACTGGTCCGCCTTGAGGGTCACTTCATGGCCCGGCAGCCGGACCGTGTTTTCCGCTATGATGATGCTGCCAGCAGATGCCAGCGCATTGAGCAGAAAATTGAAAAGTTTTTCACTCATTATCCGCGGAAATTTTGCTTTTAATTCTCCTTTGGACATGCCGCTTTTGAGGGGGTGGTCCCTGTGGTAGGCGGTGAGCAGGGCCAGCATATCCGAAGCAAACAGCTCTCCGGTGTCTTTATGAAGATAGCGCTTGTTTTCCCTGTCCGTCTGAACGAGCAGTTGTTTGGACAACAGCATCTGGAGGTGTTTTTCAAGGGGCTTTCCGGAAAGATTGGTCATAACCGGAATTTCAGCATGGCTGAGTTCCCTGTAGCCCGCTTCTCTGGCATTCAAAAGGATGATACCTTGTTCGTCCGCATTGGCCAGAGCTTTGAGATCAGCATTGGTCTGATCCCGGAACCGCTTGTGTTTGTTCGGCACCGGATTGAGAACTCGCCCCCCGCCCAGGGTTCGCACCGGCGAATAACTGCGCAGGACAAACCGGTCATCCTTGATGCAGGCCATGGGGGTTTCCAGGCGGAGCTGCACAAAAGCGGACTCCCCGGGGTCCAGGCTGTCCCGGTCCAGCAGGATAACGATGCAGGGGACTTCACTGGTGCCGGTGTGCAGCCGTACCCGCACCCGATTTTTAAGCACCCGGGGATTGCTGGGCAAAAGGTAGAGTTCCACATCCAGCATGTAGGAATTGATCAGCGTGTCCGGCCGGGCCACCACATCCCCCCGGTTGACAACCGCTTTTTCAATTCCCTGAAAATTGATGGCTGTCCGCATGCCGGCTTCCGCAGCAGTTACCTGATGGTCATGGACCTGAAGTCCTCTGATTTTGGATCGGGTCTCCCCCGGATAAATCCGGACGGTTTCGCCCAGGGAAATGCTTCCGGATATCAGGGTGCCGGTAATGACAGTGCCGAACCCTTTCATGGTGAACACCCGGTCCACGGGAAGCCGGAAAATACCGCCGGGTTTTTTAACGGATATGTGGTTGCAGTAGTCATCCAGCGTGGCGAGCAGTTCCGGAATTCCTTGGCCGGTGACGGATGATACGGGAAGAACCGGGGCATCCTCCAGAAAAGTGCCTTCCACAAAGGAATGGATGTCTTCCTGCACCAGTTCGGCCCATTCTTCGTCCACCATGTCCATTTTGGTGAGCACCACAAATCCGTATTGAATGCCCAGAAGGGTGCAGATTTCAAGGTGTTCCCGGGTCTGGGGCATCACGCCTTCATCTGCGGCGATAATCATGGTCACCACATCAATGCCTGTGGCGCCGGCCACCATGTTTTTAACGAATTTTTCATGCCCCGGCACATCAACGATCCCGATATGAATGCCGGAGGAAAGATCCAGGGACGCAAACCCCAGTTCAATGGTGATGCCGCGTTTTTTTTCTTCTTTCAGCCGGTCCGTATCATATCCGCTGATGGCTTTGATCAGGCTGGTTTTGCCGTGGTCGATATGACCGGCCGTGCCAAGGATAATTTGTTTGGAAGGGGAACTGGTCATGGGGTGTCCGATGGGTTATCTGTTTTTCTTTTTCTCAAATATGCCATTCCATAGGATGCGGCAAGCAGAAAGGCGGCCAGCCCGGCGATAAAAAGGAACGTGGCGTCGGGCCGGAACAGTTTGCTGATAATAACGGCAAACACGAGGCTGAAAATGGTCTGTACAATAAAAATCATAATATGATTCATTTTTGAGTTTCCTTTGAAGCGGCAGAGGTAAATGAAGAAAAAATGTAATAAAAATACCCTTCGTGGTCAATAAAAGTTTCTGGCTGCATAAGAAAAGACAGGCTTGCGAATTCATTATTTTACGATTATGATAAAAATATCTTGAAAAGGTGAAACCGGTTTGTTAAACAATAACACTTTCTATGGTGGGTGTAGCTCAGTTGGTAGAGCACCTGGTTGTGGCCCAGGATGCCGTGGGTTCAAGTCCCATCACTCACCCCATCAGAATAAACAACCGTTGCAGGCCGCTGCCTGCATCGGTTTTGTTTTCTTGTGCGCCCGTAGCTCAGCTGGATAGAGCGCCGGACTTCGAATCCGTAGGCCGGGGGTTCGAATCCCTCCGGGCGCGCCATAAACCAAACTGCGGCAACGTATTGCTGTAAAAGGCTGATGACCCGCCGGCAGTTTCTTTCCGGGAAACAATTATGCATGAAATGGGTATTGCGCTGCAAGTCATTGAAGTGGCCACCGCATCTATTCCGCCGGAACTCAAAGATGTAAAAGTAGAACGGATACGGCTGCGGATCGGAAAATTTTCAGGGGTGGTGGCGGACAGCCTGAGTTTCTGTTTTGCGGTGGCGTCCCGGGAAACACCATTGGAAGGGGCGGAAGTGGTTATTGAAGAAATTCCGTCCATTGCCCGGTGCCGCAACTGCGGCAATCAGTGGGAAGTCGATAAAACGGCATTTTCGTGTCCGGAATGCAGCAGCACCGCCCTTGACATGATTTCCGGCCGGGAACTGGAAGTCAGTTCCATTGAAATCGCTGAACCGGATCCGGCGTAACCGTTATCTGCTGCCGCTTTTTTCATTTGCCGCATCCATTCGTTCCATGGCTTCCCGCAATATTGCCAGAGACTCTCTGGCCACATCTTCTTCCAGTTTCTGAATGGCAAATCCAGCGTGTACAATCACATAATCGCCTACCGCGGCATCTTCCAGCAGCATCAGGCTGACTTCCCGCCGGACCCCGTCCACGTCAATGGTGGCGATGGGGCCGTTGATGGCGGTGATCATGGAGGGGATGGCAAGGCACATACCTACAGGCTCCTTTGGGTGTAGCGGGCATTCAGGCGGTCAAGCTCTTTCAGAACCATTTCGATGACCGGCTGAACGCGGTCCCGGATCAGGGGCGTTAATTCAATACTTACCGTCTCGATGTCCACGGGTTCGACGCCGACGATGACGGTTTCCGGCACTTTGTCCAAAGCCTGGCACAGGGTGAGGGCTTCCAGAAAATCAATCTGATGCAGGGAGTTTTTTGCCCGGATCCGTTCCGGAATGGCGTCTCCGGCAATCCGGTACAAATCGCCGGCATTACCGCCGTTGCGGATGGCATCCACCACAATCAGGTGATCGGCTTCGGAAATGACCCCCATGAGATTGATGCCCAGCACTCCGCCGTCAATCACGGAAACATTGTCCGCAAATTCATAATGCTTGTCCAGATATTCAATGACCCGGATGCCAACTCCTTCATCGCTTAAAAGGATGTTGCCCACACCGAGAATCATCACATGAGAAGCGCTCATAATCGTCGGTTCCATTGGCTGGTGTGTCAAAGGTGACGGGTGTGTAAAAAAAGCCCTCCGGTTTTCAGGTACAACAGGAAACCGGAGGGCCGGCAATACGGTTTAACCAAAGATCAGATTCCAATGACTTTTGCTGACAATTGATCCGTTTATATTCAATGGGATCAGGTCACTCTTATTTTGTACACTTCATTGGAGTTCGGGTCAATCACATGAATGGCGCAGGCAATGCAGGGATCAAAAGAATGCACGGTCCGCAGCACTTCAAGGGGCTGTTTGGGATCGGCAATGGGCGTGCCGATCAGGGCTTCTTCCACCGGGCCCAGTTTGCCATTTTCACAGCGCGGCCCCAGGTTCCAGGTGGACGGCACCACATACTGGTAGTTGCCGATTTTTTTGTCCTTGATTTTAATCCAGTGGCCCAGAGCGCCCCGGGGAACGTCATTCAGGCCGTATCCCATGGCTTCATCCGGCATTTCCCATTTCTGGTAGACTTTTTTATCGCCGTTTTTGACGTTTCCAATGAGTTCGTTTATCCAGTTTTCCATTCGCTGGCCGATGACCAAGGTCTCAATGCCCCGGGCCGCGGTGCGACCAAGGGTGGAAAACAGGGCCGGGAGCGGAATATCCAGTTGTTTGGCCACACTGTCCACGGTGGCTTTGATCTCCGGCTGCCCTTTTCCATAGGCCACCAGCACCCGGGCCAGGGGGCCGACTTCACTGGAAGCGCCGTTGTAGCGGGGGGCTTTGATCCAGGAATATTTGCCGTCATCCGGCTTGTAGTCGCCATGGGCGGGCTTGGTTTCCCCTTCATAGGGGTGTTTGGGATCGCCTTTTTCATACCAGCCCCGGGCCACGTGCTCGGTGACTTTTTCCTGTTCCGCATCCAGGATTTTTTTAAGGTTCCGGTCTTTGATAAATCCCCGGGGCATGTAGAGACTTTCCGGTTCTTTGCCGGTTTCCGGGAAATCCCCCCAGGTAAGGAAATTGGTGGTGCCGCCGATACCGCCCCAGTCTTTATAAAAGGAGGCAACTGCCAGCAGATCCGGAATGTAGACGTTTTTGACAAATTCCTGGGTTTCTTTCCAGGTGAAGAGAAATTCCGCCAGCCGTTCCGGTGAAAGATCCCGGATGGAAGTGACGCCTCCTACTACCAGAGACTGGGGATGGGGATTTTTACCGCCGAAAATGGCATGCATGCGGGCGGTTTTGGCCTGCAGACGCAGGGCTTCAAGGTAATGGGCCGCGGCCATGAGATTGGCTTCCGGCGGCAATTTGTAGGCGCTGTGTCCCCAGTAGGCGTTCTGGAAGGGGCCGAGCTGGCCGCTTTCCACAAACGTGCTCAATCTGGCCTGAACATTTTTGTAATAATTAATACCGCCCCATGGAGAATTTGACACATTGTCGGTCAGTTTTGAAGTGGCGGCCGGGTCGGCTTTGAGCGCGCTGACAATATCCACCCAGTCCAGGGCATGGAGATGGTAAAAGTGGACAATGTGGTCATGCTGATACTGGGCACCGTGCAAAAGATTTCTGATCAGGCGGGCATTGTCCGGAATTTCGACGCCCACGGCGTTTTCCACGGCCCGGACGGATGACAGGGCATGGACATAGGTGCAGACCCCGCAGGAGCGCTGGACAAAATGCTGGGCGTCCCGGGGGTCACGGCCCTGCAGAATAATTTCAATGCCGCGAAAGAGCTGGCCGGAGCTCCAGGCATTGGATACTTTGCCGTCTGTAATCTCCACTTCGATGCGCAAGTGGCCTTCTATTCTGGTAATCGGATCGATAATGATTCGTTTTCCCATAATATGTCCTTTCTGTTAGGCGGAAAGAATTAGATAATTATCGGTCAAGGGTTTTTTTGTTTAGAATGATTCATAAAACGGGGACATGCTGTCCCAGAAGTCGGGCTCGCTGCATCCCATGCAGGGATGCCCGGCCTGTACCGGCCAGCTCGTGCCGTCGTTGAACCTGACAATGGGGCAGTTGTTGTAGGTCATGGGACCGCGGCATCCCATATGATAGAGACACCAGCCGTTTTCCGCTTCTTTGGACCCGAATTCGCGCACAAACTCGCCGGCCTCAAAATGACCCCGCCGGGGGCACTGGTCATGAACGGTTTTGCCATAGGCAAACAGCGGTCGTCCCAGGGAATCCAGCTGAGGAAGATTTTCCAGCAGCAGATAATTTACAATGGTTCCCACGAGATTGACCGGATTGGGCGGGCAGCCCGGAATATTGATGGTTTTAATATCCAGGGCTTCTCCCACGCCCTTGAAGCCGCCGGGATTTGGCTTTGCCGCCTGAACCCCGCCGAAGCTGGCGCAGGTGCCGTAGGCAATGGTGGCCTTGGCGTGGGGAATCACTGATTTGGCGACTTCCAGAAAGGTGCGGCCGCCGATTTTGCCGTAGGCGCCGTCATATTTCGTGGCAATGGCGCCTTCGGTGATGCAGATAAATTTTCCTTTGTGTTTTTCCACCGCCTGTTTCAGGCTTTCTTCCGCCTGGTGGCCGGATGCCGCCATAATGGTTTCCTGATATTCCAGGTTGATCAGTTCCAGCACAATTTCGTCTGCCCAGGGATAAGATGACCGCAGAAAACTTTCCGCGCACCCCGTACATTCGGCGAAATTAAGCCAGATGACCGGCGGCCTTTGCCTGGGCGCTGCAAAAACATCTGCCACCCTGGAAACAAAAGACGCGTTGAGCCCCATCGTGGCAGTCAGAAACGTGCAGTATTTCATGAAATCCCTGCGCGTGACGCCTTTCTTCTCCAGTCGGGTATAAAATTCTTCCTTTTTCCTTTCCATGCAGATCTCCTTCCTGTTGTGTGAGTTTACACGGCACTGGTTCCATGATCAAAAAAGGTCAAAAAAGATCAAAAAAGGTCAAAAAAGACCACTTCGGCAAACGGAAAAATACGGTTCGGACAATGTTCGTATTCGCCGGCAGTCTGTTGTCCCTGACGGTCCTGGCCAGCTGTTAAACGATACGAACAGCTATTTTTTTCTGTAAATGCTGTTTTACAGCATGAACGGCAGTTTAAGGGATTGCCAAACGGATGTCAAGTTTGGAAAGTGTTTTTTCATGCACCTGTTCGAATTTTATTTTTCCGGGGTTGCGGCGTTTGAAAAAGAATCAGAAAAAATTTATGTTGTCCGGCAGCTGCCCGGTGTTGTGTTTTTGCGGCAAACGTGGTTTTTTATCCGGCGGTAATTCAAAAATTTTTCCGGATCAGGAGGTTTTTGTGAAAACAGCATCTGTTAAAAAGATAACCGATTATCCTTATCTGAACATGTATGAAATCGTCTATGAAGATACCGCAGGCCGGGAAAAACGCTGGAGTTTTGCCTCCCGCAGGGATCCGCCCCGGTGCGTGTCCGGTAAATTCGATCTGCCCGATGCCGTGGTGATTGTGGGACTTCATGCTGATGCCCGGAAGCTAACGATTATTCGGGAATTCCGGGTGCCGCTGGGAGATTATCAGTACGGTTTTCCCGCCGGCCTGGTGGATCCCGGGGAAACCGTTGAAACATCTGCCCGCAGGGAGCTTCAGGAAGAGACCGGGCTTTTGGTGACCCGCATCCTGCGCATCAGCCCGCCGGTATATTCTTCTTCCGGCATGACGGATGAATCCGTTGCCATGGTGTATGTGGAATGCACCGGCACCTTGTCTGCGCAGGGCAGTACCGATTCCGAAGACATTACCCCGCTTCTGGTTGACCCCCGGCAGGCGGCGGATCTGTGTGCGGATCCCGGCACCAAAATGGATGTGAAAACCTGGCTGGTGCTTTCCCGGTTTGCGGACACCGGCAGTGTGCTTTAGGGGGCAACAGACTTCTGCGACGCGATAAGGGCCAGGGTTTCCACATGAAGGGTGCGGGGAAAAAAATCAAACGGGACAAGGGCCGCCACCCGATAGCGGTGTGCTTCAAGCAGGGCCAGATCCCGGGCCAGGGTGCCGGCGCTGCATGAGAGATAGGCCATGCGGTCCGGCTGATAAGTGCGGACAATCCATTGGGTCACTTCCGGCTCCAGCCCGGTCCGCGGGGGATTCACATACAGCCGCCGCCGTTCGAAAGCTGCTGCTGCCGCTGTTAGCTGGGGGATGCGGTCTTTGCACTTGCCCCGTAAAATCGTGACATCCGGCGTATTTTCCCGGGCACAGGCCACGGCTTCGCCATCCAGTTCCACGCCGATCACTGTTGGGCAGGTTTTTTGCCATTTTGCCAGGGTCGGGCCGATGCCGCAATAGAGGTCCACCATTATGTCCGCTGCACCGGGGGCAAGAAACGCTTGCGCAGCGGACAGGGCCTGCCGGTACAGGGGCGGGATAAGCTGAGAGAACGTGCGGGGGCCATGGATAAGACCGTTTTCATCTATGGATCGCGGCGCGCCGCAGATCAGGTGCCAGGTGTTTTTGGCAAATATTTTTTTGCCGGTGCAGGGATGGAGATGCAGCCACAGCCCCTGGATGCCGATACAGGCAATGTCTTGCATCAGAGCAGGGGTCAGCCATTGCATGTCCGGCAGGTTTTTGGATTTTACCACCAGGGTCACCTGGCCCCCGGTCTGGACAAAATAGGCCAGGGGAAACCGCCCGGGGTCCGGGAGCGCAGCGGCAAAAAGGGACACCGCGTCCCGGATCTGGGGGGCATGCACCGGACAATCGGGGATGGGCACCACGGTGTTGTTTTTTATCAGCCCCATGGTCCATTTTCCGGCCTGCCAGCTGGCAGACAGACACACCCGATGGCGGTATCCCCATTGAAAAAAAGCGCCGGCAGGGCAGACGGGCTGGAGGCTTTCCGCCCAGGGGGCGAGTTTTTCCCCCAGCCATGCCTGTTTCCGGGCAAGACTTTCGCGAACAGGCAGGTGCCGGTGAGCGCATCCCGGGCACCTGGGGTGGCACCCGTCAGGCAGTTTTTGGGCGGATGTGTCAAAAAAAGGCATGAAGAAAACCCGGGCAGAAAACGCAATTGAAAAATGGGGCGCCGGATCAGCCTGCTGCCGGCAGAATCAGGCTGAAGGTGGAGCCCGCACCTTCCTGGCTGTCAAATTCAACCATGCCCCCATGCGCTTCCATGATTCTTTTGGCAATGGCCAGTCCCAGCCCGGTACTGGCTTCGCCGCCTGTGGGGCGGATGCTCAGGCGATGAAATTCGGAAAACAGCAGGTGCTGCTCCTCCCGGGGAATGCCCGGTCCTTCATCCGTTACGCTGAATTTGACCAGATCCCCATCCTGCCGAAGGCTGAGAAACACATTGGCCCCGCTGGGGGAGAATTTGACCGCGTTGGAGATCAGGTTGTCAACGGCCTGTCCCAGTCGCTGGGAATCAAAAGCCACATGACTGACCGGCGAAAAATCCTGATGAAGGGTGATGTGCTTTTTGGCGATCTGGAGTTTGATCATTTGAATTTTTTCTTCGATCAGGGGGAGCAGGGAGCCGGTTTCAAGGGTGATCTGCATATTGCCGGTTTCAATGCGGGAAATATCCAGAAGATCATTGATCATGGCCAGCATGTTTCTGCTGGTGGAATGAATGATGGCCAGAAATTCTTTTTGCTCTGCTTCCAGCTGCTCCGCATCTTTTAAGAGCAGTTCACTGAAGCCCCGGATGGAGATCAGGGGATTTCTCAGGTCATGGGCCACAATACCGATAAATTTGCTTTTCATTTCACCCATACCGGTGAGTTCCCGCTGTTTTTCAATGAGCTGCTGTTCCAGGCCCACTATACGGGCCCCGACCTTGATCCGGGCGCTCAGTTCCTGGAGATTGACGGGTTTCATGATGTATTCGTCCACCCCGGCGTCAAATCCCTGGATCATATCGTTTTTTTCTTCTTTTGCCGTGAGCATGATGAAAAAAACATAATGAAGCTGTTTTCGTTTTTCGCGAATGGTGCGGCAGACCTCAATGCCGTCCATTCCCGGCAGCACCCAGTCAATCACCGCGATATGAATGTCGTTTTCAATGATGGCGGTGTAGGCGTCAATGCCGTTTTCCGCTTCAAATATTGCATATCCTTTTTTTTGCAGATACCGGGAAATCATTTTCCGGGACGCGGCATCATCATCCGCAATCAGAATATTCATGGGATAATTCCTGTTTTTGTATGATCAAGGCCATTTTTTTATGTCTTTAGTGTCCGGATTGTCCGAATTATCCGGAGTGTCCGGGCCGGAGCGCGGAAATTTCTTCAAATGAAATCAGGCCCCGGAGGGCTTTTTTTAGGCCGTCATATTCCAGGCTCCGGAATCCCCGGGAAATGCATTTTTTTCTGATTTCCGCAGGTGGCGTGTTGTGATGGATCAGATCATTTAAGGTGTCATCAACGACCAGCACTTCCTGCACCGGTATGCGGCCCTGAAATCCGGTGTTGCCGCAGTACGGGCACCCCCCCGGGCGATAGGCGTAAACCGAAGGCGCGCCGTCAAATACAAAAAATTCCCGCAGGGATTCCAGGGGCAGCTGATGCCGGGTTTTGCAATGGTCACACAACCGCCGCACCATCTGCTGATGAATCACGGCACGAATCACCCCGCCCAGACGTTTCTGGCATAAAAACAGGGCGTCAATGGCGGATTCCGCCTGAATGCCGCCGATAACAAGAATGTCCGCGGCAGCCGTGTTCAGGCGGTCGGTGATATCCGGATCCCGGATGTTCTGGACAAAAAGCACATCCGGCTGACGGTTGAGGCCGGCGGCCATGGCATCGGCCCGGGTAAAAGCCGCTTTCGGGTTTACATGGTATTGTTCCACATCCTTCAGCAGCCAGAACGGGGCGTCTTCCACGGTTATGGCGTTTCGGTCGCTGTTGGCCCGAATTTCACGGATGCCCGCGTAGGCAAGGGGGGTGTAATCCCCGGGGGACAGTCCTGAGACAAGCATTATGCCGGTTTTTTCCATCAGCTGTTTTTGAATCAAATGCAGGTTGCCCACAGACAGATACATTTCTGCCAGATCCGGCCGCCGGGCAAGGGGGTTTCGGTCCATGAACTTCAGAAAAATTTTATCCCCGGTCTCCACGGGCAGGCTGAGAAACTGGATGTCAAATTTTTTCCCGGGGGTGGGAAACAGAATCCGGCTGTAGTGAGGATCGGAAGTGTTTTCCGGGTCTGCTTTGATTTTGGCCAGGGTTTTCAGCCGTTCGGCAAGCTGCTGATAAACCGGCCGGGCCAGTTGCAGGCGTTCATGCGGCTGGCTGTTGATAATAAAGATGACGCAACAGACGTCCTGTTCCGGAATCATCTGGATTTCACTGGCCTGCTCTGTAATGCCCAGCAGGATCAGGGCCACATGAAGCTGGTTGACAGCCTCTTTGCCCGCTATTTTTTCCAGCAGGGCATGGTCAATGACGGCGTTTTCATCAAACACCCGGCGGGTGTCGATTTTGGCAAAAAAATCATAAAGAGCGCTGTTGGTCTGATATTCGTTTTCAATGGCCCATTCAATATCCTGGGGCAGGGCAAATACCAGATTAACGGGCATGTTGATCATCTGCCGGATTTGATTTTTAAGGACCTTGTTGTCCGGCACCGGTGTGGCAACGGTCACGGTATCGCCCATCTGGTAGATGGGAATAACATAATGCTGGCGGGCGAACCGCTCGGGGATTTTGCGGACCACATGGGGCTGAAACAGGGATTTTTCAAGATCCACATGGGCAATACCGATGGAATTGCACCACAGCTGGCATAATTGTCTTTTGGTGCCGATGCCGCTCTGGATCAGGGTGGCGAGCACATCCAGGGCATTGCCGTCCAGCTCGGCAAGCAGATCGCCGACAAACCCGTCCGGAATCAGTTCTTTTTCCTTGAGCAGTTTGAAAAAACGGGGGTTTTCAATTTTGGGGGACTGGGTCATGGGTCAGAAAACCGGATTGAGGTGTCATTGTGTTTTTGGATCAGGTTTTGGGCCAGGGTGCCATTGGATCAGGTGCCGGTCTTTTTTCTGGCAATGCTGGTAAGCATCAGTTCGGTGATGGCCTCCTGGGAGATATTTTTTTCCTGGCTCAGATCTTTTTTCTGCTCCAGTGCATCATCTTCGATTTCCCGGAGCATTTCCGCCAGATTGTATTTTTCGTTGGAAGTCATGGTTGCTCTGTTTTATCTTTTTAGGGTCTGCTCGGCATTATCCGGTTTAGTTGCTGTGGCATTGGCCTCAGGCGTGAAGGGAACGGCGATACGCGGTCCAGGTTTTTTTGATAACCTCGCGCATTTCATCAATGGGCAGATCCTTGCGGATAAACCCGGTGGCCCCGAGGGCGATGCAGTCCTCCACGGTTTCTTTGTCCGTCAGCGATGTCAGCATGATGATAAAGGCATTGGGAAATGTTTTTTTGATTTCCCCCAGGGCCTGTTTGCCGGATTTGATCGGCATGTTAATATCCAGCAGCAGCATGTGGGGGTTGTGCTCATAAAACAGTTCCACCGCCTTTCTGCCATCGCCCGCTTCCGCCACAATTTCGCAGTTCATGGTTTTGAGAATCGTGGTGATGAGCTTGCGCACATGGGCTTCATCATCGGCCACCATTACATTTAATTTCTTTTTGGGTGCCATGTAAAACCAGTCGGGTCCGTAATCCGCATCAGGGAAAATTTCAGGGCGGTTTTTTTATATATCGAATGTCGTGATACTATAATCCTTTTCCCATAATTGCAAGTGATTAAGAATTGACAGCATCGTAAAAAGTCCAAATTTTTTATAATACCGTTAAAGGGCCTTGGCCATGAGCTGGCCGATCAGTTTGTTGAACCGGGCCGGATTTTCAATTTTTCCGCCTTCTCCCACCACCGCCAGATCATAGAGCAGGGCGCTGTAATCTTCAAGGGATGCGTCCTCTTTATTGGTTTCAAAAATTTTCTGGATTTTTTCCATGACCGGATGCGCGATGTTAATTTCCAGGATCCGTTTGGATTCCGGCAAGGGCTGGCCCGATGCCTTGAGCAGTTTTTCCATGTACGCGCTCATATCATAGGTCTCCCCGGACAGGCAGGAAACCGAGTCTTTGAGATGAGAGGACGGTTTTACATCCTTTACCTTGTCTTCCAGGTGATTTTTAATGGCGTCAAACAGCGAGGAAAAGCTTTTTTTTCTGGATTCATCCACCTCATCCAGGCCCAGATCCCCTTTTTCCGCGCTCTTGAATTTCTTTTTTTCAAACTCCGGAAGGCTCTGGATCACAAATTCATCTACCGGGTCGGTCATGAGCAGCACTTCAAAATCTTTTTCTTTCAGGGTCTCCAGGTGCGGGCTGTTGAGGATGGCGCCCAGGCTGTCGCCGGTGATATAATAAATATCTTCCTGATCCGGCTTCATGTTTTTGACGTATACTTCAAGGGAAACCCATTTGCCGTCGGATTTGGTGGTTTTGTACCGGGCCAGTTTCGCAAGTTTATCCCGGTTGCCCCAGTCCGAATGAATTCCTTCTTTGATGACCGCGCCGAATTCATTGTAGAATTTTTCATATTCTTCCGCAGGCATCTGTTCCAGGTGGTCCAGAATTTTTTTCACCAGATTTTTTTTGATGTTCCGGACCAGGGCGTCCTGCTGAAGAATTTCCCGGCTGATATTCAGGTTCAGATCCGGGGCGTCCACCACCCCTTTGACAAAGCGAAGGTATTCCGGAATCAGCTCTTTGCAGTCATCCATGATAAACACCCGCCGGCAGTAAAGCTGAACCCCGTGTTTACGTTCCGGCATGAACAGGTCAAACGGCGCCTGGGCGGGAATGTAGAGCAGGGCGCTGTATTCGGTGATGCCTTCGAGTTTCAGGTGAAGACGGGAAAGGGGGGGATTCCAGTCGTGGCTGATATGGGTGTAGAAGTCTTTGTATTCTTCGTCCGTCACATCCTTTTTATCTTTGGCCCAGATGGCTTTCATGGAATTTAAGGTTTCTTCTTCAACCTTTTTTCCTTTTTTGACCGGCTTGCCGTCTTTATCCAGCACCGGCTTGCCGTCCTTGTCTGTTTCAAATTCATCTCTTTCCACATCCATGACAATGGGATAGGTGACAAAATCCGAATGTTTTTTCACAATTTGCCGGATGGTCCATTCTTCGGTAAAATCCTGCTCATCTTTTTCCACCGGCCGCAGGGTCAGAATCACATCCGTGCCCCGGCGTTCTTTTTCCGCCGGTTCAATGGTGTAGGATCCGTCACCGGAAGATTCCCACCGGGTGGCGGTGTTTTCGCCGGCCGCCCGGGTGACCAGGGTGATGTTGTCCGCCACGATAAAAGCGCTGTAAAAGCCCACCCCGAACTGGCCGATGAGTTCCGGGGCCAGAATATCCTTGTTCCCGGCATTTTCCATGGCCTGCATAAAAGCGGCAGTGCCGCTGCGGGCAATGGTGCCGATGTTTTCCACCACTTCCTCATAGGTCATGCCGATGCCGTTGTCGGAAATGGTCAGGGTTTTATTTTCCTTGTCCGGGATGATTTTAATTTTAAAATCCGTGTCCTCGCCAAGGAGGGCGCTGTCAGTCTGGGCCTTGAAATTAAGACGGTCAATGGCATCCGAAGCATTGGAAATGAGTTCCCGTAAAAAGATTTCCTTGTTGGAGTACAGGGAATTGATGATGAGATGCATGAACTGCTTGACTTCGGTTTTAAATTCATGGGTTTCTTTCTGGTGCGCCATGTCTGCTCCTTTATGGTTCATCGTTTAAAATTTTTGTCATATTTGTTTTGCAGAAATCAGGGGGAAGATAATTTATCTTTTTTAAAATTGGTACGATTTTTTATTTGTCAAGGCCTGCTGCATCGCCATATCGGCAGCAGGCCGTTAACGCATAAATTTTCTTTAAAATCCAGTCAAAAATGGTATGTTCGGATTATGTTCACGGTTTTTGAAAATCTTACCCAGAAGCAGGCCGATCTTTGTGTCCTGGTGCTGTCCGCATCCCGGGTGCCGTGCCGGATTATGCCCAATGGCCGGCGATGGGATATCCGTGTGGCAGCAGCCGATTATCAGCGGGCCCGGGCGGTCATGGATGCTTATTTTTCGGAAAACCAGGCCTCTGTGGAAAGTATGGAGGCCTCACCCGTGGCCATCGGACGGGATGCGGTCATTATGTCGCTGGTGATTTGCCTGGGGCTGGTATTGGCCCATCTGAAGGCGGCGTATTTTGGAGATACCAGGGAAATAATTCACCGGTTCGGGGCGTCGGCCGCCCATATTCTTGACGGTGACTATTACCGGACCGTTACCGCGCTGATGCTGCACGCGGATGACGCGCATCTTCTGGGCAACATGGCCGGTCTTTTTATTTTCGGCACTGCCATCTGCGCGGTATCCGGATGGGGAGCCGGGTGGCTGATGATTCTGGCCAGCGGTATCAGTGGAAATATGATCAACGCCTGGATGTATGAAAGCGCCCATGTCTCTATCGGCGCTTCCACTGCCGTTTTTGGGGCGGTGGGGATTCTGGCCGGATTTCAGGGGGTGCGCTACAAAGGCCGGCCCGGAAGGATCCGGCAGGTGCTGGTACCCCTGGGCTGCGGTTTTGCCCTGCTGGGGCTGCTGGGTTCCGGGGGAAAGGAAGCAGACGTGCGGGTGGACATCATGGCCCATTTGTTCGGATTTGTTGCCGGGCTGTTTATCGGCGCGGGATACGGGGGCGCTGTAAAAAAAATCCCGGGAAAGGGGTTTCAATGGTTGTGTGCGGCGGCAGTGTCAGGTATAGTTTTCTGGGCTTGGTGGACTGGATAGCCTCAGGGAGGACTGTCTGGCAAAAAAACCGGGTCATCCGTTACCCAAAAAAGCCATAACGCCAGACAGACAATCAAATCGGAAATTTGCTTATGCTGTTCGCTCAGCTATCGAAATCGGTATCGGGATCGAAATCGCTATCGAATCCGATCCCGATCCCGATCCCGATCCCGTTAAAAACACACAGCTTGGGGGAAGCAGATAACCAGAATAGGAACTCGAAAATGAAAAATATCGCTGCACTGCTGTTTGAAGCCAATATACTGAAAAATATCCCCCGGTCCGGATTTCATTTTCTTGGCGCGGGCAAGGAATCGGTTGCGGAGCATTCCTTTTGCGTGACCTTTATTGCCTATGTCATGGCCATGATGGAGCCGGAAGCCGATGCCATGCGGTTGATTTCCATGTGCCTGATTCACGATCTGCCGGAAGCCAGAATCGGGGACCAGAATTATGTGCACAAAAAATATGTAACCGTGGATGAATGTCAGGCCGTGGCCGATACCACCCGGGGAATTCCTTTTGGCGGGGATATGGCGGCATTGATCGATGAATTTAACGCCCGCAAGACCCGGGAAGCCCTTCTGGCCCATGACGCGGACCAGCTGTCATTTATCCTGAATTTGAAAGCCATCGCGGATGTGGGCCATAAAAGTCCGGACCGGTGGCTGCCGGTGGTAAGAAGCCGGCTGAAAACCGACGTGGGGCGAAAATTGGCCGAAGAGATCATGGCCACCACCTGGGATGCCTGGTGGATGGACGGATATAAGGAATAAAGACGATGAAATTGCCTCTTAAAGAACTGGCCCGGGCCTTAAACATCCCGCCGGCAACAGTCGATCGCTGGATTCGCCAGGGCAGCATCCCGGTCCGGCTGAAAGAGGGGGCCTGTGTGTTCAGCCGGCATTCCCTTGAAAAATGGGCACGGGAAAATCACCTCACGCTTCAGGAACCGGCAACCGGAGCGCCGCAATCCCGGGAAGCACACAAAGACCGGGAAGACGGGGAAAACCGGGAAAACCGAAAAGACCGCCCGGATAATCTCGAAGCCGCCATGACCCATGGAGGGGTATTGTATAATCTGGAAGGCGACACGGTTGCGGAAATTTTAAAAACCGGTGTGGCCCGAATGCCTTTTTTTGATTCCCCCGGGAAAAAAGATACCCTGTATGAAAGCCTGCTGGCCAGGGAGGAGCTCATGTCCACCGGCATCGGCCGCGGCGTGGCCGTCCCTCATCCCCGTACGCCCCTGGATTACGGGGATATCCCGGCCCTCATCACCACCTGCTTTCTCCGCCATCCCGCGGATTACCGGGCAGTGGATCACAAGCCCGTGTTTGTCTTGTTTTTTCTGATCTGCCCGTCCGCCAGACAGCACCTTCATCTTCTGGCGCGGCTTTCTTTCTGCCTGCGGGATGACGCTTTTATTGCGTTTTTAAAAGAAATTCCGGAACCGGCGGCCTTTTTTGACCGGATTGCCCGCCTGGACCAGCGGTTTGATGCCCCGTGACGGAATGGATGAAAATAGGGGATTTCGGGCGGGCCGTTGAGTGGACATGATGGATTTTTTAGCGTGTTTGCATAAGATAAAACGTCCGTCCTGGCGGATTTTGTTCCGTTTTGACGACCGGCTGCTGCTCATCAGCATTGGTGCTTTGGTAGGCTGTTGCAGCGGCCTGGCAGCCCTTGGCCTGAACCGCGGGCTTATTTTCATGTTTGAATTGTTTTCCGGGATCCGGCATTTCTGGTGGGCGTTTCTGATTCCAGGGGCGGGCGCGGCCCTGTCTTCCCTGTTTCTGGAAAAAATCATGAAAGAGGGTGCCGGCCACGGGGTGCCGGAAGTGCTGTACAGCGTTTCCCGGTATGGCGGGCTCATGCGGTTCCGGTCCGGTTTTTCCCGGCTGATTTCAAGCTGTCTTACCATCGGCAGCGGCGGGTCCGCCGGCCCGGAAGCCCCGGTGGTCATGAGCGGGGCCGCCATCGGCTCCAATATTGCCCAGCTTTTTTCCCTGAACGACCGGCAGCGGGTATCTCTGGTCGGCTGCGGCACGGCCGGGGCCCTGGCCGCGATTTTCAACGCCCCCATTGCCGGTATTGTGTTTACCATAGAGGTGATCATCGGCGAATGGTCCGCCCTGAACATTGTGCCCATTGCCGTGGCCTCTGTTTGCGGAGCCCAGGTGTGCCGGCTGCTTCAGGGCAATCAGATTGCGTTTACCCACCTGAAATTCGGCATTGACCCGGTGGATACGGCCGCCTGTATGGGTCTGGCCGTGACCACCGCCATTGTTTCCGTGATGCTGACCCGGGCCTTGCGGATTTCCGGCCGCAGGGCCCGGCGAGTGCGGCTTCCCCTGTGGGTGAAAGCCTTTGCCGGGGGGTGCGCCGTGGGCGCAATTGGGTTTTTCCTGCCGGATGTGCTGGGCGAGGGATATCATTCCATCCGGCAAATGGTGGAAGGAACTTTTTCCGCGGGCCTTTTGTTCGTGGTGGGGCTGGTGCTGGCGAAAATTGTCGCCACTGCCTTTACCCTGGGCTGGGGCGGCTCGGGCGGGATTTTTGCGCCGTGTCTGGTCATCGGCAGTTTTACCGGATTGATGTATCACCGGTTTATTGATATGATCTGGCCCGGGGTGGCATGGGTGAATGAAGGATGCTTTGCCCTGCTGGGCATGGCTGGACTGGTGAGCGGTATTCTCCAGGCCCCGCTTACCGGAATCTTTCTCATTGTGGAGATTACCGGGGGATATGAGGTTATTTTGCCGCTTATTCTGGTGTCCGCCATTTCCACCACCGTCTGCCATGCGTTTGAGCCGGCGTCGTTTTATTTCAAGGATTTGGTGGAAAAGGGGTATTTTCTGCGGCCCCGCACTGATGCCCGGGTACTGGCGGATCTCAGCGTGACGGAACTGGTGGAAAAAGACTGTATGGTGGTGAAAAAGGACATGAAACTGGGGGATTTTGTGCGGGTCATGCAGAAATCCCATCGCAATTTTTTCCCGGTGGAAGATGAAAAAAGCGGTGAGTATTTAGGGCTCATTCATTTGGACGATATCCGGGAGTATCTGTTTGACCCTCTGCTCTATGAAACCGTTTTTCTGGAGCAGATTATGGACACCCAGGCCCCCACTGTGGGGCTGGATGACGACCTGGTCCAGGTGCTGGACCGCATGGACGCGGCCCATTTGTTCAGTATGCCGGTGGTGGCCAACAATCGGTTTGTGGGGATGATTTCAAAGGCCACGCTGCTGGATAAGTATCGCAATGAGTTGATCGTGCAGGCGCATCAGTGAGGGGAAGGCTGAAAGCTCAAAGTTGAAAGCTCAAAGCTCAAAGCTCAAAGTTGAAAGCTGAAAGCATAAAGAGGAGAAGGGGAATAAAATGGAGACACGATTGCTGCATATTTTCAGGAACACCCCGCTGGGCCGGGAGATTTTGCTTCAGTCAAGCTATTTTTGCCGGATGGTCAATATCCATCCCGTGATTTATGTTCCGCAGTTTATAAAATTTTTAATGTATTTTGACAACGACGTGGTGCAGGTGGACCTGGACGGGTCTTACCTGAAAGCCCCTGAAACCGCAAAAGTCCATGCGGTAGAAATTGTCCGGTCCCAGGGGCTGCCGGAGCCGGATTTCATTGAGCCCAAAAATTTTACCGCCTCCACCCTGCCGGACATTCCGGTGAATTTTGATTTTATGTGCTGCCCCCGCAGTATCACGGACCTGTCTTCAAAAATCGGGCTGGGTTATATCGGCCCCCGGGTCCGGCGCATTGTTCAGTCCGCGGCATTTCCGGTGCTGATTCCCGGTGCCGTGTACAAACCCTGGAAATCCGTGGCAGTGATGTTCGGCGGGTCCGCCAATGCGGTAAATGCTCTGAGGCTGGGTATCCGCATCAGCCGGCTGTCCGGCATGCCAATGAATGTTTACACCCAGCCGGGCCGGCGCTCCCGTCAGGATTATGAAAAGATTATCGCGGCGTATCATCTGGACCGGGATATGGAGCGGTGTCTGGGCAAATGGGAATTCTTTGACGGTCCGGATCTGGAGGCAAATCTTTATCATGTGCCCCATGACGCCCTGGTGGTGATGGGGGCTTACGGCCACGGGGTGATCCGGGAGATGCTGTTCGGCAGTGTCATGGAAAAAGTCCAGGCCGTGCTGCCCAATAATCTGTTGATTGTGGGGCCGAAATATCAGGTGCCCATGTGATCTCTAAAAACCCTATAGAAATGAAATCCTGTAATGCCATGAACCGTTTTTTGATTGTTTTGCTGGTCACGCTGCTGCCGGTATTCATGCATGGGTGCGGCGGCCATGATCCCGGCTGCTCCGGGTCCGGGATCCACAAGACAAGTGAATGTCCGGCCCCGCTGCCGGTTGGGCCGGACCAACCCTCTGCCGCTGAAATTCCAGAGCCCGCTTTACACAATGGATTTTCTTCTGCGCCGGCTGCGGGGTTGCCTGAATCTCCCCTGACCCTTGTCCAGGCCATTGATATGGCAATTCGCAATAATCCCGGACTGCATCAGGCGGTTTGCCGCACACAACAAGCCCGGGCCATGAAAGCGCTGTCTGATGCCGCGTTCTGGCCGGCTGTGGGGGTGTATACGGAATACATGCAGGGAGATGCGCCGTCTGCTTTTCTTTTTAAAACCATTGACCAGCGCCGGATGCCGTCGAACGCTAATTTTAATGATCCCGGGTGGTTTGAAAATTTTGAAACCGGTGTTACGGCCCGGATGAATCTGTTTAACGGCGGCCGGGATTATCTGAACCGGCGTATGGCTCAGCAGGATGTCCGGGTTTCGGCCCTGGAGCGCCAGGCCGTCACCAATGCGCTCACCGCCCAGGTGATTGCGGCCTTTTATGATGTTTTGTCTGCCCGGGCGTTTGTGGATATCGCGGCCGCGGGCGTGGCTACGGCATCTGAACAGCTTCGCATCATTACGGTGCAGTATGAAGGGGGCGGGGCCCTGAAATCCGACATGCTTTCCCTCAAGGTTCGTCTGGCCCGGGCTGAAGAAAATCTGGTGACGACCCGAAACCGGTATCAGCTGGCAACAGCGGCCCTGGTCCATCTCATGGGCCTTGATCCGGCCTTGGACGGGGCGGATTTAACCCTGGCCGCACCTGCCGTGCCCAGGGAATCCTTTCTGCCTGAAGACATGGCGGTTTTTGAAAACACAGACCCCATGGCCGGCCTGGCCGTGCCCCCCACCTGTGAGAGCGGTATTCTCTATGCGCTTGAACACCGGCCGGAACTGGAAAAAGTGCAGGAACTGCTGGCAAAATCCGTTATGGGCCGGAATCTGTCAAAAACCGGTTATCTGCCCCGGATCGATGTGATGGGAAAATATTATGTGGATGATCCGCGCATGGCGTATCATCATGACCGGGACAACTGGACGGCGGCACTGATGTTCAACTGGGATCTGTTTTCCGGTTTTGCCACCCGGGCCCACATCCGGAAGGCAGATGCTGTTTTAAAAGAGATGAAAGCCGCGGACCGGGAAGCTGTGCTGAACGTCAAGCTGGATGTGAAAAACGCCTGGTTGAATTTGGCGGCAGCCCGGGCCCGGTATGCGGTGGCAGCCAGCAGCGTGGAAAGCGCGGAAGCTTCCTTTCAGCTGGTAAAAGCCCATTATCAGGGCGGTGCCGTTACCATCACCCGGTATCTGGCGGCGGAGCTGGACCGGGACCAGGCCCGGATTCGCGCGGCTGCGGCGTTTTATGATCAAATCAAGGCAAAGGCTGAACTGGCCCGGGCCACAGGTATGCTGGCGGACAGAACCTCTGTCGGGCCAATCCCTTAACATCGCAAAAAGGCACAGATTCCATGAAAACCAAAAAATGGATTATTACCACCCTGATCTTATGTTTTCTGGCGGTTGGCGCTATTTTCAGTTATCAGTATTTTACCAGAGACACCATCAGTCCCCGGGTGTGCGCCCCTGAAAAACCCTTTGCCAAAGGGCCGATCCGCACTGCAGCAGCGGAAAAAGTGCCGGTGACCCAGTGGTATGATGCCGTGGGCACGGTGCAGCCGAGCGTCCAGTCCCGGATTGCGGCCCAGGTGTCCGGACAGGTGACGGCCGTGCATGTTAATGCCGGCGATACAGTGAAAAAAGGACAGGGGCTGGTCAATCTGGATGACCGCCAGTTGCAGTCCCGGTTGTCCCAGGCCCGGGAATCCCTGAAAACGGCTGTTTCCCGTCGGGACCAGGCCCGGCAGGCGGTGCAGGCGGCCATGGCCGCCCTGGAAGAGGCCACATCCGCCTATGAGCGGGTAAAAAAATTTTATGCGCTTCAGGCCGCCACGGAACAGGATCTGGAACAGGTCCGGTCCCGTTTTCATCAGGCCGCGGCCGGGCTTGAGCAGGCCCGGGACATGGTTCACGGCGCTGCCGCCGGCATCCGGGGGGCCGAGGATATGGTGGCGGAAGCGAAAATTTTTCTGGGCTACACGGAAGTAAGGGCTCCGGCGGACGGAAAAGTGCTGAAACAGATGGTGGAGCCCGGGGATTTTGCCATGCCGGGCAGCCCCCTGATCATGCTGCGCACGGCCGGCGGTCTGCGGCTGGAGGCCCATGTGCGGGAAAGTCTGATCCGCAAGGTCCAACCCGGTGCCGCCCTTCAGGTGGAACTGGCCACTCTGGATAAAACCGTGGAAGCGGTGGTGGAAGAGGTGATTCCGGTGGCGGATGCGCGGAGCCGCACGTTTCTGGTGAAAGCGTCTCTGCCGGATATGGTTGGTTTGTATCCGGGAATGTATGGAAAACTGAAAATTCCCCTGGAACAGGAAACCCTGGTGCTGATTCCGGCATCCGCGGTGGTCCGGGTGGGTCAGCTGGAGATGGTGCTGGTGCAGACGCCGGAAGGATGCCTGCGGCAGTATGTGAAAACCGGAAACCGGTACAACGGCCGGGTGGAGGTGTTAAGCGGGCTTTCCGGCGGTGAAACGCTTCAGGTAAAGGAGCCGGGGAATGACAAATAACGCCGAAGTTCCCCAGGGGCTGCTGACCCGCATTGTAAGCCCCTTTCTTGCGGGCAATCCGGCCATTATTTTGCTGATTGTTTCCCTGTGCCTCGGCATTGCCGCTATTATGGTCACGCCCCGGGAAGAAGACCCCCAGATTATCGTGCCCCTGGCGGATATTTATGTTCAGGCCCCGGGCGCCAGCCAGGAAGAGGTGGAAAAACTGGTGGCCACGCCCCTGGAACATCTGCTGTGGCAGATAGACGGGGTGGAATATGTTTATTCCATGTCCCACAAGGGGCTGGCCATTGTAACGGTGCGGTTTTATGTGGGAGAAGACCGGGAGAATTCACTGGTCAAGCTGCACAACCAGATTACCATGCACATTGACCAGGTGCCCGCCATTGTGCGGAACTGGGTGATCAAGCCCGTGGAAATTGATGATGTGCCCATTGTGAACCTGACCCTGTATTCAAAGCAGCACAATGACCATGAACTGCGGCGCATCGGCGAGGAAGTGCTGTGGCGGCTCTCCCAGATCCGGGATATTTCCCGCAGTTTCATCACCGGGGGCCGGCCCCGGGAAATCCGCGTGGAGGTTCTGCCGGAGCGTCTGAACGGGTATCATGTTTCCCTGCTTCAGATCCGCCAGGCCCTGCAGGGAGCGGACGCTGCCGTCACTGCCGGCCGGGTGGACCGGTTTAACACCAGTTTTCAGGTGAGCACCAATTCTTTTCTTCACTCTGTTGATGATGTCAAATCCCTGGTGGTGGGGGTGCATGAAGGCCGGCCCGTGTATTTGCGGGATCTGGCGGAAATTACGGACGGGCCGGCGGAAGCGGAATATTATACCCGGTTCGGCCAGTCTCACAGATTCCGGAAAGATGCGGCCCTTGCGGACCAGCCCCTGGAATATCCCGCAGTGACCCTTTCCCTGGCCAAAAAGCCCGGCACCAACGCCGTGGATGTTTCCCGAAACATTCTGAGCCTGATGGAGGAACTGCAGGAAAAAATTATTCCCGAAGGGGTTGAAGTCGAAGTGACCCGGAATTACGGGTACAATGCCCAGGAAAAAGTGGGCAATCTGCTCACCTCCCTGGCGTTTGCCGTGTTTACCGTGGTCGTGCTGCTGGCATTTACCCTGGGCTGGCGCGAGGCCCTGGTGGTGGCCGTGGCGGTGCCGGTGAGTTTCAGCCTTGCCCTGTTTGTAAATTATCTGTTCGGTTACACCATCAACCGGGTCACCCTGTTTGCCCTGATTCTTTCGCTGGGGCTGGTGGTGGATGACCCCATCACCAATGTGGACAACATTCAGCGCCATATTTTCATGGGCCGGCGCCGGCCGTTTTATGCCACCCTGTTTGCGGTCAATGAAGTGCTGCCGCCGGTGATCATGTCTACCGTTGCCATTATTATTTCCTTTGTCCCACTGTTTTTTATTACCGGCATGATGGGACCCTACATGGCGCCCATGTCCATCAATGTGCCGCTCACCGTGATTTTTTCCACATTGTGCGCGTTAACCATTGTCCCCTGGCTGACCTGTGTGCTGTTGAAAAACCATAAGGTTTCAGCATCGTCCACCACCGGTGACGCGGAACAGGGCACCCCGTCCTGGATTTTTAAAATATACCGGAAAATTGTGGATCCGTTTCTGGAATCCCGGAGCAAGCGGTATTTTCTTCTGACGGCCATTATATTGCTCATGGGCCTTTCCGTATCTCTGGTACTGCTGCGGGTGGTGCCCCTTAAAATGCTGCCCTTTGACAATAAAAATGCGTTTCAGGTGGTGATCGACATGCCTGAAGGCACCACCCTTGAAACCACGGATACAGTGGTGCGGAAATTTGAGGATTATCTGCGCCGGGTCAGCGAGGTCAATAGTTACGTTTCCTATGTGGGCACGGTGTCCCCCATGGATTTCAACGGCATGGTGCGGCATTACTATCTTCGTCAGGGG
>JAABSH010000046.1 GCA_011390465.1 Desulfobacteraceae bacterium
CACCTCTGAGATGCGCTCCGGATCCACGGGCCGGAAAACCTTTTCCGTAATCCCCTGTTTTAAAATTGTTTTGATCAGTTCCACGGAATTCTGGTTGATGTCATAAAACACGTCGTTGTCGGCAAACATGGGAAAAATATCCGGATCCCGGGTCAACACCTGCCGCAGTTCGTTGTCATCTGCCAGAGACTCCACCGCCTTGAAGCACATGGTAATGAATTTTCGTTTTACTTCTGTTTGCTGTTCCACGGCTTCCAGGACTTTGGACTGCCATTCCAAAAGGGCGTGGGATACGGTTTTGTGGTACAGATCTTTTTTGTTTTTGACGTAAAGATAGAGATTGCCTTTGGTCATGTTGAGTCGGCCGGCCACGTCTTCCATGGTGGTTTTCCGGTATCCGAATTCCGCAAACGCAGCAAGGGCCACTTGGTAAATGGTTTCTATGTCTTCTCTGGGTTTCATAAGTTCCCCAATATAAATGAATTTTTTATTTTTTTGTTTATTTAAAGTACGGTTGAATAAAAAGTCAAGGAGATTTAATCCGGTGATTTGATATTGCTAATGATTTTTGAAAATTATATAGAACGGAACCGGCTGGAACAATGATTCTGAAAAAATGATCAAGGCCACAAAACCATCAGCCGACGCCGTCAAAGGGTGCCGGCAACCGGTTATTTCTGGAAAGGACACATAAAAAAGCAATGACAGATCCGTATTCAGGCAGCATTCAGCTGATCCGGAAAAAGAGAAAAAAGAACCTCATCCATGAAATTTATCGCTATGATCACACCCTGGTAAAACGCTTTATCAAAATCGCGCCTTTGCCGGACATGCGCAGACCCTGGCAGATGGAGGATGCGGCCCTGCGCCGGCTTGAAGGGCTCGGGGTGCCGGAAACCTACGGGTTTTCCATAAAAAAAAAGAACAAGAAAACCGGTTTCGAAAGGCGTATTTTGATCTTATGGGCCTGGGGCGGATGCAGCGGTTTGCAATGGAGAAAATCAGCTTTAAATGGTATCGGTTCCTGATGACGTAATGGCCCATCGATTGGTTAAAAATCAGGTTTTCGGATGAATTTGGATAAAAAATGAAACTCAATAAGTCTTTCAGACATGCCGTGGCCTATGGCGGTGTGGTGCTGTTGCTGAGCTTTTTCCGTGCAATCCCCCGGCGGGCCGGGATTATGGTGGCGCGGATGCTGGCCCTGATTTTTTACCGGGTGTCCGGATTTCACCGGAAAAATACCATCCGTCATCTGACCTGGGCCTTTGGCCGTGAAAAGCGCCAAAAAGAAATAAAACGAATCGCCCGGCATGTGTTTCTGCATTTTGCCACTGTGATTGTGGACGCCATCCGAATCCCCATTCACATCAAAAAGGGTATTGACCGCCATATTACCACAAAAAACTTGCAGTATCTGGATGCGGCCCGCAGGTCTGGAAAAGGGTATTTATTGATGACCGGTCATTTCGGCAACTGGGAGCTGATGGGGGCCTGGATTGCCCAGAAAGGCTATAAACCGCATGCGGTGGGGGCGGCCCTGTCCAATCCCAAGCTCAATAAGCTGATAGTGAAAACGCGAAATGCGGCCGGTTATATTAATATTGCCCGGGGAAATGCCACCAAAGGCGTGATCCAGGCGTTAAAAGACGGGTATCCCGTGGGACTGCTCATTGATCAGGATACCCGAAGCAAAGGCGTGTTTGTGGATTTTTTCGGCAGGAAAGCCCATACCCCGGTGGGCCCGGCCCTGCTGGCGGGCCTTCTGGAGGTGCCCATTATTCCGGTGGCCATGCATCTTAAAAAAGATTTGACCTATGAAATACAGAGTTTTCCGCCCCTTTGGTATATGGACACCGGGGACCGGGTAAAAGACACTATCACCCTGACCCGGAAATGTTCGGATGCGTGCGAACAGATGATCCGGGAGCACCCGGAGCAGTGGGTCTGGATGCACCGGCGCTGGAAAAAGCAGCCAGGTGATAATATCAAAAAGAAGTATCTTTATTCGTGAGCAAAACAGGATAGGTTTGTTATTTACTGACTTTCAATCTCGTTCAGCTTGATCCGGGCTTCTTCATTGTTCGGGTTTTGTTTGAGCTCCAGCACAAGCTCATCCACGGCCTTGTCTTTTATGCCTTTGCGCCAGTATTCCATGGCCTGGTGATAATGGGACGGGGTATTTTCCTTCTCAATGTTTCGGGCATCAATGTATTTGGCATGGGCGTCGGTGTTGGCCGGGTCGATTTTAACGGCAATGCCGTAAAAGAAAATCGCGTCGTCGATTTCGCCTTTTTCAAAATACACATCCCCCACTCTGAGGGCTTCCGCGGAATCTTCCACCTGCCATTCCTTCATCCGGTCTCTTTCCCGCTCTTGCAGTTCAAAATCAAAATCTTTTATTTTGTTGACTTCATCGGCCACCCCGGTCTGGTCATGTTTGAAAATAATATTGGTGTCTTCGGCCGCACCGGATGCGGGGAACAGGCAAATAACCGATAGAATTAATGCTGATGCAAAGAAATAAAAAGGTTTCATGAATACCTCCTGAGGGGGGCCCCTCTTAAAAAAGCAATCAAAAATGATTTAACCACGGAGAACACAGAGCGAACAGAGAAAGCAGGTTTATATTTCAAATTTCTCATCTCCGTGATCTCCGTGTCCTCAGTGGTTTAAAAAAACTTCTGAGTATCTTTAATATACGGCAGACAACAGATGCTGTCAATTTGATTACCGGGCCTGGTTGAATAGAGACGCATTCAAAACCTCAGATCAGCTTCTAACAGATGCGGGGAAGCTGCTCCCCGGTCAGCATATCAATAATCCGCTCCCCGCCGATGGGGGTTTTCATGATCACCGTGCCCGGGCGATCCGCTGTCACTTTGCCGATAATACAGGCGTCTTTGCCCAGGGGATCGTTTTGCATTTCCGAAAGGGCTTTTTGGGCGTGGGCTTCGGGCACAAAGGCCAGCAGCTTGCCTTCGTTTGCCACATACAGCGGATCCAGGCCCAGCAGTTCGCAAATGCCGGCAACGGGTTTTTTCACCGGGATGGTTTCTTCCAAAAGGGTAATGCCTACCTGGGATTGCCCGGCGATTTCGTTTAACGTGGTGGCCACCCCGCCCCGGGTGGGGTCCCGGAGCACATGGATGTCGATGCCGGCGGCCAGCAGCCGGTGCACCATGTGGTTTAAGGCCGCGCTGTCGCTTTTGATGGGCGCGTCGGCTGCCAGGCCTTCCCGCAGGTTTAAAATGGTAATGCCGTGATCCGCGATGGTGCCGGAAAGGAGAATCTGATCCCCGGGCCGGGCGTTGTCGCCGGCAATATCCACGCCGTCCGGAATCACGCCGATGCCGGCGGTGTTGATAAAAATTTTGTCCGCGGTTCCTTTGGGCACCACTTTGGTATCTCCAGTCACAATCTGCACCCCGGCGCTGCGGGCTGCCGCTCCCATGGCGGCCAGAATTTTTTCCAGATCAGACACTGAAAATCCTTCTTCTATGATCAATCCGACGCTCAGGTATCTGGGCACCGCTCCGCACATGGCCACATCATTGACCGTGCCGTTGACTGCCAGGTCCCCGATATTGCCGCCCGGGAAAAAAAGCGGGTCCACCACATAGGTGTCTGTGGAAAAGGCCAGCCGGCCGGCCTGGGCGTTTAGAATGGCGCCGTCGTTCATTTGGGAGAGGATGGGATTGTCAAATGCGGGCAGCATCATGGAGGCAATCAGGTGATTGGCCATTTTGCCGCCGCTGCCATGGTCCAGCAGAATTTTATCGTTTTTCATTGAATGCCTTTTGAATTGGGTTATCCATAGAGATCATAGAGATCACAGAGATCACAGAGATCACAGAGATCAAAAAGACCTCAAAAGATGCCGAAAAAATTTCACATTAAGAAATTCCTGTTCATTATATTTTTTATCCCGCAGGGACGCAGAGGCGCTGAGATTTTTTCTCTGCGAGCTCTGCGGCTCTGCGCGAGCTAAATTTTTTAAGAAGCGCTTATTTGGAGGTGAAATACTTATAATACGCCGCGCACGTCCCTTCCGCTGACACCATGCACGGGCCCACCGGTGACATGGGGGTGCAAACCTTTTTATACAGGGCGCATTCCGGGGGTATTTTTTTGCCGGTCAGGATTTCGCCGCACGCGCATCCTTTGGGCGGTTGGGATTCCGTAACCGTGATGTCAAACTGTTTGCCGGCATCAAACATTTCAAACTCTTTTTTAATGGCAAGTCCGCTTTTGGGAATGACCCCGATGCCCCGCCACGGAACATCGCAGGGTTCAAAAACCAAATCCGTCATTTTCATGGCCCGAATATTTCCGGATGCTGTGACGGCCCGGGGATAGGCATTTTCAAGCCGGGGCGCGCCATCGGCAATCTGTTCGGACAACTGGAGCACGGCCAGAAGAATGTCTGCCGGTTCAAACCCGGCCACCACGCAGGGAAGGGGATGTTTTTCAAAAAACGGACGGTAAGCGTCCGTTCCGATGATGACCGACACATGACCGGGCAGGAGAAAGCCGTCAATCTGCACTCCGATAGTCTCCATGAGGGCGAAAAGGGCCGGCGGCACCAGTTTGTGGGCCGGATACACGAAATAGTTTTTCAGGCCGGACTGGCGTGCGGAAATCAGGGACGCGGCAATGGTGGGGGTGGTGGTTTCAAAGCCAATGCCTAAAAAAACCACGTTTTTGTCCGGGTTTTTGCGGGCAATCTCAAGGGCGTCCATGGTGGAATACACAATCCGGATGTCCCGGCCGTCTGCCTGTTCCCGCTGAAGCGACGATGTGGTGCCCGGCACCCGGATGAGATCGCCGAAAGTGGTGATGATGGTGTTTTCAATCCGGGAAAGGGCGATAAATGCGTCAATGTCCTGCTGGTCGGTCACGCAGACCGGACATCCCGGACCGGAAAGCAGCGAGATGGTTTCCGGCAAAACCGACCGGATGCCGCTTCGAAAAATAGACACTGTGTGGGTGCCGCAGACTTCCATGAGCCGGATGTTTTTGCCTGCCGTCTGATGAATTTTTTCGATGATCTTTCGGGAAAGGCCGCTGTCTCTGTATTCGTCAGCGTATTTCATGGGTTCTGCTCCGATGCTGAAAACGCTTCCCGCAGCAGGGCCAGGGATTCTGCGGCCGCGGTTTCGTCCAGCTTGTTGATGGCATATCCGGCATGGACGATCACATAATCTCCCACAGCCGCGTCTTCCAGGAGCAGCAGGCTGGCCTGACGCTGAACGCCTTCCACGTCAATGACTGCCATGGTGTTTTCAATTTTTACAATTTTAGATGGAATGGCCAGGCACATGCAATTAACCTATCAAAAGCATTTTAAAAAAGAAAGCCGCAGCAAATTTTTTTTAAAAAATGGCTGCGGCCGGTTTTAATTTTTGCGGTAAATCAGTTTTTCATCTCCTGAATAATATTTCCGTTGTTATCGGAAATGGTCAGTGCAACAGCAACACCGCCGTCCAGGCGGTGGGTGGCGCAGCTCACTCATGGATCATAGGCGCGCACCGCCATTTCTATTTTGTTGAGGATGCCTTCATCCACCACCCCGTTTTTGATCATGCCCCGGGCCGCCTGATCCACACTCATGTTAATGGGGCCCAGATTGTGAGTGGTACCCACGATCATGTTGGCCCGGGTGATGAGCCCGTTTTCGTCCGTGGAATAGTCATGGATCAGAGTGCCGCGGGGGGCTTCCACGCTGCCCACCCCCCGGCCGGCGCCGGGTTCGGCCTTGGCCCGTACATCCGGGCTGGTGATTTCCGGATCTTCCAGAATATCAATGGCATGTTCGCACGCATAGACTTCTTCGATGAGCCGGGCGTAATGGTAAAGCAGGGTGGCCTGGGCCGGCCGGCCGAACAGGTCCCGGAATTCTTCAAACTCGGCCTGGGCCCGGGGAGTGGCCATTTTGTCCGCCACATTGATCCGGGCAAGCGTATTGGACCGGTAAATGCCTTTGGGATGGTCCAGGTCCAGGGAAAATCCTTCGTTCCAGAATTTGGCATAGGGGAATTTGCCATAGGACCAGGGCACCACTTTTTCACTGATATAATCGGTATAGTCCTGCACGTCAAAATCCGTATGCGTGCCGTCGGATTTCATCAGCCGGAGCCTGCCCTCAAAAAGGTTGAGCGCCCCGTCCGCATCCACGGTGCCGATAAAACCGGTATTGATCACCCCCAGGGTTTTAATGGTATCCAGGTATTTGGGAAACACCTCGGTTTTGGCAAATTCAATGGTGAACAGGGCAAAATCCAGAAGTTCCCGCATGTCCGAGAGCATCCACTGGCGCTCTTCCTCGGCCATGGGCTTTGAAAACCCGCCCGTGACCCCGGCCACGGGATGGATGCTTTTGCCGGCGAATTTTTCCAGCATCATTTTGGCCTTGAACCGCATTTGAACCACTTTTTTGGCCAGATCCGGATTGGCTTTTGCAATGCCGATGACATTTCGCACCGCATAATCCGCGTCCGGACCGATTACAAAATCAGCCGCCGCCAGAAAAAAGAAATGCAGGAGTTTGTCTTCGGCCTGGGCAATGGTCTGGACCAGCTCCCGGAGTTTGTTTCCCGTGAGCGTGGGCGTCACGCCAAAGCATTGATCCACCGCCTTGATGGATGCCAGGTGATGGTGCCAGGGGCAGATGCCGCAGATGCGGTTCACGATTCGCGGCAGTTCCTCGGCCGGTTTTCCTTCTACAAATTTTTCAAATCCCCGGATGGATTGAAAATGGACTTTGGCGTCCGCCACATTGCCGTCATCATCGAGCTGGATGGCAATGGATGCGTGGCCCTCGATCCGGGTGATGGGGGATATATTGATGGTTCGGGTCATGGATGGGGTCTCCTTTTTATTTTCTCCGGCTTATTTTTGGGGGCCGCAGCATGTGGTGCGCGCCGGAAAATCGCAGCATGGAGGTGGTCTCGGGCAGCGATGAAATGTCAATGCCGTTGGATGCCAGGGCATTGAGCATGTCCAGCCGCTGGTTGCCGTTTTGTTGCACCGGGCCGTAGCAGCCCCGGCAGGGCACCCGGGCGGCGATGCACCGGGGGATCACGTTGTCGCCGCCGCAACCGGCCCGGGTGACCGGTCCCATGCAGAGAATGCCCTGTTCCAGAAGACACTGCATCTGGTTTAAGGGGGTGTCGGGCGGCGCGTCCGGACTGCCCATATGCGGGGCCTGGAGAAACCGGCGCAGCTGTTTCAGATTGCCTTTGCCTTTCCGGATGGTGGGGCAGGTGTCGCACACACTTTTTCCCCTGAGCTGCGGGGAGCGGCCTTCCAGAAATGCCGTCAAAACCTCAAAGATCTGATCCGGGTGGGGCGGACATCCGGGCAGGTAAATGTCCACATGGATTTTTTCGTCCAGCGCGTAGCACGCATCCAAAAGGGGCGGCACCCCGTCATGGGGCAGAAAATCCGCCGGGTCCGTGCTCTCAGTGCTGTAATACCGTTTCAGAAGCGCTTTGTTGTCCCAGGAATTGGCCAGGGCCGGAATGCCGCCGTGGGTGGCGCAGGTGCCAAGGGCAATGATGGCCTTGCATTTTTTCCGCATTTCCCGGGCCACTTCCAGGTGCTCTTCATTGCGGATGCCGCCGCTTAAAATACCAATATCCGCTTCGGGAATATCCAGATGGTCGCCGTCTCCTTTCTGGCCGAAATACTTGTGATCCATGAGCGCCGGAAGATGAACGAATTCCACCAGATCCAGGACCGTGAGCAGCCGCTCCCCCAGATCCACAATGGCGATTTCGCATCCTGAGCAGGAATTCAGCCAATCACTTGCAATTTTTGCTGGCATAACAGTTCCTCTTTGTGTTTGTGCGTCAGCCGGAATCCGGCTAAGAGTTTTGACGGCTTCGTAAAAAGTCCAAATTCTTTGTTGCGCTACATCCCCAGCTGCTTCAACGTACGCCAAGTACGCCTCATTGCAGGAGATTTGCGCGCCTCGAATTTAAACTTTTATACTTTGCCGTCTGAATTTGTTTTTTAACGGTTGCATCAGTTTTTGATGTTTACAGGCTTTGCGCCCAATTCCTGCCGGTTTTCAGCGGCCATTTTTTTCTTTTTTTCCGATGCACGGCGCATGGCGCCGGCCGCCTCAGAGGCGAACGCGGGATTGTCGGATGCGGGAAATTCTTCAATGGCGCGGTTGCGCGCGTCAGCGAAAATGGCCCGGCCCAGGGGCGTGCGGATGATCACCGTGGTCCAGCCGTCTGCCGCGCCGATGCCGCCAAAGGAGATATCGGAAAATTCCGCTGTGTAGTCAGCACAATAATTGCAGGCATACCGTTTCATGAAATCCAGGTCTTCTAAGGGAATTTGCCGCTTTTCGCCATTATTTAAATGCACCATGAAGGTCTGTTTGATATTGATTTTCTTTACATCATTCCAGGAAAAATCATGGTCTGCGGCCAATTTTGCCTGGTCTTCATCCGTAAACGTGAAATTGCCGGAACAGAACAAGCCGAAACAGACGGTAATGGAATCTGACGGCACAATACCCATGGCTTCCATGCGGCGAAAAGCGTTGATTTGGCAGGGGGTCCCCACCAGGGCCACCCGGCGTAGGCCTTTTGTCACCATGGGCGCAAACTCTTCAATGGAAGAATAGGTGATGTATTTATCGCTCATGTGTTTCATGCCGTGGGAAGTGTCAAAATAAAACCCGGCCGCATCCGCGATTTCCTCACGGGCCGTGGCCAGGCAGGGACGCCGCTTGAACGGGCCGGCCGGTTTGGTGACAATGGCGCCGTCAATGCGGCCGCTGTCGAACAGATGCAGCAGCAGGGCCGTGATCACCCCGCCGTCCGTGGCATTTTTCCGGCCGGCCGGGTCTTTGGCCCGGGCCACGGTGGTTTCTATAATGCGGCCGTCCGGCGCGCTCCAGGCGGCTTCTCTGCGGATTTCCTCTTCAAGTTCATTGATTTCCGGGCAGATGGAGTAGCACAATCCGCATTCAATGCATTTTTCAATATCTCCGTACCGGGGCTTGCCGTCGTCATCCAGCTCCAGGGCGCCGAAATTAATGGCGGTGCAGAAGGTGACGCATCCGCCGCAGCGGTGGCAGAGTCCGGGTTTCTGGACTTCCTGGATCAGGTTAAAAAAAGTTTCCATGGGGCCTCCTGTTGGGATCCGTATAAAAGGGGCGGAAAAGGCGTGATCATTTGAATCTGATCTGGTTATTTCTGATCTGATTGTCGCCGATTATCCTGCCGCTGATGGCTCAGGCAGCGGTGGTTTCCCGCAAAGCCGCGGGGTTGGGACCCAGGGCTTTTATTTTTTCCGTAAATTTTGTGACCACCTCGGCAAACCGGGGCGCTTCAGCAGATGAGACCCATTCAATGGCAAACCGCTCCGGATCAATGCCGGATTCTTCAAGCACAATGCGGATGGCCGCGGATCGGGCCAGGGCTTTTTCATTACCATCCTGGTAATGGCATTCCCCAAGATGTCACCCCATCACAATGACGCCGTCTGCTCCTTTTGAAAGAGCTTCCACAACGATTTCCGGATGCACCATGCCCGAGCACATCACCCGGATGGGCCGCAGATTGGGAGGATACTGAATTCGGGAGATGCCCGCCAGATCCCCGCCGGCATAGGCGCACCAGTTGCACAGAAAACCAATAATCGTTGGTTCAAAATTGTCGGACATTTTTTTCTCCTTATAAATTATGGCGGCAACGACTCAGCGATTTTCAAAAAATATATTTAGCCCACCTGTTCGCGATGTTCACTTGAGATCACAGAGAAAAGCAGAGCAGGTTTTTTTTCTGTGATTTTCGTGGCCTCTGTGGTTTAAAAATCATTGCTGAATAAATAATAGTACCGCTTGTGTAAACGTTTCGTAAGGCTTGTCAATTCGGTAAATCCAGGGCCGCGTAAACCTGGGCCCGAAGCTGCTGAAGCGTAAAATTGTGCACGGAAATACCATCTTTGGGACAGGTGGCTTCGCACAGGCCGCAGCCTTTGCACAGGGCCATTTCCGTGCGGATTTTTTTGAGGGTCTGCCCGTTTTCCACGGTTTCGGTCAGGGTGATGGCGTTATAAGGGCACACATCAACGCACAGGGCGCACCCGTCGCATTTGTCCGTGACAAAGGATTTAATGGCATCCAGCTGCATTTCATCCCGGGTGAGCACGGAACTGGCCCGGGCCACCGCGGCTTTTGCCTGGCTGATGGCTTCATCCACCGGTTTGGGATAGCTGCACATGCCCGCCACAAACAGGCCGTCCACGGACATGTCCACGGGCCGGAGCTTGGGGTGGGCTTCGTTTAGGAAACCGTCTGCATTGACCGCGCATTTGTAAAGTTCTACCAGCTCTTTGGTTTCATTGGGGATGATGGCCGCGGCCAGCACCAGAAAATCCGCGGCCAGACTCAGGGGCATGCCCAGGATGGGGTCTGTCACCCGGACCCGGAGATTGCCCGTGTCCTGAGAAACTTCGGGCGGATTTTCCAGATCATACCGGATAAAAATGACCCCCAGTTTTCTGGCGTTGGTGTACAGATCCTCCCGGGTGCCGTAGGTACGCATGTCCCGGTACAGAATATACACATTCATGTCCGGGTTTTCGACCTTAAGATCAATGGCGTTTTTTACCGAATGGGTGCAGCAGACCCGGCTGCAGTAAGGGCGTTCTTTGTTGCGGGAACCCACGCACTGGATAAACACCACACTTTGGGCCGCGGTAACATCGGCAGGGGCGTCCCGGAATTTGTCTTCAAATTCCAGATGGGTCATGATCCGCTCATCTTTGCCGTACATGAATTCCGTGGGCACGGACTCCCGGGCCCCGGTGGCAAGGACAGCCGCGCCGTAGCGGATGGTCCGGGTGGGGCCGCCGCTTACGTCCACCCGGCTTTCAAAATTGCCCACCGTGCCGCTGGAAGCGGTGAGCCGGGCGTTTTTCAGCACTTCAATCCGGGGGTGGGCCATGACGTTTTCGATCAAAGATTCCAGGGCCGGGCGAATGGGCTCTCCCTGGGCTGTTTGATCAAGATGCCAGGCATTGCCGCCCAGATGGTCGCTTTTTTCCACCAGCACCGTGGGATATCCCATGTCCGCAAGACCCAGGGCCGCGTTCATGCCGGCCAGGCCGCCGCCGATGACCAGGGCCTTTTGAATCACATCCACTTTCATCTGGTCCAGGGGGCCGGCCAGGCCGGATTTGGCAACCGCCATGCGCACCTGGTCTTTGGCTTTTTGTGTGGCTTTTTCCGGTTCTTTCTGGTGAACCCAGGAATTGTGGTTCCGGATATTGGCCATTTCAATGAGGTAGCCGTTCAGCCCGGCTTCTTTTAAAGTGTCCTGAAACAGGGGTTCATGGGTCCTTGGAGAGCAGGCGGCAATCACAATCCGGTTGAGATCGTGTTCTTCAATGCGTTTGGCAATCACATCCTGGGTGTCGGTGGAGCAGGCAAATAGGGTATTTTCCGAAAACACCACATGGGGAAGGGTGGCGGCGTATTCGGTCACTGCTTTGACATCTATCACACTGGAAATGTTGGAGCCGCAGGAACAGACAAACACCCCGATCCGGGGGCCGTCACCCGCGATGTCCTTTTCCTGGGGATAGGTTTTGGTCTTGGTCAGGCTGCCTTTAACGGCAATGAGCGCGGTTGCGGCTTCTGCGGCCGCAGATGAGGCCCGGGCCACGGCGCTGGGAATGTTCATCGGGGCCTGAAAACTGCCGCACACAAAAATGCCGGGCCGGGAGCTGGACACCGGGGTAAAGCTGCCGGTTTCGGCAAAATGGTAAGGGGTCAGGGCAATGCCGGTTTTTTCCGCCAGATCCACGGCATCTTGAGCTGCCTCCAGGCCCACGGACAGAACCGCCAGGTCAAAGGTTTCCGTTATTTGCCGCCCGTCTTCGGTGGTATAGATCATGGACACGCCGGTATTGTTCGGCCCCGGAATAATGCTGTGGGGCCGGGCCCGCACAAACCGGACCTTTTCGGTTTTGGCGCTTTCATAGTAGCGCTCAAAATCTTTGCCGTGACAGCGTATGTCCATATAAAAAATCGTCTGCTCGCTGCCTGCCGGCAGATGGGCCGCCGCCACCTGGGCCTGCTTGATGGCGTACATGCAGCAGACGCTGGAGCAGTACCCGTTGCTGCACTGGTTGGTGTTGCGGGAACCCACGCACTGAATCCAGGCGATTTTATCCGGGGATTTGCCGTTGGACGGTTTTTCCAGATGTCCCTGATACGGCCCGGAGGCCGACAGCATGCGCTCGAATTCCATGCTGGTGACCACATCTGCAATGGTGTTGTAGCCGTAAAAATCAAACCCGGACGGATCAAAGGGGTTAAACCCCGGCGCAAGGACCATGGCCCCCACATCCAGGGTGATGATTGCTTCCTTGTCTTCAAAATTGATGGCCCCGGTGGGACAGAACTTTTCGCAGGCCCGGCATTTGCCTTTGGTGAGATACAGGCACGCATCCGGGTCGATGACGTATTTCAAAGGCACTGTCTGGCCATATTGAATATAGGCGGCTTTTCGTTTGGAAATGCCCATGTTGTAATCATCATCCACCTTTTTGGGGCATTTTTGGGAACAAATGCCGCAGGCAATGCATTTGTCCATGTCAATGTACCGGGGTTTTTTCCGGATGGTCACGGTAAACGCGCCCGGTTCACCGGCAACGGCAACAATTTCGGATAACGTCAGTATTTCAATGTTTAAGTGCCGACCGCACTCCACCAGTTTTGGCGAGATAATTCACATGGCGCAGTCATTGGTGGGAAAGGTTTTGTCCAGTTGAGACATGGCACCGCCGATACCGGGGCTTTTTTCCAGCAGATAAACATAATATCCCGTATCCGCGAGATCCAGGGATGCCTGGATGCCGGCGACGCCGCCGCCGACCATTAAGACGGATCCGACAGGTTTGTCTGACATGGGCACCTCTTTTTGAAGGGTTAAGGGGTTGTTTTGGCTTAAGGACGCAAAGGAGCCGGCAGGATCGCCGCCGGCTGCCATGTCTTGGGAAATCCGGCTGATCCGGTCTTTGCTGATGCCTTTGTCCCGAAGAAATCGCAGCAGGTCGTCCGCTTCAATGACATATTTTTTTCCAAGTGTCGGAAGAGCGGCAAGGTCGCCGGTTTTGATCCAGTTTCGCACGGTGTTCCGGTGCACGCCTAAAGCATCCGCAAGTTTGCCTACGCGTATTTCCATCATGATAAGATCTCCGTTTTTTTGCTCCGGGCAGGTTCATTCAGGGGTGTTTTGTTCAGATTGGGGCCGGTATGGAGAATATCCATCAGTTTGCGGCACATTTCCGGTACAGCGGCCGCCACCGGCGGCGAAAGCCCGGGACAGATAGATATTGGAATATGCTGAATCTGGGCCACCAGGATGCGGACATCCACATCTGTCTGGTCTTTCAGCTCTTTGAGCATGTTGGTGGTGGGAAACTGGTGCAGGGAAAAGTCCGCGGTTTTTTTGGGGTCAACGTCATCTATGGCGATTTCAAATATTTCACCGGGGACTCTGCCGGGCTTTTCCGCCGCATCAACAATAACAATCTGCCGGGGCCGGGTTTCAGAAAGCAGGATGTCAAAAAGAATGTCCCGCACAGACGTACCGGCATCCATGCACGCGGCATCTGCCGGAATAGTGTGGTGCGCTTCAAGGTATTCGATTACCCCGGGGCCGAATCCGTCATCGCCGAACAGGGGATTGCCGCATCCGAAGACCAGACAGGGTTTGGAATGGATATGTTCAATCATGGTGGCCTGTAAAAGTTTTGTGCAAGTTATGCGATCTGTGCAATATGTGCGAAGTTAACAATGTTTAGTATTATGATTTTGGCAAAACAATTTGTCAAATAAAAAATTTGCCGGAGGCCATTTTAAATTTTTAAAAGTTTAGCTTTTTTTTTATTGATTTTTAAAAAGTCAGACTTTATTTATTAAAGATAAATTAAAGTGATAAATTTGTAAGCCAGAAAAAATAACACATACCTTTATATAAAAGGACAGAACCGTGGCGGTAAAAAAGAAAACCGAGGCCCGGAAAAAACAGATCATTCATGCGGCGGCAACGGTATTTGCGGAAAAAGGATTCCAGGACGCCACTATTTCGGAGATAGCAAAAAAAGCCAGGATTTCAGAAGCATCAATCTACGAATATTTTACCACCAAAGAAGGGCTGCTGTTTTCCATTCCCGCGGCATCTGCCAGGGAAATCTTTGATTTAATGGAATTTCATTTAAAGCTGATTCGGGGGGCGGCCAACAAGCTGCGGTCTATTGTATTCCTTTTTATGCACTCCTATCAGCAGCATACGGAGTTTGCCGCTATCATCATGTTGATTTTAAAACACAACAAGCGGTTTCTGGAAACCGAAGGGCATCTGATTATCCGGCAGGGGATTCGCCATATCAATAAAGTGGTGGAAGAAGGCATTGCCTCCGGTGAGTTCCGAAAAGATCTCAATCCCTACCTGGTTCGGTCCATTATCATCGGCACCATTGAACATCTGGTGACCAACTGGCTGATGACCGGCCGGCCGGAAAATCTGGAGGAACTGGTGGATCCGGTGGTGGACTGTATTGTAGAAGGGATTCAAAACCGGCAGGACCCGCCGGCACACTGGAGTATGCAGCGGATGCCGGTCAATGTGCCGGTCAATGTGCCGGATCAGGGGGCGCCCGGCGCATAGGGGCAAATGGCATTCGCCCATTTTTGATTTTGCAAAAAAAAGTTCAACTTTAAAAATAGCCTAAAATATCAAGTGCCATTTTCAAAACCCTTATAGAAAACCGCCTTAAAGGAACCAACAGAATGGATGTAATTGAAAGTAAGATCAGCGTCAATTCCGGAGAATATCAGAAAAATTTCAAGGATATGACCGCTATGGTGGCGGAGTTGAACCGGGAGCTGGACATTGCCATGAACCAGCGCTCTGAAAAAGCCCTGAAGCGTCAAAAGGAATCCGGAAAAATCCCGGCGAAAAAAAAGCTGGAACTGCTGCTGGACAAAAATACCCCGTTTCTGGAGATCGCGCCCCTGGCGGCCCGGGGCATGTATGACGGGAAAATTCATAAGGCCGGCATGATCATCGGTATCGGCGTGGTATGCGGCAGGGAATGCATGATCAGCATTAATGACGCCACCATCAAGGGCGGGTCCATTTATCCCATGGGCGTGAAAAAAACCTTGCGCAGCCAGACCATTGCCATGGAAAACCGGCTGCCCCTGATTTCTCTGTTGGATTCCGCCGGCGCTTATCTTCCCCTGCAGTCGGAAATTTTTCCGGATGTGGATGACGGCGGGCGGGTTTTTTACAACCAGGCCATGATGTCCAAAATGGACATCCCCCAGATTGTGGGTGTGATGGGGCTTTGCACTGCGGGCGGGGCGTATGGGGCGGCCATGTGTGATGATATTGTGCATGTAAAAGGACACGGCGCTATTTTTCTCGGCGGGCCGCCCCTGGTCAAGGCGGCAACGGGTGAGGAAGTCAGCGCCAATGACCTGGGCGGGCCGGAACTGCATTGCGCGGAATCCGGGGTATCGGATTATTACGCGGAAGATGATCCCCATGCCATCCAGATTATCCGCAGCATTGTGAAAAACCTGCCGGCTGGGGAAAAATCAAAACTTACCATGATGGAACCAATGCCGCCGGTCTATGATCCGAAGGAATTGTACGGGATTGTCAGTCCGGATCTTTCAAAGCCCTATGACTGCCGGGAGGTGATCGCCCGGATCGTGGACGGCAGCCGGTTTCTGGAATTCAAGGAAATGTTCGGCCCTACCCTGGTAACCGGTTGGGCCCATATTCACGGATATCCGGTGGGTATTTTGGGCAACAACGGGGTGCTGTTTTCAGATTCCGCCAAAAAAGCCACCCAGTTTATCCAGCTCTGCGACAAGCGCAAGATTCCGCTGGTATTTTTGCAGAACATCAACGGATTTATCGTGGGCAGTCATTACGAGCGGCTGGGCATCACCAAGGACGGCCATAAAATGGTCAATGCCGTGGCCACGGCGTCGGTGCCCAAGTTTACCGTGGTGGTGGGGGCGTCTTTTGGCGCGGGAAATTATGCCATGTGCGGCCGGGCCTATTCGCCGCGGTTTATGTGGATGTGGCCCAACGCCCAGATCGGGGTCATGGGCGGGCCCCAGGCCGCTGGTGTGCTGGTGTCCATTACCAATGATCAGCGGGCCCGGCTGGGCCAGAACCCGTTAACCCCGGAAGAAGAAGACTTTATCAAAGGGCCGGTGATTGAAAATGCCCTCAAAGAAGGCAATGCCTATTATGCCACGTCCCAATTGTGGGATGACGGAATTATTGATCCGGCAACGACACGGGATGTGCTGGGGCTGGCCATTTCCGCCTCGCTCAATGCGCCCCTTCGGGATGATGTTTATGGATTCGGCGTCTTCCGAATGTAACAGAGGGTTTCATTAAAAATCGCCAGCTCAGCTGCCGCGTTTTTTAACAAGGAATTTTTTAACCACAGAGAGCACAGCCCCCTCAGAGAAAAAAATCTCAGCGCCTCAGCGTCTCTGCGGGAAAATAAAAATTGTACTGGAATCAACCATGTTTAAAAAAATTTTGATTGCCAACCGGGGGGAGATTGCGGTGCGGGTGATAAATACCTGCCGGGAAATGGGGATTCAAACCGTGGCCGTGTATTCAGATGCGGACAAAACCGCCCTGCATGTGCTCGTGGCAGATGAAGCAGTTTGTCTGGGAGACGCGGAACCAACCCAAAGTTATCTCAATATGGAAAAAATCATTGCGGCCGCCAAAGAAACCGGTGCGGAAGCCATTCATCCGGGATACGGGTTTTTATCGGAAAACAGCCGGTTTGTGGGAAAATGCGACCAGGCCGGCGTTGTTTTTATCGGGCCGCCCGCGCAGGTCATCCGGGATCTGGGGGATAAAATAACCGCCCGGCGGATCATGGCGGACAGCGGGGTGCCCATAACACCGGGTCTCACCAGCGCGGAAGCAGATGCGGCCGTGATGAGGACGGAAGCTGAAAAAATCGGGTATCCCGTGCTCATTAAAGCAACTGCCGGCGGCGGCGGAAAAGGCATCCGGATTGTGCATTCATCCGCGGAAATGGCCGACGCCTGCGCCTCCGCGGCCCGGGAAGCCAAAAGCGCGTTCGGCAACGGCGACATCTATCTGGAAAAATTTTTCACCAACGCCCGGCATATTGAATTTCAGGTACTGGCGGACCAATTCGGCAACACGGTGCATCTCTTGGAGCGGGAATGTTCGGTGCAGCGCCGGCACCAGAAGATTATCGAAGAGACCCCGTCACCCATCATGACCCCGGCGCTCCGGGAAAAGATGGGCCGGGCCGCGGTCACGGCAGCCCGGGCCGCAGGATATGTCAATGCCGGCACTGTGGAGTTTCTGGTGGATGAAAATAACAATTTTTATTTTCTGGAGGTCAATACCCGACTGCAGGTGGAGCATCCCGTCACGGAAATGATCACCGGCATTGATCTGGTGCGCATGCAGCTTGAAATTGCCTGTGGAAACAAACTGCCGGTGTCCCAGAAAGATATTTTTGGCCGGGGCCATGCCATTGAATGCCGGATTTACGCGGAAGATCCGGAAAACGGCTTTGTGCCGTCTCCGGGGAAAATAGCGTATTTAAAGGAACCCTCCGGCCCGGGTATCCGCAACGACTGCGGTGTGTATTCAGGGGTTGACGTGCCCATGGCGTATGACCCGATTCTGTCCAAACTGATCGTTCATGCCCGGACCCGGGATCTGGCCATTGCCAAAATGGTAGCAGCGCTTCAGCGTTATGTGGTGGTCGGGGTGAAAACGCCGGTTGCCTTTTTAATGGATGTCTTAGCATCAGATGCTTTTGCCGGCGGCAATGTGTTTACAAATTTTATCGACACCCATTTTTCAAGTTGGCACCCGGAAACAGGAGATGCGGATTTGGCGCTGCTGGCGTTTATCGCGGATGAAATGGCCGCCAGCCGCAAAACCGGGCAAAAAATTTCAGGAGAGGATGCGATTCTCACTCCCTGGCAGACATTGGGGGCTTGGCGTCCGGGGCTTTAAATTTTGTTCATAAGGAAACTCAAAAATGGAATACCGGCTTAACGTAAATGAAGAAATTTTTTCCGTGGAAGTGGAAAATTCCGGCAAACATGGATTCCGTGCCCGGATCAGGGACCAGGAGTATGACGCGGAATATGTGCATGTGGATGATCACCAGATTCATCTGAAGGTAGATGGCCGGCGGGTCAATGCTTATGTGTGCGGGCAGGATGATGGCAAAATTATTTCCATCCGGGGGCGGTGCTGGTTTGTCAGCGATGCGGATCTTGCCGGGCAGAAAGGCACGCGCAAAAAAGGCCTGGGCCCTGGTTTGCAGGAAGTCACCCCGCCCATGCCCGCGGTGGTGATTGCCGTGGCTGTCCGGGAAGGGGATGTGGTGGAAAAAGGCCAGGGTGTTGTGGTGGTCTCTGCCATGAAAATGGAAACCACATTGTTTGCGCCCTATGACGGCCTGGTAAAAAAAGTCAATGTTTGCGAAGGGGATAAGGTGATGCCCGGGGATATCCTGGTGGATATTGAGAAAACAGGTCCGGATTCGGAGATTGAAGCTGAATGATGATGAGGAAATGGGAGTGGGTGTCCTGACCAAACTGGGTGTCAGGTTTCGGGTGTCAGGGAAAAGACGTTTCCAAATAAGAGCAACTTAAAAAAACCATTATCTCGCGCAGAGCCGCAGAACTCGCAGAGAAAAAAATCTCAGCGCCTCAGCGTCCCTGCGGGATAAAAAATATTATGGGCAGGTATTCTTATTTGAGGATAGAGCGGCGAAAATGCCGTCAAAAGCCATTTACTGACACCTGAACCCCAAAATTCTTAATATAATGTAATCGTTTAAAAAATATATAATCCCAGGTTATCAGAAGGAGAACCAGCCATGCCCGAAAACGACCTGCTCTATGAAGTCAAAAATCATGTGGGATATATCACCATTAACCGAGAAAAGTTCAGAAATTCCATCAGCACCCGTGCGGTGGATCTTTTCATGGAATATCTGGATCAGGCGGAAACCGATGCCGCGGTGCGGGTGATCTGCATCACCGGCGCCGGGGAAAAAGCCTTTTGCTCGGGCGCGGACCTGGGCGGCGCCATGGGTGGGGCCGGCACCGGCAGGAATCAGGCATTTCAGAAATATGCCGATCTTTTAAAGCGCCTGGCCGGTTATCCCAAGCCCACTGTGGCAAGGGTAAACGGTTATTGCCTGGCCGGCGGCACCGGTTTTATGCTGGCCTGTGATATTGTGATTGCAAAAGACAATTCAAAATTCGGTACCCCGGAAGTGAATGTGGGCCTGTTCCCGATGATGATCGGGGCGCTCATTTTCAGAAATGTGCTGCGCAAAAAAGCCATGGAAATGGTGTTGCTCGGGGAAAAGCTGACAGCACGTCGGGCCATGGAAATGGGGCTGATCACAAGAGCGGTGCCGCCGGCCGAATTTGATGAAACCGTCAGCCAGGTGCTGGAAAGCCTTGCCGCCAAAAGTCCCATTGGCATGAAAATCGGAAAAAACGCGTTTTATGCCATGCAGGATATGGCCTTTGATGATGCCCTGGATTATCTGAGCCAAAAATTGGGAGAAGTGGCGGCCACTGAAGATGCGGCGGAAGGGATCACCGCGTTTATTGAAAAAAGAAAACCCATATTTAAAGGGAAATAAATGAAAAAAAAAGAAAAACTCATTATCGCCAACTGCAGCGGGTATTTAGGGGATAAACTGTCTGCTGCCAGAGATCTGGTGGAAGGCGGTGAAATAGACGTACTCACCGGTGATTACCTGGCGGAACTGACCATGGCGCTTTTGTTCCGCATGAAAATGAAAGATCCGGAAAAAGGGTATGCCACCCCGTTTTTAAAGCAAATGAATGACGTGATGGGGCCGTGCCTGGATAAAAATATAAAAATTGTGGCAAATGCCGGCGGCCTGAATCCCCGGGGTCTGGCCGCGGAACTTCAAAAAATCGCCGCGAATTTGGGCATTCATCCGAAAATTGCCTTTATTGAAGGCGATGACCTGCTGCCGCGGATTTCCGAACTCCAGGAAAAAGGGGAGACCTTTACCCATCTTGACAAGGGGATCAGCCTTAAAGACGCTGGTGCCGTGCCCATTACCGCCAACGCCTATTTCGGCGGCTGGGGCATCACCAAAGCCCTGTCTCATGGCGCTGATATTGTGATCGGCGGCCGTCTGGCCGACGCGGCCCTGGTGTCCGGGCCCTGTGCCTGGAAATTCGGGTGGGCCGAAGACGATTGGGACCAGCTGGCCGGCGCTTACGTGGCCGGGCATATTATTGAGTGTGGTGCCCAGGCAACCGGGGGCAATTATTCGTTTATTGATGAAGTGCCTTCTTTTAAAAATGTGGGGTATCCCATTGCGGAAATGCATGCGGACGGGTCGTTTGTGATCACCAAACATCCCGGCACCGGGGGCCTGGTTTCCGTGGGCACGGTAACGGCTCAGCTTTTATACGAAATCCGGCAGCCCGCCTATCTCACGCCGGATGTCAAGGCCCGGTTTGATACCATCAACCTTTCCCTGCAGGGACCGGACCGGGTGGCTGTTGCCGGGGTGAAAGGCGAACCCCCCACGGATTCCGCCAAGGTCTGCATTAACAATTTTTTCGGGTACCGCAATGCCATGACCGTGGTGCTCACCGGCCTGGATATTGAGAAAAAAGCAAAAATTGTGGAAGACACCCTGTTTGATCTTTTGGGGGGCCGTGACAATTTTAAAGTGGCGGATGTCCAGCTTATCCGGATTGACAAGGAAAATCCCACCCATAACGACGAAGCCTGCGCCCATCTTAAAATATCCCTCATGGACCCGGACCAGAAAAAAGTGGGCAAATTTTTTTCCGCAAAACTGGTGGAAATGGCGCTTTCCAATATTCCCGGGTTCACCCTTACCAGCCCGCCCACGGATGCCACTCCCGCGCTCCAGCACTGGCCCACCCTGGTGAGCAATGAATTTCTGGAGCAGCATGTTTTTGCAGGCCCTGAAGAATTCATCATAAAACCCGCGCCATCGGTTCCTGATTTTGAATCGGAATCCGCCTGTGCGGCGGAAACCGTGGCAGTGTCCGCGGTATCCATGGAAAATTTTAAGAAAATCCGATTCGGCCGCCTCTTTGCCACCCGGTCCGGTGACAAGGGCGGCAATGCCAATCTCGGGGTGTGGGCAAAAAATATTACGGCCTATTCTTTTTTACAGCAGTTTTTGACGGTTGAACGATTAAAAGTGCTGCTGCCGGACATGGCGCCCTTTGACATGGAGCGCTATGAACTGCCCAATCTGCTGGCCGTGAATTTTTATATCAAAGGCGTGCTCGGAGAAGGGGTGGCGGCATCTGTGCGAAATGATCCTCAGGCCAAAACATTGGGGGAATATTTGCGGGCAAAGGTTATTGAAGTGCCCTCTTTTATTTTGGAGTGAAAAATATGGCAACAGGGCAAAAAAACAGCTTTGACAAATATTTTACCAAAGCACACCAGCAGCTGCGGATGGCAATCCGGGAGGTGATCAAAAAAGAGGTGCTGCCCAATATTAATGATTGGGAGGAAGCCGGCGAATTCCCGGCCGAATTTTACCCGCTGTTCGGCGAACTGGGATTTCTGGGCATTGGCTATTCCGAGGAAGTGGGCGGCACCGGCGGTGATATTTTTGACGTCATTGTTGCCAACGAGGAACTGATGCGATCCGGATCCGGCGGGTTTGCCGCGGGCATCGGGTCTCTGAACATTGCGCTGCCGCCCATTATAAAAAACGGCAATGCCCGTCAGATCGAACGGTTTGTGAAACCGGTGTTTCAGGGACGACGGATTGCGGCCCTGGGCATCACCGAGCCGGGCGGGGGATCGGATGTGGCAAATATCCGGACCACAGCACTCCGGGAGGGCGATTGCTATGTTGTCAACGGCAGTAAAACCTTTATTACCAGCGGGGTTCGGGCAGACCAGCTCACCTGCGCCGTGCGCACCGGCGGACCCGGGGCCCGGGGCATCAGTTTTCTGGTGATTGAAAAAGAGACGCCGGGGTATGCTGTGGGAAAATCGCTTAAAAAAACCGGGTGGTGGGCCTCTGATACTGCGGAGCTGTTTTTCGACAATTGCCGGGTGCCGGCGGACAATCTCATCGGCGACGAAAATACGGGGTTCAGCATCATCATGGAAAATTTCCAGATGGAGCGGCTCCAGCTTTGTGTCATGGCAAACATGACCGCTCAGATGGCTCTGGAAGAATCTCTCAAATACACCCGGGAACGCGAGGCATTTGGCAGACCGTTAACCGGTTTTCAGGTGACCCGCCACAAGCTCGCGGACATGGCCACCCTGGTGGATGTGAGCCGGGAATACACCTATCGCGTGGCCGCGAAAATGAACGCCGGCGTGGACCAGATCCGGGAAGTGTCCATGGCCAAGAATTTTGCCTGCAGCGTGAGTGACCGGGTCACCTATGATGCGGTGCAGCTTTTCGGGGGATACGGATATATGCGCGAATACCTGGTGGAACGACTGTACCGGGACAACCGGGTCCTGTCCATCGGCGGCGGAACCACGGAAATCATGAAAGAGATCATTTCAAAATTAATATAAAAAAAAAGGACGCAACAATGGGCAGTGAACTTTATTTTACCAAGGACCATGAACTGGTGCGCAAGGCAGTGCGGGATTTTGTCAACCGGGAGATCAACCCTTATGTGGATGAATGGGAGGCGCAGGGCATTGCCCCGCTGCATGATCTGTTTAAAAAAATGGGGGATCTGGGATTTCTGGGCATCCGGTTTCCGGAAAAATACGGCGGCGAAGGTCTGGACTATTGGTATGAAACCGTTGTCATGGAAGAGCTGGCCCGCATCTACTGCGGAGGGATTCCCATGGCGGTTGCGGTTCAAATGAGCATGGCAACGCCTGCCATCCATGAATTCGGCAGTGAATATTTAAAGGAAACCTATTTAAAACCCGCCCTCAAAGGAGACATGGTGTCTGCCATTGCGGTGACCGAGCCGGATGCCGGCTCGGATGTGGCGGCCATTAAAACATTTGCGCGAAAAGACGGCAATGCCTATGTTTTGAACGGCTCCAAAACTTACATCACCAACGGGACCCAGGCGGATTTTTTGACCCTGCTGGCCCGCACCAGCGAGGAACCGGGGTATCATTCGTTTTCCCTTTTTGTGGTGCCCACGCATCTGCCCGGATTTCACATCAGTAAAAAACTGGATAAAATGGGCATGCGCAGCAGTGATACCGCGGAACTTTATTTTGACGACATGCGGATTCCGGCGGAAAACCTTATCGGCAGTGAAGGCCAGGGATTCATTCACCAGATGATGCAGTTTCAGCATGAGCGGTTTGCCGTGCTGCCGCTCACCTATGTCAGTGCCAGGGAAATTATTGATGAAACCGTGGCATACCTCAAAGGCCGGATTGTGTTTGGAAAGCCTTTGATCAAAAAGCAGGTGCTGCGTCACCGGCTGGCGGAGTGGCTGAGCGGGATCGAATGCCTGAAACAGCTCACTTACCATATTGTGCGCATGAAGATGGCCGGCCAGGATGTGTCAAAAGAAATTTCCATGGGCAAGCTGTTTGGCGGCAACCTGATCAACAAGATAATGGACGGATGTCTGCAAATGCACGGCGGGATGGGATTTATGAATGAAATGCGCGTTTCCCGGGCGTTTCGGGATTCACGGCTCATGTCCATCGGTGCCGGGGCCAGCGAAGTGATGAGTGATGTGATCGCAAAATTAGAAGGGTATTGAAAGGAATGACAGGATGTACAAAAATCTGCTGAGCCCCGTTAAAATAAACAAACTGGAAATCAAAAACCGGGTGGTCTATCCGTCCCTGGGCCTTCTCTATTCCTATGACGGCAACTTAAATGACCGGTATTACCATTATTTTCAGGAAAAAGCCCGGGGCGGCACCGGCCTGGTGACCGTGGGGCCGGTGGGCATTGATTTTATCGGCTCCGGCGGCATTATTCCCATGCTCGACACGGATGAGGCCATTCCCGCGTTTCGGAAAATGGCATCCATCATCAAAGCGGAAGGGGCCCGGGCCTGGGTGCAGCTGTTTCACGCGGGTGCCTATTCCTATCCCATGCTTTTAAAGGGTGATGCGCCCGTTGCCCCGTCTGCCGTGTATTCCCGTTATTCCAAAGCCATGCCCCGGGAGATGACCCTTGAGGATATTGAAAAGGTCGAGCAGGCCTTTGTCGCCGCCGCCCGCCGGGCTCAGGAAGCCGGGTTTGACGGAGTGGAAATTCTGGGTTCCGGGGGATATCTTATCAGTCAGTTTCTGTCTCCTTTAAAAAATCAGCGCACCGACGCTTACGGCGGCAGTTTTGAAAACCGGGTCCGGTTCCCCAGAGAAGTGATTGAAGTCATTCGAAAACAGGTGGGGCCGGATTTTCCCCTGACCATCCGCATGGCAGGCAATGATTTTGTGATCGGCAGCAACACGGACGCGGAAACCAAAGCGTTTGCAAAGGTTTATGCGGCTGCGGGCGTGGATGCCATCAATGTTACCGGCGGGTGGCATGAAACCCGTGTGCCCCAGCTGCCGGCCAGTCTGCCCCAGTCCGGATTCGCGTTTCTGGCGTACAATATCAAAAAGCAGGTGTCCGTGCCGGTCATGGCGTCCAATCGGATCGTCTCGCCGGCAGTGGCGGAAAAGCTGCTCAAGGATGGTTATGCCGACATGGTGAGCATCGGCCGCGGGCTTATTGCCGATCCCCACTGGGTGAACAAGGTGATGACCGGCAACGAGGATGAAATCCGGCCCTGTGTGGCATGCCTTCAGGGATGTATGGACAATGTCATGAGCGGCAAGCCGGTCATGTGCGTGGTAAATCCCATGGCAGGCTTTGAAGGGGAAAGAAAAATAACAAGAGGTAAAACACCGAAAAAAGTCATGGTGGCGGGCGCCGGGCTGGCCGGGCTGGAAGCGGCGGTAACCGCTTCCCAGGCCGGGCATCAGGTGGATCTGTATGAAAAAAAGGATGACATCGGCGGGCAGTTGTGGATCGCGGGATCGCCGCCCCATAAAAGCGAACTGCGCGGGCTGGTGGAATATTACCGGGCCATGCTGTGGAAACATAATGTTAATCTCCACCTGAGCACCCGGGTGGATGAGCGGCTGATCAGGGAAAAAAATCCGGATTTTCTGATTGTGGCCGAAGGTGCCGAGCCGCTGCTTCCGCCCATTGAGGGAATTGATGACCCGAGCGTCCTGTCTTCCTGGGATTTGCTTGCCGAAGACCGGTTGCTGGGGGATGAAGTGGCAATTATCGGCGGCGGGGCCGTGGGCCTTGAAACCGCGCTGAAGGTGGCTCAAAAAGGCACCATCACCCCGGATATGCTGTATTTTCTGTTTGCCCATGAAGCAGAGAGCGCCGAACGCTTGCGGGAGCTGATGTTTTGCGGGACTTCCCGCGTCACGGTATTTGAAATGCTTCCCAAAGTGGGAAAAGATGTGGGTAAATCCACCAAGTGGGTGCTGATGAGCGAGCTGGAAAAATACGGGGTGGCCTTTGTCACCGAAGCAGAAGTGATCCGCATTAAAAATGGGATGCTCACATTCAAAAAAGCCGGCAGGATTCATGAGCGCCGGTTTGATCACATTATCAATGCGGCCGGCTCCCGGTCGGTTAAAAATATTGCCGAAAAGGTGAAAACCCTGAATATTCCTTTTGCCGTGATCGGCGACGGGGCAGCACCGGGAAAGATGGATCGCGCCGTGCATGGGGGATTTCTGGCGGCGTTGGACATCAAGTGATAATAAAACACTGTTCGCGAATAAAATCATAATATTTTTTATCGAACAGGGTTGACTTTGTTTCTGGTTTCAAATAAAAAGGGACGTAAGCGTTCACAGGGCACCGCATCTGCTTTGTTCCCGGTCACTTGAAGTACGACGCGCACGTCTTCGTGCCCGGCGCCTCGCATCTGCAGCACTCTGCAAACGCTTACAGATTATTGGTTAAAAAAAAATAGAAATTTTGACCCCGTGAACGGGTACGCGAGAAAGATCGTTACCGGTCATCAGCCGCAATGATGGTTTCTGAAGGCCAGGAATCACGCATGCGGTGTTTATAACAGCAACTGGCATCATGAAAGGAGACCGTATGAAAATGAGTTTTTTGTCCAGAATGATGGTTGTGTTGGGAACGGTATTTTTGCTCTTCGGAGGTGTGGCCGGTGTGTATGCAGCAGATGGCGATCTTCCCCTGACCATTCGGGTGCGGGGGCTGGGGATTTTTCCGGATGATGACAGTGATATTGTAGGAGGGGGAAAAGCAGCTGTAGATAACTCGGTGGGGGTGGAAATTGATTTTACGTATTTTTTCCAGAAACATATAGCTGCGGAACTGGTTTTGGGGGTTGCCCAGCATAATGTTGAACTCAGAGACTCAGATCTGGATGACCTTTCCGGTAATCCATTGCTAAATGATGTTGATCTGGGAGATGTCTGGCTGGTGCCGCCCACATTGCTTCTGCAGTATCATTTTATGCCGGAAGCCAAAGTCCGGCCCTATGTGGGTGCTGGCCTTAATTATTCTATTTTCTTTGAGGAAAATGCCGGAACAATTGTTTTGGATACAGGTTATGATAATGCGGTGGGATACGCATTCCAGGCTGGCGTTGATATTAGCATTACGGAAAATTTTTCATTTAATATTGATTTGAAAAAAATATATCTTGAAACTGAAGCAGATGTAACCTTGCCTGCAGGAGCCCTTGGCCCAGGATCAGCGATAACAAAAGTTAAAACCGATGTTGACATCGACCCCATATTGCTCGGCGTTGGCATTGCGTACCATTTTTAGAGCTTTTTTAGTGCGGCCATAAGGCATTAATTAAGTTAATTAAAAAAATATGCCCGGTATCAGCCGGAGACAGGGGAGAAGCTCCTCTGCCTCCGGCTTTTTCCTTTGAGCTTTCACCTTTCACCTTTGAGCTTTCACCTTCACGCTTTCACCTTCATTACGCCAGATACCCCCCGTCGCATGTAATAAACGTCCCTGTGGTAAAAGATGCCGCATCTGATACCAGATAGAGCACGGCCCCGGCCATTTCAGCCGGCTCGGCATGCCGTCCCATGGGAATCTGGGCCACCACATGATTGTATATTTCCTTCTGCTGCATCAGGGCGGCGGAGAATTTGGTGTCCGTAAAACCGGGCAGCAGCGCGTTGACCCGGATTTTGTGCGGTGCCAGTTCTTTGGCCCAGGCCTGGGTCATGGTGATGACCGCGCCTTTTGTGATAGAATAAATTCCCTGAAACTGGGCCGGCCGGATGGCGTTCACGGATGACACATTGACCACCGCACCGCTGCCTGAGGCTTTCATCAGGGGAATGGCTTTCTGGATCATGAAAAACGGGCCTTTAAGATTAACATCAAAGGTTTTGGCCCAGGCTTGTTCATCCACGCCAGTCATTTCCCCGAAATAGGGATTGGTGGCCGCATTGTTCACCAGAATGTCCAGCCGGCCCCATTTTTTTTCAATGAATTGATACAGCGCTTCAATGGCCTGAAGATCGCCCATGTGGCAGGCCATGGGATGGGCTTTGCCGCCCCCGGCAATAATGGCTTCCGCGGCTTCGGTGAGGGCGTCGATTTTACGGCTCACCAGCACAACTTCCGCCCCGTATCCGGCCAATGTTTCGGCAATTGCGCGGCCAATGCCCCGGCTGGCGCCGGTGACAACAGCGATTTTATCCTTCAAATCAAATGAAATCATGGTGGGTGCTCCTTTTAATAATTTTTCAAGATTTGTTTGGCCACGGACACCTTGTGCACTTCATCGGCGCCGTCATAGATGCGGGCCGCCCGCTCGTGCCGGAAGAAAAAGGCCAGCACCGTGTCATCGGTCATGCCCAGGCCGCCATGCACCTGAAGGGCCTGGTCGATGACTTTCTGCATGACATTGGCCACTTTGAATTTGATCAGGGAAATGTCTTTTCTGGCGGCCTTGGCCCCTTCATGATGAATGCGCCAGGCCGCGTGCAGCACCATGAGCCGGGCTGCCTGGATTTCCGCGGCGCATTCCGCGATCCAGGACTGGATAATCTGCCGGGTGGCCAGGGTCCGGCCGTCCGGGGCAATCACCCGTTCTTTGGCACGACGGCACATGAGATCAAAGGCCCGGTTGCAGATGCCGATCCAGCGCATGCAGTGGTGGATGCGGCCCGGCCCCAGCCGCTCCTGGGCCAGCACAAATCCCTGGCCTTCGTCGCCGATGAGATTTTCTTGCGGCACCCGGCAGTTCTGATACAAAATTTCCGCGTGGCTGAAATACCCGTCCCCCGCATGCCCCATCACCGGAATGTTGCGCACCAGGTTAAATCCCGGGGTATCGCAGGGCACAATGATCATGCTGGCCTGAAGATACGGCGGAGCCTCGGGATTGGTTTTGGCCATGACAATGGCAAATTCCGCGCCGTCCGCGGATGTGGTGTACCACTTCTGGCCGTTGATTACATAGTCATCCCCGTCTTTTACCGCTGTGGTGTCCATGAGCAGGGGGTTGGAACCGGCCAGATCCACTTCGGTCATGGAAAAGCAGGAGCGGATATCGCCTTTGACCAGGGGATGGAGCCACTTTTTTTTCTGCTCCGGGTTGCCGAACATTTCCAGAAGCTCGATATTGCCCACATCCGGGGCCTGGCACCAGAACACAAAATGGCCTAAAGGCGTGCGGCCCAAGGCTTCAGACACAAGGGCGTGCTCCATGAGGTTCAGGCCCATGCCCCCCAGTTCCTTGGGATAGCAGGGGCCCCACAGCTCCATCTGCTTGACTTTTTTCTGTTTTTCCAGAATTTCCGGGAGTATTTCGGCCGTGGAGTGGGACAGAAAGGCCGGTTCCAGGGGAATCAGTTCTTTGTCCACAAATTCGGTGATCATCTCCAGGATGATCTTCATTTTTTCCGTTACGGTAAAATCCATTATCTTCTCCTGTTGAAAATATTATCGGTACGTCAGCAGCCGGCTGTTTTTTTCCAGTTCCAGGTGGGACACATCATTGAATCCGAAGAGCATCAGCCGATTGCGGCGGTATTTTAATCGGGTGACCGAAGCATTCATGATCTGCCAGGTCAGTTCCAGGGTTTTTTCATCGGAAAGGTCAAGGGCCTGTTGAATACACACGGAAATGGGCCCGCCCGAAGTGAACACGGCCACGGTGCTGCCGGAACCGTGGGCGGCCATGATCCGGCCCAGCCCGCCTTTGACCCGGGCCGCATAGGTGTTCCAGGGTTCCAGATGGGGTCCTGATTCCCCGCGGCTGATCCACCGACGCATGATTTTTTCATATACTTTTTGAAAGGCGCGCCGGCTTTCCAGCATCTGCAGAACGTCCTTTTCAAATGCCGGTTCTTCGCGGATAACTTCCGGTATCAGGGTTTTCAGTATATTTTCAGAATCATATTCATTGAACGCGTCGGTGGCGTGCGGTGCCGGCAGGTCCGCGTCAGCGTGCGCTTTCAGGTAAGCCGCAAGGGTCTGCGCATGACGCTGCTGGGTGCCGGCATAAATGGCGTCAAAGGCGGCTGCATGCCGCTTAAACCAGGATGCCAGAATATCGGCCTGGCGGTTTCCCGTGTCTGAGAGGCAGTCGTAGTTTGCCGTGCCAAAAGAGGCCTGAGCATGTCTGATTAAATATAAAAGGCTCATTTGTTATTTACTCCAATTGTTGCTGCAACATTAAAAAAAACAGGAACTTTTGTCAACAAAAAAATAGAACGAGCGTTCGGTTTATTTGTTGACATCTTTTTGATGCTGTAGCAGAGTATGATTTAATAATTGACTGTGTGATAAAAAGTCAAATTGGGACGGCAGGGAAAAAACCGATGTCAATTTTATAAAAAAAGAAAACATGCAAACAATAAGGAGAAAAAATGAATCTGGAGGATATTAAAACCGTTTTAATTATCGGGGCCGGCACCATGGGGCAGCATATTGGTTTTCAATGCGCCATGTGCGGGGTTGATGTCATGATGTATGATATCAAACCGGAAATACTTGAAACAGCGGAAGCGCGGATTGAAAAGCTGGCGCTTTCCTTTGTCAAGGCAAACCGGCTGTCGACGGAAGACGCGGCTGCGGCCCGGAAAAGGATTCAGATGACCACGGACCCTGAAAAAGCAGGCAAAAATGCCGAATTCGTCAGTGAATCCGTTCCTGAAAATCCGGAACTGAAAGCCCGGGTGTTTGCCCAATTTAATGAAATCTGTCCGGCCCATGCCGTTTTTACCACCAATTCCTCTTCTCTGATACCGTCCATGTTTGCACAGCAAACCGGCCGGCCGGAACGGTTTTGCGCGTTTCATTTTCACGATATCCGGATGACCCGTATTGTCGATATCATGCCCCATGCCGGCACGGATCCGGCGGTGGTGGAACTGGTCCGGGCCTTTGCCGTAAAAATTGATCAGATCCCCATCATGCTGAAAAAGGAGAATTTCGGGTATGTGTTTAATGCCATGCTCATGGAGCTTTTCAAGTCCGCCCAGTCCCTGGCCGCCAACGGAGTGGCGTCTGTGGAAGATATTGACCGGGCCTGGATGGGGGTGATGCACACCCCGGTGGGGCCTTTCGGGATTATGGACAGCATCGGCATTGATACGGTGTGGAAAATAACGGATTACTGGGCAAAAATCGTCAAAGACCCCCAGCAGATCAAAAACGCCGAGTTTATGAAGCCCTTTGTGGAAAAAGGGCTGTTGGGGGAAAAAACCGGCAAGGGATTTTATACTTATCCGGATCCGGCGTTTACCCGGCCGGATTTTGTCTCCGCGGTCAATCAGGAAAAATAATGCCGGCAAGCAAATAAAAAACCTGCCCGTGCTCAAAGCACGGGCAGGTTTGAAATATCGGTTTTAAGGAGTTGGTTTTAAAAGGGCCGCATTATCCCATGTCCAGTATCGGTTCAGGAATTTCAGCGCGGGATTTCACCTGGCCTCTTTGTTTTTGTTTGAGTTTTTTCAGTTGCCGGTTCATGGTGCGGAAGGCTTCGGTAATAACGGACCGGAGAGAATCGCCGGTGTCATCTTCCCCGGATTTTTCCCGTACCACCAGCTCTTTTCCCGGCGGTACCCGAACGCCGATGCGGATATGGTACTGATTAAGGGTTTTTTTGCTTTCCTGATCCAGCTCGATGGAAATCCGGCAGGACACAATACCATCATGAAAATCGTTGAGTTTCTCCGCCTTGTCATGAATCAATTGCTCAATTTCGCTGCGTTTGGACACATTCCGGTACGTAATTTCAATGGGAACTCTCATGATACCACCTTTCTTTTTGTTAAAAGGTTATATAAAAACCAGTCGCCAGACCGGTGGGTGTTCATGAAATAAACGCAAATGGGTCACCTTTTTTCTAAAAGGGAAAAAGGTGTTGTATACTTAAAGTAATTCATCTGCAGCCAATCGTCAAAAAGAAAAATCCGGAAAAAGAAAAATCCGGTTTTTGGATTAAGGATTTTTATTTGACCGTATTGATCGGGATGGAAATAACGGGCAGTTTCAGGGTCAGGACTCTTGATCTGGGATAATGAGGTTTAGTTCTATGGTTGCCTATAAGATACTGATAAATTATCGCATACCAATAAAATCATCAAAAAAAAGAGA
>JAABSH010000047.1 GCA_011390465.1 Desulfobacteraceae bacterium
TGCTGGACGATATCCGGGACATGCTGCCGGACGCGGCGGTCCGGGAAGTGCTGGAACGGAGCGATTATTTGGATTATATTGAGAAATACGCCAAAACCGCCAATGACTACACGGCCCGGCGGGAGAACCTGGAACAGCTGATATTTTCCGCATCCCAGTACAAAACCCTGCTGGCGTATCTGGAAGATGCGTCCCTGATCAAGGAAGATAAAAACGATGACACGGATGTTGAACAGGGCGTGAGTCTTTCCACCATGCATGCCAGCAAGGGGCTGGAGTTTTATGCGGTGTTTGTGGCCGGGTGCGAGGAAAACCTGCTGCCCCACTGGAAATCCAAGGAAACGGAAAGCGATATTCAGGAAGAGCGCCGGCTCATGTATGTGGCCATGACCCGGGCCGAACAGCTGCTGTATCTGTCTTCCGCCGGGTACCGAAAAGGCCAGTACAACAATGTAAGCCGGTTTATTGCCGAGATTTCTGAAACCGGAGATTGAATAATGCGGCAATAACGCGAAACAGGGCGATGGCAATGCGGGCGAATGGGCGAACGCCATTCGAGGGGCGAACGCCGTTCGAGGGGCGAATGCCATTCGCCCGTACGGGGCAGAATCTCGGAGAATTGAATCCTGTGGCCCTTGCCCCGCATGAGAATTCTGGGGACAGTATACTTAATTATGACCGGGGTCTACCCTTTTGCGAACGTTTTGATTTTTTTAACCGTTGGTTTCTGTATTACTCCTTGTTATGAGACTTCCACGTGCTTTGAACTGCGTCTCTCATGACAACCATCAGTCCCGGCCACTCCTTTGCAGAATATTTTTTAAGCGCTTGCATAACGCTCTGGTGGATTTTTAAACGGGTGGGCTGTTTAAGGCGTATGATCAAAATGCCATGGTGCGCTTCTTCCCGGTAATTGGAAAACCCTTTATCCGTTGTAATCAGAAGGCATTCCCCTCGTTATGCTTTCCGCCACAGCAGTTCATCTGTTATGCCCTGATGATCCGTCCCCCTGATATCAATGACTTCAAATTTCTGATCACGAAGGTCATTGACCGTCATCAGCGGGATGTTTTCATCAACAAATATCTTCATATGGCATGTTCAATAGGGGTTATCTGTTCTTCCGCCAGTGATGCCGCATAGTCCAGGCAGGCATATATGTCATTTGTTTTCAATGAGGGGTAATCTTCAAGCAGGTCTTCGATTTTGGCTCCATTGGCAAGCATGCGAATGATCTGATGGACAGGAATTCGTGTCCCCTTGATACATTAATTCCGGGGACAGCATACCTATTTATTGAAATTTTTCCGGTAAGCCCTTTCACAAATGACTGACACGGCAGGTTGGCTGATATTTTCCTTTCAGGAAATGTTGATATTGCCGATCAGCATTGTTGAGCTGCGTGATGAGAATACGGTTTGATTTTTTTTAGCAACGGCCTGAGAGTTCTTTCGGCAACTTCTGTATCATGGGCAACCTGGGCACGTAACCAATATCCATTAGATAAGCCAAAGAAACGGCACAGCCGTAAATCGGTATCCGCAGTTATCGATCGCTTTCCAGCGACAATTTCGCTGATACGTTGTGCGGGAACGCCAATTTCCTTGGCTAATCGATATTGACTCAGGCCCATGGGCTTCAGAAATTCTTCTAATAAAATTTCTCCCGGCGTGATGGGGTCTAATTTTTTCATAATGAATGCTCCTTAATGGTAATCAACAATTTCGACATCTTCCGGACCTGCATCCGTCTAGCGAAAGCAGACGCGCCATTGATCGTTTATGCGGATGCTGTGATGATCAGACCGATTGCCTTTAAGCGACTCAAGATGATTGCCAGGCGGGACCCTTAAATCATCCAGCCTTCCAGCGATTTCAAGCTGTCTGAGTTTACGTCGCGCAATTTTGGCAATATTTTTAAATTGCTTGACGTAATTACCTTTTGACAGCGCTTCAGTGTTTTTGCACTTAAATGATCTGATCATGTGTTGAATAATAACGCATGTCATGATTAACGTCAAGCGTGATTAAAAGGACTGAGTTAAAACGACAGTATTCAAATTCCGGGGCCCCCACGGTAAATTTGTTCTGTCTTTTTTTGAGGCAGGCGCGGTGGCCTGCCCTTCGAACCGGTCAAGGCCTCCATGCGTTGTAGGGACGGCCACCGTGCCGTCCTGTAATATGACAAAAGACCTATGGTTATGGGCTTTGAGGGTAGAACAAATTTACCCTGCCGGGGCCCCCTTAATTATTGCTTACTATGCGTATATTTGATATCGGATCAACATGGCAAGAATGGCACGAGCGGTGCACCGGGAATCCCCCATCATGTGGCCCAAAGGGGAAACCGGCGGCAACAAACATTTTTTAATAATGAGGATTACTCCGCTCGTCTGGGATTAATGAATTGAGTTGGAGTTGCCGGTGAATGAAATAAAAGAAACCCAATGGCACATGAAGCCGAATAAAGCCAAAGCCATCATGCTTGCAAAGCGCCAACTGGCGGAATTTGTCTATGATGCCGTGAATCTGGAAGGGATTCATTTTACCTTGCCTGAAATCCAGACCTTGCTGGAGGGTATTACCGTTGGCGGGCATAAGGTATTTGACCAGCAAATAGCATTAAACCAGGCCGATGCATGGCGCGCGGTATTCGGGTTGGTTGAAAAAAATCAGTTTGAAATCACTTGTGAACAAGTCTGCGCCCTCCATCGCATCGCGGCAAAAGACGAGGCCCTGGAGTGGGGGAAGTTCCGGTCAGGCGGGGTTACCATCGCGGGAACAGATTATATGCCGCCTTCGGCTGATTCTTTATCATCGTTGTTTGACGCAATGGTAGAGGATTCAAGCAGCCTGCCGGATATTTATGATCGCGCGATTCATTTTTTTCTCACAATGGCCAGGTGTCAGTTTTTTTATGATGTGAATAAGCGCATGGGCCGTTTTATGATGAATGGGCTTTTGTTAAGTTATGGGTTTCCCGCGATTAACCTTCCTGCAAAGCGGCAATTGGAATTTAATCAGTTGATGCTCGATTTTTATGACACGGGCAATCAGAAACCCATGAATATGTTTATGCGCTCCTGCCTGGATGAAAAAGTGATAACCATCATGAAAGAATAAGAAAGCATAAGATCGATTGTTTCAGCCACCATCATCGTAGGGGCGAACGGCGTTCGCCCAGGATTGAAATTCAATTCGGGCGAATGCCATTCGCCCATACGAATCAATACCTTTATTTTTTTTTGATGGTTTTTAATTTTTTTTCAAGTTCTTCGTGGAGTTTTTTTTTCTTTTCCGCCTGTTCCGTCTGGATGGATTTGATTTTTGCCATCTGCGCTTCCCGGGCTTTTTTAAACTGGTCAAGTTCGGATTGCAGGTTCACGTTTTCCGGCTGGGCCGGAATGTCTTCTATCTTTAGATGGTCCTTGATAAACAGACGGGTTCCGCCGGGTTTTTGCAGGGCTTCGATAATCTCATAATCGCTTAATTTGTGACACAGGCGACTGCCTTCTTCCGGAGAAATGGCCAGCATGATACAGAGATCCTCCGTGGTAGGGGGCACGGAGTGCTGATGTTCATGAATGCGAATGGCGCTGACCACCAGGTGGGCCATGTCATAGAGGTTGGTTTTTTTCATGTCGGTTCGTTCCTGTATCCTGAAGCCGTAAAGAATGCGGTTTCCGTGTTGAAGCATGTCAGATCCCTTGACAGCCAAATATATTAATCGTATCATCCGGTTTAATTTTGTCAAGAGCGTCAATTCATTGATGCATCAAATCATCAAGTCCGTTAAGTATCCAAAAACATATAAAATATGGAGGTAATAATGACTGATATCTGCGATGTAACCGCCCGCGAAATCCTGGATTCCCGCGGCAATCCCACGGTTGAAGTGGATGTGGCCCTTGTGTGCGGGGCAACCGGCCGGGCCGCGGTGCCTTCCGGCGCATCCACCGGTACGCGGGAAGCCCTTGAACTGCGCGACGGGGATCAAAAAAGATACCTGGGAAAAGGGGTGCTTCAGGCGGTGGATAATGTAAAAACCCTTATTGCCCCGGAAATTGTGGGCATGGATGCAGCGGATCAGTTTGCCCTGGATCAGGCAATGATTGACCTTGACGGCACGGAAAACAAGGCCAGACTCGGGGCCAATGCCATGCTGGGAGTTTCCATGGCGGTTTCCCGGGCCGCGGCGGAAGCGTACGGTCTGCCTTTGTACCGCTATCTGGGGGGCCTGAACGGACGATTTTTGCCGTATCCCATGATGAACATTGTCAATGGCGGGGCCCATGCCGCCAATAAACTGGATTTTCAGGAATTTATGATCATTCCGGCCGGCGCGGCAACCTTTGCCGAAGCCCTGCGCATGGGCGCGGAAACCTTTCACAGCCTGAAGCGGCTGCTTAAAGAAAAAGGCATGAGCACCGGGGTGGGGGATGAAGGCGGATTTGCCCCGGACTTTTCTTCCAATGAAGAGGCCATCAAAGTGATCATGGATGCCATCAAATCCGCGGGTTATGAACCGGGCAAGGATATCGGCCTGGCCATGGATGTGGCAGCCAGTGAATTTTATGAAGACGGCAAATATTTTCTGGCTTCAGAGAATAAAAAATTAACTGCCGCTGAAATGATTGATTATTACCAGGCCCTGATCGACAAATACCCGCTGTATTCCATTGAAGACGGACTGGCAGAGCAGGACTGGGAAAACTGGACCCTGCTCACGGAAAAACTGGGGCGGTTTGTACAGCTGGTGGGGGATGATGTATTTGTAACCAATCCGGATATTTTTGCCCAGGGCATCCGCGACGGCATCTGCAATTCCATCCTGATCAAGCTCAATCAGATCGGCACGGTTTCCGAAACCCTCACCACCATTGAAATGGCCAAACAGGCGGGATATACCACGGTTATTTCCCATCGTTCCGGCGAAACCGAAGATCATTATATCGCTGACCTGGTGGTGGGCGTCAGTGGCGGTCAGATCAAAACCGGCTCCATGTCCCGGAGCGACCGGATTGCAAAATACAATCAGCTGCTCCGGATTGAAGAGGCCCTTGGCACCGGCGCCCGGATGGCGGAAAATGTGTTTTCAGGATAATACTGGAAAAACGGATAAAACCGGGAAACCGCAGAAAAAAGCCTGCCATGGGCTGTTTTGCAATCCCCGGCCAAGATGCCGTGAGAATATTTCAGACAGCGGCATCGGCCGGCAATGGGGACTTTTTTTAAGTATTTTCCTGGTTTTTTTCATGCTTGCCGGATTCTGCCGGCACGGCCACGCCTATGTGCTCAAGGGAGAACATATTGTTCAGCTTATGCTGGACGCGGTTCATCCGCCGCATCAGCTTCTGGTGCGGCAGCAGGTTTTTTTCAGGATGCCTGAAGCCGTTGAAACTCTTGAAACAATAGAAACATTGGAAATCCGCGGGCCGGAAGCCGCCTGGCCGGGAAAAAGGGAAAATAAAACAGATGACGGTTTGGGTTTACCGTTTGATTCCGTTGCCACAGACCCCAAAGGCATTGAACAGGTGACCCGGTTTCAGGTGCCCGGCAGATTCCGCTCTGAGATCCATAGCGAGCTTCTCAATCGCGTGCATGTCCGGGCCGCGGGAACCGCCGTGACTGTGATTGATGACAGGCTGGTAAGGGCCGCGGAAACCTGGGAGGATCGATACCCGGATCTTTTTCTGTATCGCAGCCGCAAGGAGATGGTGACGGCCCTTGAAAACAGTGGTATTAATTTTTCCATTACCAGCCTGGGGCGCTATAACGGCGCCATTTGTTTTGTGATCGGGGCCCAGTATCCGGATGAAACCGTGCCCCAGCTCTGGGTGGACAAGGAAACTTTTTTTCCGGTGCGGTGGATTGCGGATGTGCTGAAATCTGAAAGTGCAGCAAAGACCTGTGAAATTTTGTTTCAAAACTGGCAGGATTATTCCGGATTCTGGTTTCCGGATCAAATTGTGTTTTATCAGGCCGGAAATCTGATCCGGCGCATTGCGGTTCAGGAAGTCGTGGCAAATCCTTCTTATTCCGACGCATTGTTTGACATTGGCCGGTTGGAACAGATGTATGGGCAGATGCTTCCGGAAGCAGCAGATGAAACTGATCCGGAACCCATTGAAATTGAACAGCGCATTCTGCGGTTTAAAGAAATTTATGAATGACCCGCTTAACAGCGGGCCGGCTATACAAAGGACAGACAGATGACAGGAAAAACCAAGTATATTTTTGTTACGGGCGGCGTGTTATCTTCTCTTGGCAAAGGCCTGGCGTCCGCGTCCATTGGTATGCTTCTTGAGAGCCGGGGGCTTAACGTTTCTTTGATCAAGCTGGATCCTTACATCAATGTGGATCCCGGCACCATGAATCCGTTTCAGCACGGCGAGGTGTTTGTCACGGACGACGGCACTGAAACCGATCTGGATCTGGGCCATTATGAACGCTTTGTGAATGTGCGGCTGACCGCGGATCACAATTTTACCACCGGAAAAATTTATAATTCTGTGATCACCAAGGAACGGCGAGGCGATTATCTGGGCGGCACGGTGCAGGTGATTCCCCATATTACCGACGAGATCAAAAACAGCATCAAGCTGCGGACGGAGGATGTGGATATCGTGATTGTGGAGATCGGCGGCACCATCGGGGATATCGAGAGCCTGCCGTTTCTGGAAGCCATCCGCCAGTTCCGGTTTGACGTGGGCAGGGAAAATGCCATTTACATCCACCTGACCTTTGTGCCGTATATCCCTACCGCCGGGGAGGTGAAGACAAAACCCACCCAGCATAGTGTCAAGGAACTGAGAAGCATTGGTATTCAGCCGGATATCCTGCTGTGCCGGACCGGCCGGTTTCTGTCCGACGATATCAAGGCAAAAATTGCCCTGTTCTGCAATCTCAGCCAGGATGCCGTTTTTACGGCCAAAGATGTGGACTGCATTTATGAGGTCCCCCTGATTTACCATCAGGAGGGGCTGGATCAGAAGATTCTGGAGCAGCTCAATGTCTGGACCGGCTCTCCCCATCTGGATGCCTGGCGGGCGTTGATGGATAAGGTGAAACATCCCGCCGCCACCGTTAAAATTGCTGTTGTGGGCAAATACACGGATTTGACCGAATCCTACAAAAGTCTGAATGAAGCCCTGTTTCACGGCAGTGTGGCCAATGATGCAAATCTTGATCTCATGTTTGTGGATTCCAGTACAATCCATACGCAAAAGGATGCGGCCATGCTCGGGGATGCAGACGGTATTCTGGTGCCCGGCGGATTCGGGTCCCGGGGGGTGGAAGGGAAAATCCTTGCCATTCAGTATGCCAGGGAGCATGCTATTCCGTTTTTGGGTATCTGCCTGGGCATGCAGCTGGCTGTGGTGGAATTTGCCCGCCATGTGGCCGGCATTAAAACGGCCCACAGTTCAGAATTTGATCAAGACGCGGCTGATCCCGTGATTTACCTGATGCGGGAATGGTTTGACGAAAAAACCCAGACCGTGGAGCGGCGGGACGCGGATTCGGAAAAAGGCGGCACCATGCGGCTGGGAGCGTATCCCTGCAAGCTGGTGGACAAGGATTCCCGTGCCTGGAAAGCCTACCGGACCGAAAATATTTTTGAACGGCACCGTCACCGGTATGAATTCAACAACGGGTACCTGAAAAAGCTGGAAGACCGCGGCCTGCGGTTTACCGGCCTGTCGCCGAAAGAAGATCTCGTGGAAATCGTGGAGATCACCGATCATCCCTGGTTTCTCGGATGCCAGTTTCATCCGGAATTTAAATCCCGCCCCCTTGAGCCCCATCCGTTGTTCAGGGAATTTATCCGGGCGGCCCTGTTTAAAAAAGACAATTGAAGGCAGCCATTAACAGAGATCCCGTCATAAAACCCGTCCGCCCCGTGCCCGGAGATACCCTGGGCATTGTCGCCCCTGCAAGCCCTTTTGACCGGAATAAATTTCAGGCCGGTGTGCAGGTGCTCGAGGATATGGGATTTCAGGTGGTCTGGGCAAAGGATATTTTTGAGAAAAAAGGTTACCTGGCAGGCTCGGACGTGCATCGGGCCCGGGCCTTCCATGCCATGTTCGCGGACCCGGAAATCAAGGGGGTAATCTGCGCCCGGGGGGGATACGGCGCCCTCCGCATACTGCCGCTGATTGACTTTGATGGTGTGGCGGCCGACCCGAAGCTTCTGATCGGGTGCAGTGATATTACGGTGCTGCTGAATTCGCTTGTTTATACCTGCCATCTGCCCACCCTGCACGGCCCCATGATTGAATCCCTTGCCTCGGCATCCATGGCCACAAAACAGGCGTTTTCCCTGATGCTCTCATCGCCCACGCCACCGGCCTTAACCGCGGCAACGCCCAGGGTGATCCGGCCGGGCAAGGCCGCCGGTACCCTGGTGGGCGGCAATCTGACCACCCTTTGCCATCTGGCAGGCACCCGGTTTGCCCCTGATTTTTCCGGATGCATCGTGCTGCTTGAAGATGTGGGGGAGCAGCCTTACCGGCTTGACCGGATGCTGACCCAGATGAAAATGGGGGGAGGGTTTGACCAGGCAGCCGGTCTTGTGCTGGGATCATTTAAAAATTGCGGCACCCTGGATGCGGTGCACGCAATCTTTACCGATATTTTTGCCGGAAGTCCTTTTCCGGTAATGGCCGGTTTTGACGTGGGTCATGATGATCCAAATGTTTCAGTACCCCTGGGCATCCGGGCGGATTTGGATACGGAGCAGGGGCTGCTTGAATTCACAGAGTCCCTGTTTTGCTGATTCAGAGTAGAGATTTGGTTTTGAAAACTCCACTATGATGCAATCGGTTCACCAGTCCATGCAGCAGGCGGTCACAGACAGGATTTTTTCCGGGGCACAACTCCTTGTTGTCCGGAAAAAGCAGACGGTTTGGCGGCAGGCCTATGGGGTCACGGACTGCTATTCCGGCACACCCGTTACCCTGAACACCCTTTTTGACCTGGCATCCCTTACCAAGCCCCTGGCCACCGCTCTTGGAATTATGGTGCTGGTTCAGGAAAACAAACTTGGTCTGGAACAGCAATTGTGGGATGTGTTGCCGGCCTTTCAGGGCAAAGCAACCGGAACTGCCAGTATTTCCCAGTTGCTTTATCATACCGCCGGGTTGACGGATTACCGGCCCTATTATCTTACCCTGAAAGACCTTCCCGCGGAGGAGCGACGCTCCGCGCTCAAAAATCTATTGACATCAGAGCCGTTGATATCGGTCCCCGGCACCACTGTGCGCTATTCCGACATCGGATTTATGATTCTGGAATGGGTGGTGGAACAGACGGCCGGCATTGGGCTGGATTCTTTTGTAAAGGATGTTGTTTATGATCCCCTGGGTGTTCGGGATTTGTTTTACGTCCGCCACGAAATATCTGTTCCGGACAAGGTGTTTGCCGCTACTGAACAATGCCCCTGGCGCAAAAAAACCCTGTGCGGCGAGGTGCATGACGATAATGCCTGGATTATGGGCGGGGTAGCAGGGCATGCCGGGCTTTTTGGCACAGCAGATGCCGTGTCTGCGGTTCTTGGCGAGCTGCTTGCGGGGTATTGCGGAGATTCGGGAAAGACCCTTTTTTTGCCTGAAATCGTAAGTCTGTTTTTACGCAAAGCCCCTGCCGCGGATCGGGCGTTGGGGTTTGACATGCCGTCACCCGCAGGTTCCAGCAGCGGGGATGGTTTTACCCCGGATCACACCATAGGGCATCTCGGGTTTACGGGCACTTCTTTCTGGATGGATCTGGAAAAACAGATTTACGTCATTCTTCTGACCAACCGGGTACATCCCACCCGGGAAAATAACCGGATCAGGGAATTCCGGCCGGTGATTCACAATCTGGTGATGCAGGAGTTAAAAGATTACTGACGGTTCTGTTCCGGGATTTTCTGCTTGTAATACTTCCCTGATTCTGGTAGCCAGTGTTGTGATTTTGTCCTATCTTTTTTCCATGGCGCTGAAACACAATCCGTAACCGGATCTTCATTTATATTTTCATAATGTGGGAGGCAGAGCATTGTTTTTTGATTCATTGCTGGGCGCGTTTTCAAATGATCTTGCCATAGACCTTGGCACGGCCAATACGCTGGTTTATGTTAAAGGCAAGGGGATTGTCCTTCGGGAGCCGTCCGTGGTGGCGGTTCGGACGGATAACCGGATGAAAAACCGGGTGCTGGCAGTGGGGATTGATGCCAAAAACATGCTTGGCCGAACCCCCGGCAATATTGTGGCCATCCGGCCCATGCATGACGGGGTGATTGCGGATTTTGACGTGACCGAGGCCATGCTCCGCCATTTTATCCGCCAGGTGCATAACCGGCGGTCGTTTATCCGGCCCCGGACCGTGATTGCCGTGCCCACGGGCATTACCCCGGTGGAAAAGCGGGCCGTCAAGGAAGCAGCACAGTCCGCGGGCGCGCGGGAGGTTTTTTTAATTGAAGAACCCATGGCCGCCGCCATTGGTGCCGGTCTTCCCATTACTGAACCCACCTGTAACATGGTGGTGGATATCGGGGGCGGCACTACGGAAGTGGCGGTGATTTCTCTGGCCGGCATTGTTTACAGCCGTTCCATCCGGGTGGCCGGCGATAAAATGGATGCCGCCATTATGCAGTATATCAAGCGGAAATATAACCTTCTGATCGGGGACCGCACCGCTGAAATTATCAAAACCACCATCGGCAATGCGTATCCGGACTCGGAAAATTACGAAACCATTGAAGTGAAAGGCCGGGATCTGGTTTCCGGCATTCCCAAGATTCTGGCCATTGATTCCGAAGAAATTCGTATGGCCATTTCCGAACAGATTGATGCCATTGTTGAAACCACGAAAATTGCGCTTGAACAGACACCGCCGGAACTGGCCGCTGATATTGTGGACCGCGGTATTGTCCTGACCGGCGGTGGCGCGCTGCTGAAAAATCTGGATAAATTGCTCCGGGAAGAAACCGGTCTCCCCATAACAGTGGCGGAAGATCCCCTGTCGACAGTGGCTCTGGGCTCCGGCATGACCCTGGACAGCCTTGAAATCCTGCGGCAGGTGGTCATCGATTAGTCCATGTTTTCCAAAAGAATGATGGTAACAGTGGGGGCGATGGTGATGATCGTCCTTTACCTGATGGTTTTTTCTTTTGCCTATCTGCGAAAATCTTCCATAGAAGATGCTGCCACCCGGACCGCGCTTTTATTTGCGGCCCCGTTTCAGGCGACTTTTTCACATTCCATTGGGTTTATCGAGGATATCTGGACCCATTATTTTTATCTGGTGTCTGTGTCAAAAGAAAACAATGCCTTAAAAAATGCCCTGGCTGCCTGCAGGGAGCAGAACAATGCCTGCCGGGAAACCGCCATGGCCAACGCCCGGCTCCGGGCCCTGGTGGGGTTGAAAGAAAAAAGCCCGTATCAGATGTCTGCCGCGGAGGTGATTGCCAAAGACCCGTCCCCCTGGTATAAAACCGTGGTGATTAACAAAGGCGGGGATGACGGCATCGCAGCCGGGTTTCCCGTGGTGGTGCCCGAAGGGGTGGCGGGATATGTGGTTTCCGCCGGTAAAAACAGTGCGAAAGTCCTGCTGATTATTGACCGCAACAGCGCAGTAGACGCCCTGGTGCAGCGGACCCGGGCCCGGGGGCTGGTGCAGGGGATGGCCGGCGGAGTTGCCGGCGGCCTGTGCCGTTTTGATTATGCGTTGCGCAAACTCGATATCCGGGTGGGGGATACTGTTGTGACTTCCGGATTTGACGGTATTTATCCCAAAGGCTTTCGGGTCGGGTCCATATCAAAAATTGTCCGTCGGAATGCCGGACTTTTCCAGGAAGTTGAAGTGACCCCGTATGCGGATTTTACGAAAATTGAGGAGGTCATGATTCTTCACACCCGGTCCCTGGATGGAGAAGGCGATGGCGCCGGGGATGCGCTGAATAAGACGGATACGGCGGAGTAATGCATTTTTTTGTCTATCTGGTTTTTGCTGTTCTGCTGATCTGCATGCAGACCACCCTGATGCCCGCGCTTCCCGATTGGTTTGCCCACTATGACCTGCTCATCCCGCTGGTGGTGTATCTCACCCTTTTCCGGGCCAGCACCGGTATTCTGCCGGTCATTATCATTTCCGGTGTTCTCATGGATCTGCTGTCCGGCGGGGGCGGTTATATTATCTGTTTTTTGCTGATTTTTATCAGTTTCCGTCACACTACCGGGTATTTTCATTTTAAAAATCATGTGCTGTTTCTGATGGTGGTGGTTCTGGCCGTGGTCATGGAAAATTTTATTTTTAATGTGGTGCTCTCGTTTCAGCTGCATACTGTGAATTTTTCATTCGTTTCCGCCCGGATTTTTCTGGTGCAGCTTTTCTGGGCAGTGATGTCCGGGCCGTTTTTTTATCGCCTGTATTACCATGTGTTTACGGAAATTGATCAGCTGATTACCGGCGGGATTCGGGAGAAAGCCTGATATCATGGGGTGTTTTCTTATCAGAAAGGGGCAGGCGTCCGGCAATGCGGTATCCTGATTCCAACGGATATTTTTATCATGTTGACAATGAATGGTTTCGCGGGCGCCTGTTCGGACTGATGATGGTGGTGTTCGCGGTTTTTGCCATTCTGGCCCTGCGGCTCTTTTACCTGCAAATTATTCAGGGGGATCATTTTTTTAAACTTTCCAAAAACAACTGCATTCGGATTCAGCGAATTAAACCGGTGCGGGGCCTTATTTTTGACTGCAACGGCGAACTGCTGGTGGAAAACCGGCCTTCGTTTGATTTGTGCATTGTGCCCGCCGATGCCCGGCCGGTAAAGAAAACCCTGGATCAGCTGCTGAACTGCATCCCGGAATTTTCCGAAGAAATCACCCGGAAGATCGCCCGGAATAAAATAAAATACGGGTACCAGCCCCAGCTACTGAAACAGGACATCGGCCGAAATGCCCTGGCAGTGGTTTCCGCCCGGCGGCTTGAAATGCCGGGCATTTCCATTGATATCAACGCCCGGAGAAATTATGTGCATGACGCCCTGGCATCCCATTTGATCGGCTATCTCGGAGAAATCAGTGCCGCGGAACTGCAAAACGGCCATTTCCGGTACAAGGAAAGCGGGGATTATATCGGCCGCTACGGAATTGAAAAAACCTTTGATGCCCAGCTGAGCGGCGTGCCCGGCGGCCGCATTGTTCAGATGAACGCCATGGGCCAACTGGTGAGTGTGCTGGATACAGTGGCGGCGGAACCGGGAAACAATATTTACCTGACCATTGATTACCGGCTTCAGTCCCTGGCGGAAACCCTGCTGGAAGACCAGGCCGGGGCCATTGTGGCCATGGATCCGGGGTCCGGTGAAATCCTGGCCATGGCCAGCAACCCGGGTTTTTCCCAGAACGGGTTCATCAACGGCATATGCACCGCAGACTGGCAGGCGCTGCTGTCTGATCCGGATCGCCCCATGATGAACAAGGCGGTTTCCGGCGAATATCCCCCGGCTTCCACCTATAAGGTGGTGACGGCCATTGCGGCCTTGGAAGAAGGGCTGATTGATGAACATACCACATTTTACTGTCCCGGCAGTTATCAGTACGGGAACCGGAGCTATGGATGCTGGAAAAAAGAGGGCCATGGCAAACTCAATATCATAGAGGCCCTTTCCCAGTCCTGCGATGTTTATTTTTATCAGGTCGGCCGCAAGCTGGGGGTGGACCGGCTGGCATGGTATGCAACGGCCTGCGGTCTGGGGAAGCCAACCGGCATCAATCTGGACATGGAAGCCGGCGGCCTTGTTCCCACAGCAGCCTGGAAGAAAAACCGCATCGGCATCTCGTGGCAGGGGGGAGAGAATTTGTCCATTGCCATTGGCCAGGGATATAACCTGATCACCCCGCTTCAGCTGACTGTGCTGTATGGGGCTTTGGCAAACGGCGGCACGGTTTTTCGACCCCTGGTGTATAAAACCGTTCAGACGGCAGGGGGTCAGACGGTTTGCACCCGGCATCCGGAAGTGATCGGAAAACTTCCGGTGTCGGCAAAAACCCTGTCGCTGGTCCAACAGGGCCTTCATTCCGTGGTGAATGACCGGCATGGCACTGGCCGCTGGTATGTTTATGATAAAACAGTTGATATCAGCGGAAAAACCGGCACCGCCCAGGTGGTGAGCCGGAAAACGGAACAAGAAGCCAAAAAAAAGAAGCCGTCATCCGGATCCGTCTCCTATGATTCCCATGCCTGGTTTGTGGGATATGCCCCTTCCGCAGACCCTGAAATTGTGGTATCGGTTTTAATCGAGCATGGAAAACACGGCTCCAGCGGCGCCGGACCCGCGGCCCGGGAAATGATGGTTTCTTATCTGAAAAATAAAGCCGGCAAGGCACCTGCGGCATCAGACAAATAAAAAGGAGAATACAAAATGGCAGGTTCGAAGGCGAATCCCCCCCAAGACCCTAATAAAACAGACCCTGATAAAACGGATCCTATTAAAACGGAGCCTAAAGAAACGAACAAAGACAATGACAGTGCCGTTCCAAAACATTTTATCCGGCATATTATTGACGAAGACATGGCTTCGGGTAAATACGACGGCCGGGTGGTCACCCGGTTTCCGCCGGAACCCAACGGATACCTGCACATCGGACACGCAAAATCCATTTGCCTGAATTTCGGCCTGGCGCGGGATTACAATGGGCAGTGTCATCTCCGGTTTGATGACACCAATCCGGGCAAAGAAAATGTGGAGTATGTGGATGCCATCCAGGAGGATGTCCGCTGGCTGGGCTTTGACTGGAAAGAACATCTTCATTACACCTCCGATTATTTTGACCGGCTTTACGGGTATGCGGTGGAATTGATCAAGCGGGGTAAAGCGTATGTGGATGACCAGGATGCCGAAGAAATCCGTAAAAATCGCGGCACCCTCACTGAACCCGGCACCAACAGCCCTTATCGCGACCGGTCTGTAGCGGAAAACCTCGACCGGTTTGAAAAAATGAAGACAGGTGAGTTTGCAGAAGGGACCTGTGTGCTCCGGGCAAAGATTGATATGGCCGCTCCCAACATTATCATGCGGGATCCCACCCTGTACCGCATCCGTAAGCTTGATCATCATCGCACCGCAAGTCAGTGGTGCATTTATCCCATGTATGATTTTGCTCACTGTCTGTCTGATTCCATTGAAAAAATTACCCATTCCATCTGCACCCTGGAGTTTAAAAACAACCGGGAGTTGTATGACTGGGTGCTGGACGCGCTGGAAGTGTATCATCCCCAGCAGATTGAATTTGCCCGGCTTAATTTAAGTTATACCGTGCTCAGCAAGCGGAAACTGATTTCACTGGTTTCGGACAACCACGTCTCCGGGTGGGATGATCCGCGCATGCCCACTATTTCAGGACTGCGCCGCCGGGGGTATACGCCGGCGGCCATCCGGAATTTTTGTGAGCGCATCAGTGTGGCCCGGCGGGACAGCGTGGTGGATGTGGCGCTCCTGGAACACAGTATCCGCGAGGATCTCAACAAAACAGCGCCCAGGATGATGGCGGTGCTCAATCCCCTGCGGGTGGTGATTGAAAATTTCCCGGAAGATCACAGCGAAGTGATTGAAGCGGTGAACAACCCGGAAGATCCCGCCATGGGCACCCGGAAGATAGAATTTTCCAAAATCCTTTATATCGAACAGGATGATTTTATGGAAGCCCCGCCCAAAAAGTTTTTCCGCCTGGCCCCGGGCCGGGAAGTCCGGCTCCGGTATGCCTATTTTATTACCTGCACGGAAGTGATCAAAGATGAAAGCGGCCGGGTGGTGGAACTGCGGTGTAGCTATGATCCGGCCACCCGGGGCGGGGATGCGCCGGATGGCAGAAAAGTAAAAGCAACCCTGCACTGGGTGTCTGCGGTCCACGGCGTGGATGCGGAAGTCCGGCTGTATGAAAATCTTTTTACCGTTGAAAATCCGGCATCAGCAGAAAATTTCGCGGATGTGCTGAACGAAAATTCCGTGCAGGTGCTTACCGGTTGCAAACTGGAACCCGGCCTTGGAAAACGGGATCCCGGGCACCAGTGCCAGTTTGAGCGCCTGGGATATTTTTGCGCGGATATCAGGGACTATACCCAACAACACCCGGTGTTTAACCGGATTGTCACCCTTCGGGACATGTGGGCGAAAATTAAAAAGCAGCAGAAGGCTTGAATTTCTGCATGCCATCTTTTCCCGGGACGACGTGGTTTTTTTTAAGAAAAACTTGACGCTGCAAAGATAGTACTTATTTGCTAAAAACGCGGGGGTGCGGTATGATGTGTTTTAAAAACCCGTCGCAAAAACACAGACCCGAAACCAGAGGGAGGTTCATGAATGCTTGATTTTACACTTACCCAGGAACAGTTGCAGTTAAAAGAACAGGCCCGGGAGTTTGCTTTGAAACATGTGCTGCCCGTGGCCGCGTATTATGATGAAAAAGACAAAACCCCGGTGGATGTTCTTAAAAAAGCATTTGAAGCCGGATTTACCAGCGGGGATATTCCAAAACAATATGGCGGCAAGGGCATTGGCATGCTCGAGGGCGTGATTATCAGCGAAGAAATTGCTGCCGCATGTCCGGGTATCGCCACCTCTGTGTTTGACAATTCCCTGGGCATGGAGCCGTTGATTTTATCTGATAATGAAGCAGCCAAAGAAAAATACCTTCCGGAACTGGCCGGCGGATTTAAGCTGATCAGTTTTGCCACTTCCGAACCCACTGCGGGATCCGATGTGTCCGGCATTCGCTGTACGGCCCAAGAAGATGGAGAAGATTATATTTTAAACGGCACCAAATACTGGGTGACCAACGGCGGGCTGGCAGATTATTTTTCCATCTTTGCCACCACCGACCCCAAGTCCGCCCACAAAGGGATTTGTGCCTTTCTTGTGGAAAAGGCATGGGAAGGCGTTACTGTGGGCAAGACCATTCCCAAGCTGGGCCAGCGCTGTTCCAATACCGTGGGCATTCATTTTGATAATGTTCGGGTGCCCAAAGCCAATATGCTGGCCCCGCCGGGCAAGGGATTTGTGCTGGCCATGAAAACATTTTCCCGCACCCGGGCCGCCATCGGCGCTTTTGCCGTAGGCGCGGCCCGGTCGGCCATGGAATACGCGCTGGATTATGCGAAAAAGCGCCAGGCTTTTGGTGCGCCGATTTCCAATTTTCAGGCCATCCAGTTCAAACTGGCGGAGATGTACCAGAAAGTGGAAACTTCCCGGCTGCTGGTCTGGAAAGCGGCATGGGAAGCGGACAATGGCATGGATCCGACCCTTTCCGCTTCCATTGCAAAGTTTTACGCCACAGAAAAAGCCCTGGAAGTGGTGAATGAAGCCCTGCAGATTTTCGGCGGATACGGATATACCAAAATGTATCCCATTGAAAAACTGTTTCGGGATATCCGGCTTTATCGCATTTACGAAGGCACCAGCGAAATTCAGCGCATGATTGTGTCCGGTTTTGTATTAACCAATTATGAACCTGCCATGCCTGCCCTGGAAGATTTGCCCCTGCACCGCGACAAAGATCCTGAAACCCTTGACCGGAAGGCGGACGAAGACGCAACCGTCTGGCGCTGCCGCATCTGCGGGTATGTTCATTATGGCGACGGGGCCCCGGAACAGTGCCCGTATTGCTTTTTCCCGCAAAAAGCTTTTAAGCAGTGCAAGTAAACCTTATTCCACCGGGACCAGTGCATACTCGCGGGATCCGAGGCCGATGGATTCCGCGTATTCCAGCTGGTGTTCCCAGTCAATATGGGGATAAACGCCTTTGAATTTGTCTTCCCCCGGGCCTTTCCCCGGACCTTTCCCCGGCCCGGCCGGGGCGGACAGACAGGTGTGATGCAGGGCCGGCGCCTTGTTGACCAGGTCCACGCTGGCCTGGTCAATGGCCACCGGATCCGTGGACGCTACCACGCCAATATCCCCCACCAGGGGGGCGTCATTATAGGGAAGACAGTCGCATCCCGGTGAAACATGATTGATGAAATTAATAAATAAGGATTTGCCGGTTTTGGTGTCCAAAACCCCTTTGGCATATTCCGCCATTTTTTCCATAAATACCGGAACAGATTGATTCCATTGGATTTGAACGGCATTTTGCTCACACACAATAATGCATTCGCCGCATCCGATGCATTTTTCCGGATCAATATGGGCTTTTTTGTCTTTCAGAAAGATGGCATGCTGGGCACAGTGGGCCACGCATTCGCCGCATCCAATACATTTTTTCTTTTTGACTTTGGGCGCCACATTGGAATGCTGATCCATTTTTCCCCGGCGGGACGCGCAGCCCATGCCAATGTTTTTAATGGTTCCGCCGTAGCCGGATAATTCATGGCCTTTGAAATGGGCAACGGAAATAAACGCGTCCGCATTAATGATTTCAGAGCCGATAAATACATTTTTAAACCATTTTTTATTGACGGGCACTGCTGTTTCCGTCCGGCCCCTGAGCCCGTCCGCAATTACCAGGGGCGCTTCAATAACGGAATAATCAAAACCGTTCTGGATAGCAGTTACCAGATGCTGGGGGGCATGTCCCCGGGTTCCGGCGTAAAGGGTATTGGCGTCGGTCAGAAAGGGCAGGGCGCCGGTGGCTTTTACGGTTTTAACAATCTGCCGGAGGTACACGGGCCGGATAAAAGCGGTATTGCCGAGTTCGCCGAAATGGAGTTTTATCGCCACCAGCTCCCTTTTTTTTATCCGGTCATTCAAGCCGGCGGCGGTCATCAGCCCGTCCAGTTTCGCAAGAAAATTTTTTTTATAGGTGGCGCGAAAATCAATAAAATAAACGGTGCTTGACATATTTCCCTCCAGGATGGTTTTTCATTGTAAGCGTGTAAAGCAGATTTTTATCGTTTTTCAGACAGGAATATCATAAGTGAGTGACGGATAGAAGAGCGGATTTTATCACAGGAGATCTCTCGATGGATTTCTTTGTTGATAATTTAAAGGATATCCCTGAAATTTTTTTTTATTTTGCAAGTGGCAATGAAGCGTAATTTTATCCGAAGGGTTAAGGGAACGGATATGCGGCATTTTCAGATGAGCGGCAGGTGTTTTAGGGGCTTAGGCCGGTGGTCTGTCAATGAATGACCGACGGCTCATCAATTCTTTTGACTGGGGCCTGCTCACGGTGACCTGTTTGATCTGTCTTTTGGGTCTTGGGCTGTTGTACAGTGCGATTATGGTGAGCGAGGCCGATGTCCGGATGACTGTTTTTTACAAACAGCTGCTGTGGATCGGCATGGGGCTGGTCATTATGGCGGGTATGTGCCTGTTTCACTACCGGCATCTGGACAAATGGGGCCCTGTTGTCTACGGACTCAGTCTGGTGCTTCTGATCTGTGTTCATTTATTTGGAAAACATGCTGGCGGGTCGACCCGGTGGCTGGAAATGGGCCCTTTTAACCTTCAGCCGTCCGAGCCGGTAAAAATAGCGGTCATTATTATTCTGGCACGGTATTTTGCCCAAACCGCCAGAAAAACCGGCATTACATTCAATCAGTTACTCATTCCCGCGGTACTGACCCTGGTTCCGTTTCTGCTTGTGGCGACCCAGCCGGATCTGGGGACCGCGGGCACCCTTCTTTTGATCGCTGCTGCCATGGCACTTTTCGCCAAAATTGAGCGCAAAACCCTGATTTCGCTGTTACTGATCATGATGGTGATCATCCCGGCCGGGTGGAAAACCCTTCAACCCTATCAAAAAGAGCGGCTGCTGACCCTGCTGTCCCCGGACCGCGACCCTCTGGGGGCGGGATATCATATCCGCCAGTCGAAAATTGCGGTGGGGTCGGGTCAGATATTTGGCAAAGGATATCTTGAAGGCACCCAGAAAAAATTATCATTTCTTCCTGAACAGCATACAGATTTTATTTTTTCGGTTCTGGCGGAAGAATGGGGCTTTGCCGGGTCTCTGTTTCTGCTGTTCCTGTATCTGTTGCTCATTGCCTTTGCCGTCAATATCGGCAGTGGATGCCGGGATGCCTTCGGCACCTTCTTGTGCGCGGGGATCGCGGCCATGATTTTTCTGCAGGTGGTAATCAATATTTCCATGGTCATGGGCCTGATGCCGGTGGTCGGGATGCCCCTGCCCCTGATCAGCTATGGCGGATCGTCGATTTTTACAATTATTACCGGGGTGGGGCTTTTGATGAATGTGAGCATGCGAAGGCATTTGAAAAAATAAATGCTCAGCCCTGATATCCGAAAAATACCTGAAAATAAATGAATTTTCGACCCTTCAATTCAGGCGCGGAAACCGGGCCAACCCCATGATTTAAAAAACGAATAATTTTACAAAAATACTTTGACAACCTGAATTAACAGTGGTAATGCCTGTTGTTTAAATTACGTAAAGATGCGGTAACATCAACAATATAAATTTGTTAAGTGACAGAGAGCTGGGGCGGAGGTTTTTATGGTAAATTTAGATGGCACATTGTTTATTCAGATTGTCAATTTTCTGTTTCTGATTTGGGCACTGAATCTCGTTCTTTACAAACCCATCCGGCGGATTCTTTCGGAAAGAAATGAAAAAATAACCGGACTTGAAACCGTTATTGACTCCTCTGAAACCAAAGCAGTGGAAAAAGATCTGGCGTTAAAATCCGGCATTAAAAAAGCGCGCGAAATCGGGCTTAAAGAAAAACAGGCCCTGGAAAATGAAGCCAGGGAAGAAGAGACCCGGATCATCGAAAAAATTAATGAAAAAGCCCGAAAGGATATTGCTGAAATCCGGGATAAAATCGCAGCAGACGCGGATGTGGCCCGGCAGGCGCTTTTAAAGGAAGTGGAAGGATTTGCAGAAGATATCAGCCGGCGCATACTGGGGAGGGCAGTCTAATGAAATTACGTAAACGGATTCGAAATAATTTTTCCGCTATCTTGCCATTCGCACTGCTGATTTTTTTCGCTGCCGCGGGCACGGTCATGGCTTCTGCTGGCGGCGGTGAACACGGTGCCGCCCATGGCGGCGGCTGGGCTGCTACTGATACCTACCGGGTGATGAATTTCGCCGTTCTGGCCATTGCCCTTTTCTTTCTGTTGAAAAAACCCGCTTCCCAGTTTTTAAACGACCGTATTGAAAATATCCGGGCGCAATTAAAGGATCTGGAAACCCAAAAAGCAGACGCTGAAAAAAAACTTGCGGAATACGAACAACGGCTCGCCACCCTGACCAGTGAGTCTGAAAAAATTGTGGATCAGTATAAACAGCAGGGAATGGCGCTGCGGGACAAAATTCTGGAAGAAGCGGCCGCAGCGGCGGATAAACTGGAAGAACAGGCACGGCGGACCATTGATCATGAATTCAAGCTGGCCAAGAAGCATCTTGAATCTGAAGTGATGGAAAGCGCCATAGCAAAAGCCGAGGAAATGCTGAAAAAAAATATAACCGACCAGGATCAGGATAATCTTGTTAATGAATACTTAACCAAGGTGGTGAAAAAGTGAGAAGTTCAGCGATTGCGAGGCGATACGCCAAAGCACTGATTTTGATAGGCAAGGAAGACGGCAATGCCGAGATTTACCGGAAGGAGCTGGAGACCTTAGCCGGGCTGATGAGCAGCCAGCCCATGCTGGAACAGGCAGTCAGCAACCCGTTATACAATGCCGCCAGTCGCCGGAAGGTGCTGGTGACGGTTGTTGATAAACTGGAAATTTCCCGGGTGGTAAACTCTTTTGCAATGTTGCTGTTCGACAAGGGCCGGATTGGTTTTTTGCAGGATATTACCGATAATTACAGTGCGCTTGCAGATGAATTGAAAGGAATCGTCCGCGCGGATCTGACCACGGCCGCTGATTTGACGGACGAGACACTGGATCAGATTCGGAATTCACTTTCCAGCCTGACCGGCAAAGATGTTCTGCTGGCCACAAAAACCGATGCCAGCCTGATCGGTGGAATTGTTACCAGGATAGGAGACCTTGTGTTGGATGGGAGTATCAAAACACAATTACAAAATATGAGAGAATCATTAAAAAGGGGTGAGAGTGTCTAATGGAAATTAAAGCCGAAGAAATAAGTCAGATTATTAAAGATCAGATTCAGGATTTTGACAAGAAGATCGAACTCAGTGAGACCGGTACTGTCTTGTCAATCGGTGATGGGATCGCCCGTGTTTATGGCCTTGAAAAAGTTCAGGCATTGGAACTCGTTGAATTTCCTGGTGGTATTCTCGGGCTTGCGCTGAACCTTGAAGAAGATAATGTGGGGGTCGCGCTGCTTGGTGAAGATTCCCATATCAAGGAGGGTGACATTGTTAAACGGACCGGTCGTATTGCTGAAGTACCGGTGGGGGAAGCTGTTTTGGGCCGTGTTCTGGATGCCGCCGGTCAGCCCCTCGACGGTAAAGGCCCGGTTGAAGCCACTGAAACACGCCGTATCGAAATGGTGGCACCGGGTGTTATTGCCCGTAAAAGTGTTCATGAGCCCTGCTATACCGGTCTGAAAGCCGTTGATGGCATGACCCCGGTAGGACGCGGTCAGCGCGAACTGATCATTGGTGACCGTCAGATCGGTAAAACAGCGGTTGCGGTTGACGCTATTCTGGCTCAGAAAAATACTGACATTTACTGTATTTATGTTGCCTGCGGCCAGAAAAAATCAACGGTTGCCCAGGTGATTTCGGTTCTGGAGCAGCATGGTGCCATGGAATATACCACCGTCATCGCCGCCTGCGCCAGTGACCCTGCTGCGCAACAGTATCTTGCGCCCTATGCCGGAACCTCTATGGGAGAATTTTTCCGTGACAACGGAAAACACGCCTTGATTGTTTATGACGATCTTTCAAAGCAGGCGGTTGCTTATCGTCAGGTTTCATTGCTCTTGCGCCGTCCGCCCGGACGTGAAGCTTTCCCCGGGGACATTTTTTACAACCATTCACGACTGCTTGAACGCTCCGCCAAGTTAAATGATGAGCTCGGCGCCGGATCATTAACCGCGTTGCCGATTATTGAAACTCAGGCCGGTGACGTTTCCGCTTTTATTCCGACAAACGTTATCTCCATTACGGACGGCCAGATTTATCTGGAACCCAGTCTTTTCTTTGCCGGTGTTCGTCCGGCCATTAACGTGGGGCTTTCCGTTTCCCGCGTGGGCGGCGCTGCCCAGGAAAAAGCCATGAAACAGGTGGCCGGTACCCTTCGCCTTGACCTGGCCCAGTATCGTGAACTTGAATCTTTTGCCGCATTCGGGTCTGATCTGGATGCTTCCACCCAGAGACAGCTTACCCGCGGTGCCCGCCTTGTTGAAATTCTGAAACAGCCCCAGTATCAGCCGCTGCCCCTTGAAAAACAGGTTTCCATCATGTTTGCCGGTACAAAAGGGTATCTTGATGAGCTGCCGCTGAATGTGCTGGAAAAATATGAAGCCGGACTCTATCAGTTCATTGAGAACAGATACCCGCAGATTTTCAGCGGCATTGCTGAAGAAAAAAAGATATCTGACGAACTCGAACAATTGCTGAACAAAGCGCTGACCGAATACGGTGATGAATTCAAGGACACCATCAAATAGGCAATTGTGCATACGATGAACCACTTATGCTGATAAAGGCAGTAAACATATGGCAACACTAAAAGAAGTACAACAGAAAATATCCAGCGTAAAAAAGACCCGGCAGATTACCAAAGCCATGAATATGGTGGCGACCTCCCGGTTGCGCGGTGCCCAGGGTGCCATGGAAGCCTTTCGGCCCTATGCTGAAAAGTTTTCTGAAGTATTAGGTAATATTGCTGATAAAGCAGGAGATGACGCGAGTCCTTTGTTAACTCCCCGTGATGAAATCCGTCGCGTTAATATTGTTTTGATGACCTCTGACCGCGGACTTTGCGGCGGTTTCAACATCAATCTGATTGAAGCCGCTGAAGCGCTGATGAAGGAAAAAATCAGTCAGGGAATTGAAGTTTCATTTACCAATTTTGGGAAAAAAGGCCGGGACTGGGCCCGCAACAACCGGCATCAGATTGCCAAAGAACATTTAGGGGTTGTGGGCGGCAAGATTGCGTTCAACATTGCCGCTACCAGCGGGCTGGAACTGATTGAGGGGTTCCTTGACGGCAGTTTTGACGAAGTATATGTTGTTTATGCCAATTTCCAGGGGATGGCCGCACAGCCGCCGGTGCTGAAAAAACTGCTTCCCATACCGGTCATTGAATCCGCTGATGCACAAGCCGACACAGATCAGGCCTATCTGGCGGAGCACATTATTGAACCGTCTCCTGACGAATTGTTAAACGAAATGCTGCCGAAAAATGTTTATATCCAGATTTTCAATGCCCTGCTTGAAACATCCACCAGTGAACATGCCGCCCGCATGAAAGCCATGGATAACGCAACCAAGGCCTGTAACGACATGATCGAAAGTCTGACGCTGGCCTATAATAAAGCCCGTCAGGCGGCCATTACAATGGAACTGATGGACATCATCGGCGGTGCAGAGGCACTTAAGGGATAACCTGAAAAACAATCATAATTGAGTATATAGTCTTTAGGAGGTCTTTCAAATGGGAGAAAACATAGGTAAGGTTACACAGGTAATGGGTCCTATTGTCGATGTGGAATTCGAACAGGGCAATCTGCCTGAAATACTTACGGCACTTTTAATTACCAACGCGACGATCAATGATGAACCGGACAACCTTGTGGTTGAGGTTGCGCAGCATCTGGGAGATAATGTGGTCCGTACCATCGCAATGGATGTAACGGACGGTCTTGTCCGCGGCCAGGCAGTCAAAGATACCGGCAGCCCGATCATGATGCCGGTGGGCGAAGCGTCTCTCGGGCGGGTGATGAACGTGGTCGGCCGGCCAGTGGACGGTCTGGGCGAAGTGAGCCACGAAAAAATGATGCCGATCCACCGTCCCGCGCCGTTGCTGACCGAGCAGGACACCTCTGTTCATGTTCTTGAAACCGGTGTAAAGGTTATTGATCTTCTGGTACCGTTTCCCCGGGGTGGCAAGATGGGGATGTTCGGTGGCGCCGGTGTTGGCAAAACCGTTATCATGATGGAAATGGTTAATAATATCGCCATGCATCACGGTGGTATTTCCGTATTTGCAGGCGTTGGGGAAAGAACCCGTGAAGGAAACGACCTGTATCATGAAATGAAGGATTCCGGTGTACTTCCGAAAGCGGCCCTGATTTACGGTCAGATGACGGAACCCCCCGGGGCCCGTGCCCGGGTAGCCCTGTCCGCTTTGACCTGTGCAGAATACTTCCGGGATGAAGAAGGCCAGGATGTGTTGATCTTTATTGACAACATTTTCCGCTTTACCCAGGCAGGTTCCGAGGTTTCCTCCCTTCTTGGCCGCATGCCTTCCGCGGTTGGTTATCAGCCGACCCTGGCGGTTGACCTTGGCGGTCTCCAGGAACGGATCACTTCAACGGACAAAGGGTCAATTACAGCGGTGCAGTGTGTTTACGTACCGGCTGACGACTTGACCGACCCTGCCCCTGCCACCACTTTTGCCCATCTTGACGGTACGGTTGTACTTTCCCGGCAGATTGCGGAATTGGGGATTTATCCGGCAGTGGATCCCCTTGACTCAACTTCCCGGATTCTGGACCCGGGTTATATTGGGGAAGAACATTACCACGTGGCCCGTGAAGTACAGCAGATTCTTCAGAAATATAAAGAACTTCAGGATATTATTGCTATTCTGGGTATGGATGAACTGGGTGACGAAGATAAGATTACCGTGTCCCGGGCTCGTAAAATGCAGCGGTTTCTCTCCCAGCCCTTCCATGTAGCAGAAACCTTTACCGGCCTTGCCGGCGAATATGTGAAAATCGCTGACACGATCAAAGGGTTTAAAGAAATTTGTGAAGGCAAACACGATGACCTTCCGGAGCAGGCATTTTACATGGTCGGTACCATTGAAGCGGCTCAGGAAAAAGCAAAAAAGATGTCTTCATAATTTAATTTTTAATGGACTAGGGGAAGCTCATGGCTGAATCAATAAAATTAGAAGTCGTAACCCCGGCGAAATACGTGGTCAGTGAAGATGTTCAAATCGTAATGGCACCGGGAACTTTGGGGGAGTTTGGTGTGTTAAGTGGCCATACCCCGTTTCTGACATCGCTGAAGCCCGGCCGTATTGTATATAAGGATGCTTCCGGAAAAGAAAAAATGATTTTCGTAAGCGGCGGATTTTCTGAAGCGCTTCCGGATCGGGTAACGATTCTTGCGGAATCGGCTGAAAGAAGACGGGACATTGATATTGATCGTGCCCGCGCCGCTTTAGAGCGGGCCGAGGAGCGGCTTGCACAGGAAAAAGCCGATAAAATCAGTTTTGAACGTGCCAAGGCAGCTCTCTATCGGGCGATTGAACGGATCAAAGTGGCTGAAACTCGGGGGCTGTAAAATTCAAGCGTTTTAAATCCATTGTCGAATATTATCCGGCAATTATTAAACCTTAAATAAGGGGCAAATCATGAACTGGTTTGTCCCTTATTTTTATCTTAAATTGGTTATTGTTATAAAATTTTTTTAAGAACCGGTCCGGTTTAAAAAGAGATGAACAAAATGAACACAGCATTTGGGATCATCATTCTTGCTGCGGGCAAAGGCACCCGGATGAAATCCAGCAAAGCAAAGGTGTTGCATACCCTTGCGGGCCGCCCATTGATTGATCATGTTATTGCTACCGCCGGTCTTCTTGTGGATGAGAAACATGTCGTCGTGGTGGTGGGACATCAGGCGGATCAGGTTAAAGAAGTGGCAGGTTGTCGCTTTTCAGGGCGGTTTGCGTTTCAGAAAGAACAGAAAGGCACCGGCCATGCGGTTCAGTGTGCTTTACCGGAGCTGCCGGCAGCGTGTCATGATGTGGTGATTCTTTCCGGGGACGTTCCGCTGATCAGGAAAACCACGATTGAAAAACTGATTGCGGATCATAAACGCCAGGGTAATGATGTCACAATTCTCGGGGTTTGTCTTCAGAACCCTCATGGATATGGCCGTCTGGTGCAAAACCAGAGCGGTGATGTTGAAAAGATTGTTGAAGAAGCGGATGCCACTGAATCGGAAAAGCGGATTCAAAACGTCAATGCGGGTATTTATTGCGTCAATACCCTTTTTTTAGAAGAGTCGCTTGCGGCCGCCATGCCGGATAACAATCAAAATGAAATTTATCTTACGGATATTGTGGCCATTGCCCGGCGCAGTCAAAAAAAAATCGGGTTAAATATTTGTGAAAATCCTGGTGAGGTGATGGGCGTCAATACGCTTCAGGATCTTCTTAATCTTGAATCCATGCTGAATTCATAATGAAAATAAGCTTGACTTGCCACCGGCCAACAGATTATAAAGATTAAAAAAAGTGAGGTAAAAAATTGGATAACAACAATGTGATTTTCCAATTTGATCAGATTGAAACAAAGGTTGAAAATTTGATTAAACGGTGTAGTTCTCTGGAATCTCAGAATTTTGAGCTTGCCGAAAAAGTGAAAAGCCTGGAGGCTGAACTCGAGCAAAAGATAGAAATCGAACATCAATATTCGGAACAAAAAACACTGATACGTTCTAAGGTTGACAATATTCTTGAAAAATTAAACCATATAGACAGCAATAGCGTTGAGTAAGTATCGATTCTTACGCCGGGGCAATGGAATCTGACGCAGTGGAGCAGGTCATAAAAATCGAAGTTCTGGGAGAATCCTTTAAGTTTAAGTCCGATGCCAATCGCGATGATTTAAAGGAAATACTCCGGTATTTGAAAACCGAACTCCACAAGGTGGAAAAACAGTTCCCCCCGCATGCTTTAAAAACCAGTAAAACAGCGATTCTTGTCATGACAGCGTTAAATATTTCCAAACAGTATGTTGAACTTTCAAACAGCCACATGGATTTAAAGGAAACCGTGTCCGCCAGGGCTTCCAAGCTTGAAGAAATGATAGAAGATCATTAAATCGCATTTTTACTGTTTTTGTTTTTTATTTAATTACAACCAAACCTTAGCAACGATGCACTTGAAGTTTGTACCCCTGCTGTTTTCGTGATTGGATTGTGTCTCTTGACCCAACGCTAATACGAAGGGAGCCTTCTCTGGTTTTGGTGTGCAAGTTCCGCTTGAACGGAAAAGCCTGAAGAAACTATAAGGCGCCCACCTTGATGGTAAGGTTCAAGGTTTTATCCAACACGATTTCTGGCGGGGGTATTCATTTTCAGCTTTCAGCCCCCCTCCTCTTTTCCGGCAAAATATCGTTCTCAGCCCTTACCGGCCTTCAGCCTTTTGTCTTCTGATCGAACCATCAATTCTCACCTTTTATATTGTACTGCAGGTACGGCAACGGAATCTGTTTTTTGCAGATAGTGCGTTAAATTCAGGCACAGGAGAATGTTAATGGAAGGTACATATATTTTAGTTATTATTATCAGTGCGATGATCGGGTTTGCCGGTGCGTATTATTTTCGCGAACGGATCACCTCTCAAAAAATGAAAGATGCCGAAGACAAGGCCCGCATGATTGTGGAAGCTGCGGAGCGCAAATCCGAAGCCCTTGTCAAGGAAGCGCAGCTGGAGGCCAAGGATCGGCTTTTCAAGATGAAAAGTGATTTTGACGCCGAAACCCTTGAAGCCAGAGCGGAAGTAAAAAAACTGGAAAATCGGCTGCAACAGAAGGAAGAGAATCTTGAAAAGAAAAATGAACAGGTAGAGCTGCAGCAGAAAGAAAATCTCCGGAAAGAAAAGGAGCTGAACAAAAGAGACAGCAAGCTTTCTGATATGGAGAAAAAATACAATGAACTGATTGATGCCCAGAAAGAAAAGCTGGAATCCATATCCGGACTGACTGCTGAAGGGGCCAAGGAATTATTGATTCAGTCCATGGAAAACGAAGCGCGCCATGAAGCCGCCGGTATTATAAAGCGGATTACCGCCGAAGCAAAGGAGAACGCGGACAAGGAAGCCAAAAAAATCATGGCAACGGCAATACAGCGGTATGCCGGAGACTATGTGGCGGAGCGCACCGTTTCCGTTGTGCAGTTGCCGGATGATGAAATGAAGGGCCGGATCATTGGCAGGGAAGGCCGGAATATCCGCGCGCTGGAAGCTGCCACCGGTATCGATCTGATTATCGACGATACGCCGGAAGCGGTTATTCTTTCAGGGTTCAATCCGGTTCGCCGGGAAGTGGCCAGGCTATCACTGATTCGGTTGATCGAAGACGGACGGATTCATCCGGCCCGTATTGAAGATATTGTAAAAAAAGTGGCCGAAGAAGTTGAAGTTGAAATCAAGGAAGCCGGTGATCAGGCTGCCTTTGATCTTGGGGTTCACGGGATTAATAATGAATTGATAAAAATCCTGGGCCGTTTAAAATATCGCACCAGTTACGCCCAGAATGTGCTGCAGCATTCCATTGAAGTGGGATTTTTTTGCGGGGTTATGGCTGCTGAACTGGGATTGAATGTCAAGCTGGCAAAACGAATGGGGCTGCTGCACGATATCGGAAAAGCAGTTGATCATGAAGTGGATGGTGCCCATGCGGACATCGGTGCAAAACTGGCCAAAAAATATGGAGAATCTCCAAAGGTGGTGCACGCCATCGCTGCCCACCATGAGGCGATTCCGCCGGAGTCGGTTTATGATCTTCTGGTTCAGGCCGCAGACAGTCTTTCCGGTGCCCGTCCCGGCGCGCGCAAGGAACTTCTGGAAAATTACATCAAACGGCTTGATGAGCTTGAAGGCATTGCCAATTCATTTAAGGGGGTGTCCAATTCATACGCCATTCAGGCCGGCCGGGAACTGCGGGTTATTGTGGACGGCGGAGCCCTTTCAGATGATGAAGCGATGCTGTTGAGCAAGGATATTGTAAAAAAGATTGAGGAAATGTTGACATTTCCCGGTCAGATAAAGGTTACGGTGATTCGTGAAACCCGGGCAGTGGAATACGCCAACAAATAGGAATCTTATCCATGAACGTGATTGATACACTCCGGGAACGGGGTTTTATAGAAAACATGACCCATGAAGACGCGCTTTATGAATATATCGAATCCGGCGCTGCATCCTGTTATATCGGATTTGACCCCACAGCCTCCAGTCTTCATGTGGGCAGCCTGGTGCCGATCATGTCGTTGGCCCACATGCAGCGTAACGGTCATCATCCCATAGCACTGGTGGGCGGCGGGACCGGACTGATCGGTGATCCCAGCGGTAAAACCGAAATGCGGAAACTTATCACCAAAGAAGATGTGGAAGTCAACAAGGCCGGTATTAAAAAGCAGTTGTCCAGATTTATTGAATTTTCCGATAACCGGGCCGAACTGGTGGATAACGGGGAGTGGCTGACCAAACTCGGATATATTGATTTCCTTCGGGATATCGGGCGGTTTTTTTCCGTAAACCGCATGATCAAGGCGGAAAGTTACCGTCTGCGCCTGGAATCTGACGAGGGCTTAAGTTTTATAGAATTCAATTACATGCTCCTTCAGGCATATGATTTTATGAAACTGGCGGAATCCCATAACTGCCTGCTCCAGATGGGCGGCAGTGACCAGTGGGGCAATATCGTGGCCGGTGTGGATCTGGTGCGGCGAAAATTGCAGAAAACCGCCTTTGGCATTACGTTTCCCCTGATTACCACCAGTTCCGGCGCGAAAATGGGAAAAACCGCCAGTGGCGCCGTATGGCTGGATTCTGACCGGACGTCTCCCTATGATTATTATCAGTTCTGGGTCAATACGGACGATAATGATGTTTGCCGGTTTCTTTCTCTTTTTACTTTCTTGCCCATGGAGGAGATTGAGGACGTTAAAACCCTTGAAGGAGCAGATTTAAACAGCGCAAAATCTGTGCTGGCCTATGAAGCCACAAAAATCTGTCATGGTCCGGAAGCGGCCCGAAAGTCAGTGGCCAGTGCGCTTGCAAACTTTGGAAACCGGAATATCCCGAAGGGGATTCTGCCATCCAGCGATATTCAAAGAAACGGGGCGGAGAACCCCGGCGGTTCCGGCGATACCACTCCCCAAAGTGTCCTGGAGAAGTCCAGGCTGGAGGCCGGTATACCGGCATTTAAATTATATCATGAAGTGGGGCTTGCCGTTTCAGGAAGCGCGGCCCGCCGGCTTATCGAGCAGGGCGGCGCGTATTTGAATGGAAATCGTATTGAATCAACAGATTATATTGTGGGTCCCGCTGATATTGAAAACAATGAAATTCTCTTAAAAGCGGGCAAGAAAAAAATTCACAAAATAAAAATAAAAATGTAACAAAATCTGTTGACAAAGTTTTTGTCTTTCTATATTAAATATTCTTTCTCATTCAGCACGGCTTCGAACCTTCACACCGGCATGAATGTGAAAAATCTTGACTGAAAAAAAAATTCAGGTAAAATAGAAATCAAGGCGAGGTTTTCTTTAGTTGCCATTTTTGATTACCTGATACCAGGTTGTAAAACCATTGTAACACCATTGATCTTTGAAAACTAAATAGTGACGAAAAAAATTGGGTCTTTAAGTTAATTTCAGGATACGATTAATATGGGCTTATTTATTTTAAT
>JAABSH010000048.1 GCA_011390465.1 Desulfobacteraceae bacterium
TTGAAAACAGTACTCCATTATATCCATTGGGAGGATTTGGAAGAAAACGACAAGTTTCATCGCCTGTTACCTGGTCGAAAAAGGCTGATTGACACTGTGCGGATGATCGCCTACCGAGCAGAGACGGCAATGGCGAATCTGTTGAAGGGACCCACAGTGGATTCAGCTACCGCAAGAAGGATACTTCAGGATTTATATGTCACAGAGGCCGATATTTTACCCAAACCAAAGCAAAAGATTTTATTGGTGCGTGTACATGGCGCATCGCGCCCGGCAGTGAACCGCGAACGACAAAAGCTCTTTTTATATCTCAATGAAGCAGAGTTGATTTACCCGGGCACTGAAATGAAAATAAAATACGAGTTAGCTGTGGGCCTGAATTCGGACGATTTTGCTCACCAAGGTGTCACTGGATCTTCCCAGAGGTAAGGAGTCCTGATGATAGGTTTTGGGGTCCTGGTCAATATCGCGTTCCGCGGCTTCATAAAGGTAGGCCGTGGCGCCCAGGGAGCAGTGCGGGGTGATATTGTAGGCGACCCCGATTTTAAATCCTTCAACGTCGGTGGAATTCAGCGAATCGCCAAAGTAGCCGTCATTTAATAACGGATTGCATGCATCCGCGCCGATGCTGGCATAGTCGATTCCGAATTTGAACTGGTTGCGTCTGACGCAGACACCTATCAGGTATCCCATGTTTTCTTCTTTCGGGTCCAGGTTGCCGCCCTGAAGGCTCTGTCCTTCTTCTCCTTCAGCGCCCATGTTGTAGAACACCTGGGCATGCGGAGAAATCTTGGCGGCACCGGTGTCAATGCTGGCGGCCAGGTACAGGTCAATGATCTGGAAATTATAGTCTTCATCCAGGTTTGAAACATTGAATGTTCCCAATCCGTTGTTGGCACCCATGATTTCAAGGGCATCATTGTGGTAATTATAAAACGCCAGGGCGGCGGTCACCATGTCCAGGTCGGCGCCGACCTGGATGGCTTCCATCTGGGCCATGTCGTTATCTGCATAATAGACATCATACCAGCCAAGAGTAATAAAAGCGGGGGTTAAATCGATTTTACCGGTAATACCGACCGGGCGGACATCGTCATCCCATAGTGCCCAGGTGGTCTGAAACGGGTTTTTGTGCTGACCGGCCAGAAATTGAAAATTGTTGAACGTATGCCTTGAATAAGCATAATCCAGACGAATATCATCGGTTTCAAAAAAGGAATTTTCAGAATAGGTGTCATCAATGAATCTGGCATCCATGCCGCCGGTCGCCAGGCCGGCTGAGATGGTCCAGTTTTCCGTTGTCTCAAATTGCACTCCCAGGCGAAACTGCTGAAGTAGTCTATCGTTTTCATTTTCGTTGGATACATCCATTTCCCTGTATTCGTAGCGGATCATCAAGTCTCTCCCAAGGGATAATTTTTCCGTGAAATCCTCGAGTGTGACTGTCGCAAACGCAGAAAAAGGGCTGCACAACAACATCCCAAGGCAGAACAGACAAGCAAATAATTTCCGGTTGATTTTCTGATACATTTTCATTTCTCCTTCATCGCTGTTAAAAATAATTAATAGGGAACCCCCTGCTTCAGCATTGCGCTTTTTTTACAGATGGGCTAAATAAACTGGCGTTTTTGTAAATTCCTTTTGAAAATAGAGGGGTTTTGTGAATTTTTAATGGCAGTTTAATATAAAAAAACAGACCGTTGTGTTTCGATTAAGTGGCACGTCGAACAGCGGTGTCGCAGTAACGGAAAAAAATGGGCGACAGTATGCGGTTACAAAAATTTCTTTCCATGGCCGGGGTATGCTCCCGGCGAAAGGGGGAGGAATATATCAATGCCGGCCGGATCGCGGTAAACGGCCGGATCGTCACCCGGGCCGGGGTTACGGTGGACCCGGAAAAAGACGAGGTGCGGGTGGACGGGCGGCCGGTGCGGATACGCCGCAAACCGGTGTATATCATGCTGAACAAACCGGCAGGATACATTACCAGCCGCAGTCAGCGGGGCAGAAAGATCGTGTTTGATCTGGTTGCGGTGGATGAGCGGTTAAATCCGGTGGGACGTCTGGACAAGGATTCCACGGGCCTGTTGCTGCTGACCAGTGACGGGGAGCTGCATCATCGGCTGATTCATCCGTCATTTGACCATGAAAAAGAATATGCTGTGGAAACCGCAGCTCCCATTGAAGATAAGGCTTTGGAACGATTTGAAAAGGGCCTGAATATCGACGGCCGGAAAACCCGACCCGCCCGGGTGGCGCGGATGGATGCCCGAAAATTTAAGATCGTGCTTCAGGAAGGCCGCAAGCGGCAGATCCGGCGGATGGTGGAAGCTGTGGGAGGGCAAGTGGCAAGCCTGCACCGCATCCGCATGGGCACTCTGGTGCTGGGAAACCTTAAAAAAGGGCAATGGCGATACCTTACGGAACAGGAGGTTTCGGCATTGCGCGCATCCTGCGGCGTTTAACCCGAATGTCTGCTGATCAGCGTTTGCGTCAGCCCAGCCGCTGGTCAACATAATAGTTGCTGCCGGTCATGGATTTGACTTTCTTTTTGACTTCCGATGCAATGGTTACCAGATGGCCGTAGGATGTGAAGGTCCGGTTTTCCGTGGTCAGCACGGCAACGGATACGGACAGCAGCGGATAATGACGGGGCCGGCCTTTCCGATCCTGGCTGATGTAATATCCTCTGGCCATGCTTTGTTCATCATGAAATTGTGCAATCCCCGCGTCAAAGTGCCGGACAACGGCGTCGCTGATGGATACGGCCTGCCAGGCCGGACAGATGATCACAAAATCATCGCCGCCCACATGCCCTAAAAACCCGTCTCTTTCATCCAGTTGTTCCATGGTATGTTTCAACGTTTTTGCCAGAAAGGCCAGCACCTGATCCCCCCGTGAAAATCCAAAATTATCATTAAAAGGTTTGAAATTGTCCAGATCAACATACAAAACCGCAAAAATCCGGTTTTGATGCAGCCGGTGGATGATTTCCTGACGGATCAGATTGTTGCCCGGCAGTCCGGTGAGCGGGTTTGCCTGAAGCGCCAGGTGAATTTTTTGTTCCGTGATGCCGGAAAGGAGCTGATAAATTTTCACAATACCGGCATAGGCACCGTTTTTCACCACAATCACGGCGTCATAAACCGATTTTTCATTGCGCTGCAGAACCATTTGGGCCACTGCTTCCAGAGGGGTATGAAAATCAAACACCAGGACGTTTTCCATTATTTTTGTAACCGGTTTATTACTGAACAGGGCGTATCCATGGGGCTGCCCCAGTTTGTAAAAAATTTTGTCCTTTTGCAGTATGCCCAGGGGGCGGAGGTTGTCCGTTACAGGCAGGGCCGTGAGGGTTTCATCTCCATGAAACCGGGCAATGGCGTTTTCCACGATTTCGCACGGCTCCACCGGTGACACAAAATTAATCAACGCCCCGATTTCATTGCCCTGCTCCCCTTTGCCGGCAGGGGCCTGAAGTATTTGACGGGTGTGTCGAATAAACGCTTTAACTTCCGGCAGACATTCGGAAAATTCAGGCACGGGCGGCCGCAGATAAAATCCCTGGGCCATGTCTACTTTGAGTTTCATGACCGTTCTGAGTTCATCTTCATTTTCAACACCTTCAGCAACCACCAGTGTACCGATTTTGCGACAAAAGGCCACGATGGATTCCAAAAGCATTTGTTTCTGGGTGCTGTTGTGAATGTCGGCAATTAAGAAACGGTCCACTTTAATGAGGGAGGGTTGAATTTTGGCAAGCAGTTTTAACCTCGTAAAACCGGCGCCCAGATCATCAAGGGCGATTTTAAAACCGGCGTTACGATAAAAATCAACGATTTCCGAGAGCCGATCATAGTCCTGAATATGGTATTTTTCTGTTAGTTCCAGAATAACCTGATCCCTGACTTCATATAATTCTTCAAACAGACAGGGCCTGTTTTTTTCCGGATCCACCGTCATTAAAATAGACGGGCAGACGTTGATGGCAATGAGCTGACGGGGATTCTGCCGCCGGGCAAGTTCGATAGCGCTACGGCGGCAGGCTTTTTCAACCAAAGGCGTGAGATGATACTGCCGGGCCGTCTGGAAAATGGATTCAATGGTTTCAAAGGCGGAGTTGTCCTGGAGACGGCACAGGGCCTCATGGGCATGGATATCCCCGGTTCTCAGGTCAATGATGGGTTGGAATACGATGGTAAAGCGATTGTTTTCAATAATATCAATCAGTTCATACTTTAAGTGATTCGGATCGGCAATCGGCGGATGCAGTGCATGGGGACTGTGGGCCGGCTGAGGGCCGAAGATTTTTGATTCCGGTGCGCGAAGCGCAGCAATGGGGCTCATTGGTATGGGGTGCTCCTTAAAAAAGATGATGCCGTTCAGTTATTCCGTATACAGGTGAAACAGATGATCGGGTTTTTTTTCAACTGAATAATCGAAGATAATGACAACTTCAAAACATCTGGTTTACGGGAGCGTTAAATTATCATTTCATTTCCTGTGGTGAAAGATTGACCATCACCTCCCAGTGACCAGGATCATTTTTTCAAAAAGCCACGAAACAAAATTGTCAATGTAAATTCATTTGTTGTTCATTAAACCGACAATAAGCCGATCTATGGTGGGATTTCAAAAAATAAATGCACCGGTTTGATTGGCAGCTGCCAGGGAAACTCTCCATGGGCGTTGTGATGCCGTTTTAACTGAGCATTGGAAACCACATGAATTTTAAATTGCCTAAAATAAGGAGAAATTATGAAACTCAACCGCCAGATCAGTATTACCATTTTGCTCAGTATGAGTGTTTTTTTAATCATCAGCATGGTGGCATCCGTATATTCGCTGAACACGCTCAAAAATACGGAAATAGATAAAATGCGGGAAACCCTGCTTACGGAAAGAAAAAACAAGTTGCGGGATGTGGTGTCCAATGCGTATTCCGTGCTGGAAACCGCTAATTTTTATGAGCCGGCCCAGAAAGCAATTTCTAAAATGCGGTTCGGCGAAAACAGGCAAAATTATTTTTATATTCTGGATCTGTCCGGCATTTTCTGGGTCAATCCGGCCCGTCCCGAGCTGGTTGGAAAGGATGGCTCTATCCTGAAAGACGCCAGTAACAGTCCGTATATTTCAAAAATTATCAACAGCGCCTATTCAAAAGGTCAAGGATTTTTGGAATTTGACGCAATAAAACCTGAAACCGGCCAGCCTTCCCGAAAACTGGTGCATTTCCAGCGATTTGAAGGATGGGAATGGGTGGTGTGCGCGGATATTTTCATCGATGATATAGATAACATCCTGCTTAGCAATCAAAAGGAAATTGAAAATGCAATGACCCGGCAGATTATATTTCTTGCCGTGCTCGGGGTTTTGGCATTCCTGCTGACCGCAACCATCAGTTCTCTGTTTTTCCGCAAAAATCTGGTGATGCCCCTTACGGAATTGGCTGAAAATGTGGATCAAATTGCCGGTGGGAATTTTGATGTACAGATAACGGCCCGGTCCAGTGCAGAAATCAACCGGTTGGCGGATGCAGTGGAACGGATGCGGAATAGTTTTGTGGTGGCCTACCGGCGGCTGAGGTCCGCAACCCAGCAGTTGAATGCAAGCGAAATTGAAGAAGACGAACTTCCGGAAACAAAAGGTCTGACCAAATTCAGGCTGAAAAATGCCGGATAATAAAACTTTACAAGGAGAAAAATCCAATGAAACAAATCACCCGTATCAGCTTTACTCTTTTAATGTGCCTGCTGTGTGCCTTTCCGGTTTTTGCGGGCACCATTACCCTGACCGGTTCCACAACCGTAAAACCCATTGCCGAGAAAATTGCCAGATCCTATATGGCCCTGCACCCGGAAACCAGAATCAGTATATCCGGTGGTGGATCCGGAAACGGCATCAAGGCGATTATCGACGGTACCACGGATATCGGTAATGCCTCCCGGTTTATAAAAGGCAAGGAATTGACCCATGCCAGTGGCAAGGCAATTTATCCGGTTCCCTTTCGCATTGCCTATGACTGTATTGTGCCCATTGTCCATCCCGGCAATCCGCTCCGCAATCTCAGTGTCGACCAGCTCAGGGAGATTTATAAGGGAACCATCAACAACTGGCAGCAGGTGGGCGGTAAGAACACCGCGATTCATGTGGTTTCCCGGGACACTTCCTCCGGTACCTACGAGGTGTGGGAAAAGAAAGTTATGAACAAAGAACCTGTGTTTCCCGGGGTTCAGCTGGAATCTTCCAATGATGATGTGCTCAAGGCCGTAATGGTAAATCCGGATGCCATAGGCTATATCGGGCTCGGGTACATGCAGGATTCGGTAAAAGCGCTTCGTGTGGACACTATCGAGGGGTCGGAAGCCACCACCCTGAATGGAACCTATCCTGTCAGCCGTCCCCTGTTCATGTTTACCCGGGGGTGGCCGTCCGGTGAAATCCTGGAATTTTTAAATTATGTGCTGGAACCGGGCCAGGGGCAGGTGCATGTAAAAAATGCCGGTTTTGTGGCGCTTTATACCAGCGGCAGTATTTCCGCCTCCCAGCGGCAGCAGATGGCACCCGCGGTTTCCGTCGATCACCTGAATACAGCGGCCAGTATCAAACTGGCGCAGAAGTACCTGAATGCCCTGAAGTTCAACGCTGGGCCGGTGGATGGCATCAAAGGGGAAAAAACCATTGCCGCCATGTTGGCGTTTCAGGAAAAGCATCATCTGCCTCTGGAATGGCATATTACGGAACAAATGATGAAAGAACTGGTTTCGCAGTTCAGGAAAATACCTCAATAACGGCAGCCGGGCGATTCAACGGCTTCCGCTGGTTCAGATTTTTTTATCCGCTATCCGCTGGATTTCCACTGAAAATAAAACGGAAATCCAGCGGTTGCGTTTTAAAGGCAATTTCTGTCTGGTGTTTCTTCAGGGATGGGGGGAACCGTTTATGCATCCTGATATTTTTGACATGATTGCCATTGCCAAAAAATCGGGCTGCCAGGTGGGGACCACCACCAACGGGTCATTGCTGGATCGTGACGCCATAAAACAGCTGCTCTGATTTGCAGGGTCATCCACCGACCGTCTGCCGATCGTGCCCCAAATTGATGATCGGATAACGATTTGTTATTCTTTAAAATCCACTTTCTGATGCTTGATGTTGATGCCTTTGACAATAAAGGCCACATGCTCGCCGACGTTGGTGGCCAGATCCGCGGCCCGTTCCAGGCACCGGGAGATGATAATGGTCTGAATGGACCGGCGGGTGTTTAAAATCCGTTTTTCCGTGGCCGGCGTGCTTTTTACCATGTAGAGAATCATGGCCTGAAGGATTTCTAAAGTGTACTGGTCCGCCATGTCGTCCATGTGCCGGATTTTAATTGCCTGATCGGCATTTTCATCTAAAAATGCATTGATGGCCAGATCAATCATTTGATCTGTTGTTTCCATGAGCCGTTCCAGTGACGCGACCGGCTCCAGTGGCGGGTACTGGCTCAAAAACAGGGTCCGTTCCGCAATGTTTACGGCCTGGTCCGCGATCCGTTCCAGTTCGTTGCTGATTTTCATGGTTCCCAGGATCACCCGGAGATCTTTTGCCATGGGCTGTTCCAGGGCCAGAAGTTTTAAAGATTTGGCATCCACCTCCAGCTCAAGGGCATTGATCTTGCGATCTCCGTCAATGACTTCCTGGGCCAGGGTATCATTCCTTTCAAGATAGGCGGTATTGGCGTTTTTAAGGGCCTGCCGGGAAAGGGCCGCCATGTTCAGAATTGTCAGTTTCAGATCTTCCAGTTCTTTTATAAAGTGATGTCGTTCGCTCATCTATGTCTCCTTCGTCCGTCGAATGGGGATCAACCAAACCGGCCGGTAATATAATCTTCTGTTTGTTTTAAGGCAGGGCGGGTAAATATCGTTTCCGTATCCCCGGTTTCAATGAGTTTTCCCATATAAAAAAACGCGGTGATATCGGAGACCCGCGCTGCCTGCTGCATGCTGTGGGTCACAATAATGATGGTGAAGTTTTTTTTCAGTTCATGGATCAGATCCTCAATTTTCTGGGTGGCAATGGGATCTAAAGCCGATGCCGGTTCATCCATTAAAACCACATCCGGTTCCACCGCAAGCGCCCTTGCAATGCACAGCCGCTGCTGCTGGCCCCCGGACAGCCCCAGGGCGGAATCATTGATCCGGTCTTTTACTTCATCCCAGAGCGCGGCCTGGCGAAGGCTTTTTTCAACATTTTGCTTTAATATTTTTTTATCCCGCACCCCGTTCACCCGAAGACCGTAGGCCACATTTTCAAAGATGGTTTTGGGAAACGGGTTGGGTTTCTGAAACACCATGCCCACCCGCCGCCGCAGGTTCACCACGTCCACATTTGGTGCATAAATATCTTCATTGTCCAGGGTGACGGCGCCTTCCACCCGTGTTCCGGGAATCAAGTCGTTCATCCGGTTCAGACATCTAAGATAAGTACTTTTTCCGCAGCCGGAAGGGCCGATCAAGGCGGAGACTTCATTTTTTTTGATATCAAAGGAAATATCCTCAAGGGCCTTGAAATCGCCGTAAAAAAAGTTGAGGTTCCGGGTTGAAAATTTCACTGTATTTGTCATCTGTTTGATCCTTTTAAAACAATAGCTAAAACAACGTCACTGATAAGATGGTAAAAAGCGTTTGACGGCATTTTCGCCGCTGATTGCGCCAACGAGAAATTCCTGTCCATCATATTTTTTATCCCGCAGAGACGCAGAGACGCTGAGATTTTTTCTCTGCGAGCTCTGCGGCTCTGCGAGAGATAAGGTTTTTTTAAGATACTGTCTCGGTGATGCCGTTTGATGACATCCCACGAATTAACCGCTTTCCGCTTTATACAGGGAAACGAAAAACACCGTGCCCCTGGTTTCACCGTCCGGCGGGCTTTTCAGCCATATTTTACCGTCCATACCGGCGACAGCATTGCGACAGATGGCAAGCCCCAGGCCGGTACCGCCGGATTCGCGGCTTCTTTCCTTGTCTACCCGGTAAAATCGCTCAAAAATCCGTTGTTGGTAGCGTAAGGGAATACCCGCCCCCTGGTCCTGAATGGCAAAGATATACATTTTTTTATCGCGCTGTTTGTCTATCTCCTCCCATGCATAGGTGGTAATGGATGTTTCGGGCGGACTGTAGCGGATGGCGTTGTCCAGAAGGTTTCGAAATACCTGAATCAGGGAATTCTCATCCGCCATTGCCAAAATAGAGCCGGTAATCTGATTGTCGATGTGGATATTTTTTTCCTGGAGTATGGGCATGCAAATTTCAACAGCGGATGTAAAACAAGCGGCCGCATCAACGGTTTCCAGCTCATGAAGCGGTTTCCGGAGCTGCTGGAGTTTTGTCAGTTCCAAAAGATCGTTCACAATATGGGACATCTGGTTGGCATTCCGGATAATGGTTTGCACAAAGTGGTCTGAGGATTCTGATGCCCTGAATTTTTCATCCAAAAGGGTTTCCGCATATCCCTTGATAGAGGTCAGCGGGGTTCTGAGTTCGTGGGATACGTTGGCCACAAAATCCTGCCGGACTTTTTCTAATCGTACCAGTTCGCTGATGTCGTGAAATACAACCACGACACCGCCCTCCGGGATTTTTACCAGGTTAACGTCATAGGTAATGTCCTTGCCCGTGCTTATTTTTCGCTGAATGGCGGTATCTCCCAACAGCACATCATTGCATGCGGACTGAATATCCGGATTCAGGAAAACTTCCATGGGCCTTCGACCCACGCAGGTGGGCACACATCTGGCAATCCGGGTCAATGCCGTGTTATAGGATTTGATTTTTCCCTCTTTGTCCAGCATCATCACCCCTTCGGCCATACCTTCCAGTACCGCCTCAAGCTCCTGTTTCTTTTCGGTGATCTTGGCGATATTTTCCCGGATTTTTTCCGACATGGTGTTGATGCCGGCGGAGAGCCTGGTGAATTCAGGGCCGCCATAGATGTCGATTTGCTTTTCATACTTTCCGCTGCCAATGGCGGTCATTGCATCTATAACGCTTAACAGGGGTTTTTCTAACTGCCGGGCCAGAAAAAGGCTGAGTACGGCTGCAAAGACAAACATGGCAAGCAGCATCCCCCAGAATTGTTTGTAAAAATCTGTGATTCTTGATTCCACTGTGGACAGGGGAATGGCCACCCGCAACAAACCAGACGGTGCAACGGACAGATTGATGTTTTGTGCCGCATAAATCAGTTTCCGCTGCAAGGTGATACTGTAGCGGATACTGCTGCCCCGTCCATTGCTTCTGGCGAGGACAACCTCCTGCCGGCCGGCGTGATTGTCCATGGATGGAATGTTTTTGAAATGCACATCAGAATCCGCAATAACCCTGCCACCCGCGGCAATGATCGTAATCCGGTAGCCCAGATGATTTCCTAAGGTTTTGCACCAGGTGTCAAGGGACGTATCATCACTGAATACCGGCTGGTTCGTTAAAACCCAGTGAACATAATCCAGTTGGGAGAATGCATTGATTTTGGCTTCCTGATAAATGTCCTGTTTCAGGGTTTTTAAGAAATAATAGGCCGGAATACACAATGACAGAAGAATAATAATTGAAAACGACCAGATCAGGCGTGTTCTGAAACGAAAGGGTTTCATCGGCTATTCCTTAAAACGGTATCCAATGCCGCGCACTGTCTCAATGGCTTCGGCATATTCTTCTCCAAGCTTTTGCCGCAACCGTCGGATATGTGTATCCACGGTTCTGGCGTATCCGTCGAACTGATATCCCCACACCCGGTCCAGGAGCTGATCCCGGGTGCGCACCCTTCCCCGGTTTTGGAGCAGCTCCAGCAGGAGGTTGAATTCCGTTACCGTCAGCGTGATTTCCGTATTTTCTATCCAGACCCGGTAGCTGTCGAGATCAATGGAAAGGTCCTTGTACTGGACCTTTGCCCCTTCAGGCATTTCTTTGTCAAACCGCCGTAGAATGGCCCGGACCCGGAGTGTCAGTTCCCGGGGGGAAAAGGGTTTTACCATATAATCGTCCGCCCCCAGTTCCAGGCCCACAATCCGGTCCACTTCCTCTCCTTTGGCAGTGAGCATAATAATAGGGATGTTTTCGGTTTTCGGATTCCGCTTTAAGGCCTTGCAGATTTCAAGGCCGTCCATGCCGGGGAGCATGAGATCCAAAACAATGAGATCCGGACACTGTTCCGTGGCCTGATCCAGACCTTTGATACCGCTCCGGGCCGTCAGGACGGTGTAGCCCTCCGCTTTTAAATGCCATTCTATCAGGTGCAGAATGTCTGTTTCATCTTCAACGATCAAAACGGTTTTTGTCATTTTTTTTACCTGTTTTTTTAAGGGGATGTTATTCAAAGATTTTCCTATATGCTGATCATTACCGGTCGATGAAGGGGGTGTGACATTTTTGTTACGATTGCCGTTATTTGATTGATGTCATTTGACTTTCAAAGATTTGTAACACAACTGTCAAGTTCAGGGGGTATGAATAAAAAAAACGAGACAAGGTAAAAATAAATAATTGGCTTTATGTTGACAGTTTATGGCATAATACCTTGTAAATTAAAATATAAATCCAGACCCCGGTGGCGTCAGCCGGAATGATCCGCATGTCCGTTTTGTATTATCCTAAGGCTATTATAGGGATTATGTAACATCTTTTTAACAATACAATAAAAAAGAGGAAATAACAATGAAATTCAAATTTTTTAAAGCAGTTATGGTTTTATTCGGCGTTTTTTGCATAAGTTCGGTTGCCCTTGCGGAAAATCTTGAGATCAAAGGGTCCACCACCGTGCTTCCCATTGCCCAGAAGGCGGCGGAAGCGTTTATGAAAGTCCACCCGGATGTGAATGTTTCGGTATCCGGCGGCGGCTCGGGCAACGGCATCAAGGCGATTATCGACGGCACCACGGATATTGCTGATGCGTCCCGTTTTATCAAAACCAAAGAAGTGGCCCTGGCCGTTGAAAAAGGCGTTTATCCGGTGCCTTTTGGCATTGCCTATGACTGCATTGTCCCGGTGGTCCATCCGTCCAATCCGGTCACCAACCTGACCCTTGCCCAGCTCAAAGATATTTATATGGGTAAGGTTAAAAACTGGAAAGACGTGGGCGGAGAAGACAAGGCAATTGTGGTTGTTTCCAGAGATACTTCTTCCGGCACCTATGAGGTGTGGGAATCCCTTGTTATGAATAAGGCGAGAGTATACCCCGGTGCCCTGCTTCAGGCATCCAACGGGGCGGTGGCCCAATCCATCGCAAAAAATAAATTTGCCATCGGTTATGTGGGGCTGGCATATTTAAATGATGATCTTAAGCCCACGAAGGTGGATAACAACGAGGCCACCATGGAAAACGCTCTGACCGGTGTGTATCCCATCAGCCGGATTCTGTATATGTTCACCAAGGGATGGCCGGAAGGAACGACATTGCAGTTTATTAATTTTGTCATGCATCCGGAAAAAGGCCAGAAGATTGTGGCCGAAACCGGATATGTGCCGCTGTATTAATAAGGTAGAAGGTGTAAGGTAGAAGGTATAAGGTATAAGGGGGGAATCTGAGGATTCGTGTTTCCTTCAGCCTTCAGCCTTAAACTTTCAGCTTCGAGCTTGGCGCTTCTTTCAGCTTTCAGCTTCGAGCTTTCAACTTCGAACTTTTAACAGGTTTCCCCATGATCACCCGACGTCAGATCAAAGCAGGCATTATCAAATATATTTTCTTTGGGTTCGCATTTGTTTCCATCACCATACTTTGCCTGATTTTGTTTTTTCTGGTCAGGGAAGGGGTGCCGGTGTTTGATCTGGTGTCGGTCAAGGATTTTCTTTTCGGGGACTACTGGTATCCCACGTCCGATCCGCCGGATTTCGGCATATTTCCCCTGATCATTGCCTCGCTGCTGGTGACATTATGTTCGGCAGCCGTGGCCATTCCGCTGGGGGTGATGACCGCCATTTACCTTGCGGAAATCGCCTCCCGGCGGGTCAAAGAAATTGCAAAACCCATGGTGGAGCTGCTGGCATCATTGCCGTCGGTGGTCATCGGTTTTTTCGGTATGGTGGTGGTGGCCCCGTTTTTACAAAATACCTTTAATATCCCTACTGGTTTGAACCTGTTCAACGCATCCCTGATGCTGGCGTTTATGTCTGTTCCCACCATCTGCACGATTTCCGAAGATGCTATTGCCAGTGTGCCGGCAGAACTCAAGGAGGCTTCTCTGGCGCTGGGCGCCACCCATTGGGAAAGCCTGGTACGGGTGATTATACCCGCATCCCTGTCCGGTTTGAGCACGGCGGTGATCCTGGGCATGTCCCGGGCCATTGGCGAGACCATGGTGGTGCTGATGGTGGCGGGCGGTGCGGCCATGGTGCCGTCATCGATATTTGATCCGGTGCGTCCCATGCCGGCCAGCATTGCGGCGGAAATGGCGGAAGCCCCGTTTCGGGGGGATCATTATTATGCGCTCTTTGCCACGGGCATGGTATTATTTGTATTTACCCTGATTTTTAATTTTATCGCGGATTATTTGTCGAATAAACACAGACAAGTCGGGGCCAGCACGTTGTAGCGAATGGACCGGAGCAGAACAGGAACTGCGTTATTCAGCCATCGAAGTAAAAACTTACGTCTTCAGGCTGAAATGCCTTGTTCCTGTCCCGCTCCGGCCCATTCGAGGTAAAAGGTAGAAGGTAAAAGGTAGAAGGTAGAAGGTAAAAGGTAGAAGGTAGAAGGTAAAAGGTAGAAGGTAGAAGGTAAAAGGTAGAAGGTAGAAGGTAGAAGGTAGAAGGTTTAAGAAAGCAATACTGATATTTTTAAACCACAGAGGCCACAGAGATCACAGAGAAAAGACATTGTCTGTTCTCCTCTGTGAGCGCTGTGATTTCAAGTGAGCACCGCGAACGGGTGGTTTAAATATTTTTTTGAAGATCACTGAGCAGTTACAAATAGATAAATAAATTGAAAGCATCCACAATGCAGAACGAATCCACATTACAACTGACAAAGCAAACCACCGGCCGCAGGAGATATTCCCAGTCTGTGATGTTTTATCTGTTTCGGTTTGCGGCAATTATCAACGCCCTGGCCCTGGTGATTATTTTGTTTTTTCTGGTTAAAAACGGCTGGCGGGCCATTAACTGGACGTTTCTCACCCAGCCGCCCATTGACTCCATGACCCGGGGCGGCATTTTTCCATGCATCATCGGCACGGTTTATTTGAGCATCGGCGCCATGATGGTGGCCTTTCCCTTAGGGATCGCGTCCGCGATTTATCTGAACGAATACGCCCGCCAGGGAATGGTGCTGCGGATTGTCCGTTTCGGCATCAACAATCTGGCCGGTGTGCCGTCTGTGGTGTTCGGTCTGTTTGGCCTGGCGTTCTTTGTCACATGGATGCAGATGGGGGTGAGCATCATGGCCGGCGCATTGACCCTGGGCTTTTTAACCCTTCCGGTGATTATCGGCACAGCCGAAGAAGCCCTGCGGGCCGTGCCGGATACCTATCGTGAAGCATCATTGGGGCTGGGGGCCACCAAATGGCAGACCATTTACCGGGTGGTGCTGCCGGCGGCGCTTCCGTCCATGCTCACCGGCGGCATTCTGGCCCTGAGCCGTGCGGCCGGGGAAACCGCGGCCATCATGTTTACGGCTGCCGTGTTTTATACCAAAAAAGTGCCCACTTCCGTGTTCGACCAGGTCATGGCGCTTCCCTATCATATTTATGTGCTTGCCACGGCCGGCACAGACATCGAACAGACCCGCCACCTGCAATACGGCACCGCCCTGGTGCTGATTACGCTGGTGCTTGGCATGAATCTGATCGCCATCATCTATCGGTCCAGACTGCGCCGCAACCGGTAACAGATGTCTCCTGTTTTATTTGCGAATATCTCCATTGGTGAAGAATTGTAACAGAAATGTAACAATTTTTTAACATTGTTGTCGTATTATAAAAAATTCCATTTTTTTTTGTTTTTCGCCACTCTGCTTTGGATGCGGATTTTTACGGTAATGACACCGGAACATCATGCAATGGTCATTTTTATCGGTTATTTTTATTCTAAAATCATGAATAAGTGCAATGAAAGGCATTATGAAACTTGTCAAAAATACCTCCGACCGTTTTCACTTTACCGTTCCGGAAAATATTCCAGAAGAAATCACGGATGCGGATGAACGGATTTTTCTTTCCATAACATCCCAGGAGTTGACTCCGGAACAGGTGACCCGGGTGATCACGCCCCCGGAAATTTTTCCCAGGGAAAAATACGTGCTGGCCGTACACTGGCATCCCGAATTCGCACCCCTTGAACTTTGCAGCCGGCGCATTGCCGCCATGTTTCCGAACACGGATGATGCCCTGATTATACCCACCCAGCACAACGAACTGATGGCCGTTAATGAATTCACCGGGGTGGAAGTTGACTGCTATTCCCGGGGATTCAATCAGAAGGTGCAGCTGCTGTTGCATTTTAAAAATGAAAACGTGGAAAAAGCCGATGTGCTGAAGTCCATGCTGGCCCACACCTTTAAATACCGTTCTTCCCAGTTGTTTGACTTTATCCATACCCTCATCGCTCCTCTGGAGGACCGCATCGATCAGGCAGCCGACGAAACCGGAACAGATGAGGAGCTGATTCGGTTTGTCATGGTATATGTCCGCAAAATTAATGGGCTTCTGGAGCTGCACATGGATCATCTGGCGCCCACTGCCATTAAAAATAAGATTCTCCGCAATTTTTTCGACGAACTGCGGCCGGTCTACGGCGACCCCCTGATCAACCGGGCCCAGACATTTTTGACCGCGGTCAAAAAAATTGTCAAAGCCAATTTTTCCTTTAAATATTTTTACCGGACATCGGAAGTGATTGAAGAGGCCCGGAGTCTGAACGGCGGGGTGGTGATTCCCCATCCTGAACAGTTCTGGCCCATCCTGCTGGCGGAATACGACGTGGACGGTATCGAGGTATGGAATCCCCAGTCCCGGCGGTACACGGAGTTCTTAATCAGTGTGTTGAAAGAGAAAAATAAGGTCCGTCCCCGGGGGCAGAAGGATTTGCTGATTTTTATGGGGGATGACACCCACATGGGCGAGAAGGTCAAGGACCCGGAATACCAGAATCCGGAAAAAGCGGCCCGGGAAATTGGCTTTCAACCCGCTTGGAATGATCTCGACATCAGCAAACAGATCGTTTTTTCCAACATGGATAAACAAAAAGTTATTTCCGAGTATCGTTTGCGTCTTTTAAACGAATAAACAAGAGAGGTAAGACCCATGGCCGGTGACCAGAAATTTGAATTTGATTCTTTGCAGGACCCCGAAAGCATAAAAACCTTTCTCCAGTCCCTGATGGACGGTTTTGACTCCGGCAGGATTGTGCTGTCGTCCGGGGTTGAGGAGATTGTCCTGTACCCCAACAAACTCCTGCGCTTTAGTATAAAGGCAAAACGCAAGGATGATAGCAAAAACCAGCTCAGCATCAAGATCTCCTGGAAGGAACCGAAGCTGGAAGTGCGGGGCGAGAATAAAGAGATTAAGATAAGCAGCTGACAAAATGATTACCTTTGAAGGGCTTGAAGAAAATCTGAAATTCATCATTCTTGAGGTTGAAAACCAGGTGCGCTCCATGGCGGACTTTATGGTGCACCCCACACGAAGTCTTTACGAGCGGATCATCAACAAGGATGATTATATTGATAATCTGAAAACGATTATTGAAAACAATTGTTTTTCCATTATTCATTCAGATAAAAGTCTCCGCAAAAAGGAAGTCAACCGCATCCGGTCCATTCAGACCATCGGGGTCAACCTGGAAAGAATTGCAGATTTCTGCGTTAATATCGCCCGCCAGATGCAGTATTTAACAGATATTGAATTCATTCAGGGCTATGGATACCGGCCCATGATCCGCGAAATCAGCGAAGGGCTGCCCAGAATTCTGCCGGTCCTTCGGGCCTCAGACCTGACCGGCGCCCTGGCCATCTGCAAAACAGAGTATGCCCTGGATCAGATGTACAAGCAGAATTTTGACCAGTTGATGTTTGATATCAGAAAGGCTTACGATCCCCGTCAACCCATCACCATTCTATTTATTTTCCGGTATCTGGAAAGAATCGGGGACGCGCTGTTAAACATCGGCGAGGCGCTTATTTTTTATATTATCGGTGAAAAAATAAAAATTGAGCAGTTCCAGGCCCTTCAGTCCACCCTTGATGATGCCGGTATCACGGAATCCATTCATGAAATTGATTTCCAGTCCATCTGGGGCACCCGCTCCGGATGCCGCATCAGCCGTGTGGAAAGAAAAAACAATGATGACAATGTGCCCGATGTTCAGGGCAGCATATTCAAGGAAGGCAGCGTTAAAAAAATTTCCCGGGAAAAAACCAGCATTGAAAAATGGCAGCGGATTTTCAAAGGGCTGGTGGCCCAGATTTACGGATACAATGAAGACGGGGAAAATGCCTCCCTGCTGGTGGAATATCTTCCCGGATGCACCCTGGATGAAATTATACTAACTGCTGACATGGATTTTGTTGAAAACGCGCTTTTTGTTTTGAAGCAGACCCTGGATGATGTCTGGACAAGCACCCTGGAACGAAAACCGGTTGCCATGGGGGCCATGCAACAGATTTTTGACCGGCTGGATGATATTCTGCGGGTGCATCCGTCTTTCCAGCGGTCTTCCACCATGGTGGGGGACAAAAAAATTGTCTCAACAACAGAGCTCCTTGAAAAGTGCCGCGCTTTGGAAGCCGGAATCACCGCTCCCTTTTCCGTACTGATTCACGGCGATTTCAATGCCAGCAATGTGCTTTATGATCACCAGCAGCAGCGGATTCACTTTATTGACCTGAATCGTTCCCGGGAGTTTGATTATGTTCAGGATGTTTCCGTTTTTCTGATTTCCAATTTCAGGATGCCGGTATTCGACAAAGCGGTCCGGGAACGCCTGAACCGGGTCATGGAAGATTTTTTTACGTATGCCCGGGGATTCTCCCGGACGCACAATGACCGGACCTTTGACATCCGAATGGCCTTTGCCCTGGTCCGGTCCTTTTATACCTCCACCCGGTTTGAATTCAACCCGGAATTTGCCAGGGAAATGTATTTGCGTTCCCATTACCTCATGGAAAAAATTTTGCGCCATCCGCCCCATTCCTGGGAAACCTTTTCCCTCAGGCCGGACATACTGTTTTTTTAAATATTTTTTAAAAGGAAGGAGAACAATGCCGGATATTGCGATTATCGGTACAAGGGGCGGCTGGTCCTCTGAAAAACTGGCGGACGCCGCGGCAGCGGTGAGCGGAAAGCGACTTCTGGTGGAAATGAGCAAAGTGCGCCTTGACCTTGCCACCGGAAATGCCTGGTATGGCGGTGTCGATCTGTCCAAAATGGACGCCATCATTATTAAAAAGATCGGAGCGAGGTATTCTCCGGACCTGCTGGACCGGCTGGAACTGCTGCGGTTTTTGTCCCTGCGGGGAGTGCCCGTCTTTTCAGCGCCCGAAAAGATCATCCGGGTTTTGGATCGTCTCTCCTGCACCGTAACCCTGACCGCCGGCAACATTCCCATGCCGCCCACCACCATCACCGAAGATGTGGATCAGGCCCTCACTGCGGTGGAAACATACAATGAAGCCGTACTGAAGCCCCTTTACACCTCCAAAGCCCGGGGCATGGTGCTGTTGAAAAACAGCCCGGATGCCCGGGACATTCTGGAAGCCTATAAAAAAGACAATGCCATTATTTATATCCAGAAAAAAATCAAAATAAACGGCCAGGATCTGGGGGTTGTTTTTCTCGGGGGCGAGTATCTCACCACCTATGCCCGGCGAAAACAGGACAACGGTGCATGGAACACCACAACAGTGTCCGGCGGAAAATATGTGCCGTTTGACCCTTCGACGGAAATTATTGCATTGGCGAAAAAAGCACAGGACCTGTTCGGTCTGGATTTTACCTGCGTGGATGTGGCCATTACGGACCAGGGCCCCTTTGTGTTTGAAGTTTCCGCATTCGGCGGATTCAGAGGAATATTGGAAACCCGGGAAATTGATCCGGCAAAACGCTATATCGATCACGTTTTGAAAAGGAGCGGACATGCGGATTAACAGTTACTTGCGCCGTGAGATCACCCAAACATTGCGAAACGCATATCCCGCGGATATCGGGTTGTTCCTGAGATTCGGGGACTGCGTGGTGCGGGTGCGGATGAACCGCCCGGCCCTCAAAGCCGGTTTGTCGGATTACTTTGCCGCGTTTGTGGTCGGTGAAAGCGATCATAACATTGACATCACGGTCCATGAAGCGGCAATTCCGGAATTTTTCCATGATTTTACGGCAAAAACCCCTGACCCGGGCAAAACAAAGATCAAAGAAGCCTCCGCCGAGCTGTCGGACGGCCGCATCGTCCGGAAACTCCTGACCGGCATGCATTTTATTTTCGGACAAGGGGATAATCTGGCAGTCGGCCCCTGTCTGGCCAATGCCAATCAGGTGATCAATTTCATCAATAACCGCTATATCGAGTGGTCCCTTCACCAGGGCGGTCTTCTGGGGCATGCCGCCGGGGTCCGTCTCCCGGATGCGGGCCTTGCCCTGGCCGGATTTTCCGGTATGGGAAAGTCCACCCTGGCCCTTCATCTGTTGCGATACGGGGTGGATTTTGTGAGCAATGACCGCCTCATGATAAAACAGACAGACCGCGGCCTCACCATGTCCGGCGTGGCCAAGCATCCCCGGATCAATCCCGGCACGGCATTGAACAACGAGAACCTGAAAACCCTGTTAACCCAGGCGGACCGGTCCCGGTATGCGGCCCTTTCAAAAGAAGCGCTCTGGCATCTGGAGGAAAAATACGATGCCCCGGTAGAGACCTTTTTCCCGGGCAGCCGTTTTGTCCTGAGCGCGCCCATGACCGGGCTGTTTATTTTAAACTGGGAAAATGAAAACCCGTCTCCTCCGGTATTTGCCGCCGTTGATCCAGGCCGGCGGCAGGATCTGCTGGCGGCATTCATGAAAAAAACCGGGCTGTTTTATCATTCGCCGGATGGAAATACAGCGGTTGATCCCACCGAAGACGAATATGCAGCGCTGCTTAAGCAGTGTGATGTGGTGGAGATTAAGGGCGGCGTTGATTTTGACGCCGCGGCCCGGTTTGGAATGGCATTTTTGGAAAACCGGGGGGTTCCGGCCCGATATTCGGATGATCTGATTCCGGACCTTTTGCGGGCGCGGTGAGCATGATGGAAATTCATTATCCCATAAGAATTCGGGTGACGCGTACCGTGGCGCTTCCGGATCAGGTCAAAGTGGCCCGGTATGAAAAAAATCCGGAACTCGGTCCGGCCCTTCTTTTTTTCAGCGGGGGCACGGCCCTGCGGAATTTGAGTCGGGAACTGATACGGTATACCCATAATTCTATTCACGTGGTAACGCCGTTTGACTCCGGCGGCAGTTCCGCTGAACTCAGAAAAGCGTTTAAAATGCCGGCCGTGGGGGATATCCGCAATCGGTTGATGTCGCTGGCGGATCAGAGTTTTAAAGGCAATCCGGATATTTATACCTTGTTCAGCCATCGGCTGGAGGCGGAGAACCCCCAGCCGGATCTTGTGGAAGAACTGACCCGGATGGCCAGGGGCAGCCATCCCATGGTGGCAAAAATCGTTGACCCCATGCGCAAAATTATCCGGAACCATCTGTACCTGTTTCTGGAGAAGATGCCGGATACCTTTGACCTGCGCGGGGCCAGCATCGGCAACCTGATACTTACCGCCGGATACATGACCAACCGCCGGCTGTTTGACCCGGTGATTTATATTTTTTCAAAAATTGTGGAATGCCGGGGGATTGTGCGGCCGGTGGTCAACAAGCACCGGCATTTAACCGCCACGCTGGAAGACGGTGGCGTTATTACGGGGCAGCATTTGCTCACGGGCAAGGAAACCGGACCTCTAACGTCCCGGGTGACATCGGTTTTTTTAACCGATGAAACAAATCCGGCGCTTCCGGTGGATGTGCCCATCCGGAACAAAATGCGGGACCTGATCGCGGGCGCGGACCTGATCTGCTTTCCCATGGGCAGTTTCTATTCCAGCATTATCGCCAATCTCCTGCCCCGGGGGGTGGGGGAGGCGGTCAGCCGGGTGGATTGTCCCAAGGTGTTTATTCCCAGCACCGGCAGTGATCCGGAAACCATTGGCATGACATTGGGGGATCAGGTTGAAGTGCTGATCCGGTATCTGAAAAAAGACAGCCCGAATCAGATCCTCACCCGGCAAGTATTGAACTACGTGATTCTGGACAAACAAGAGACCGCCTATCCGGGCGGGGTTGATATGGAGCGGATCAGGCGCCTGGGCGTAAAAATAATCAGTTATCCCATTGTAACGGAAAGAACATCGCCATTGATTGATGAACAGCGGCTGATACCCCTGCTGCTGTCATTGTGTTAAATTCAGTCTATCGATTGCTAAAAACCCACAAAAAGGAGGAACGAACATGAAAGAGAATAAAATCAGCCATCGTCAGTTAATCAAAAAGGAAGACGCCATCGCGTATCTTGAAAACATGGCCGGCAGTCTGAAATCCGGAAAAATCGTTATTGAACGCAACGGGCAGTATGTGAGCATGACAACGCCGGAGCTGATGAACATGGAAATTTCAGCCAAGGAGAAAAAGGACAAAAACGAATTGTCCATCGAGTTTTCATGGCGGAAAGAGCCTTTTGTGCCGGACATTGCCCCTTTGAACATCACATCCGAAGAGCCGCCGGAACCGGAAGAAGAAGCGGAAAAAGAAGAAACCGCCGAGGCAAAGGATGAGATCAAAGCAACGGAGCCTGTAAAAACAGATAAAACAGCTGTTGACGACAAGCTGGATGCCGGTGCTCTGAAGTCTCCCGCGGATGCGGCGAAAACCAAAGCCCCGGTAAAAAGCAAATAACATTCAGGGTTATCCACTTCCCACTTCCCCCAAGTCAGGATACTCTGGTTCGTCGTGACGCCGCAAGGCGTTAAGGGGTACGCCCTCTTGCGGGAAGTGGATAGCCAGATTCCCGCTTTTTTCAATTATCGGGGTCAATCAATCTGTATCACGAATCTGCCATCTGGTGTGGCCGGTCAGGAGCGCCTGTGCGGCTTTTGACGAGGGATCGGATCAGCAGAAGGGTCAGCAGCATTTTAAACACCGTATCCACGATATAGGTGGAAAAATCTGCCAGGGTTTCGGTCAATACGTTAAAATAACACATGAATTTTCTCCTTTTGCGAATGGCATTCCGGGTTGGCGCATTGAAAGATAGCTTAACCCGGCAATGCGGCAATTTTGTTAAGATCATATTAAGTTAAAAATAAAATTCAGGTGATGAAAAACGAAAAAAAACAGATATGCCCGGCTGAAAAGGCATGGCATCTGGATAATGGCATCCGGCGGTGGCTGCAAAACCCCCGCAAAATACTGCGGCCGTTTATCGGGGAAGGGATGACAGTTTTAGACATGGGATGCGGACCGGGATTTTTTGCCCTGGAAATGGCTCGCATGGTAGGCTGTTCCGGCCGGGTGATCGCAGTGGATCTGCAGCAGGAAATGCTTGAAAAATTGAAAAATCGGATTTGCGGGACAGGGCTTGCGGACCGAATTACATTGCATCAGTCTGCGGCAGATGAAATTGGGATTATCGAAAAAGTCGATTTTGCCTTATGTTTCTATCTGGTTCATGAATTGCCGTCCCCGGCACAATTTTTCAGGGAATTAAAAAATTTGTTAAAGCCGGAAGGAATGGTCTTTATTGCGGAACCATCTTTTCATGTGCCCCAAAAAGCGTTTTCAGATACCGTTGAAAAAGCAATAAATGCCGGTTTTATCCCGGCTGGCATGTGGAAGGTCTTCTTCAGCAAAACCATGATTTTAAAAAATACAAACGATTCGTAAAAAAAAACGGGAAGGACGTCGTTATGAGCGAAGAAGTCAAACAATATGCCAAGCCCGCGGACGGGCACATTTCTCTCGGCGGAACCCTGAGAAACGTGATATGTGTTATCCCGATAGCCGTTCTTGCGCTCTTGTTTTATTCTCTGGCAAACCGCGGGACGGTTTCCGTTCCCGTTGCCATCGGTTCTGTAATTGTTGTCGGGTTTCTCTGGAATGTTATTGTTTCGGGTATCCGCGTGGCCGCCCAATGGGAAAAGGGGGTGGTTCTGCGGCTGGGAAAATTCCGGTGCGTCAGGGGACCTGGTATCGTTTACATCATTCCGATTATTGAGAATGTTCAATTCCTCGACACCCGGGTGCTGGTTGTGAATATTCCCCGGCAAAAGGTCATTACCAAAGACAATGTGCCGGCGGAAATCGATGCCGCATTGTTTTATCTGATCGCCGACACTGAAAAAGCGGTCATCACCATCCAGGACTTTAAATTTGCCGTTGCCCAGTATGCTCAGGCAGCGCTCCGGGATGTGGTGGGCGGCCTGAGTCTGGATGAACTGCTTTCGGAAAGGGAGCAGATCCAGCTGCTGATCAAAAAGCATGTTGAAGAACGGGTCAAAGACTGGGGCCTCAGGGTGGATTCCCTCCGGCTGCAGGATATTGAATTGCCCGAGGATTTAAAACGGATGATGTCCCGGCAGGCATCGGCGGAACGGGAGAAGCGGGCAACCATTACCAAGGCGGAAGGGGACAAGCTGGCTGCCGCCAACCTGGCGGAAGCCGCCAAAATTATGGCGGACAGTCCCATCACCCTCCAGCTTCGCACCCTGCAGACCATTGACGGGCTCGGGCCGAACCCGTCCAATACAGTGATCCTTTTTCCCGCCCAATTAGGGGAACTGCTGCAACGGTTCAAAAATCAGCATGCGCCTGAATCAGGTTGACTGCATCCTTTGTGAAAAAAGGTTACCGTATCGTTATCGTTGCTGATCATTCCCATTAATTTTGAAATATACTGGCCCGGCTCATCCTTCATAAACAGCACATGCATTTTTTCAAGGTTTTCCCTGGAGATACCCCATTCCAGTCTTGAGAAGGGCGTCATTGACAGAATAAAACTGTTTAAAATCACGGACGGATCATTCAATCGTTTCTCAATTTCCTTGATGCGTTCATAAAATTTAATTTTATCGCTGCCGGGGCCTTCGTGGACCAAACCGTGGGGTTCTATAAAACTGACGGATTGAATGTTGTTGTTCATGGTCCACAAAATGAAATCCGGATGAAAATTGCCGGCCTCAAAAAACCCCACTCCTTTTCCCCGGCTCAAATTTCTTAATAAAAACAGCTCTGTCCCATCCGATTTCAGCAAGTCTTTATTAGTATCGCACCAAGCTTTCAGATCCGTAACAAACTGATATTCGCTTTCATTCAGAACCACGGGCAGGATAGTGATTTTCCCCCCGCGCCGGACATGAAACAATGGTTGGAACAAATGTCCGTTGAAATTGCAGGCATGGAGATCACCGGCTCTCAGCAACTCATCCTTTTTTTCTTCCAGATCTTTTTGAACTTGTTTAATGGCGGTAATAACCTGGTCTCCAAGACTGCTTCGCTATAATATGGAATATCCGCATAATCCGCCCAGCGCCGGTTAAATTTTTCAACATAGTCATTTAACTCTCTTGCCAGGGCTTCACAGTCGCTGAAAAATCGGTCCAGATAAATCTCGGTAAATAACAGCGTCAGCCACTGATAATATTTCCAGACAATTTTCCGCTGCCGCCGCTCATTGATTTCCCGCGTATGACGGACAATATTTTCTTCATAAACCAGAATCTGCGCTTTGCTGACCCGGCAGTACTGATTCCAGAAAATATTGCTGGCCGTGAAATTGTGATAAAATTTATGCAGGTTGTCCGCATCCAGGCCTTCCATCCGCGGATCCCGGATGGGATCGGCCAGAATGTGAAACGGCCTGGTTTTTCCTGTGTGTTCCTGAAGCGGATCGATACCAAACAGGCTGATCAGCCACTGATTCAGCAACAGCTTGTTTGTAAATTGATGGGATTTGCCGCCCGTGGATTTTTTTTAGCCATGCGCAAGGCCTTTCAGGGATTCCATATTTGTGAGCCACTGATGGAATAAAGGACACTGCCGGCGGATTTTCTCAAGCCCGATAGCGTTTAATACCGCAATGCCCGTGGAGGTTTTCTTGAACCGGTCAGACATGCGTTCAAGCCTTTTGGAGGGGGCCGTGTCCGGTGAATCGTCAATTTCTTCGGGTGTTCCGCCGCATTCCTCAAGAACTTTATCAATCCGGGATTGTTCCACCGTTAGGGCCGCTGCCAGCTCCAGTGGATCGCTGAAAAGCATGGCCTCAAATTCGTGCATGGCAAAATAAGGGATAAACCGCCGCCCGGCATCATGATCGCCAAATAATGAAATCACTTCTTTTCGGGTGGCGCTGCTGATCACTTCAGCCTTGCCGGATGGGGTGATCTGTTTTTTGGCGTCTGTTAATCCGGGCCAGTCATTTTTAAGCCCGTAAAAATCCACAAACAGGGTAAGATAGGTATCTTCCCGCTGTTTTAAGTGACTCCCGATATCCCGTTTCACCCGCTCAAATTTAACGTCTCCGCCTTTTTGTCCGGGTTTTGAAATGATAATGGGCGTTAAATAAACGCCTTTTCCCGTCAGCCAGGGGGTTATCATGTTCTGGATGAAAATCTGTTCCGTCTTTCCTTCCACAAGGGCCACGATTTCCGCATGGTTACTCATAGACCGGCCCTCCGGCAATCACGTTCTTGCTCCAGAGTTCGCCCACGGAATAGGTTTCAAGCCAGACGTTTAAATCCTTTTCCTGTAGCCGCTCAAATGTGGAGGCCCCGTCTTTCCGGTTGACCACGATGATATCTTCCACTTTGAAATGGTCGATCAGGGCAGGAGACTGGGTGGCCACAATCAATTGGGTGCGTTTGGCCGCATGCTGGATCAGTTCCGCCAGGATCGCAATGGCCGAGGGATGCAGGCCGAGTTCCGGTTCATCAATAATGATGGTGGAGGGCGGGTGCGGTTGAAGCAATGCCGTCGCAAGGCAAATAAAACGAATCGTCCCGTCTGAAAAATGATAAGGCTGCATGGGATAATCAGAGCCTTTTTGTTTCCAGGAAAGTTTGACAGTCTCTTTTTCTCCTTTCTGAACAGGTTTTAAAATAAAATCATCAAAAAAGGGGGTCACCAGCCTGATAGCGTTAATAATTTCCTGGTAATTATTATCTAAAAAGTCCATTTCTTTCATATTGTGCAAGAAAGGAGCAATATTTGCCGCATCGGAACGTAAACGCATGTTGTCTTCCACAATTTCTGATCTCCGCATCGGTGAATTGGCGCTGGTATCATGGAAATGATAGATCGTCCAGTCAGATAAGGCATCATACACATAATACCCCACGCCCCGATTGGCCGTGAGTCCAGTATTGTCTTTCACATTTGGCAGACGGCTTTCAAAATCACTATTGCCAATATAATTCCATGAACCCAACTTATACTTTATTTTTTCAGTCTTAATGATAAATTTTTCAGCTGCTGTGGGCTCAAGTTCAAACGCATAGTCATTTAAACCGAACTTGAAATAGGCTTCGATTATTTGTGTTATTTTAGGACCATTGAAAAGAAAATCATCCGCGCCCCCTCGTGTCAGTATGTAATTGGAGAATGTCTGATCAACCATCGCCCTAAGCATTCTGAAAATCTCAACAAAATTACTCTTTCCCGCTCCATTACCACCAATAAGCACGTTGAGATTTTTAAGTTCAAAATCCTCCAATTCCCGGATGGATTTGAAGCCCTTAATGGTCAATTTATCTAATGGGTTTCCCATTTCACACTCCTTCCGCGTTCCACATTCTCTTCATGAATTCTTCCTCGATCAGGCGAACTTTCCAATTGTCTTCTTCCCGTTTCAGGTTCGGCAGGTTGTTGCAGCCGTTGACATAAATGATGTCAAACTCGAAATCCCGCGTGCTGATGCGGTTTTTCAGGAACCAGGCATCCAGAACCGCATTGTCCTTTTCCAGATCACCGGTCAGTTTTCGCCACACGATCAAAATTTTTAGCTGCTGCCCGTTGTTTGGGTCATTCGGGTCTTTGGGGATCCATCCTTCGGTTTTACGGAACCACCATGATTTTTTAACCACGGAAGACACGGAAGGCACGGAATCGATATTTGAATTTCCGTGTTTTCCGTGGTTTTTTGAAGACGGCCATCGACTACCAGTTTGGTCTTTTGTCCTTTGGGGGCTTCCGGATCTTCAATATATTTGAATTCCGCTGTAAATGTCTGAGGTACGGCCATATGATTGACCCGCAGACCGATCAGATAATTGAAAGTTTCAATCAGGTCGATATGCCGGGGGGTAATTTCATCGGAACCGGGCTTTTTGACATTTAAAGTATATGCCGTGGGATCTGAAAATGCGTCAATATTTAACAGAGACTGACTGCCACGGGTTTCCACGTCCAGCAGGTAGCGAAGCATGAAGTCTTCTCTCAGGGATGAATTTTCGGCGATCATTTTGCTGCGGGCAGGATTTTTATCAAAAACCAGGTTGTTCAGGGTGTCTTCATAGGATTCCAGGCGGAGATATTTGAAGCAATGGGATATGCCGTTAAATTCATTAACCACGGAAGGCATGGAAGGCACGGAAGACACAGAAAAAAGGCCTGGATCATCTTCTGTGTTTTTTTGTTGATTCCGGGGTTGAGGTTTGCCGTCTTTCCAGTTTTCGGAAAAAACAACTTTTGCAATCCGGGGTTTGAGAACGGAATTAAAGTGATCTCCCATCTCGACGAGAAGATATTTCTGCTTGCGACCTTCAGCGCGGTTTAGGTTTATAACGGCTTCTCCAGTTGTCCCTGACCCGGCAAAAAAATCGCATACAAATATATTCTTTACAACCGCTTGTTCACAGAACCGCTGAGAAAATGTGGTGGGTTTGGGACCACCAAAAGATCGGGTTTTACCAAAAAGATTGGTTAATTCTTTCTTTGCCTTTTTCAGGTCAAAAGTGAAATGCGTAAAATGATCAGCGGTTTTGATGTAATATTGATCGGCATTGGCCCAATGGAGTTTTACTTCCTCGCCGTTGTAGGGGACCGCATAGGGCGCGGCTTTATCGGAGGTTTCCCTTGCGTAATACCGCCGGGAAATGAAATCACCGGTGTCATAATACCGCTCAAAAAACCGGTATAGGTGATCATAAATATCCCCTTCAGCAGTGGCCGTATCCTTTGCGGCCGCCAGTTCCGCCTTCAGTTTTTTGGCTTTTGGCGTGTTTTCAGGATCAGGGGACCCGTATTCTTCCAGCGCCTCGCGCATGGCCTGATCATAGGCGGCCTGCAATTCCGTTTTGCGCGAATCATCCGCACTGCCAAAGGCGTCCCGGATAATTTGCAGCAGGTCGTTCTCTATAAACGCCGAAACATGCCCTGCTTTGGCGTGCATGATCCGGTAAAAACCAAAATCCAGATCCGGTTGATCAAGTTGGAAGAGTTCTTTCAGCTTTTTTAAAAGGCGAGTTCGTAATTGATCCACTGAAGGCATGTTGGTAATTCCTTATTTAACCACGGAAATCACAGAAAGCACGGAAAGTCATGTTTCAGTTCCTGCCGGCAAAATGAATCTGATGGAATAGTTGTTTTGAAATGGATTGAAGATAACCAAATTGAGAAGGTGATGTCAATTAATTTATAATGATTAAAAGGTGTTGTATTTCAATGTCGACCCTGGTGCCAATGCTGCGCCCGGGGGGTGCGTGAGCCCTTTTCCAATGCCTCGGGTTTTCAGGCCTTTGATGCTGCCTGAAACTTTGGCCCGGCAAGTTTGGCGTGTTTCCTGAGGGGGGAGAGGTCGGGTCCATGGTGGCTCCTGTCGCTTTGGGTGGGTTGATTCGATATTTTTCTATACTTTGGTTTTTAATTATATAATATATGACTTGTTTTAAAAGGAAAATAGCAGTGTATAGATATAAAATCAGACTTTCAAAAGCAACGGAGGATGTCGGGCCAGACGTTGTTTTTTAACCAGAACCGCCGGGTGCCTGTCCCGGCCTGATAAATGGAGTTGCGATTAATGGAAACAGACAGAATAATCCGGTTCAGCGTTTTCCTCGGGGTTTTCGTGCTGCTTGCGGCAATGGAGGTGTTGATCCCGCGGCGGCGGCTGACAACGTCCAAATCCCGCCGCTGGATTGCCAATCTGGCCATTGTGGTTTTAAACCCATTGTCCGTTGCATTGATTTATCCGGTGGTGCCCATTGGCGTGGCCATGATGGCCGCGGAACAGGGGTGGGGGTTTTTCAATCAACTGGTCCTGCCATACTGGCTTACGGTAAGTGTCAGTGTGCTGGCGCTGGATCTCGTGATCTATGTCCAGCATGTCATGCATCACGCCATTCCAACGCTTTGGCGTCTGCATATGATGCATCACGCGGATCTTGATCTGGACATGACCACCGGGCTGCGGTTTCATCCCCTTGAAATCATTATTTCCATGGCCATTAAATTGTCGGCTGTGGTGGCCCTTGGCGCGCCGCCCCTGGCCGTGCTGATATTTGAAGTGGTGTTGAATGCCACTGCCATGTTCAATCACAGCAATATCCGGATTCCGGAAAAAGCGGATCGGATACTTCGGCTGTTTGTCGTAACACCGGACATGCACCGGGTTCACCATTCCGTGATCATCCGCGAGACCAACAGCAATTACGGGTTCTGTCTTCCCTGGTGGGACCGGCTGCTCGGCACTTACAAGGCACAGCCCGCCCGGGGGCATACGGATATGGTGATCGGTCTTGCCCAGTTTCGTGAGCCGAAAAAATTGTCTTTGCCGCGTCTTCTGGTTATGCCGTTTGTGGATGCGCCGGGCCGGGTGCCCATCAACCGGCATTGAGGCGCCGCCGCTGTGAAAAACAGGGCCGCCGGTCATTCAGGAACGGAAAAATGCCCCTTATCCGGTTATGGTTATCGGCCGGTCATGTTTACCGGCCAGTCATGTTTACCGGATAGACCCGCTGTAGAAAAACCATCCCAGCCCGACAACATACAAAAATATACCCAGAAGGCTGTGTTCGATGGTGATCAGCAAAAGAGAGCGGGTTTTTAAATAACGGAAGGCAAGGATCATCCCGGCGAACACGGAAAATACCGGGGCGATGATATTGGCGTACCAGAGGTGGAACAAGCCGAAACTCAGGCCGTTGAGAAGGATCAGTGACAGAGGACCCGGAAAAAGCGTGCGGTACCGGTGAAAGAAAAAGCTTTTAAAGATGATTTCCTGAGGCAGGGCCCCCAGAAGGGGATACATCAACGCAAAAGTCAGCGCGGCATGGGGTCGGTTGATGGGAAAGACGAAGAACCGGTGTTCAAAAAACAGAAAGGTAAATATTGCCAGAAAAAAAGCGACCCCTGTGAATGTGACAAGGATTTGTTTCATGGAGGTGATAAAAGGCCGGGTCTTCCACAGGAGCGTGCGGTCAAATGTCCTGTCCGTCAAAAGATAAATCAGGCAGCCAAGAGCCAGGAGCAGCAGAATCGGCATTAATTTAAACGCCAGCAGGTGACGCAGCCAGTATAACCCCACCGGCAAAACAAAAAACAAGGCCGCGCATTCGAGCCGGAGAAGTATCTCTTTCCACTCCGCATCAACATTCCGAATATAGGGTATGGTGTTCGCAAGAACCGCCGGTTTACCGGATTCGTCCATTTTCCTTCCTGTTGTCTTGAAAGCGTGCAATATTAATTAAAAATATGTAACACATTTTTAATTAAAAAGTAACAGAAATGTCAAAATGGAATTTTGAGGTCATTTTGAGTTAACAGGAATTTCTTATTTTGCATATCCACTTTGGTCAAGTTCTGTCATTGCGAGGGAGGTACGACCGAAGCAATCCCCTGAAAACAGGGAGATTACTTCGTCGTTCGTTCCTCACGCCTCGTAATGACTGCTGTTTTTATGCAGATTACAGCATCAACTTGGGTGAATCGGATAAGCAGATTTCTTATTTTTTAACAAAGGGGCAGACTTCTTCAAATCAATCAGGTAGCATGTCGAGTTTGTAATGGCAAGCCTGCTGTTGGTGCCGGGTGAGGCAGATTTGTTGTCAAAACTGGACATATGATGCCTATATTTAAATTTTAAAAATTGGACATTAAGATATTAATTATCATTTTAAATGGGGTTATAAAAATTTATTTGACAAATATCAATGAATATTATATGCATCCTCAGTATCAATGATTTTTGATAACGGAGGTTCATATGGTACAGCAAAAACTGTTCGACTCACCCGATGAAGAAGACAAAGATATTGGTATCGGAGACGGTTATTCCATTGAGTGGCGGTCGGCAAAACTTGTGACAGTTTATCGGTATGGGGTTCCTTATCGCCATGTTGAGATAAATGCCGGCATTGATAGACGACGTCTGGCCGTTGAGTTAATAATGGAAGGCGGGATAATAAAAAGCAAGTTGGCAAAGGCCTTAGGGGCTTCCAGGCAAAGCATTGACAATTGGGAAAATATA
>JAABSH010000049.1 GCA_011390465.1 Desulfobacteraceae bacterium
TGGGCAGCAGGCCAGCCTGACCGCGGACTCGTTTGCCGGCGAGACCTTCACCGCTGCGGTCACGCGCATTGCGGAAAAGTTTGAGTTCACGCCACAGAATGTACAAACCCGGGAGGGGCGGCAAACAACGGTTTACGCGATCGAGCTGACGGTGGAAAATACGGATGGGCGGTTGAAACCCGGCATGCCGGTGGATGTGACGTTCGAGACGGTTGTGAAGTAAGTTTCCCGATGTCCGGAAACGACAGGCGACATCATTGCCTGTCGTTTTCTACTTCAGGCCGTGGCGTGGTTTTTATTGGAGTAGAATCGCCCCATGCCCGCACTTTCCGAATCAAACACGGCATATCGCACACGTTCAACGAGGATGCGAAGGTACTGATCGTGGAGAACCGGGATACAGTTGAAGCAGATTCCTGGCTCGTTGGGCTGAGCGCTGAACAACAAAAGCAAGTTATTGAGTTAACGATAAAATATTACAAAAAGCAATAAAACTTGGCGAAAAAGCGATTGATTACCAAATCAAAAGGAAAAGGATATTGCTTTGCACTTGTGCTGACCTGACCGGTGTTAGCGTGACTTCCTTCAGAAATAATCGGACCGGTCTGCACAATTAACCGTTAAAACACCTTGCCAGATAAATTCCTCGCTTTTTCACAGCTACCCCGCTATGAAGAATTCAATAGCCAGCCTTGCCGATTAACCCAAAATTTCAGAATCCATATTTTGTGGTCGGATCAATTCAGAAAACTGCAGATATCAGTAAGAAAAGCCAGACCGATTTCGCCGTGCGGTTTGTATTGCCCAACCCCAAAACTCAAGGTCATATGAATTGCTTTATCAGTCAGGAACTGGTGAAAAATATTGTTTACAACACTCCCCTGTAAAATGCCAGCTGTTTTGCCCGGGGTCTAAAAAGTTCAATGAGTGCGTTGTGTTCATCGGGAGTCAGCGACTGTCCTGACTGACCGACCTGTGCAAGGGTATCCACTTCCGCAGGCGTCGAACATCCCGCGATGGCCACGCTGATGCCCTGATCCAGGGCATACCGGATCAACAGGTCAGGCGTTATTCCCAATTGAGGAGCGATGTAATGACCGGCGCCAAGAATTTTCATCCCGATGATTCCAAGCCCTTTTGATTTGGCCGCAGGCAGGGTGCGGGTCAGAAACCCGCCGATGATGCCTTCCACCGGGTTGACCGGCATCATGACCGCGTCCACCGGCCAGTCCATGACCGCCTGGGTCAGTATATCCGGATCATGGTGGCCGGTAACGCCGATAAACCGGACCTTTCCTTTAGATTTGGATTCCAAAAATGCTTCCAGCGCACCACCGGAACCTGATATCCGCGTCAGATCTGATTGGGTCCGGATATCATGAATCTGCCACAGATCAAGATAATCAATGTTTAAACGCGACAGTGTTTCCTCAAGATCCCTGAGAGCACCCATTTTATCCCGGCTGGCCGATTTGCTGGCTTGAAACACCTTTAACCGGGCATCCGGGTTTTCTTTCCACACCGACCCGTAATACAGCTCACTGTCGGAATAAACGCGCGCGCAGTCATAATAAGCGATGCCCGAAGAAATTGCGGACTTGATTACAGCCCTGGCCTCGTCGGTTCGCCGTGTGGTGCGCAGAACGCCTTCTCCGCCCAAGCCGACCCGCGTTACCAGCGCCCCTGTTTGGCCGAATGGATTGGTTTTGATCACTTGATTCTCCATTTTTAAACTTTCCATAGCATTGATTTTTAAAAGTGATTATTTTTGGCAAGCATGCTTGGTTTTTTCACATCAAGATGGTAATCAACTTTAAAAAAATCTGAGCATGGGCTATTATTATATTCAAGTGCGAGCAGATTAAAATAAGTAAAAATATATTATCGCAAAATAAGTTGAATATTTTATACAATCACTTGAAGAAGGGGAAACCGATGGAGCAGCCAAATCCGAAGTATATTCAGGAATTGATTCAAATCGTAAATTCCAGTTTGTTTCCAAGCCATATGTCAATAATGAGGGAACGGAACAGGGCAATCTGGATTCATAGCGTCGCTGGCTTCTGTCAAAAATTAACGTTTCTTTTTGGTTTGAGGTTGCGGTTTACCGTCTGGAATCTCTTTGTCAAATGCAAATTTGGTTGTCTGACAGATCTTTCTGGCGTTATAATTTAATAAGACCTGAATACAATAAAATCGACAAATAGCCAACAGAGAATTCAAATGGACCTTTCCCAAAGCCATTGCGCCTGGCCATGGTGTCTGCCAGGTCCGGTTTTATCGAGAGGCCCTGTTGATTGCAGAGCAGATTGCAAGTGCGCTTTTCAGGCCGGGTTTGAAAAACAAAACAGATGTCCTTTTCTGGTGCCTGATTCGATTAGCACAGGGTTCTAAAATTACTGATTGCAAGAGGAGCTTATATGACAACATTGAACATAATTGTACGCACCATTTTTTTGATTGATCCGGATGGGAAGATCCGGAAAATATGGCCGAAAGTGAAAGTCAAAGGCCATGCGGCAGAAGTTTTGGAAGCACTGAAAGAAATGACCGGTAATTGACCGGGTGAAAATTTTTTCAGGCCGGATCAAGGCCCACCAGGGACCAGCGCGGCCCAGGCATGGGTATCTGCTGAATATTGAAGGATGAAACGCTTTTTCCAGGCTGCACACGCTGCCCGGACCTTGAAATAATAGATAATAGGAGCGTCAGCGCAAATGTCGCCTTTATGCCAGCAATCGATAATTTCCGCAATCTCCCACCGCCGGACCTGAAAATCAAATGCGGATCAGCACAATCGATACGATTGTCAGGACAATCCCCGCAAAACCGGCTGGTTTTATTTTTTCATGAAAAATAACCGCGGAAAGGATGATGGCGATGACAAAATGCATGCCCACAATGGCGGCAATCAGGGACAGGGGACCACGTTCCAGGGCATATAAAAACAGATAGAATCCCGCAAAATTAAATCCGCCCATGAGAAAACCCAGCCCCATGGCGGCCAATCGTTTTTGCGTGGCTTTTTTATGGGACAATGCCTTGTTGATTCCCAGGGTCCCGATCATCCCGAACAGGTATGACATGGCCATAAAGGCAAGTTTATCCGCATACATTGCCGCAAATTTGGATGAAACGCTTGCCGCGGCACCTCCCAGAACTGCCAAAACGATAAATACCGCTCCCTTCCGCCGCCGTTTCAATGCCGGTGTATCGGCGCCCATCTGTGTTGTCAGCAGGACCATGGCGCCAACGGCAACAATCAGGCCCAGAATCTGCGGCAGGGAGACTTGCTCCTTGAAATAAAAAATTGAAAAAACAGCCACCACCACCACGTTTAAGCGAATAATGCTGTAAGCGATGCTTGCCGGAACGTATTTCAGCGCTTCAATGTGAGATACCGTGGCCACCAGAAAAGCCGCACTGTTGATCAGGGCCGCGACCAGCAAAAAGCCCATGTCAGGTGCATTGTAATTTTTGGAAAAGTATGCCACCGCGCTCATCAGCGTGACAGTGGCCATAAATGAAAAGGTTACCCATTCCGTGGGATATCTGTTTTCCGCGGCGACTTTATAAAAAAAGCGCTGAACGCCAAGAAGCAGAAGTGCGAGCAGGGCGGGCAGGTACCAGGAGGTCATACATCATCCATTGCTGGGGCTATTTAATAATGACGGCTTCGTAAAAAGTCGGTTTCCGTCATGCCGGACTGGGTCCGTCATCCAAAATATATTGAAATTGTTTGATTTCCGATTAAAGGTATGCGGCTTCGTTCAACCAATCGCTACGCTGGATTTTGCTGCGCTGCGCAAAAACCAGTGAGCGCAATCGTTGGGGCTGAAAAAAATCAGTAATGATATCTCAGTTGGGCAACCAGAAGCGCTTCTTCTGAAACTTTATAAACGAATCTGTGTTCGTCATTTATCCGCCTGGGCCAATATCCTGATAAGGCATGCCTTAATGGCTCAGGTTTGCCAACACCCTCAAAAGGGTTATGTTTTGTTTCCTTAATAAGCGTGTTTATGCATCGCAGAATTTTTTTATAATTTTTTTGCCAATGAAGGTAATCGTCGCAGACATGCTCAGAGAAAATGAGCTTCACGCTATAAGCTCCTTTTCTTTTCCTTTGCCATTTTCGAGCTGGACGATAGATTTAATTAGCCGTATTGTGTTTTTCGGTGACGCAATAGGTATGCTGTCTCTATAGGTTATGGCTTCCATTTCGATGCCTTTTCTACAGCATATCGTACAAGAGCAGGACAAGTGTCAATATTTTTTTGCCCCACCCAGCAGCTCCACCTGACCCGAAGGACCGACCGCCCTTCGGCAGTCATTACAAGAAGAGAGGAACGAACGACGAAGGAATCTCACTGTTTTCAGGGGATTGCTTCGGTCGTACCGTTCCTGTTACGCTGCCGGCGTGGCTCGCAATGACAGAACTTGATCGAACTGGATAAACAAACAACTCAAAATGAAAGGAAAAAACGGATGAAGGCTAAAATTTTTTTGATTTCAGTTGTAACAATGGCGGTAGTGTTTTGGTTTAATTTTGCAGCAGCAGCGGACTTTGAAGGCAAAATTACCCAGCAGGCAATTTTTGCCACGATTTATGCCTTGGAAGATGTGGATTCCATGGAAGCGGCGGACAAGGTGTTTGCCAAGTCCGCGGCCCAGCTTAAACAGATGGCGCTGGAAAGCGGGGATGATGAAAATTATTCTGAAGAAGTTGTGGATATTTTCATTAAAGGCGATGCTTTTTTGATGAACACCAGCGAGGACGGCCATCGGGCCACGGTGATTTTTAACACCAAATCTTCAAAAATTATTACCCTGATTCATGACCAGAAAATGGTAATGGTAACGGATATGGATGCCATGGAGAAAATGGGAGATCAGATGGGCATGGCCATGGGCTCAGATCCGGAAATGATGGTCGGTGATATGGCGGAAGAAGACCTGTTTTCTTTAAAGCCTACCGGGGAGACCAGAACCGTTAACGGTTTCAAATGCGAGCTGTATAAAGGCACGGACAGTGAAGGGGATTTTTACCATGTGTGGATTCACAAGGGATTTGCAGATGTGTTTGAAACCCTGATCACCGCATTTTCCGGCCTGGACAAAAGCAGTGCGGATGAGGATAAGGAATCCGCGTTTTTTAGAAAAATAAAAGGGATTCCGGTACTGACGAAGACCCTTTCCATGGGGGATGTGAGCATCAATGAAATAAAATCCATCAGCAGGGAACCAGTGGCTTCGGATATGTTTAAAGTGCCGGCGGATTTTAAGAAGATGGACATGCAACAGATGATGATGCAGCAAATGCAGCAGATGATGGAAGAATAAAACCGTGACGGCTTCGTAAAAAGTCGGATTTCGTCATGCCGGACTTGGTCCGGTATCCAGAAAATACTGAAATTGCTGAATTTTATCTTTTGCGGGAATGACGAGAAAAGTTGGAGAGAACACCATGGATTATGATTTTGGGGTCATTGGCAGCGGTTTCCGGGGCAGTGTGGCCGCGCTCCGGCTTTCGGAAAAAGGCTATAAAGTGGGGGTTGCTGGAGCAGGGCAGGGACATAATGCCGGAAGATATTGAGGTCATGGCGGAAGACCCGTATTTCGGCGGAAAAGGACCTCACAAGGCCGGTTGCCATCTGTGCTGCAGGTGCATAACAGGCTGTCCGTACGGGTCCAAAAACACACTGGAATGGCAGAAAGCCTTCTTTTTTGTTCCGGTGGGGATTGAAAACAAAAATCGTTAAAGGAAAGGAAGCCCCCACCTACCTGCCGGTAGCAAATGCGGCCGCCAAAAAAATTGGCACAGGCATGCAACGGCCGGCCTTTTAATTTCCTGACTGAAAGTGTCGGCGACACCGCTACTACCGCCCACATTTTCGGGGGGTGTCATATGGGGATATCTGCTGAAAATGGTGTCATCAGCACCAATCATGAATTATTCGGCTATCCCGGTATTTATGTTACCGATGGATCAGCGATATCCGCCAACATCGGCGCCAACCCCAGTCTGATCATCACAGCAATGGCGGAACGGGCCATGAGTCTGTTTCCGGACAGAACGCTTTGATCCCATATGCTTTCAGTTATCGCAGTCCCGCCACCTTTTGAAGCACGTAAATCAGCTCAGGAATGCCCATTTTGAGATTTTCATCAATATCTGCGTCAGTCTCAAATGCTTCGGAGGAGCTGATGCCGGTAAGCAATTGCAACATGATCACAGCGTCCTGCAAATCAATGATGCTGTCTCCATTGAGATCCCCAGGCTCACTGGGTGAGTCGGTTACGAAAACAGATTCAAATGCTGACCCTGTGCGCCCATTGTTTGCCGCATGGACGGTGATGCAGTTGTTTCCGGGCATAAGATCAGAAATAAGCACCTGCCAGGATGCAGCATCCGGATAAACTACCGTTCCGGAAGTGGCCCCGGTATCCACGCTAATGCCCACACTGCCGCCGGTTTCGATTTCTCCGCTGAGGATCAGGGACGTCAGGGCAGTAGAAGATGCGACCGGATAAATGGTGACATAAACTCCTGGGTCCCCGTAGGTTAGCCATTCCTGAAAATCGTTGAGACCGTCTCCGTCTGTGTCGGTATTATGGGTGTTGGATCCGAAAGCGGTTTCCGTGCCGTCATCCAGCCCATCATTATCACTATCCGGATCACAGGCATCTCCCAAGCCGTCACTGTCCCAGTCCATCTGTCCGGGATTAAACACGGTGGGGCAATTATCAATCGCATCATGAATACCATCCGCATCCGAATCATGATGAAAAGGATTGGAATGGCGCTCGATGTTGCCGGAAACCGGTATTTCCTGATTGTTGGGCAGGGTATCACCGTCCATGTCCCCTTCAGGCGTGAGTATCTGACTCCAGGTGATACCTCCGGTCACTTTATTGTCGAGGGTATCCAGATTCCAGGCCAGCATCAGGCCGGCAAGATACCTGCCAAGAGTTCCCTGGTAAAGATCCGCCAACTGCTTTTCCAGAGTTTTTGCATCTTCAGCCTTTGCATTGGCATAAATGGTATTTAAATCGGAAATAAGGCTGGTATGAAGGGCCGCTTTGTCCAGCAGACCATTCAGATCCTTCATATGATCGTTCATGTCTTGGTTTCTTAATGCCAGCAGGTTTTTCATATTTACCAGCAGGGCCAGATCCGGGATATGCGTGGTGGAGCTCAGAATCAGATAAATGCCCGCGGGAAATCCTTTAAGGATTTCCAATTCCCGCTCCAGAAGGGCAAGGGGATAAGCTTGAAAAGGGGAAACCTGGAACCCGGTTACTGTCTCCACCAGTTTTGCCTTTAGCATTTCGATATAAAGGGCTTCCCATTCCGATGCAGAATTCCAGGTGCCGGTGAGATCACCCGGGGTAAGATCCTTTGTCTGCGGAATATAGGCTTTTAATGTAAAATTAGCATGGGGGACACCGGATCCCCGAATTAAAGCAGGTTCGCCCACAGGAAATCGGTCAGGGCCAAAATTGCCGCCGGCGTCAGTGGTGCCCTTGCCAAGAAGTGTTGATGCAAAGGTACCAATATTGTAACTCATCGCCGCCGAAGGGACTGTCATGCCTGCATCACTATAAAATACACCGGACAACTTACGTTCTGCCTCATAGAGACGTCGGGCCGTGGGGGTGCTGTTATCATTATCTTTCGCTGTGCCCCGCAAATCTTCATCAAAGTCCGACCAGCCGTCCCCGTCCGTATCCAGGGGGAGGGACCCGTCATCCAGGGGATCGGATTTTCGCAGGATTTCTTCCACATCCACGATACCGTCATTGTCCGAATCCTTATTTGTTTCATTGAGCAGAGGATTCATGCGGTTTTCGATTTCCCAGCAGTCCGGGTATCCATCATTATCACTGTCCACCATTTCCGGGTTTTTGCCGTCAGGATGCTTGATTTCATAGACGGCCGTAATAATGTCCGAATACACAGGGCCACTGATTACTGCTCGTAATTCGATATTGGTGTTTTTGTATACAAACAGCCGAATCATGTTGGTTCCGGAAGAACTCCAGAGGAGTTCGCCTTGCTTCCGGTATTGCACTTCGGCGGTTTCCGGTACTGCCTGGATGGTCACTGCAAGGGTCTGGGTATAATTTCCCGAAGAAGGGGAAAAGTTGATACCCGGTTTGGAAGAAGCGAGGCTGAGGGTTGCGCTGTCAAAACTGAACAGAGAAACATCAGGAATGCCGGCCGGCGGTGCGGGATAGGTGTAATTGAGCCGGTTGGGAACAGCGGCCGTACTTCCGTCAGCCGGAATATAAGTTGTGGTGACCGCAGGCGGCTGGGTGACATCCGGAAAATAGCTTTCAGATGTAATCTTGTATCCCGCACCGGACGGAATCGCCTTCTGAGTGAAATCATTAACATGATAGGTGGCCGCCACCTGTCCGTCGGCGTTAAACAGCAGCAGGTTTTCATTGGCCAGGGGATCATACCCCCAGGCTATGGGTACGGTGATAACCAGGACGGCCATCAGAAAGACGAACTGAATCGCCATATTTTTGAAAGCATTAATGCATTTCATAACATCCCCCTTTTATGGCAGTGTAATCCAGTCACTGGTGTATATTATCTCTGGCTCCTTGCTTTGGGCGCCTGTGACAGCCACCTGGTACCGGTGCATTTCTCCTGATTTGTGAGGATACCAGTCAGTGAAAATAAGCCGGGTGGTGCCTTCAAGGGCGGCTTTGACCGATGACGTTACCCCGGTCACTGATCCGGTGTTCAGGCGGACAAGGGAAACCAGGGGATCATCTACCCGGCTGGACATAAGCACACCATCCAGAAGTCTGTTTTCACAATGGATTGTTTCTACCAGGGGACTCACCTGAACCAGGTCCATGTTTTTTTCCTGCCGGTAAACCACAAAACGGCCAAATTGATTCCAGCTTTGCAGACGGGCGCAAATCCCGCAATACAGAATAAAAGAATCAAGACAAGCCCCTTGCCGCGTACAAATCGGAATTTCATCCGTGCCCCGACATTTTCGGGCGATTTCCGTTATGATGTTAGTAAGGTCTTCGGACAGCACCAGGGCGCCGATGCCTTCGCCGATCAGAGAGAACGCCGTGATATCACCCCCGTCCGGAATCTGGGGAACCGGAGGCCAGGGCAAGGATTTCGAGGTTGATTTTTCACCCCACACCGCACATTTTTCCCCGGACCAGTCGCTCATCTGCAGGCTGCTGTCAATGGCCCGTATTTCGAAACACCACTTAAGTTCGATCTCAGAGGATTTGATGGGTAATTCGTAGACGAACTGGCCGGTTTCCGGATCCTGTTTTGCGTCCCATACCGTTTCATAAGAAGTGGTTTGATTTCCGGTTTTACGGATGATAAAGGCGGCCATGCCTTCGGACTGGGCGGACCAGCGAATTTCAAATTCCGGGTCGGATTCCGATCCCATGGGCGTAATCCCTTCGATAAGCGGTGCTTCGGGTTTTGCGGATTTCACCGTAACACATGGCAGGTAATACATGGCCGAACCCACATGATTTTTGCTAAACACCCTGATGCCGAGACAGGCTTCCATGGATACAATACTTTGAATATCGATCTCCGCGCAGGGATCCCCCGTATCGTAACAAAAGGTCTGCAAGGGCGTCATTTCGCCGCTGATCTGCTGATAAATTCGCGCGCACTGGCCTGGCGCCAGTATCGGACAGACCTGGAGGGGGTTAGAGGGGTCATGCAGGCCCCCGCCGCCATCCACCTCTTTATACCGGCAGTATTGTTCAAGAATAACGCATCCAATACGGGTTTCGCAGATTTCGGACACATCAATGGGAGCGCTTTCCCCAAGGACCCTGCCGTTTCCATCATAAAAACGGACAACAATCATCCCGCAGCGGATACCACAGCCATTTTGTTCGATATAGCCGGCCAGATGCGTTTGCGGAGAAATGTCCAGTCGACTGTTTCTGAGCCTGCCCCGGTAAATCAGTTTAAAAATAGGATTTTTATCCCCCTGGCAGCGTTCATAAATGCCAACGCTCTCCGCAGCATGGGTCTCGTCAATGGCGCTCACGGTGACATAGGTGTCCCCGCCAGGAGGGGAATACTGCTTGTAACATTCCGCTTCTTCCATGCGGATAACCCTGAAACGGCAGTCATTGATGCGGAGCGCTCCCGCCGCCGTCGGCTGGCTGCGATCCCAGAGCTGAGCCCGGGCCGGCGGCGATAATGGGCTTATATTGCCGGATGGGTCTTGGGCCGCAACGCGGTACCAGTAAACCTTGTTGTCCGGAGATGGCACGGGGTCACGGAAGAACTGAATTTCTTTGCCGGAGCCCAGGGTCCGGACGTGGGTCATATCGGTATAGGCAATAGTTGCCGCCGGCTGAGAAGGGGTGCCTGCCGGATGAGAGGATGGATCACATGGATCCGTTTCTCCGGGATCCAGAATCCCATCTTCGTTGAGATCTTCCATGGGATCCGGCCAGAAATCCCCATCCCGGTCACTGTTCCAATCAGTGGCTTCCTGAAACGAGGCAAAACGGAAAACCAAATATTGTTCCACATCCAGATCCGCACATTTGGGAGTGGCGGTTTCACAGGTTTCATTGTCCGGTACATAACAGACCCGGGTGGAGGAGCTGTCGCAGATAATTCGGCCATGCTCATAATTTTTAATATAATTGATGTTGTTGATCCGGTCCCAAATAAGGGTCAGCCGGGGTTCGGGATCACCGGCCGTGGGTATCATTTCCTGCTGTCCGTGAACATTCCACGGTGTGACCGGACCGCGGGTATCCGGCACAATGGCTTTCAACGGCCCTGCCGTGTCTGAATAGTTCCCCCCGATATCCCGGGCCACCAGATAGTAGTAAAATGTATCCCCCGGAGTCAGCCCTTCGCCTTCATACAAGACATTCCCGTCATCCACGGCAAGGTAGGCATCTTTTCCGGATGCCGGGGCATTGCCGGACACCACAATGGGTGCGGGATTGATTTTCTCCAGTGCCGCAGGAATACCGGCCCGGAGATTGATGGTTCCCAGGTTGCTTTTTGAACGATAAAGATCATATCCATACGTCAGTACCCGGAGAGATATCGTTTCCGGCCCGTCCGGAATGGACCAGTTCAGATGAATCTTGCCGTGGTCCAGATTTTTGCGGGTGTCTGAGCATTTTCCCACCCGGATCTGTTCAAAATTGGCAGGCGCGGGTAAAATAGTTTCCGAACCTGCATCCAGGGAGAAAATTCCCAAGGGCTTGGTTTCCGATTTGTCCGCGAGAATCCCGGTAATCATATAGGTATAGGTGCCGGCCGGCACACTTCTGTCAATCCAGGCACGACCGGCGGCCCGGGCCGCGCTCCGGTTCATCCGGATCAACAGCATGCGCTGAAGGGGATCATAATCAGGGCTTACCGGATCCATAATACCGAAAAGGAAGGTATGAAAATTGGTTTCATTCACATCCGGATCGATTTCCTGAAGGATCGTGATGATATCCTGCCGAGCCTTTGTTTCACCGGATTCATAAAAAAGAGTTCTGATTTCTGATGTGGAAAGCAGAATGTTGGGCACCTCCCCCTGGACCGCAAAAGAGCCGGCGCCGGTTTTGCGATAAATGCGGAATATAGCAATATCCTGGGGAATTTCCCCCTCCAGGATGCCCCATTCCAACACCCCGTCCATATTGCCGGTGCTGGCGTTTTCCGCTGCCAAACCGCTGAAATACATCCGGTCAGCGCCATTTGCTGATGCAGCAGCCAGGGCCATGACAATAACGATGATGATCGACTGTTTTAGGTATCGCATGTCTTTGCTCCTTTTGGGTTAATGGCAGCAACTGATGCTCGGCCCGTCAATGGACCAGCCCGATATATAGGTTGCGGTGAAAGAGGCGTCACCAGTGCAGCACCAGCTGTCCGAACGACTGTCTCCAATGGAATCCCAGTCCTCGGGTTCACACCAGCCGACCCCACCGGCGCCCCATCCAGAGCCGGAGAATTGATATTGACTGCCCACTTTTGCACCGATGCATCGAACAGCGCCCTTGAGTGAGGCGAGACAAGCCACCTTTCCGTAAGCGGATCCACCCAGCAGACCACCGTATGTGGGCGGCGGATCAGCAAAATACCAGGCTCCGATTTCAGCCCCCACGCCAACTTTCAGCATGCAACTGTAATTATATATGGGAATGGATGCACTGCCTCGCACATACACGCCGGTCAGGCCGTCCCGTTCTCCCAGAAATTCCGCAATTTCCGGGTCCAGTCGTTTAAGCACACTGTAATCGCAGCTTTTTCCAAAATAAAATGCCGCGCTGATGGTATAACTTTCAAACCGGCCTGTGGCCTTGGCACCCAGATAATTTTCAATGGCGCCCACACCGGCTTCCAATCCCATATCTGTTAATACCAGCGCCTCAAAATTGAGTTCTCCCAGGGTATAAACATAACCGAACATGCCAAGGGGAACGGGACCGTCAAGAGTGAATCCCAGCAGCACCTCCTTGAGACCGAGGGAACATCCCAGCATGTCTGCGGTTACGTCATGGGTGGAAATGGCCACGTCTATGAGGCCGGTTCCCGCAGTGGTGCAGGCACTGGCTTTGCCGTTTTCAGCGTTCCATGAGGTAATGTCCAGGGCAGCGTAATAGGTGGTAGGATCCGGGTCCCCGTCAAAACTGAATTCCGCCTCCAGGTGGAACCGCTCCAGTTCATCCTGGGAAACCACTGCGTATCCGTCGATTTTTGCGGCTGTCAGTCCGCCGCCCGCGCCGCCGATGCCACTTTGAATACCGGCAATCTGGTTGTTGATGCCTTCCTGAACCGCCTGGATGGTCTCATTGATCAGGCGATTGACCTGGCTTGAAATTTCACCGGTCAAATCATTGATATAATCTGAAATAAAGGCAAACTGCTCAAAAAAATTGCCGTTCAGCTGTTGCACCGGCGTACTGTTCAATACAGCGGTCCGGATCATGGCCCGGATATCGTCGCCATCCATATCCGGAATAAACTGCAAGACCTCTTCTGATGCGGCCTGAAGTTGCGCGGAAAATCCGCCGATAACCTGGTTCAGCGGCGCTTCGATGAGAGCGGCAAGCCCGTTGACAAAAAGATCTTTGAACGCGCTGGCCTGACTCGTGCCGCTCAATATGGTATCGGCCGCCTGCCCCAGATCTCCGGTTTCTTGCTGAAGATCCTCAAGGAAATCAAGCGACCAGGTGTTAAGGCGACTTTGGCCTTCGGCAATCAGGTCGTTCCAGGTGGCTGAAGCGGGAATCCCGGTGTCGGGCAGATTGGCAAGGCTGTTTTCCAGGCCGCTGAGCAGGGTTACCAAGGCTCCCAGCCCTTGGTCTGCAATGGCAAGATAGCCGCCGTCACCGGGCGAGAGACCGTCTTCAAGGATTACCCCGAACACGGCTTCCACCTGGGTGTGGACGGCGCTCACATGGATTTCGATCATAGAGAGAAGGGTTTCGGCATCATTAAACATAGTGCCCAGGTTAACCGACCCCAGAAGGGTGGTGAAGTTGGTTTCTGCTTCATTCATCAGCCGGTCCAGTTCATCCACCCGGTCCGTGAAAAACTGCTGCACATCGTCCAGAAGGGCGGTGTCAATGGAACCGCCAGACGCGGCAGCCGCGGACTCAAGGGCACTTGCGATGGTATCCAGGTCCAAAAGATCAATGGCATCTCTTACCTGGTCTAGGTAAGCCCGGGCGGTTTCCAGTTCTTCCAGAAGTGGATTTACCGCAGGATTGCTGCTGGTATACTGAGACAGCCCTGTCATGCCGCTTTTCACGGAAGAAATCGCGGAAGTGATGTTGCCTGCGGCCGTGTTTACCTGGGTGCGGGTTTCCGTAAGCGCGGTCCGGGCCTGGGATAATGCATTCCGGGCCTGCTGAAGCCCACTTTTCAAGCTGGCCAGCTCGGACGTCAGCATTGCCAGAGAATTGCGGTATTCCGTTAAATCCCCGGGAACCGTCATGCCGCCCGCAACTGCATCATCAATGGCTTCTTCACTGTAGGCAACCAACGCCGCCAGTTCGCTGTTGAACAGATTTTCCAGCTCTTGGGAAAGGCTGTCTGTTAGCAGTTTGAGGGCATCGTCTTTGGCAGACATGAGCACATTTTCCACCTGGCTGGAAATCAGCGTTGGCGCGTTGTGTACTTCGCCGACCAGATCCGCCACCTGGTCAATGCCGGATGACAGCGGGGGACTTTCAAGGGTGGCGTCCAGGGCAACACCCATGAGATCCGTGACATTGCCGCCGGTGACGGAATTCATGGCCCCGGAGGCATCCGTCAGGTTTCCCAGAAGGCTTTCAATGGAAATAGAAACCCCCAGCTCGTTTTGGAGAAAATCATCCAGGCCCCCGGTAAGGGTACTCATATCAAAATGAAAATTTTCAAGGGCCGCGAGATCCGCTGAAACCCCAAAGGAAAGTTTGGTCTGTTCCGGATTCAGATAATCCGGCACCGAATACACGCCGATAACCGGATCAGACCCCCCGGGCAGGTCGGTATCCTGCTTGACCCCCCGGAATTGGGGTAACGTGGTTCCTGAAGCCCGGTCATAGAGCAGGGGGTAGCTGAGCTGGATAATGCCGGAATTGGGCCAGGCATATTCCGCCCGGGGCCGGGGATCTTTGGCAAGAGATTCATCGGTTTTGGCAATTAGCTTCCGATAGGTATCAATATCAGTATATCCCGTGGGTACCCCGTCAAGGTCTGCGTCCTGATCCGACTCGTCTTCAAATAGATAAAGGCTGAATTTGTCGGCATCCACCGCGCCGCTTACCACGGTTTCATTTTCAAAATGACCATGCAGGGTCAACGCATCAAACAGTGGAACATCCGCGGTGGCCATCAGGTTGGTAAATCCGGCCGACGGTGCGGGTGAGCTGTAGCTTGCAGGATGATTCAGATATCCGTCCCGAATTTGAATGGCAAATCCCTTGCCGCTGTCCGGAGAATCCAGGAGCATTTCAGCCGCACCGGTGATTGTATCTTGATCCGGCTGGCCGGAAGGACTCCAGAAGGCGCTCAGAGTGACACGCTGATTGACCCCGTTGACCTGGTTGGATGTATCCAGTTTCAGTTCCCGGTTATCCGGATCCGGACAGGTCCCGGAAGATCCCTTGTCTTCAAACGCCATTCCCACGAATTTGACCGGGGTATTCCAGTATTGCAGGGCCTCGCCGCATCCTTCATCCACCAGGCCGTCGCCGTCATTGTCAATGCCGTCGCATTTTTCGGTTTCCACGGTGCCGCCGGCAAAGTCCCCGGTGCAGGTGATATCCAGATCAGAAAACGCCACATGAAGGCCTGCCGGTTTCGGCAAATCAAGACTGCCATCAATAAATGTCCGATCGTCCATTACATTGACCACCTGGCGAAAGGCAAATCGGGTGAGATGAAGGGTGTAGCCGTAAATTTCAATGTCTCCGGAAAAATTTGTGTTAAATACCCCGGTAATGCCGCCGGGCCGGATCACGTATTTGGTGTATGGGGTAACACTGAAGTCCACGGCGCTGCTTTGGCCGTTAAAGAGAATGGAAAGCGGGGAAGCATCGATCAGGTCTGTCAGACCCGGGGAGACAGAAGGCTCCAGTTGTCCGGGACCCAGGGTGAGGCCGGCAAAATAGTGGTTGCCCTGCCGGGCGTCCGAATCGCCGGGATCATCTAAAAAATGAAGCTTGTTGGGGATATTGATGTCGTCAAACTGACGGGATGCCAGCAGGTACTGGGAAAGGGTGTAGATGCCGGCAGCGGATTTGGGCACAAGAAACCCGGGAAAGTAGAGTATACCCCTGAGACCCTTATCTTCCTTTTCATAGGTGTAGAACTGGGTGGGACTGTCCAGGCGACCCCATCGGGTTTTCTCAAACACATCATCCACGCCGCCGCCGAAACCACCGTCCGGTGTAAGGCCGCACGGAGCCTGCACCTTGAACAGGGTGGTTTCCGGCGTATCCCCGCAATTGCCTTCCGGGCACACCCCGGTAAATCGCATGGAAAATTCCACCGGACCAAGATCTGTGCTTTGAATTTTGCTGTTGGCCACGGTGACGGCAAAATCCTGCCACCGGACAAATCCCATGGGAAAATGGGTCTTGGGCCGCTGATGAAGACCGGAAGCCGACTCCCGCTCGCACATGAACTGGCCGTGAATACCGTTGCCGTCAATTCTCGTTTGTTCCAGAGCGGTTCGGGCATTCAGAAATAAAATATCATTAGACGGGAAACCTCCCCGTCGCCGCTGGTCTTCGGCCGCCAGCCGATCCATGTTCTGGCGGTGAACGTAGACCGGGGAACTGCTTCCCATTACGATTCCCTTAGAAGTGTTGAAATCTATTTTAATGGTACCGGCCCGCACATAGAAAGGCAGGCCGTAGCCATGAAAAATACCGCCGCCCATAAAACCCACGGCAACGCTGATGTCTTTGGGGTCCGGGACCGGCCCCCCCCCGGAAAAAGAGAGAACGGATCGTCCGCTTGGCGCGACGCGGCCATCCGAGCGTTCATTGTGAACCGTGACATTTCTGGGAAGAGTGATAGTTATGCCGGAGTACTTCATGCCGGACGGCTCCAGGGTTACCCCGTTAACCGTAACTCCCAGACCGGCGATGGTGGAACTGAGGTCGCTGACGTCTACGGTTCCGCTTGTCACATGAAGGTCCACAGAGTACCCGTCCGCATTCACGGACCCATTGGCACAAAAATCGGTGGCGGAAGGGTAGTTCAAGGTGGCGGTGCCCCAGGAATGGGTCCACGTGCCGGTGGTACCCTGGAAAAAATAATCACCCGTTCCGGGACAGACCCAGTTGAATATATCCCTGTAAAACGCACCGCTGTTCAGGCGGGTTTTGTTGGTGCCGAAATAAACATCCCCTGAATACACGGCATACCAAAACCACATGGAATCAAGACTGTTATTGGTCTCGCTGATTTCAGAATTCCAGATATTATCCGGGTCCACGGTGACCTTGAAGTAATATTGGCCTGCCTGAAGATCAAAATTGCCATCATCATCATAGAGAGGGAATGAAAAAGTTTTGGGATCTTCAAAATCACCGCCGCATCGGTTATGGCTTACCCGGTGGGATGAAATAAGCGATCCGCCAGGATTATGATAAAGGCTGATTTCCACAGGAATCAAATCTTGGGTGTTCACGAAACAGAAGAAATAGGGGGGGGATGGATTTGAAAAGTCAAGTTGGTAATTGACAAGAATTTTGGGCTTGACAGTGCCTTTGAGCTGCGAATACGGTCCATCAGGCGAGACGGAAACTACGCTCAGGTCATGGGCCGCCCACGACAAACCGGGCATGATCAGGCATATCAAAATCCCGATCAGGACCAACACCTGCCGGCGGTGTATACGGGTGAAGACTCGGTGTTTCATAGGATTCCTCCTTGTGGTTAAACACCTTGATTGGAACTGTTTTGTTTATTCCAAAGATAAAAATCCGTCGCCAGGCAGCTGTTGGATAGCGGTTTTGATACAGGAACCGCTTCTGTCTCAGGGAATGATTTGAATTACCCATGTTGAATTTCCTTCGGCCGCGGATGGTGTCGGGATTAATTCGCCCGTTATTTATGGTTTTCTAAATTCTGTTAAGCAGGTGTCTAAATATTTTGCAGTACTTTCATCAGGCAGAGGTTTCGCAGATCACACTCCCGGATTTCAGGAAATTCAGGAGATATTTTGTGACCAGCTGGATTGGATGGATGTGAACAGTCAGGTTATGGAATGTTTTACAAACATTTTCTGCTAAAATTGTTTGTACTGATTAAATTTACATGGGGGACGTAACTGCTGTCAAGCGAAAAATCCATTGGAAAAATTCCGTCCACGCTCAGGGTGCGGGCGCCCCAGTTTTCATCCACTATGCCGGAAAGAACATAGGGCCGGCCATGATCCAGCAGGTGGCAAAACCGGTGATAGGCTTTTGGGAAAAAGGTGGTCTCAAGAATGCCGGTCTCATCTTCAAATGTGAGAAATTTCATGGGATCGCCTTTCCGGGTCAGCACGGTTTTGCCGGTGATCAGCCACCCGGCGGTGCGCACCCGTCCGCCCGGAGTTTTTAGAACCTTCTTGATTTTAATGGTGTTTGCGTTTTTTAAATGGGCGTCAAACAGCATCATGGGATGGCGGTCGCACAAAAATCCAAGGGTTTTAAATTCAAGGCGCAGCTGCTTCAGACAATCATCCGGGGGCAGGGCCGGCATGTCCGGCCCTGACGCGGCCGCGGGCGGAAACAGCAGCAGATTGGTATTGGGCCGGGAACGGGTTTTTTGCCAGGCAAAAAATTGCCAGAGCAGGGCGGCCCGGTGTGTTTCATCCGGATACCGTCGGTGAAACCGGTCCAGTGCCCCGCTGTGAATCAGGGCCCGGGCGTCGGCCTCATCCGGCCGGACCCGGTTTAAAAAATCACCAAAATCCGCAAAATCCGCCATGGTGCGGTTTTTTATAATTTTTTCCCGGTATGCCAGGGAAAGCCCTTTCACGGACATGAGCCCCACCCGCAGGGTTCGGTCCCTGCCGAACCACCGGAGGTGACTTTCCCGGACATCCGGCGGCAGAATACTGATGCCCATGCGCCGGGCTTCGGACACATAGGCAAAGGTGGAATAAAATCCCCCCTGGTTGCTGATCACCGCGGCCATGAATTCCGCGGGAAAATGCACTTTCAGGTAGGCTGCCTGAAAGGATACCCGGGCATAGGAGGCGCTGTGGGCCTTGCAAAAGGAATATCCGTTAAAACTCATGATCATGTGCCAGACGGTTTGAACCTGGGATTCTGAAAGGCCGTTTTTCCGGGCGCCCCGCGCAAACCGGTCCCGGTAATCCATTAACTGGCGGTCCCGGTCTTTTTTGGACATGACTTTCCGCAGCCCGTCTGCTTCGGCGTGGGAAAATCCCGCCACGGCCACCGCCACCCGGGACACATCTTCCTGATACACCATCAACCCCAGGGTGTCTTCCAGTACGTCCGCCAGCAGGGGATGCACCGGTTCCCACGGGCCGCCGTGAAGCCGGCGGATATATTCCTGGATCACATCATTGGCCGCCGGCCGGATGATGGAAGAATGCAGGGTCAGATGTTCAAAATCCCCTTGCCGGCTTTTTTGCTGCAACAGCCGCATGGCCGGGCTTTCAATATAAAAACAGCCCATGGTGCGGCCCTGGGCCAGGGCTTTTTGGGTGGGGATGTCATCTTCCGGGTTCCAGGCGGTTTCCGGAAAATCAAGATTATTGGCCCGCAGATTGGCAATGGCATCCCGGATTACCCCCAGGCTGCGATTGCCCAGAAGATCAATTTTTACCAGGCCCGCGTCTTCAGTTCCGTCTTTTTCCCATTGAATCACCGGCACGCCTTTGGCGGCCATTTGAACCGGCACATAGGTGTCGATGGGATTCGGAGTGATCACCACACCGCCGGAATGGACGGACAGACACCGCGGCAGCCCGACAATGCGCCCGGCAATGGCCAGTATGGCCGGCCAGGGATCGGGAAAATCCACATGCCGCATTCGGGGCATGGCTTTTATCTGCTCCAGCAGTCCCGGGTCATCTGGTGCTTTTTTTTCTGCTTCCCCATGCCGGAATCCGGGCAGATTTCTGGTGACGCGGTTGATTTCACCGTCCGGCAGGCCGAACACCCGGGCGGTTTCCCGCAGGGCCATGCGGGGCTGAAAACAGACATGATTGCACACCATGGCGCTGTGGCCCGGATACCGGGCCAGGACTTTTTCAAGCACATGGTCCCGCTCGTCCCAGGCAAAATCCACGTCAATATCTGGCGGATCCGTGCGGCCCGGATTCAGAAACCGTTCAAAATAAAGATTGTGCCGGACAGGACACACATTGGTGATGCCCAGACAATAGGCCACAAGCGAAGCAGCCCCGGACCCCCGGCCGCAGGTGCGGGGGCTTTCCGTTACAATATCGGCCACCACCAGAAAATACGCGTCAAATCCCATGCGGCTGATGATCCTGAGTTCATGTTCCAGCCGGTTCACCACGGTTTCGGATAATGCTCCGTACCGCCGGCAGGCCCCGTCAAAAGCAGCCCGGCGCAGGCGGTTCCGGGATTGGGCCGGAGTGTCGGTTTTGTAAGGGGGAAACACCAGCCCGAAGTCCGGGCCCTGGAAATCAATACGTTCCAGAATGTGGTGGGTGTTGTCAATGGCCGCCGGGCAGATGGCAAATCGTTGCTGATACACGCGGGCAGGTTCCAGAAAAGCCTCGGGCCGGGCCGTGTCTTTTGGCGTCAGGCGGGAAATCGTGGTTTTTCTGTCAATGGCCCGGAGTACCTGGTGAACGGAAAAATCATCCGGGTGCATAAAAAAACTGCCTGGCGTGGCGGTCAGGGGAATGTTCAGTCGCAATGCGGCCCGGCGCAGGGGATGGGCCGCCGGCACCGGATGCCGGGGCAGGGCCGCGGCCACATCCGCGCCGGATTTATAAAGATCCTGCATCAGTTCCGGATGTGAGGTTAAAATAACCAGGCCGGTGCTAAAGGCAATGAGGTTTTTTTTTAAATCAAATGCCGGGTCTGTGTGACGCCGGGTGATAATCCGGCAGAGATTGGCATATCCGTGATGATTTTTCACCAGACAGACCGCCCGGCGCGGGGTGCCGGCATCCGTGATTTCCGCGCCGATTATCGGCTGAATGCTCTGGTCCCGGCAGGCCGCGATAAAAGACCAGAGCCCGTAGAGATTGTCCGTGTCTGTGAGAGCCAGATGGGTGTACCCCAGCCGCGCGGCATGGCGGCACAGATCGCTCACCCGCGGGGTGCCCCACATCAGGGAATAGCTGGAGCGAACCGTCAACGGAATCATGGCGGCAATTGCCCGGTTGTTTTTGTCACAACAGCCTGTTGAATCAGGCTGTGTATAGGCATTTTTAACTTTAGAGACCGGCCCATGCAAATCGCCTCCCGGCCGTACCGCTCCCGGATGCGGTCCATGGCGGAAATCAGGGTTTGCTGTTTTTGCTGCACCGGATCGGGAAAAAGGTCCATCTGGGCCGGCGGAAACACGGGTTTTTCACAGATCAGCCGGATATGGCGCACCCGAACCCGCCGGGTCCAGGCCAGGGCCAGCAGGGACCGGGCGCATTGAAACAGAAAAAAATCATTGGCAGAGGGCGGATCAACCTTTATCTGGCGGATGCGCCGCACTCCGTCGGAATAGTCCAGCACCATGGCCAGATTCCGGGCGGCCCTGCCCAGGGCACGCAGTTCAGCGCCAAGGGTTTCAGTCAGCTGGTACAATTGATCCGCAACGGTTTGCACATCATTGGTGTCCGTGGCAAACACATGATTTGCAGAAACGCGCAGGGGCTTTTGGCCTGCCGGCAGCACCGGGGCCGCATCCCGGCCTTTCAGAATGTTAAACAGAAAATCCGCCCGCCGGCCAAACACCACCCGGAGCTGATCCAGACGCAGGGCCGCGGCCTGGCTGACGCAGCTGATGTTCAGGCTCCGGAAGGTGAAGATGTCATTTTTTTCAATGCCCGGAATCAAAAACAGGGGCAGGGGGGCCAGAAAATCGGATTCCTCGCCTTGTCCCACAATATATTCTCCCACCGGCTTGACCAGGCGGGTAGCGGTTTTGGCCACCAGTTTGTTCGGACACACTGACCAGGCCGGCGCAAACCCGAGATGCTTTTTGATGGCATGGTACATGCGCCAGGCCACATCCACGGGCGGACCGAACAGGCGGCGGGTGCCGGTGACGTCGATAAACACATGGCCGTCCGCGGTTCCGGTTTCGATCAAAGGAGAATAGGGCAGGGTTTGCTGAAAAACCTCCGCCATGGCCTGTTCATACCGATCCGGGTGCGGCGGGAGGATGACAGCATCCCGGCACCGGCGAAGCGCTTGGTTCAGGGGCATTTGCTTGCGCACACCGGCACAAAAAGCCTCTTCGCTCATGTCGTACACCATTGCCCGGGCGGATGCCGCCGGCGCGATAATCACCGGATAATCCTTGAGCCGGGCCTCTATACGCCGCTCCACTGCCACGGCAAAATCCGCAATGTTTAAATGCACAATGCTGCGGCCGGTGCCGGAAGAGGATTGTGAGCGGTATGTGGGAGCTGAAAAAAATGTCATGATTGGGGGGAGGTTCAGAATTTAGAAGTCAGAATTCAGAATATTGATTAAAGTCCTTCCATGACATCCGGTCCCCGGTGAATGCCGATGACTTTTCCCTGCACCATCACTTCGTCAAATCCATACTGCATGGGCGGATAAGCGGGGTTTTCCGGCTGAAGCAGAATGTGATCCGGCCGGATAAAAAACCGTTTGACCGTGGCCGCTTCCTGGTGGATCAGGGCCACGATGATGTCCCCGTTTTCCGCGTACTGGCGGGGTTCGCAAATGGCCAGATCCCCGTTTAAAATACCGGCATTGATCATGGAATCGCCGCTCACCCGCAGGGCAAACAGGTTGCTGCCCTTGTAAATGCCGGCATCAATCACAATGCTGCCGTCCCATTCCTGCTGGGCATACATGGGCAGGCCGGCGGTGATCCGGCCGATCACCGGCACTTCTTTCCACCGGTGACGGCCGCCGGCACGGCCCGGGGGGGTGATCAGGTGGACAGCGCGCTGATACCGGCCCTGCCGCCGGATCAGTTCCTTTTTTTCAAGCACTTTGAGCATCTGGGCCACGGCCGTATGACTGACGCCCAGATCCCCGGCGGCCTGGCGCAGGGACGGAAAAACGCCGGTATCTGCCACATAGTCCCGGAGATAATCCAGCATCTGTTTTTGTTTTGGGGTGAGGGAGGGGTGCATAAAGGCCTCTTTTTTGGGTTTTTAAAAACAAAATAAAGTTGAAAAATGTAAATGTCAATGTAAATATTGATGTAAATATAATGTAAAGGTTTTGGCAAAAGCGGGGAATGGGTTGTTATTTATACGGGTTTTATCTATATTGAGGTCTTAAAAAAATCGGATTTTACCCATGCAGCGAATTTACAACAACCAAACCGGTGTCATTGAAGAGACCCTTACCGGAATTGTGGACCGGGTGACCTTTCACAATCCGGAAAACGGGTGGTCCATTCTCCGGGTCACCCTTTTCAACAATCCCCATCAGCAGGAAACCGTGATTGTGCACCAGACAAAAGTATTTGCCGGCGCCACCATGGAATTTACCGGCTCATGGACCCATCACCGGCAGTATGGCCGGCAGTTTCAGGCAACAGCAGCGGTTGAAAAAAAGCCCGCCACCACCGCGGCCCTGGAAAAATACCTGGGGTCCGGCCTGATCAAAGGGGTGGGGCCGAAAACCGCCCGGAAAATTGTCCGGCATTTTGACAAAGACACCCTGAATGTGTTTGAGCAGGAGATTGAAAAACTCACCCAGGTGCCGGGCATTGCCGACAAAAAACTGGCCATGATCAGCGCGGCCTGGACCGAACACCGGGCCATCCGGGAAGTGATGATGTTTTTGCAGTCCCACGGTATCAGCACCCTGTTTGCCGTGCGTATCTACAAGGAATACGGGGATGACGCCATCCGGCTGGTCACGGAAGACCCTTACCGCCTGGCCACGGATTTTTACGGGATTGGGTTTTTCTCCGCGGACAAAGTGGCCCTGAGCATCGGTCTTGCAAAAGACAGCGACCAGCGGATCATGGCCGGCATCAAACATGTGCTGGCGGCCAGCCGGAATTTCGGGCATTGTTTTCTCACCCGGTCCCAGATTCAGGCCCAGGTGGACGAGCTTCTGGAACTGCGGCTGGGAGACCGGCTGTCTGAGCTTCTGGAAACAATGAGGAAAAACAACCTGCTCATGGTTCGAGAGATGGTGCGGGAAATGGTCGTGACTTCTGAGCTGAAAACTGACCCGGAACCCTGCTATTATTCCAGAACCCTTTATTTTGACGAACTTTATGTGGCCCGGAAAATCCGGGAGACAGGACCCGGCCCGGATGTTGACAAAGACCGGGTGGCAGACTGGATTCAGCGCTACTGCCGGCGGTTTCATCTGTCTTTAAGCAAGGAGCAGGCAGCAGCCGTAAATTCTATTGTTGCGGAAAAATTTTCCATTCTCACCGGCGGCCCGGGCTGCGGAAAAACCACCACCACTCTGGTGCTGGTGCGCCTGCTGGAAGCCATGGGCAAAAAAGTGCTACTGGCCGCGCCCACGGGCCGGGCCGCCCAGCGCATGAGCGAGGTGATCGGCCGGGAGGCCAAAACCATTCACCGGCTGCTGGAATGGCAGATGGGCAGTTTTAAAAAAAACGAAGAACATCCCCTGAATGTCGCGTTTTTGATTGTGGATGAATGCTCCATGCTGGACATCAGCCTGACCGCGGCCCTGCTCAAGGCCGTGCCGGAAACCAGCCAGATATTGTTTATCGGTGACGCGGACCAGCTGCCGTCCGTGGGCGCGGGCAATGTGCTCAGAGATATTATTGCCGCTGCAACGGTTCCGTGTTTTCGCCTGACCGAAATATTCCGCCAGGCCCGGGCGTCCCGGATCATTCAGTTTGCCCACCAGATCAACAAGGGCGAGATGCCTTTTATTTCTTCTCCCTTTAAATATCCGGAAATCTGGAGCGACGGCACGGATTGTTTTTTTCTAGATTCAGACGAAGCCACCGGCGAACAGATTTCGTTTGTTTCCAAAGTCAAGCGCTATTACGATGTGGACACCCGGGCCGCGGAAGCATTGTCTGAGGATGATCCCTATGAATTCCGGGTGAACGAACAGGTGGTCCCCTATGAGACGGAAATTACCATTCCGAAAAAATTTCAGCATGTAGATCTGGAGGCGGTGTCTGCCTCGGAAACCCGGGTGGAAGAGCTCATGGCCGTGCTGCAAAAAGTCCATCCCTGGTCTTCTCTGCATTACAACTTGTCTGCCGTGGATGTGGTGCGCAAACTGTATCTGGAATGGATACCCAAATATTTCGGAGACTGTGAAATTCAGATTCTATCCCCCATGACCCGGGGCAGTCTGGGCACCCTCAGCCTGAACCAGATGATCCAGGATACGGCCAACCCGCCAAAAGACGGACGGCCCCAGCTCAAAGTGGGAGACCGGATGTTCAGGACAGGGGACCGGGTGATCCATCGCCGCAACAATTATGAGTTGAATGTGTTTAACGGTGATATCGGTATTATCACGGCCATTGACAACCAGGAGCTCACCTGCCGGGTGCGGTTTTATCCGGACAACCGGGAAGTGCTTTATCAGAAGGAAGATATTGTGGAACTGGATCTGGCGTATGCGGTCACCATTCACAAATCCCAGGGCAGTGAATTTGAAGTGGTGATTATCCCGGTGCTGACCCAGCATTTTAAAATGCTGTTCCGGAACCTGATTTACACCGGGCTGACCCGGGCCAGAAAATATGCTTTTTTTGTGGGCACCCGCAGGGCCCTGGCCATGGCCGTGAAAAACCAGGATACGGCCCGCCGGCAGACGGCCCTTTGCGAACTAATAAAAGGAAATTAAAATCATGACACACGATGAAAGAACCTACCAGAAATCGTTTATAATGGATATGGACGGGGTGGTGTATACCGGGACACAGCTGATTCCGGGCGCTGAAAAATTTATCCGCCGGCTGGTTCAGGGCGGATACAAATTTTTGTTTTTAACCAACAATTCCTATTTTACCCGTCAGGAGCTGCAGGACCGGCTGCGGGGCATGGGCATTGAAGTGGATGAGGATTGTTTTTATACCTCAGCCATGGCCACGGCCAGTTTTCTCAAAGTGCAGCAGCCGGACGGTTGCTCCGCGTTTGTCATCGGCGGAAAAGGAGTGGTTGAAGAGCTTGAAACCGCGGGCATTGAAATCACCCGCAAAAACCCGGATTATGTGATTATCGCGGAAACCGAAGAATATGATTATGCCAAAATCATCGAAGCCACCCTGCTGATTCAGGAAGGCGCGAAATTTCTTGCCACCAATCCGGATTTAACCGGCCCCAGCCTTCGCGGCCCGGTGCCGGCGTGCGGGGCATTGGTGGCGCCCATTGAAAAGGTGACCGGGGTGGCCCCTTATTTTCTGGGCAAACCCAATCCCGTGATGATGTTTCTGGCCCGCAAGCAGCTGGGAGTGCATTCGGCAAATTGCTTTATGATCGGCGACCGCATGGATACGGATATTATGGGCGGCCTGGAATCCGGCATGACCACCTGCCTGGTGCTCTCCGGCGTGACAGACCGGCAAACCATGCAGCGATTTCCCTATCAGCCGGATTATGTGTTCAACCATCTGGGGGAAATTGATCCGGATGCCATTGTGTCCAGACGCAACCGGGTGGAAAATTAGAGACGGCCCTTCGCCCCAGGTGTCAGGATAAAATTATTCTGAATTCGGTGTTCATTGTTGGACGTTCGATGTTCGATGTTCAAGCGTCTTTTTCATCTTGCCCGGAAGTCAGCAGACTTGACAACGGGATTCTGAGGGCATAAGAAAAACCCTTAATTGTCGTCATCCTTAAAGAATAAGGGGTTCTTGGAGAACACTGCGATTACCCCTCTGATCAGGTACAAACTTTAACATGGAGGTTCCTTAACGTATCGAGACATGGATTTAACACATATCATTGAACCCAAAACCATTGCATTGTTCGGTATTTCAAAAACCAATCCCAACAATCCCGCCAATATTATTTATCATAAAAATGTTCATCGCCACTGCACCCAGATTTTCGGCATCAATCCTTCGGGCGGCGAATATCACGGCACCCCCATTTATCGATCTGTTGCGGATGTTCCGGGGCCGGTGGATTGCGCTGTGTTTGCCATTAAAGCGGAATACATCCCCAAGGCCATGCGGGACTGCATCCAGGCAGGCGTCAAAGGCGGGCTGGTGATTTCCGGCGGTTTTGCGGAAGCCGGCAACCAGGGCCTGCAGGATGAAATCGCAGCCATTTCCCGGCAAAACCATTTTCCGATTATCGGGCCAAACGGCCTGGGCGTTTATTCCGTGCCGGAAATCAATACCTTTTTCTTTCCGGATGAACGATTTGTGAAACCCCTCAAAGGTACCATCGGCCTGGCCAGCCAGAGCGGGGGGATTCTGGTGGATCTGATGATCCGCTTTACCCATGAACAGATCGGCATTTCCCGGGCCCTGAGCATTGGAAACAAGGCAGTGGTAGATGAAGTGGAAGCGCTCCGGTTTTTCCGCGATGATGAACGGACATCGGTGATCGGAATTTATTTCGAAGGCCTTGATCCGGGCCGGGGCCGCATTTTTATTGATGAAATTCAAAAAACAGCCAAGCCGGTGGTGTTGTTCAAAACCGGAAAAACCCCGGCAAGCCAGTCGGCGATTTCGTCTCACACTGCTTCCATGGCCGGGGATTACGTAGTTTTTAATGAAGTGATCAAACAGACCGAAGCACTGGAAGTAGAAGATGAACCCCGGTTTTTAACCGCTTGCGAAGTGCTGGCCCGTTATGGCAAGCGGAAAATCAATACCGCGGCCATTATTACCATGAGCGGCGGGCACGGAGTTATTGCATCGGATTTCTGCTATGAGCAGGGCATTCACGTTCCGCCGTTCCCCAAGGCCGACGGCCGGGAATTAAAATCCCTTGTGTCCGGAAATATCCGGAATATCGCCTCGTTTGTAAACCCCATTGACCTCACCGGCAGTGCGGTGGACGGCGATTATCTCGTTTCCACCCGGTATGCGCTGGAGCGGGAAGACATTGACTGTGTGCTGCTGCTTTTTCTGCCGTTTATTCCGGCCATCACATCGGCATTGCCACCGCAGCTCGGATATCTTCAGAAATTATACGATAAACCCATTGTGTGCTACGTCCCCTATCTGCCGAAATTCGGCATTTTTATCGAAGGTTTTGAAATGAACGGCATTCCGGTAACCCATTCCATTGATCAGGCCGTGTTTATGCTCACAGCCATCAAAAGGAGGCATATATGAAACAGGCCGCACCGCGGATACCGGACATTATCCGGAAATCAAAACCCTTTGGCTGGATTCTTGAGACTGAAGCCAAAACCATTCTGCAATCCTATGCCATTCCCACCACCAGGTTTGTGTGGATCCGGGAGCGGAAGCATATTGCCGAGCAAATGGCTGCGCTTGCCTACCCCGTGGTGTGCAAAGTGGTTTCCCCGCGGATCCTTCACAAAACCGAAGTCAATGGGGTGGTGGTCGGGATATCTGATGAAAAGGCGGTTTATGAAGTTTTTGACCGTTTTGCCGGCATGGACGGATTTCAGGGAATTCTGGCGGAGGAAAAAGTTGACGGCACAGAGTTGATTGTTGGTTCGAAAAATGACGCCCAGTTCGGCCCGGTGGTGCTGGTGGGCATGGGCGGTGTATCGGTTGAGGTTTACCAGGACATCGCCATCCGGCTGGCCCCCCTGCCGGCAGCCGCTGCCCTGGATGCTTTGAAATCGCTCAAAGGCGCTGAGCTGTTCAAGGGCTTCAGGGGGCAGCCGGCCGTGAACCTGGAACAGGTGGCCGCTGTTATTGAGCGGTTTTCACATCTTGTCTACGATTTAAGAGAGGACATTGATTCCATTGACTGCAATCCCGTGTTTGCCGGTGCTGATCATGTGACGGTAGCAGACGCACGCATGCTTTTGTCATGAATTCCGACCTGCAAAAAGCAGCATCCCGAAGGGATCGGGGAGGTATTATCAATAGGCTGTAGGCTGAAGGGAAGGAATAAGAATGATCAAGTCCTTCGGTTCTTCAGCCTAAATTCCTTCAGCCTTCAGTCTTCAGTCTATGATTATGATAAGAGAATAAAAAACGGTACATTAAAAAATTCAATCTTCTAAACCGCGTCAGCAATTTTTTTATGAACCTGTCAGTTCTTTTTGTCTCCCTGATCTGCATTCCGTTCTTCCATCCGTTTTTTAAGCTTGGGAAAGCTGTCCATATCCGTATGGGGCAGGAACAGGGCCGCCATATAGTGATCCATATAGGACGGGGTTTCAGAGAGTTCAAAATTGGTCATTTTCCGGGTTACCTGGGCCACGCCCCGTCGGATATGGTTGGAAAGGGCGCTCATTTTTGCGCCCAGAAGGGAGCTGTTGCCGATAAAGGTGACTTTTTCCGGATCAATTTCTGGCAGCAGGCCGATGATCATGGCTTTTTCAAGATCAACATAGCTGCCGAATCCGCCGGCCAGAATAATGCGTTCAATAGTGTCCATCTCCAGGCCCACTTCATTGAGCAGGGTCTGGCATCCGCTGTAGATGGCGCCTTTGGCGCGAATCAGATTTTCAATATCGATTTCATTGAGGGCAATATCCCGGTCAATCTGCGTGTCTTTTTCCCAGACCACCACATATTCCCATACATCATTTCGCTGCCGGATGCGCGGGGTGTCCAGATCCCGGTTGAATTTTCCCCGGTTGTTGATCACACCGTTTTCAAACAGGACCGCCACCATAATGATCAGGCCGGAGCCGCAGATGCCCTTGGGCTTGACATCGCCCACAGTGATGTTCATGGGTTCATAGGTGACCGGATGCACGGAAAAATCCTCAATGGCCCCTTTGGCGGCCCGCATGCCGAATTCAATGCCCCCGCCTTCAAACGCCGGGCCCGCGGAACAGGCCGCGCAGGCCAGCCAGTCTTTATTGCCCACAACAATCTCTGCGTTGGTGCCGATATCCATAAACAGGGTTATTTCTTCGGACCGGTACAGGCCGGATCCCATAACACCGGCCACGATATCGCCGCCCACATAGCTGGAAATCTGGGGATAGACCAGGGCCTCGGCATGATCCCCCAAATCCAGACCGACGGAGGCCGCGTTGATGGGTGGATACACCGTGGCGGCCGGCACATAGGGGGCCCGGCGGATGTAGCGGGGCTCCACTTCCAGAAAAAGCTGGGTCATGGTGGTGTTCCCGGCAATGGTAATGCTGGAAATTTCATCTCTGTCAATTCCGGCCTTGCGGATAATTTTTTTCAGAATATCGTTGATGGTGGAGAGCACCACTTCATGCAGCTTTTTCAGGCCTTCGGCTTTTTCCGCATACATGATCCGGGTGATGACATCTTCGCCATAACTGATCTGGGCATTTAAATCCGCTGCTTCCGAGACCACTTCACCGGAAATCAGGTTGATCAGCTGGCCATAAACGGTTGTGGTGCCGATATCCAGGGCAACCGCGTAGCTGCGGTCCGTGGTGTCACCGCCTTCAATGCGGATAATATGGGATTTTCTGCCGTCCTGGACCGGCCGGGCCAGGGTGACGGTGACTTTAAAATTTTCTTCCCGCAACAGACTGGGCAGCTTCCGGATCACCGGCAGGCTCAGCACCAGGCGGTGCTCATTGTGGTTTAAGGTAAGAAAACTCACCAGCCGGGTGGTATCCGGCATATTGTCCCCGTGTGAAGGTTCCACAAGCTCTATGTAACGCTTTTCAATGGGCGGTATAAACAGACCTTCCTGTTTAAGCTGCTCGAAATCCGGCTGGATGATTGTGGCCTTGCGCCGGGTCGTATG
>JAABSH010000004.1 GCA_011390465.1 Desulfobacteraceae bacterium
GGTGCCATGGAAAACTGGGGGGCCATTACCTTTCGGGAAAATCTGCTGCTTTTTTATCCGGACATCACATCCAAAGCAGGAGCAGAACGTATTGCGGAAGTGATCTCCCATGAAATTACCCACCAGTGGTTCGGCAATCTGGTGACGCCGGCGGACTGGACGTATTTGTGGCTGAATGAGAGTTTTGCCACGTATTTCGGCTTTGGCGTGGTGGATCATTATCATCCGGACTGGGAAACCTGGTCCGGTTTTCTGTTGACCCAGACCAGTCCCGCCCTTGTCCGGGATGCGTTTCTTGAAACCATTCCCATTGAAATTCCCGGGGGCGAGCATGTGGTGATCAATACCAGCACGGCCCCGATTATTTATTGCAAAGGCGGCAGCATCCTGCGCCAGATCAAAGGCTATATCGGCCCGGAAGCGTTTCAAAAAGGCGTGCGCAGGTATTTGAAACGCTTTGCCTATGACTGCGCTGCCAGTGAAAACCTGTGGGCGTCCTTTGAATCCGTATCCGAGGCCCCGGTATCAGAGATCATGGCTTCCTGGGTGGGGCAGCCGGGTTTTCCCGTGATCACTGCCGCGCTCCATGAAAACGGGCTGGTGCTCACCCAGAAACGGTTTACGTATCTGGAAAACAATGATTCCCAAACCTGGCGGGTGCCGGTGGCCATTCGCGTGTATGGGGAGACTGGCAAGGTGCAGGATATTCAGGTGCTCATGCAGAGCCCCCGTCTGGAGGTGAAACTGGACCAAGATATTTGCGGGCATATTTTGATGTATAAGGTAAATGCCGGGCAGACCGGATTTTATCGGGTGAAGTATGCGGACCGGGAAAACCTGAACAACCTGGGAGCGGCTGTCCGGAATCAGGCGCTGCCGCCGGAAGACCGGTGGGGGCTGGAAAATGATTTGTTTGCCATGGTGGCGGCGGCTGACGCAGACCCGGAGCGGTATCTTAATTTTCTGGAAAATTATGAAACCGAAACCGCGTTTCTGCCGCTGATGAGCATTGCCGCCAGTCTTCGCGCTTTGTATGGATTGTCTGGCCCTGTGTTTCAGCAGAAAATAAAAGAGCGCGGCACCCGGATGGTTGAAAATCTACTGTCTGTCATTGGGTTTGATCCGGGGGCAGATGAATCTCACACTACCGGATCGCTGCGGGATCAGTCTCTCTGGCTGGGGGTGATGCTGGGCAGCCGGCAGGCGGATGAATTTACGCGGCAGCAGTTTCAGCAATTGAAAGATGGCAAGTCGGTGCACCCGGATATCGCGAAAAGCGTTCTTCAGGCAGCGGCTTTTCACGGAGACGGTTCTGTTTTTGAGTGGATGATCCAGCGGTTTGAAACCGTTGAAAGCGAGCATGACCGCACCAATATGTTGGCTGCCCTGGGGTGTTTTCGTGACAAAGAAGTGATCTCAAAAGTGCGTGATTTCACCCTGGCCAAGGTGCCGCCCCGGAATCAGTCTATTCCGGTAGCGGCAATGGCGGAAAACCTTACTGCAGCAGGAGAGCTGTGGCAGTGGTATACCACTGAAAAGAAGGTTTTCGCGAAATTTCATCCCCTGATCCACGAACGGGTGTTTGCGTCCATTGTGCCCGTCAGCATGGATTTAAAAGCAGATGATGTGCGCTGCTTTTTGTCGGAAAATCAGATAAAGATCAATCCGGATGTGGTGTCGTTGACCCTTGAGCGGATGGCAGTGAACCAGCGGTTGATGCAAAAAATGAATCAATAAAAAAAGTCTTTAAACCACAGAGATCACGGAGGACACGGAGAATTTTTTCTCTGTGTTTTCTGTGACCCCTGTGGTAATTTTTTAAACGATGCGTGTCTACTCGTTTCCAGGGTAAAATTGTTCTGCTGTGAAAGCCTTATTATACCGGACGTTGAATGTCATACGGATCACTCCGTTATCGATTGAACGTCGAACATCGAACATTGAACATCCAACGTCGAATGTGGAACGCCTGCGGCGATCATTTTTATGGTTAGACCTGCCGAAGCCTCATCGTTCACCAAGATTTTGGCTGGTTATGGAAAGCCTCCAGGACAATAGACTGTGGAGCGTCAGCGACTTTCCTTATTTGACGTTCAAAGTTGGATGTTCGATGTTCGATGTTCATAAAAATTTTTGCGTATATCAAAATGCGAGAACAAATTCACCGTGACGCGGTTCCGAGTTTCTTGACACATTTTCTCAAATTTGAGATAGTTGTCGCATGTATTTTCCTCTCTTTTTTGTTTCCGTCAACGCACCTTTCTTAAAGGAGGTTTCAAATGGATAAGATTCTTCGCATTAATATGAGTGCTCCGGGTAACCCTGAAATTAAAATTGATTCCCTTGGCGATTATGCAGGCTTGGGGGGCCGGGGACTGACATCTGCCATTATTTCAAAAGAAGTGCCGCCGACCTGTCATCCCCTTGGCGCTGACAACAAACTGGTGATTGCACCGGGAATTTTAAGCGGCACGGCCGCGGCCATGTCCGGAAGGATTTCCGTGGGATGCAAAAGCCCGCTCACCGGCGGCATCAAAGAAGCCAATGCCGGCGGGCAGGGGGCTCAGGTCCTTGCCCGGCTGGGATATGCCGCCATTGTGTTGGAAGGAAAGCCGGAGAAGAAAACCCTTTATAAAATTTTCGTTAATAAAGACGGTGTTGAGATCACAAAAGACGATTCACTCAAAATGACCGGCAATTACGATACCGTGGACCGGTTGAAATCGGAATTCGGCGATAAAATCGCCTGCATTTCCATTGGTCAGGCCGGAGAAATGATGCTCGGTGCCGCCACGGTGGCGTTTACCAATATGGAGCTTCGTCCGGCGCGCCATGCGGGTCGGGGAGGCGTCGGCGCGGTCATGGGATCCAAGGGCGTAAAAGCGATTGTACTGGATGACGCGGGCATGAAAATGCGGTCTCCCAAAGATCCGGAAAAATTCAAGGCGGCCAACAAAACGTTCGTGGCGGGGCTGCGCAAGCATCCGGTGACCGGTGAAGGGCTTCCGGCCTATGGTACCAATGTTCTGGTGAATGTGGTGAATGAAGCCGGCGGGTTTCCCACCAACAATTTTAAAGACGGCCGATTTGACGGGGCATCGAAAATCAGCGGTGAAGCCCTGGCGGAAATGGAAAAAGAGCGGGGCGCCAATCCCACCCACGGTTGCCACCGAGGGTGTGTGATTCGATGTTCCGGTATATTTCACGATAAACAGGGGAATTACCTGACCAAGCAGCCGGAATATGAAACCGTGTGGTCGCATGGAGCAAACTGCGGCATTGATGATCTGGATGCGATTGCCATGTTGGACCGGCTGGATGATGATTACGGGCTGGATACCATTGAAATGGGCGCCGCCATCGGTGTGGCCATGGACGCGGGCCTGGCTGCATTCGGTGATGCAGAAGCCGCCATTGATCTGGTAAAAGAAGTGGGCAAGGGCACGCCTCTGGGCCGCATTCTCGGCAGCGGCGCCGGCATGACCGGAAAGGTTTTTGGCGTGGAACGGGTGCCGGTGGTCAAGAATCAGGCCATGCCGGCCTATGATCCCCGGGCGGTGCAGGGGATGGGGGTGACATACGCCACCAGCACCATGGGCGCGGATCATACGGCAGGCTATTGCGTCACTGCCAATCTGCTGGGAGTGGGGGGGACTGTAAATCCCCTGAGTCCAAAAGGACAGATTGAGCTGTCCCGAGATCTGCAGATTGCCACGGCTGCCATTGATTCCACCGGCATGTGCCTGTTTATCGCGTTTGCCATTCTGGATCAGGAAGAGACGTTTAACGCAATGGTAGAGATGATCAACGCGTTTACCGGCCTTTCCATGACTGCTGGTGATGTATCGGATCTTGGAAAGAAAATTCTCACCATGGAAAGAGATTTCAACTTTCAGGCCGGATTCACGGCAAAAGACGACCGGCTGCCGGATTATTTTCTTAAGGAAAGCCTGCCGCCCCATGATGTGACATTTTCTGTTTCAGACGCGGATCTTGACACGGTCTTTAATTTTTAGATGGCTGAAGACGTTGTTGATGTCCGGATTACGGGTTCTGAAAAAGGTATTTTTGTTTTTTACGGGCTTTTTGCGGACGGCGTTCTGATAAACGTGGAAACCGAAAGGCCGCTTCTGGATATCCTTTGCGGCCAGGTCGGTATTTCAAAAAATTATCTTAATGACCGGGTTCAGACCGTGTTTTTAAACGGTCGGGCCGTGGATGATCTGGCCGGAGAAATCGTTGAAAACAATGCCGTAATCGCGCTTTCTGCCGCCATGCCCGGCCTTGTTGGCGCGGTTTTCAGAAAAGGGGGAAAATTTTCTTCCCTGCGGAGTGTTCAGCAAGAGCCGTCCAAAGGCAGCACTTCTAAAGAACGGACAGGGCAGGTCACCTTAAAACTGTTTAATCTGATTGCCGCGGAACTCGGACCGGATCTTCTCAAAAACGGGATTTTGATTCATCAAGACCAATTGCTTCGTTATGTTGACTGGAAAAGGGATATCTTAAAAAGGGCTTTCACAGAACTCACAGTAGACGGCCTCCAGGTTGAGCTTGATGATCTGGCGGCTTTTTTGGAAGAGGCGGATCGGAAGGGGCATGTCCGGCTTTTTGCAAATGTCGATCAATAAATCACCCGCCGCCCACCGGGGGAAACAATCCGACCCGATCACCGTCTTTTAATCGGGTGTTGCGGTCTGCATGGCGGCCGTTTAAAAAAATCAGTTTAACGGATGGGTCCGGTATATTCATCAGGCCAATGATATCAGAGACCTCGGCACCTTCAGGCATTTCCCGAACCCAGGTTTTATGTTCCGATTCTGCTGGCAGGTATTTTGTCAGAGACGCATACAGGTGAATTTCGATTTTCATGGAAATATTTTACAGGCTCTGCAGGTTTTTTTGAAGGAAAAAGTTAAAAAGTTTTTGACGGCATTTTTGCCGCTATATGCACCACAATGTCATTAACATAGGCCATATGCGTAGGGGAGGGGTTTATCCCCTCCCGGCCTGGGTCGCCTTTTTCGCGGGAGGGGGTAAACCCCTCCCCTACATTGAAACCGCTTAAGTTAACGACATTGATATGCACCAATAAGAAATTTCTGATCATAATATTTTTTTTGCATATCCAGTTCGCAAGTTCAGCTATCGAAATCGGGATCGGGGTCGAAATCGCTATCGAATCCGATCCCGATCCCGATCCCGATAAAAACACAACAGCTTGACGGAAGCAGACGATGAATTCCGGGCGCCAAAATACAATTGTTCAGGCCATCCGGCGCTGCGCCCGGGTGATGGAAAATTCTGGAACCGATCCTGCACCCGTGATTTCGGAAGCAGATGCAGTTCAAATTTCGCTGCAAAATGGCTGTTTGCTTGGAGATGTTTACCTTGCGGCATTGGCGGAAGGGATTTGGCCCATACGGTATGTCCGCAACCGTGGATCCTTTGAAACAGGAGATCAACTGACCCTTGCAAAATCCACGGCCGCTGTTATTGGCTGCGGCGGGCTTGGCGGATATGCGGTGATGATGATGGCCCGGGCAGGCATCGGCACTGTCCGGATTGTGGATCCGGATGTTTTTGAAGAGAGCAATTTAAACCGGCAGGCATTTGCCGCAACCGATACCCTGGGCATGCATAAAACGGTTGCGGCGGCAACGGCCCTCAATGAGGTGAATCCGGCTGTCCGGATTATTGAATATCGCGAGGCTTTTAATTTTGCCAATGCCTCACAGATACTGGACGGCGCGGACGTCTGCGTGGATGCACTCGACAATCTTCCGGACCGGAAAATGCTGCTTTATCATACCCGGCAGCTGAAAATACCCCTGGTGCATGGCGCCATTGCCGGTTTTGAAGGGCAGGTCATGACATTTTTTCCGGATAAGGATAGCGGACAGAGCCTGTTTGACACTGCCGAAAGCGCCAATGCGGAATCCGTATTGGGGGTTCTGCCGGTAACCCCGGTTTTTGTGGCCTCCCTCCAGGTGATGGAAGTGATTAAAATTCTGCTAAAAAAAGGCCAATCCCAATCCCAATCCGGGCGGATGTTTTACGCGGATTTGGCGGAAGGTGAGTTTAATTATTTTGATTTTGACGGTTGAACTGTTTGACCGGACGAACTGTAACCCAAAAAGGAGGAACTGACGATGATGACAATGAAAAAAATGATGCTGGTTTTAACCCTTAATGCGATGGTGTTTTTTGCTGCGGCCACAGCCTTTGCCCATTGTGAAATTCCCTGCGGCATTTATGATGATCCCCTTCGCATTCAACTCCTGAGGGAGCACATTACCACCATGGAAAAATCCATGAAAACCGTCCAGGCCCTGGAAAAGTCCGTGAGCCATCACGCCCATATGCTGATCCGGTGGGTTTCAAACAAAGAGGATCACGCCAATAAATTCCAGGAAATTGTGACCCAGTATTTTATGACCCAGCGCATTTCAGCGGATGACAAAAATTATGACAAAAAAATTCAAACCCTTCACCAGATGCTGGTTGCTGCCATGAAATGCAAGCAGACCACGGACCTGGCCCATATTGAGACCTTGAGAAAACTGGTGGACCAGTTTGAGGCGCTTTATTTTAAAAAGAAATAAAACATCCAAATTGTTTAAAGAAGAAAAAGGGCGGAGGCGATTTTATGACGATCGCTTCCGCCCTTGATTGAGCATTTAAAACAATCCCGCTGTTAGTTTTTTTTCAGGATCAGTCCTGCAAATCCGAGTATTAAAAAAATTCCAAAAATCATAACATTTTCGGTAGTTCCGTTTCCGCTTTTACGGGATGACGAGATAAAGCAGGTGTCGTCGTCGTCGTGATCGTCATCTTTGGCAACGGGGATAATATCTGCCACTTCTGCGGCCACCAGTTCATGGGATTTTGTGGTGGGATGAATGCAGTCGAAAAACAGAAACTGATCATGGGTGCCGTTGAAGCTGGCCAGGTCCCAGTCACAGTTGTCATCCACTTTCAGATACGTTTCCGTGGCATTGTCAAACGTATCGTCTGCGATGATGGAGTTCAGGTAGGCAAAAGCATCCACCGGATGTACAGTGGCATCCGCGTTGGCAGTGGAAAAATCCGAGAGAGCCGTTGAAAGGGCGGTATTGAATCCGGCGACAACAGCGGCAACCTGGGTCTGAATGGTGGCGTCTTTTGTGTTGAAAGCAGGTGTTTTTGTCAAATCTGGCAGATTGATCACCAGGAAATGCCGTGCCCCTTCTGCATAAAGCATTCCCAGCTGCATGAGGATACGTCCGACAGAGTCGGCAACAAGGGTGTTCGGATCGCTGGTGTAATATTCCTGCCGGAAAAATTCCAGAAGATCATTTCCCCCGATCCAGATGGCAAACAGGGTTTTGTCCGCGTCATATTCAGCGGATTCATCAAGCCAGTCAGCTACCTGGCCGGTCAGGCCAAGATCCGGAAGCAGAGATGCGTCGATCAGAGCCTGAATTTCAGCACTTTCATGTCCTGTGGTCATGGCGCCGCCAATGGCATTGTTGTCCAGGGTCGCATCCCACTCATCACTCAGATAATCCAGCCAGATATCTCCGCCATAAGGAATGGCGCCGTTGTTTGTCCAGGATTCCGGAACCGTGGCCGGGCCACCGTATGCGGCAATGGTGGTGCTGTGAGCAGATAAGCCGCCATGATCAGAAAGGCTGTCCCCGAACGCGACAATATGGTTGTAGTCAAAGGCCCAGGAACTTGTGCCCATGCATGTGATAAACATGATTATTAAAAATAAACAGCGTTTTTTCAGTTGAAAATTTTCTCTCATTTTTTTCTCCTTTTTTTAAGTGATGGTTTTTTGCCTGAAAAATTTATTGTCGGTGAAAACAGTAAAACCAGATGAAAAATCAGTATGAAATCGAAAAATTGATGCTGCCGAATTTTTGGGCCTTGTTCTGGGTTTCAAATTCTTTGGATCGGAACACATAGGCAAGGCTGAGCTGGGCCTGGCCCATGCTGAAGTTGATGCCGGTCATGAAATCCCCCACCACCGGCTTTTTGTCGACACTGTGACTGTCCGTAAAGGTATTGCCGTCCAGAAAAATATTGTGCATCACGGCCCGGCCTTCTGCGGAAAAGAACATTTGAACGCCGATTTTATTTTTGTCCCCCCGAAGATCGGCAGCATCAATGGCGCCGTTAAAGGAACTGACCGTGCGGATGGGAAACACCCCGAAATCCGCGGGCAGGTTCCAGCCCAGACGGTAGCCGAGCCCCAGGTTGTAGTAGATCAGCGCATTGCCCAGTCCCGCGCCGGAGCTCAGAATCAAATCGTGGCCGAATCCGGACCGGGCCTTGTTTTGGATCATTTTTTTTTTGTATTCATACACCAGTTCCAGCACGGCTTCGTTATTGAGCTGGTTGTCCCATCCTTTAGGCTCGATGTCATCAAAAACCTGATGCACCGCCTTCTGGCATTCCTCCGCATAGGAGCTGGGACCCACCAGCCCCAGGGAGACCTCCACGGTATTCATTTCCCGTTCCTTACGGCTGTGAAAGCCTACGGAAAGATAGGAAATGCCGGCATAGGGGCGGTCATCTTCGAGCAAATCTTCTTCTTCAATATTTTCAGGCGTGTAAATGTTCTGGCCAAAGGCAAAGGTGACATTTTTTTTCCGGTCCGGCTGTTTTTCAAAGGGAATGCGTTTGAGCAGGGGATAGAGCCATTTGTGAGGCCAGACATCGTCAGGATACTGGTCCTGGATGGCGGAATTCCAGGTCAGTTTGAGCCCGCTGCTGTATCCCCCGTCTTCTCCGGCAAAATAATCATTTTCCAGATACAGGCTGAAGGTCTGGGGATTTTTGCTTCCGGCATCTAATTTTTCCGCTGCACTGGCCGGCACCAATACCAGAAGGAAAAAAATGAATAGGCAGGAAATGCGTAAACAGTGTCTGCTTTGATTAAAAGGCGCATTAGAAAAGATCATGACGGTTCCTTGAAAGATTCTGAGTCTGTTTTTGCATCAGCCGCATGAGCATGACTGACTTTTTTAGCAAACCAGGTTCTGATGACGGCGTGCACCAGGGTTGCCAGGGGGATGGCGAAAAAAAGTCCCCAGATGCCCCATAATCCCCCGAATACCAGAAGGGATACGATAATGGCCACCGGGTGAAGGTTGACCACGCCGGACAGCAGCAGCGGCACCAGGATGTTGCCGTCAATGAGCTGGATAATCGCATAGGCGACCACCGCCTTGGTGAATTCCGGGCTGATGCCCCATTGAAAAAAGGCAATCACCACCACCGGAAGGGTCATCACAGTGGCGCCAATATAGGGAATCAGGACAGAAAGTCCGATAAACAGGGAAATCAGCATGGCATAATCCATGCGCAGGATGGTAAACGTCACATAACTGCCGGACCACACAATCAGGATTTCCCAGATTTTTCCCCGGATATAATTGCTGATCTGCTGGTTGACCTCGTTCCATACTTCATTGGCAAGGTCCCGGTTTTCCGGCAAAAAGGATTTAAACCAGTTTATAATCAGTTCCTTGTCTTTTAAGAAAAACAAGACCAGAAAGGGCACCAGTACGAAATAGACCAGCACGGTGATCAGGTTTTTCACCGAGGCCACGGAAAAAAACAGCACGGCCTGGCCCATACGGGTCAGTTCGGATTTTAAAAATCCGATCATATTGTTGATCTGGATTTCAGAAATAAATTCCGGGTACCGCTCCGGCAAAAGGAGCAGCTGTTTCTGGATATTGGTGATCATGGACGGAAGATCGGCAAACAATTGTCCGACTTGCCGGGAAATCAGCGGCAGCAAGCCAACGAGCAGCAGCAGGGCGCAGAAAATAAACAGCAAAAAAGAGAAGATAACGGCAATTTTTCTGGGAACTTTAATTCGCTGGAGGGTAGCCACCACCCCTTCGAGAAGGTAGGCAATAATCAGTCCCGCAAAGACAGGGGTAAGCATTTCCCCCAGATAAACAATGATGAGAAATCCGGAAAGCAGCAGGACCCAGAGAATAATGATCTGGGGATCGGAAAATCGCTGGTTGAACCAGTTGCGGAACATGTTGATCATGGCTGATGCTTTAATTTTCGTTGGAACAACACGCTGTCCATAAAAAAGAGTCGGTTAAATGCGGGTGGAGAGCCAGTTTTCAAGGTCGTTTAATACGTTTTCCCGGTCCGGTTCCGCTTCATTATAAATTTCATGATAAAGCCCGTCATAAAAACAAAGGGTTTTATCGCTGGTGGTGAGGGCATCGTAAAACTGCCGGGAGGTTTGGGCATGCACCAGCCGGTCGTCTCCTGCCACCTGCATCAGCACCGGCATCCGGATGCGGCCGGCGTCTCCGCGCGCGGCTGCCATGGCAGAGAGAAATTCCGTAAACCAGCGCGCGGTAATTTTGCGGTGAACCAGGGGGTCTGTGTTATAGGCGGTCACAACCTTGGGGTCATGACTTAAAAACGAACTGTCCAGTTCATTGTCAAAGGACAGGGCCGGTGTGATCCGGGAAAGGATTTTTGCCGCCGTGCCTTTTACCAGGGGCACTTTTATGCCCGGATTCAGGCCGGGAGAGGAGGCGATCACCCCATTGGTAAGGTCCGGCCGGGTTTGTGCCAGCCGCAATACGATCAGGCCGCCCATGCTGTGGCCGAGGAGAAAGCATTTCATGCGGCCCGGCATGCCGGTTTTGGCGATGTGCACCATTTTTTCCAGATCATTGAGATACTGGTCAATGGTATCAATGTGTCCCGGTTTGCCGTCGCTTCTGCCGTGGCCCCGGTGATCCAAAGCCCAGACGGAAATGCCGCGGCCGGTCAACCGGTCCATGACATGGGCGTACCTGCCGGAATGCTCGCCCAGGCCGTGAGCCAGCACCAGGCGCGCGGTTTCATCTTGCGCTGACTGGCAGCGGTAAAAAATAGACATCCCGTCCGAGGACTGAAAATGGTTTTCCGCCGCTGTGTGTGAGCTCATGATGCGTCCCTTTAAGAGAAAGGTTGGAATTAAATGCCGATTTTTGAAAGAAAGGTGCAGATGGAATTTACCGTATTCACCAGTTTGGGATAGGATGCATGCAGTTCCCGAACCGAGGAGGACAGTCCGTCCAGGGAAATTTTCATAAGGTCGGGATCAATCGCATCCCGGGTGACCTCATGAGCGGTAATTTTTGTAAATCCTTTGATGCTTTCCGCCGCCTGCTTTTCGGTTTTACTGAGTTCATTGATTTCACTGTTTAATTCATGAAGCAGGGAAAAGTATTCTTCTTTTTTGTCTTCCGGAATATTGGGGGATTGTTTGACTTTGGATTCCAGTTTTTCAAGGGTATGTTTCAGCATAATACACCGCAATTCAAGTTGGTTTTATTGGGGGTTGTCGGAAAAAGAGATTAAAATTTCTTTATCAGACAATTGTTGAAAGATCAATTAAATATCGGGTAAATATCGGGTAAATATCGGGCAAATAGCGGATGAAGAGGCCATAATAGAACCATGGGGGTTATTTTTGCATGAAAATATTGAGACTGCCGACAAATTCATCCGGGGTAATGGTTTCCAGTGCCAGAAGGGACTGAATCAAAAATCCGTCCAGGGCCGCAATAATCAGTGATGAAAGCCCCCGGGGGGGCGTCATGGCCGGATCAAGCAGGGTAAATCCGTCGATGATCATCTGCTGCCATTGCTGATAGGTTTTTTTGAATCGGTTTTTCAGATCATTATTGCCGTTTAACGCCTGCTGAACCAGATACAAATGAAGGCGGCCCCGGGTGTCGTCTCTCAGAATGCGTTCGTAAAGAATTTTGAGAAGATCCGCCCAGGTGGCGTTTCCTTTGTTTTCTTCAATAATGGCAAACAGATTTTCGGATAACTGATTAATGTGGGCATCGGTGATATCAAAGATTAACTCATTTTTTGATGCATAGTAGTAATAGAGGCTGCCTTTGCTGATGCCGGCTTCTTCGGCAATATCCGCAAGGGATGTTTTTTCAATGCCTTTCTGGATAATCCGGCGGGTGCCGGCGTCGATAATCTGCTGCTTTTTAAAGGCCTGTTTTTTAAGTTTTTTTTCTTGTTTCATGTTTTTATGGTGTTATTTTTTGCCTGGTTATGCTTTTCGCTTCATCCTGTTTTTTCAAAAATTGAACTTGGGGGAACTGGATAACCAAATCGCCAAAAAAAAAGCCACGTCCTATGTCCTATCTTTGACGACGCGGCTTTATTTTCATGTTAAGGCGTTTCATCACCCATGGAGCAGTGCGGCAAGTTCCGGTAAACCAACGGATTCAAGTACCTGGCGGGTTGGAAGCCCCCGGACGTCAAAATCTCTTAAAGCATAAAATTCCGAAAGCATTTTATCCATATCCGGCTGGCTGCCCTGGGTGGGGCCTTCATCCAGTACTGTCATCAGGCGTTTGGGCAGTCGGTCATCTTGTGCCCGGGCACCGAAAAGATTGGTCATGCCCCGCTTGAGATACCAGATGCGCCGGCCGATGGATAAAATTTCATCCAGGCTGTAATCAAATCCAGTGACAAAATTGACCATATTAATGGCCTGGGTGGCATTGAGCGGCATGCCGCCGAGATTGCAGAAAATGGCGCAGTTGGAAAAAAACATGCCATAATCCTGGGCCACGACATTCAGCTGGGCCCGTTCATCACTGCCTTCGGGAAGATCCGCGGACAGTTCCGGAATTTCCGGAATATAGATCATGCCGCCTTCGGCTTCAAAGGTAAGGCTGGCTTCATGACAGGCCCCGCGCGGTGAAATGGCATAAGCCAGACCGTAGCCGTGGGCGCTTCGGGGGTCATGCATGGGCGCTTCAAGCCCCTTGACGGTTGTCAGAAAATCCGCTGCATTGCCGCCGATTTTTTCTGCCGCTTTCTGGCTGCCAAGTCCCAGAATCGCGCCAAAGCCTTCCTGTTTTGCAATTTTTTCCACCATCTGGACAATGGCTTCAGCGTTTCCCCAGGTCAGGGCTATCCCTTCGGTATCTTTTTCAGAAATCAGACCGTTTTCAAAGCATTCAATGGCAAAAGCAATGGTGGAACCGCAGGTAATGGTGTCCATGCCGCAGCGGTTGCAGATTTCATTGGCCTTGGCAATGGATTCAATACTGGAATTCAAACACATGGTGCCGAAAGTGGCAATGGTCTCATATTCCGGCCCGGGTCCTTTTTCCATTTTAAAAGGCCCGTCTTTGACTTCCGCGTTTTTTTTACATGCCACGCTGCATCCGTAGCAGGTTTTGTGGCCGGCAAAAATTTTTTCTTCAATCTCCGCCGGGCCGATGTCATCAATGTCATCCCATTCGGTTTGCTGCCAGTTTTTGATGGGAATGTCGCCGCTGATGATGCCCACATCCATGTGGGTGGCGGTACCGGCCGCGTGGATGGCACTGATGCCGATGCTTTCTTCATACACTTCCTTAAGTTCCGCCCGCAGGGCGTCCAGTTTTTCCGGGCAGGCCACGTTAATTTTGCCGGTGCCGGAAACAAAAATTGCTTTCAGGTTTTTAGATCCCCATACCGCGCCTAATCCGGTGCGGCCGGCAGCATGGCCTTTGTTGTTGATCAAAGACGCAAAGCGGATGCCGTTTTCCCCGGCCGGCCCAATGGCCAGCACCTGTCCGGCTTTTTGGGTTTCCGGTTTCAGGTCGGCTTTTAACCGGTCGGTTACGGTATACACATCCATGCCCCAGTATGGGGCTGCGCTTCTGATTTCAACCGTATCATTGTTAATAAACAGGTAGGAAGGGGCCGCAGCTTTGCCGGTGATGACAATGCCGTCATAACCGGCAAATTTCAAATATGCCCCGAAAAAACCGCCCACATTGCTGTCGCCCCAGTATCCGGTCAACGGAGACTTGGCGCAGACCGTCCACCTGGCCACCCCGTTCATTTTCAGCCCGGTCAACGGGCCGGTCATCACAATAAACGGATTTTCAGCAGATAACGGGTCAAACTGCGGGTTGTTTTTTATCAGATCCAGATAAATCCGGGTGCCAAACCCCATTCCGCCGATATGCTTTCTGGCAAAATCCATATCCAGCGGTTTTTTTTCAATCTGGCCGGAAGTTAAGTCAACATAGAGGATTTGTCCGGCATAGCCTCCTTTGGCATAACCGCCCCCAGCATATTCGCTCATAGGTGTTTCCTCCTGATTGGGTTACCGTTTTGCATAAAATCTGCTGATCTTGCGATAAGTGCCGTGTTTCTTCCCCAATGCCCGGTTTTTAATCACAGAATCCGGGTATTATCATCCTGCCGGCGGGGTATAGGATTTTGTAATGTTATACTGGCCGTATCCGTTTGCTTCGAGGTACTGAGGATACATGGCGTATGAGGGCTTGATGGCCGGCAGCAGTTTCAAAACTTTGGGAATCGGGCCTTTTGCCACCATTTCTTTGCGGGTGAGGGCTTTTGTCAGGTTTACCATGCCGAACCAGAACCGGTGAGCAACATCTGCGGACATGCTCATTTCAACAATGGCCTTGGTTTCCGTGTCATGGGCCCGGGTCTCCGCCTTGTCGCCGGAGCAGTCCACCACCACCACCAGATCCGGATCCGTGTAAATAAACCGGATAATCATTTTTGATTTTAACAGCTTGTCCGCAATAACCGGTGTTTCGCCGATCAGGTTGAAAAATCCCACAATAACCGTTTCAAATTCTTCCGCGCTTTTAAACATACCCATGGTTTTTCTCCTTTTTAATTAATAGGCATTTTTGATATAAGGTAACAATTCACATTCATCCATCTCCCGGGGATTGTAAAAGGAAGAGCCGTCATTTAAAGCGCCTTCGGCAATGGCTTCCAGGCCGTCTTCAGGGACTCCCACATCCCGGAGCCGGATGGGCAGGGCATCTAAGGCATTTAATTGCGCCGTAAGGCCGCGGACGGCGGCAATGGCGCTTCGGGCCGCGTCTTCAGTGGACAGGCCGGTGGTGTCTTCTCCCATAAACCGGGCCAGACGCGCCAGTTTTTCCGTGATTTCCTCAAAATTGTATTCCATGCCAAAGGGCAGGAATATGGCGTTTGCAACGCCGTGGGGCACGCGATAGAGGGCGCCGGTGGCATGGGCCATGCTGTGAATGCAACCGACCATGGAATGGGTGAAGGCAATACCGGCCATGGTGGAGGCAATCTGCATGCCGCCGCGGGCTTCCACATCGTCACCGTTTCGGGTGGCGGTTACAAGGTGCTTAAAAATGAGTTCAATCGCCCCGGTGGCAAATGCGTCGGAAATGGGAGATGCATCAATGTCCACATACGCTTCAATGGCATGGGTGAGAGCGTCCATGCCGGTGGCGGCGGTCATTTTTGGCGGAAGGGACAGGGTCATTTGGGGATCCAGCACTGCCAGGGTGGGCAGCAGGAATTTGTCCGGAAATGCCAGTTTTTCTTTATTTTCTTCATCATAAATCACCGCGATCATGGTGACTTCACTGCCGGTGCCGGCGGTGGTGGGAATAACCACATGGGGTTTCAGGGGGCGGGTCAGGGTCTGGGCGCCGGAATAATCCTCCACCAGATCCCCGCCTTCGGAGAATAAAATATTGGCTGCTTTGGCCGTGTCAATCACGCTGCCGCCGCCAATGGAAACAATGCCTTCCGCACCGGAAGCCTTGATCTGATCCGCGCAGAACTGAACATCTTTCAGCCGGGCGTCCTGGGCCACATCCAGATAGGTTCCGGTGACTTCAACACCTGCTTCCGCCAGTCCGTCCGCCACTTTCTGGACAAGGCCCAGATCATGGATGACATGATCGGAGACAATAAAATATTTTTTGATGCCGATAATATCCAGCTCAGGCTTTAAATCCGTGGCAACACCGTCTTCATAAACCACCTTGGTGGGATTATAAAATTCAAAAAATTCAGGCAGCATGGGAAACTCCTTCTTGCGGGTTAAAAATTAAGTCGGCCAACCAGTTTAGTTTTTGATTAACACAGCATCTTAATTTCGTCAATTAAATTATTAACATAAAATTAATCAGTTATAGCTATTTAATTTTATGTTGAATTTTATTCGACTGAGTTATAAATCCAATAAACATGGTTTTTTACTACGATTTATGTTTGTAAGGCCATTAAAAGCTTGAAAAAACCATCCGTCTCCGATAAAAAATCAACCTGTATATTTGATGCTTTGGCAATATTAAAATTATCAAAAAGGAGTCTGTCGTGAACTTTCGATTATACATTTCCGTGTTGATGGCTTTTGTAATGGTTACCATTACCGCCGAAACCTGGGCTGCCGGGTGAGGGTGCTCTGCTCCGTCACGGAGCACTTCTCCGGTGGGGAAGGGCGGCATTGAAAACCGCGTAGAGCAGATGAAAACAGATGCAAAATCGTATTATGCCGGTTTACGGGTGGGCGGCGTGTATGATTCCCGGGTGGGGGCGGCGTCCGGCGGGGGGGATGAAGACAGTGACACGGCTGTGGCGGCGACTCTCACGGCCGGGTGGCAGGCACCCCTGAAAGGAGATTTCGGCTTCCGCGTGGATTACAGCGGATATGCGGATTTTCATCAGGATTTTGATGAATATGACATCATTGATCAGAGCATCTCCCTGGAAACCCAGTATTCTGTGGGGCAGATGACCTTCAGCCTTCCGGTGGCCTTTAATTATGCCATGGAAGACGGAGATACGGACTACAATAAATATACCGTATCGCCCACGCTGACCTATCTTATTCCGGAAACAAAACAGGCGGTGGCGGTTTATGCCATTGGTTCGTTGATTGATGACCGGGATGATGACCTGGAATTTGATGAAGATGCCGAAGCACTGGGAGTGGGATGCGCGTATCTTTGGTTTTTCAACGGCGGCAGCCGCGTGCGGCTTTCACTGGATTACCAGAATTCTGTCTATGATGCGCTGGTGATTGATTATGACACGGCCTCGGTTTCAACAGATGAGCGGGAAGACGATATTATCGTGGCCGGGCTGGACGCCCAGTACCAGTTGACGGATATTTTTGGGATTTATGTCAATTATTCCTATATCCATTCCAATTCCAATGTCAGTCTGTATGAATATGACCAGAACATTGTGGAGGCCGGCGTGGCGCTGAAATTTTAAGGATGACCTTATTTTAAAAGAATCCAAGCCGGATCTGGCAGGGAGTTGTCAGGTTCAGGGAAATGTAACATAAAAAGGGCGCCGCAGACAGAATCTGCGGCGCCCTTTTTGTTATTCATACTTTCCGATAATGGAAACACTGCAGATGTTCTGGAACGGAAAGCCGCCGAGATTGTGGGTCAGCCCGAGTTTAGGGTGTTCAAGCTGGCGCTGGTCCGCCCGGCCGTGGAGCTGGAGATACATTTCATAGAGCATGCGCAGGCCGGATGCGCCAATGGGATGGCCGAAACATTTCAGCCCCCCGTCTACCTGGCAGGGAACCCCGCCGTCAAGATCATAGAATCCGTCCATCACGTCTTTAAGGGCCTTGCCCCGCTGTGAGATGTGCAGGTCTTCATAGGTGACAAATTCCGTGATGGAAAAACAGTCATGAACTTCCATCATGCTGATTTCTTCTCTCGGGTTGGTGACCCCGGCTTCTTTGTAAGCCTGGGTGCTGCATTTGTCCGTGGTCATGAAATGATCCCCGTCCCAGTCATTAAACCCGGTTTCCTCGCCGCTGGAAAGGGCTATCTGCAGGGCTTTGACCGATACAAAATCCTTTTTTCCCATTTTTCTGGCAATTTCCGGGGTGGTGACAATGGCGCAGGCAGAACCGTCGCTCACGCCGCAGCAGTCAAAAAGTCCCAGCGGATGCGCGATAATGGGGGCCGCCATGATCTGGTCTTCAGTGACTTTTTTCTGAAGATGGGCTTTGGGATTTAACATTCCGTTGGCATGGCTTTTGGCGGATACATGGGCGATGGCCCGTTTCAAATCTGCGTCTTTTATCTTGTATTTGGCGCAATAGGCGGATGCCAGCTGGGCAAAGGATCCGGGTGCGGTAAGATTGGGCCACCACTGCCAGAGAAGGGTGCCGGTGCTGGAGCCGCCCCCGGGGAGCCCGCCGTAGCCCGTGTCTTTGAGTTTTTCAACGCCGAGTGCCAGGCAGATGTCATAGGCTCCCGAGGCCACTGCGTAGCAGGCCCCCCGGAACGCTTCCGTGCCCGTAGCGCAGTAATTTTCCACCCGGGTCACCGGAATCTTGGGCAGCCGCAGGGTGACGGACAGCGGCATGGCGGTTTTCCCCACATTCACCTCATCCATGCAGGTGCCGAACCAGGCCGCCTGGATATCATTTTGTTCAACGCCCGCGTCTTTCAGGCATTCTTCATATGCTTCCAGCATGAGTTCTTCCGCGCCCACATCCCAGCGCTCACCGAATTTGGTGCATCCCATGCCGATAATGGCAACTTTGTCTTTTATTCCTGTAGCCATGAGGGGTCCTCCTTATAAATGGCGATTCATTTATTTAAGTTTAAAAAGTTTTCCAATCAGCTGGGATTTCATGACATCACCGTCAATGGTGAGTTTTCCCGAGGTAAATGCCTGCATGGGATCCAATTTGCCGGATATCATGTTCACAAAATCCGTATCGCCAATGGTTAACGTGCAGGTGGGGGTGTCCGCCGTGCCGGTGGTAATGGCACAGGTGCCGTCTTTTACGCTCACGGTCCACTTGCCCCCGGATTTTCCGGAGATATTGTACTGAAATACCGCCTCCACGCCTTTGGCCGCCTCCGGCTGGAACGCGTCCGGCATTTTTTCGAAAATGTCACTGACAGATAATCCGCCGGAAGATGCTTCAGCATCGCCTGCTTTTTGGGTGTCCTCTTGGGGCGGGGTCATCAGGTCAAACAGGGCCGCATTCAGGTCATCAAATTCTTTGGCCCCTTGCATATTGTTGATCTGGTCCATGGATTCAAGGATCTGTTCCGGGGTGGGCGGGTTTTCCGCGTCTCCCAGCTGAATTCCCTGGCTGGTGAGGATGGCGGCCCGGTTGAAATAGCCCATGCCGGCATTGAAAATTTTGCCGGATTCAGTGCAATCCTCACTGCACAGGTAAAGCACAATGGGGGAGACAAACTCCGGCTTCATTTTTTCAAATATTTCCGGGGGCATAATGTCTTCGGTGAGGCGGGAGCCGGCCAGGGGCGCGACAGTATTGACATGAATGTTATATTTGGCGCCCTCCAGCTTCAACGTATTCATCATGCCCACAAGGGCCATTTTTGCAGATGAATAATTGGTCTGGCCGAAATTGCCGTAAAGCCCGGCAGCCGAGGTGGTCATGATAATCCGGCCGAACCCGTTTTCCCGCATGAACTTGAAGGCCGGCCGGGTAACGTTGTAGGCCCCGTTCAAATGCACCGCCTGGACCGCGGCCCAGTTTTCCGGATCCATTTTAACAAAACTCTTGTCCCGGAGAATGCCGGCATTGTTGATGACAATGTCCACCCGGCCGAATGTGTCCACCGCGGTGTTCACAACGTTTTCGCCGCCCTCGGGCGTGGCCACATTGTCATAGTTGGCCACTGCCCTGCCGCCGGATTCCTGGATTTCTTTTACCACCAGGTCCGCGGGCGCGCTGGACCCCTGTCCGGAGCCGTCCCGGGCGCTGCCTAGGTCGTTGACCACCACTGCCGCGCCCCGGCGGGCCAGTTCGAGAGCATAGACTCTGCCCAATCCGCCGCCGGCGCCGGTAATAATGGCCACCCGGTCGTTAAAATTAATTTTGTTCATTTCCTCGAGCGCGCCCGGCACGGGTGCGGCTTTCCAGAAATAATTCACAAACCCGCGGCCTTCGTCTTCCGTGCGTTTCCGGAATTCCATGCGCACCGGAAGGCCGACTTTGATTTCTTCGAGTTTGCAGTCCGTAAAATCCGCCATAAACCGGCCCCCGCCCTCGAACTGGATCATGCCGTATTTCTGGGGCGGATCCACGGACACGGCCAGGAGATCCCCGGTGAAGGTTTTGATTTTGGCGGGAATGTCCGCAAATTCATAGTCGTCCTGGCTGTGCCGGGCCACACATTCCGGATTGACGCAGACCTGGGTTTTGGGAAACTGGGGCGTGCCGCATTCCCGGCATTTGCCGCCCACCAGTCCCAGAATCATTTTCCGCCGCCGCCACAGGGTGGTCACCGCCGTCTGGGTGGGGGCTTCGGCCCGGATGCCCATTTCCGGATGGATGAGGCCCCGGAATTTTAAAAATTTTAGATAGTTGTCCGTGGTCTCTTTGTTTTCAAGGGTTTGGGTGAATTTCTGTTTTTCAGCGATTTTTTTGATATTGTCCGTTACTTCAAACAAAAGCGCGCTGCATCCCTGGCCGAAACTGGCCATCAGAATTTTGTCCCCGGGTTTTGCGTCATCTAATGCCGCGGTCATCATTAAAAACGGATGGGCCGTGCCGGTTTCGCCGCAGACCTCATGCAGGTTGTCGACGACTTTTTCAGGGGCCGCGCCCAGTTTTTTGGCGATTTTTTTATGTTCCGCCTTGAAAAAACAGGGATAAACCAGTTTGTCCACATCATCCATGGTGAGGTTTAATTTTTTCAGCAGGCCGGTTACGGCTTCCGGAATAATTTTGGAGTATCCTTCATCCCGGATCCAGCGTTCTTCCCAGGTGTAGTCAAATTTTTTCATGGCCCCCCGGTAGTGGTCCACAAAATCATAGGACACGGAATAAGAGCCTTTGTACTCGGCAATAACGTCTGTGTCGCCCACGGTGAACGCGGCCGCCCCGTCGCCGAACCACATTTCATAGAAATAGGCGGGCTTGGTTTCCCGCTTGTCCGAAGCTGCCACGAGAATGTTTTTCCGGTCCCCGCCTTTGACCGATTCAACCGCGGCCAGCAGCGCGTTGGTGGAGGCTTTCTGGGAAGCGGTAAAATCCGATGTCATAATGGCATCCGGCAGGTTGAGGGCCGTGGAAACGATGCCCGCGTTCTGGCGGTCGGCAAAGGGCAGGGTGGTGGAGGCCAGAAACAGGGCTTCCAGTTTTTGTTTGTCAATGTCTTCTATGCAGTTCCGGGCCGCGGCCACGGCCATGGTGATGGCGTCTTCATCCCAGTAGCACATGGAACGCTCCCCCTGGGCCACCATGACGATGGCCGGGGCAAACCATCCCATGCTCTGGAAAATGGCCATCCGGTTTAATCTCAAACGGGGAATGTAGGCGCCGTAAGATGTGATCCCAATCATTTTTATTCTCCTCTATGGTTAAAATCAGGTTAATTTAAAGAGTTTTTCAATGAGCTGTGATTTCATGATATCGCCTTCTATTTTGAGCTTGCCCGATGTATAGGCCTGCATGGCCGGCAATACGCCGCTGATCATGTCGATAAAGTCAGTGTCGGCCATTTTAAGGGTGCAGGTGGGATTTTCATGGGTGCCTTTTGAAATCGCGCAGGCCCCGTCTTTGATCGCACAGCTCCAGTCTCCGCCGCCCGGGCCGGAAATGTGGTACTGAAATACCACGTCCACGCCGCCGGCCGCGTCCGGGTTAAACGCATCCGGCATGGCGGCAAATATTTCCGCCGCTGATGAGATTTTTTTACTGCTGGTATCTTGCTCCGACGCAGCCGGCGCATTAAAGGCGTTCATGGCATCGCCTACCTGTTCGTTCAGCTCAAAATAGACTTTCCCGTTTTCAAGGGATTGGATGGTATCAAACTTGTCCACCACGGTTTCAATGTCCGGCGGATTTTCACCATCGCCCACGGTGGTGCCGGGACCGGTCACCACTGCGGCCCGGTTGAAAAATCCCATGCCCGCATTGTAGATATTGCCGTTTTCTTCACATTCTTCCGAGCAGAGGAAAAGGACCAGCGGGGAGACGAATTCCGGCTTCATTTTTTCAAACAGCTCCGGCGGCATGATATCTTCGGTCAGCCGGGAGGCGGCAATGGGAGCCACGGTATTAACCTTGATATTGTATTTTTTCCCTTCCAGTTTAAGGGTGTTCATCAGCCCCACCAGTCCCATTTTGGCGGCCGAATAATTGGTCTGGCCAAAGTTGCCGTAGAGGCCGGCGGCCGAAGTGGTCATGACAATACGGCCAAAGCCGTTTTTCCGCATAAGGGTAAATGCCGGCCGGGTAACGTGGTATGCCCCGTTCAAATGCACATCCAGCACCGCTTTCCAGTTTTCCGGTTCCATTTTAACAAAGCTTTTGTCCCTTAAGATGCCGGCATTGTTGATCAGAATATCCACCTTGCCAAAGGCATCCACAGCGGCTTGAATGATGTTTTCCCCGCCTTCAGCAGTGGCCACATTATCGTAATTGGCCACTGCTTCTCCGCCCAGGGCCGCAATTTCTTCCACCACTTTCTGGGCCGGGGTGGCAGACCCTCCGCCGGAACCGTCTCTTGCGCCGCCCAGGTCATTGACCACCACTTTTGCCCCGCGTTTTGCCAGTTCAAGGGCATACACCCGGCCCAGGCCGCCGCCGGCGCCGGTAATCACCGCTACCTGACCGTCAAACCGGATTTCTTTTTTGGGAATCTCCCCGAATTCAAAAATACCGTTGGTGATGACGTCTTCCCCGGTTTTTGCATTAACGGTTTTCCAGACAGCTTTGTTGTCACTGGTTTTCCAGATCTGGATTTTGATGGGATCGCCGGGATAGAGAGGCCGGGAGAACCGGCATTTGAGGCGCCGGACTTTTTCCGGTGCGCCGGGCGTAAGGGAATTCATCAGCGCCCGGCAGGAATAGCCATAGGTGCACAGTCCGTGCATAATGGGTTTTTCAAATCCTGCCATTTTGGCAAATTCCTGATCCACATGAAGCGCGAATACATCGCCGGACAGCCGGTACAGCAGCGGCTGATCCAGGGAAGGGATTTCTTGGATTTCAAAATCCGGTGTTCGGTCCGGAAACGCGAACGTTTCCTTTGGTGCCGCTTCTCCCCCAAAACCGCCGTCAAGCCGGGAGAAAAGGGAGATGATGCTGGTAAAGAGTTTTTTGCCGTTGGCGTGCCAGGTGTCGCTTTCCCCTACAATCAGGGCGCCTTTTTTTTCACCTTTGTCATACATATGGGTGATTTTGCCCTGGGTGGTCAGTGTCCCTTCCGTGGGAATGGGCTGATGGAAGATGAGGTCCTGTTCTCCGTGGAGAATGCCGGCCAGATTGATATTGGCGTTGGAAGCGTAATGGGACAGAAAATCAAAGATCGCTGCAATGGAAAATGTGGGGATGACTTTTAAATTTTTTTCATAACAATAATCGAGATCTGAAAACCCGGCGCCGACGCCCAAAGCATACAACACCACATCTTTCCATGTGTATTCTTTGGAAACCGGTCCAAGGTTTTTCCCGATGGCATCCAGGTTAAGCGCCATTGCTGTTCCTCCTTTTTTTAAAATTAGAGATGGGTAGAGATATAATTATCATATTGATAAAATTAAATATTTTATTCATCCAAGTTTTTAACATTGTTTTTAAACATTGTTTTAAATCATTTTATTCCAACAAATGATGGGGAAAATAATAGGCCCTTTTTTTATGCCTGTCAAAAGATTTTTGAGCTGTGAACGCTGGTTTGTTTCTATGTAGCGAAAGTCTTTAGACCACCACCATTAATATGCCTGTGAAAAATGCCATAAAAAAATACAGCGTAAAAAAACACGGTTGACTTGTTTTTTCTGAAAATATACCCTTGTTTCAAGCAATTGATGGAATCATTTGTTTGAAACATAACTTTTCGATACTGGTGGGTGCGGGAGGAACAATGGCTGAAAAAGGTGCGTTAAAGGGATTAACTGTTCTTGATTTGTCCCGGCTGCTGCCGGGGCCGTTCTGCTCTATGATTCTGGCGGACCACGGGGCCCGGGTCATTGCTATTGAGGACAGACGCTATGCAGCTGAAGCCGGCATCAACAGCAGTGTGATGCGGAATAAAGCCCATATCACCCTGAATCTCAAATCAGAGCAAGGCCGGGAGATTTTTTTGAAAATGGCACAAACCGCTGACATTGTGCTTGAAGGATTCAGGCCCGGTGTTACCCGGCGGCTGGGGGTGGATTATGAATCCGTAAAAAAAGTAAATCCGAAAATTATTTACTGTTCTATTTCCGGATATGGCCAGACCGGGCCGTATCAGAATACGGCCGGCCATGATGTGAATTATCTGAGTGTGGCCGGGGTGCTGGACGTGATCGGGCCGAAAGACGGGGCCCCGTCTATTCCCGGCATTCAGATTGCGGATATGGCCGGGGGCGGCATGTATGGGGTGATCGGCATTTTAATGGCCCTGCACAGCCGGCATGAGACCGGCAAAGGCCAGTATATTGATATCTCCATGACCGACGGGGCCTTAAGTCTCATGTCTCTGGTGTTAAGTCTCGGCCAGCTGACGGGCGGGGCGGTAAAACGCTCTGATTCCATTCTGTCCCACCGGTATGCCTGCTACAATACCTATGAAACCGCAGATCACCGGTATTTATCCATTGGTGCGGTGGAAAACCGGTTCTGGAAAAATCTGTGCGTCTATTTTGACCGGCCGGAATATATCCCCCTGCAGTATGATGATGCCCATCGGGAGGCCATTATTGAATTTTTCCGGAAAAAATTCATGGAAAAGACCCTTGGGCAATGGTATGACGCTTTTTCCGATCTGGATATCTGCTGGGGGCCGGTGCAAACCCTGGCGGAAGCATTAGATGATCCATTGTTCAGGCATCGGGAAATGGTGGTGGCATTAACCGGCAGCAACGGCAAGACAAACCGGTTTCTGGGAACCCCGGTAAAAATGAGCCGTACCCCGGGTGCCGTAACCACCCTGCCGCCGGAATATGGCGAAAATACCATCAGCGTTCTCAAGGCATACGGCTATTCTGATGCTGACATTGAAAGATTCGAAACTCAGGACGTCATTTAATTCTGATACAAGCATATAAAAAAGGTCAACAGCATGCCATCTTCTCTTGAAAAAGCAAAACAAAATCCGGATTCCATGAAGGCGAAAATTCTCGGGGCGGCCCGGAAGATATTCGGGGAATACGGGTTTCACGGCACCACCACCCGGATGATTGCCAAAGCGGTGAACATTGATATCTCCACCCTGTATTACCACTGGGGGGAAAAGGGCGACCTCTATGAGGCCGTGATCATGGATGTCACCGAAGGAATGCGTCAGAAGCTGATTGAGGTGGAAAAAATCATCAAAGGACGGCCCCTGGAAGAAAGGATCCGGATCGCTTTAGATGAAATGGCGGATTATCTGTTTGAAAATCCGGAAATATCCAATCTCACCCTGTTCCGGTATTTCACCAAAATGCGGCACGGCAGTGTGCTGGATTTCAAGGTGCCGGAATATATATCCGATATCGCCTATTCCATGGGACTTTCCAGGGACCGAAACAATGTTCCCTTTGATGCGAGAATGAAGGTGCTGTCCATCATGAACGCCATTCATAATTTTGTGTCCGGTGAAAATTTTTTCCGGCCCATGATGCAGGTCACCCGCGAAGAATATATCCGCGAGGCCAAAAATACCCTGAAATTTTTTAATGTGTCGGCTTTTTCTTAGGTTTTGTCTGCCTAATCCTGGACCATCAGAAATAACGGCTCAATATATTCCGGATCTTCAGTTTCCATTACCTGGACGATCTGTTTGTGCATGCGTTTTTTGTGCTCGCCGAAAATCCCGCGTTTTTTGGTAAAGGTATTGGCAAAAGCCAGGGCTTCCGCCATCAGTTCTTCCGCATTGGCGCAGGCTTTTAAAAGAACGTGGCTCTCCGCCAGTTCGGCCGCGCCGGCCCGTTTTCCCGTGAGTTTCATTTCATTGAATTTATATTCAGGCACGGCTTTTCGCACAAACGCCACCATTCCCGGCAGAAAGGGGATGCCCAGGTCCACTTCCGGAAAGCAGAAATAGCCGCGGTCGGATTTCATCAGCCGGAAATCACAGGCGCAGGCCAAAATAGCGCCGTTGCCGAATGCGTGCCCGTTAATGGCCGCAATGACCGGCATGGGCAGCAACAGCAGCCGCTGAAAAACCCGGTTCATGCCGTACATGAAATTTTTGATATCATTGAAATTTTTTTCCATAAACTGTTTGCCCAGCCAGTCCACATCCACGCCCAAAGACCAGCATTTCTGATCTGCGGAAGTAATAATCACCGCAATAACAGCGGTGTCTTCCACGATTTCATCCAGCACCGCAGTAAAGCGTTGTGCAAATGCCAGATTCTGCCGGTTTTCTTTGTTATTGAGACGGATGACGGCAACCGTGTCTTTTTTTTCCCATTCAATAATCGCCATACTTTTTTTCTCCTCACTGCATATTGAATTTTGCGTTATTTGATATTGAGTTCTTCCATGCGTTTTGATATTTTTTGCTGAATTGCCAGCAGATCTTCTCTCAGGATCTGCAATTCCTGCATGCGTTCATTGATTTCAACCAGTTTGCGTTTGCCATAGCTAAAGGTTTTTTTCAGCTGCTGCTCCTCTTCCATGTTAAAATTGGCCAGACCAATCATTTCTGAAATGTCTTCCAGAGAATATCCCAGCCGTTTGCCCCGGAGAATCAGTTTGAGCCTGGCCCGGTCCCGTTTGCTGTAAATCCGGTGATTGCCTTTGGTCCGTTCCGGCAGAATCAGCCCTTTTTCTTCATAGAACCGGATGGCCCGGGTGCTGATATCCAGCTGATCCGCCAGCTCAGAAATCGTAAACAATGTTTCGGTATTTTCGTTTTCTTGATTTTGCGTCATTGAAAACCTCACAGGGGTTGTCGTTAAAAGGGTTGTGCCGGTTTAACCGTATATCCGTAACCAAAGGAGCACAAGAGATCATTTTCTTTCCGCGATCACAAACAGGGCTCCCCGGAAACCGCATCCTGCCGCAGGATGCCGGTGATTCGACAGGGAACAAGGGTGTTTTTCAGCCGGTCATCTCCGTCCGCCAGCACGCGTACATAGTTGGCACTGACACCGGAGAGTTTTCCGGTGTTGAGATCCCGCCGGTTTTCAATCAGCACGTCCAGGATGCGGCCGGTCATTTTTGTATAAAAAGCGGTTTTTTTCTGCCGGCTCAAGTTTAAAAGGGTATTGCGTCTTTTTTTAACCGTGTCCGCGGCCACGGGATGGGGAAAATGAAACGCCGGTGTTCCGGGCCGGGGAGAAAAAGGGAATACATGCAGGTAGGTGATCGGCAACCCTGCCAGCAACCTGAAGGTGTTTGTAAAGGCGGTTTCGGTTTCACCGGGAAATCCTGCCAGAATATCTACGCCAATGGCGGCATCCGGAAAACGGGTGTGGATTTTTTGGACCAGTGTTTCAACATATTTTGTATCATAGGGCCGGTGCATGGCTTTTAAAATGCCGTCATCGCCACTTTGCAGGGGAATATGAAAATGCGGGCAGATCAAACCGGATGCATCGGCAAAATCCAGAAGGTCGTCTGTCAGCTCAAGGGGTTCAACAGATGAGAGGCGGACCCGGTTGACCACCGCTGCATGGTGGATCTGCTGCAGCAGATTTTTAAGAGAAGTTTCCGGGGTGAGATCAAGGCCGTATTTGCCGAGATGAATACCGGTCAGCACGATTTCCTGCCGTTTTTGCAGCGGCAGGCTGCGGATCATTTTCAGCACTTCCGCCGGCGGAGTGCTGCGGCTGGGTCCCCGGGTATAGGGAACAATGCAGTAAGTGCAGAAATGATCACATCCATCCTGGATTTTGATAAACGGCCGGGTGCGATTTTCCATCACCGGCATGAGGGTGGGGTGGAGGTATTTTTCGCGGCGGATGTCATGGTGAAGCATCACCGGTGTTGGATTTTTTTGAAGGGGCCGGGCCGCGGCCAGAATCTCAATGATCCGGTGTTTGTCCGCATTGCTGATAATATAATCAAGACCTGCAATTTTTTTTAAGGCTTCGGGCTCGGACTGGGCATAACAACCGGTGGCCACAATAATATCATCCGGATGTTCGCGAATGGTTTTCCGGATTGCCTGCCGGGACTGCATGGAAGCCTTTTGGGTCACGGTGCAGGTGTTGATCAGACAGATGCCGGCCGTTGCGTCGGTACTGGCCAGCCGCACAGTTTCCAGGGCCATGGCAATGGCTTCGGATTCAAACTGATTGACTTTGCAGCCAAGGGTGATCACATTCACCGGCAGCAGCCGGGGAGCAGATCCGTCAGGCATGATCCATCCTTCCAATCCACCCAGCGGCAATAATTTTGTCATCAATATAGCAGACCGCCCCCTGGCCCGGGGTAATGGCCTGTTGCGGAGTTTCAAAGGTTATCACGGCAGTATTGTCTTTTTTTGGAAACAGTGTGGCGGCAGCCGCCGGATGCCGGTATCGGATTTTTACGGAAACTGAGAGCGCTTGATCAAAAGGATGCGACGGGGGCGGGATAAACCAGTTGATATCCCGCAGGGTCAGTGAAGATTTGTAAAGGTCTTTTTTCTCGCCCACCATCAGCTGGTTCCGGCGGATATCAATACCCACTACATAATAAGGATGTTTGGCCGGACAGTTGATGCCCCGACGCTGGCCAATGGTAAAATGATGCAGTCCGGGATGCGTGCCGATGCGGGTGCCGTCCGGTGTTGTAATATCGCCTGGTGATCCGGCGGCCTGCTGGCGGCTGGAAATAAACCGGGCGTAATTGTTGTCCCGGATAAAACACACATCCTGGCTTTCTTTCTGAGTGAGAGGCACAAGATGGTTTTCTGCCGCCAGTTGCGTCACTTCTTTTTTGGTCATGGCGCCTAAGGGAAAACGAACCAACGGCAGGATATTTTGATTCACAAACGCCAGAAAATAGGATTGGTCTTTGGACTTATCCCTGCCTTTTTGCAGAAAATACCGGCCGTTGATGTTTATTGTCCGGGCATAATGACCCGTGGCCAGGCAGTCAGCTCCCATTTTTTCGGCCACCTCGGCAAGAATTCCGAATTTGATCCGGGCATTGCACCAGAGGCAGGGATTGGGGGTCAACCCCTGTTTGTAGGAATTCATAAAATAATCAACAATGGTATGTTCAAAATACTGTCGCACGTCCACCAGAAAAATGGGAATATCCAGCTGCTGCTGCATCCCATAGAGGGGATGGGGTTTTGGCAGTTTAAAAACGGATACGGGTAAATCGGGTTTTTTAAACCGGCCTGAATTTTCCGTGATCGTATACGGCGGTGGTTCATACCCGTTGATAAAATAGAGCCCCACGACATCCTGAACCTGTTTTTTCAGAATAAAAGCAGCGGCAAGGGAGTCAATACCACCGCTGATGGCAATGGCGGCGTTAACCTTCATGTCGGCAAACCGGTTAGTCAAACACAGATTCAGTGGTGGGGGTAATTTTCATTGCCCGGGTCAGGCATGTGGAAATGCATAATTCACAGACACTGCATTTTTGTTTGTCAAATTTGACATACATATCCGGCCGGCTCACATACAGGGCCTGGGTGGGGCATACAGCGGTGCAGGCGCCGCAATGGATGCACCGGCTTTCATCCCGGTTGATTTCCTGGGAGGCATTTTTGACGATAACGCCCTGTTCCTTTAAGTATTCAACCGCATTTTTCAGGTTTTTTCTGGACCCGGAAAGTTCCAGCACCATAATGCCTTCTTTCCGGGGAAGAATGGTGGCTTTTAAAATGTTAAAGGTCAGGTCGTAATACCTGGTGAGATTGCAGACCACGGGTTTTTCAACTTCACGGGTGGGAAAGTGAAGCATGAGTATTTTGGAATACAAATTAACCTCCTGTGTCACATCAGCATAAATGAGGGTGCGTGTTTTCAAGACAAAAAAAATTTGTATTAAATTACCGGAAATAAGTCAAACAAATGGTTGTCCGCTTGCGTGATCCTGAGAAATTTTCTGCAAATCCATAAAAAACGCGGCTGCCGGTTTTCCGGACATCCGCGTTTTATAAAATTTTATATGAATACAGACAGTTGTGTAGCTCGGACAAAATCCTGAATCAGAACATATATCCCATGGTAAATTCAAAAATAGGAATATATTCTTCATCTTTGTCCTGTTCTCCGTCTCCGGGATCTATTTCCGTCTGGTCCCAGTTGACATAACCGGCCCCCAATCCTGCGCGGATATCAAGATTTTTGGCGAAATCTTTGTCCATAAATTTATCAAATGTCAGGCGGTATCCCACCAGCAGGCCGTAAATTCGGCCGATTTCATCCACCCCGTGATGTTTCGAATCATAATAAGATCCCACAAGAGAAAGATAAGGAGAACTGCCCCGGGGATGAAGATAATAGGACAGGGCGCCGGCACCGCCTTCGTCGTTTAATAAAACCATAAGCGAAAGGCTGTTGTACTGAATTTCTAATCCGCCGCCGACTTCCACACCATCATCACTTGCGCCAATACCGATGCGCGGGCCGATGCGGAGATTTTTGGGGGCGTTGTCAGTGGATTCGGCTGTGGATTCCGCCGGAACAAAGGCGTCTTCATCAGCAGGGGGTGCGGCGGATGCTGTTTGTGAATCCAGTCCGGCAGTCGCTGTTTCCTGAGCAGAAACTTCGGGTGCCGGCGGAATTTCATAGAGCCCAAACAGGGATTTAATGTTTTCCGCTGGCGCGGTTTTCATGAATTCCGCGGCTTCGCCTTCAAAGTCATATACAGCATGCTGGGTTTCATTGCCGCCGGCGACGTTTACCAGGGTGGTGTCTAAAGAAAACAGCCGGCCCACATTTCCGGCAATGCCGTAAATGATAAAATCAACTCCCAGTTTATTGCCCGCCCTGAGAGCGCATCCCAGATCCGTACAGGTTTTTTTGAGGTCGCCCGCGTTTTTGCTTTCCAGAACGGCATCCATTTCTTTGTAATCCATGACCTCAAACATATCCAGACGGTCCAGCATCGCTGCATATTTTTCAGATAAGATCCGGCTGTTATAGCTGTCAGAAGCGGTCGTGTCCGGGTGAAATAACATTACCGCGCAAGACGGTTTTTCGCTGCAGAAACCCGGGGATAAAAACGGAGATAAAAAAAATGGTAAACATAACAAAAACAGTATTGATGTCAGGGTAAACAATAATTTTTTACGGCGCATTTTTTAATCCCCTCCCCTTTTTGAAAATTGTAGAAAATTATGAAAATTAGTGGATACTTTCCTTTAGACGTCTGAATTTTCGGGTAAGATTTTTTTAGAAATTTTTTTTCACTTATAACATCGCTTAAACGATATTACAATAAATTAAATTCAAAAATCGGGGCAGGGGGGGTGACGGGCCTGGAGGATTCGGCTTGGAAGGAAAAAAACGGCCGCAGTCAAAATTAAGGTTGTTTGCGGCCGTTTTGGGAAAGCATTGGAAAATTTTTAAAATCAGTTTCCCGTGTTTTCTTTGATCATCATGGTTGCGGGATCAAAAAGCAGGGGGGGCTGGCTGGCACCGGCTGGCTGATCTTCGGAAATGCGGTTTACATGGATGCCGTCTTTGGCGGGCATCAGCTGGATGACCATATCGAAAAGGTCATTTTCGCCGTCGGCATACAGTTCTCTGAGCAGCCGGGCCGGATTTTCCGTCTGGTGGCGATGGGTGCGAATGGAAAACCAGAGCGTCAGCTGATTTTCCACGGCAAATGTTTTCAGGGCATGAAGGCCGGTGCCCACGGGCGCGTCAATGTCCAGGCCATCTAAAATGATCATTTGGGGCATAAAAATATTCTGTTCTTTTAATTCCCTGATTCGGGAGATCAGCCGGTCAAAATCAAAACTTTCCGTTTCAAATGTCATGATGAACCGCCGGGTGAGCAGCGAATCCCACAATTGGCCGGATGCTTTTTTGTCTGAAGCAGCGGTGAGGTTCAGGAACAGTTCTGAGTACCATAAATTGACTTTGTCAACGGGGTCCTGAACACTGACATGCAGTACATTTTTGTCTTTCAGCAGACTGCTCAGGGCAATCTGCACCAGAAAAGCGGTTTTGCCCACTCCGGCCCGGGAGGTCACGGCGCCAAAACTGCCTTTTTTTTCGGTTTCTTCGCTGTTATATCCCAGAAAACCCAACGGGTCTCTCAGAATAAGCTGATTTTTCAACATATATCAGTCCTTTATCAATGCTTGTGGGTTGAATTTTATCGTGCATGGGAATGTATTCAGGTATCAGGTACCGGTTTTAGTTTTTTTTTCAAGGGTTTCCAAAATGCTTTGGGGGACCTGGCGGTAAGTGGAAAATTCCATGGTAAACTGGGCCTTGCCCTGGGTCATGGACCGCAGAATGGTTGAATAACCGAACATTTCGGAAAGCGGCACCTGGGCTTCAATGGATGTCATCTGGCCCACATCATGGGAACCGATAATAATACCGCGCCGCTGGTTGATGGAGCCCATGACAGATCCCTGAAATTCCGCCGGTGATTCGATAACCACTTTCATGATGGGTTCATGCAGCACGGGCCGGGCTTTGAAATAGGCCTGATGAAACGCTCCCCGGGCCGCCGCCTGAAATGCCATTTCCGAAGAGTCCACGGAATGGGAGGCCCCGTCATTGATGGTAATTTTAATGCCGGTAACCGGATATTCCATCCACGGGCCTTTTGCCAGGCAGGCGGTAAATCCTTTTTCACAAGCCGGAATATACTGGGTGGGAATGGACCCGCCGGTGATTTTGTTTTCAAAAATAAATTCCCCTTCGGACAGGGGTTCCATAATCCCGGCAATCCGGCCGTACTGGCCTGCGCCGCCGGTTTGTTTTTTGTGCGTATAGTCAAAGGGCGTGACAGCGGTAATGGTTTCCCGGTAGGCGACGCTGGGTTCGCCGGTAATGATTTCCGCCTTGTATTCCCGCCTCATACGTTCGATATAGACTTCCAGATGCAGCTCGCCCATACCGCTGATAATGGTCTCGCCGGTTTCCTCGCTGATATAGGTCTGAAAGGTCGGGTCTTCCTTGGTGAACCGGTTCAGGGCTTTGGCCATGCGGGTTTCAGCGGCATTGTCCTTGGCTTTGATGGCAAGAGAGATCACGGGTTCCGGAATATGCATGGAGGTCATGGAAACATTCAGGCCGGCAGCCGTAAAGGTGTCTCCGGAAACGCAGTCCACACCGAACAGGGCCCCGATATAACCGGCTTCAATTTTTTCCACTTCTTCCATCTGGTCCGCGTGCATCCGGACAATCCGGCCGATTTTGATTTTTTTGCCGGTCCTGACGTTAATGCAGGTGTCGCCTTTTTTTAATTCCCCCTGATACACCCGGATGTAGGTCAGCTGGCCGAACTGGCCGTCTTCCAGTTTAAAGGCAAGGGCCACAAGGGGATCCTTTGTTTTCCCGGTGAGACGGAAAGCGGTTTCATCTTCGTCCAGATTCAATGCTTCGTTTTCGACTTCCACAGGGGAGGGCAGAAAATGATTCACCGCATCCAGCACAAGCTGGATGCCCTTGTTTTTATATGCTGATCCCATTACCACTGGTGTGATTTCACGCTGAAGGGTGCCGGTGCGGATCGCATCAATGAGCAGATCCTCCGGGATGTCGGTTTCTTCAATGACCCGTTCGGTGAGTTCGTCGGAAAATATGGAGGCGGCATCCACCAGGACTTCGCGTTTTTCCAGGGCGGTTTCCAGAAATGCTTCAGGAATTTCTTCAATACGGATATCATCGCCAAATTCCCCGTCAAAATAGACGGCTTTCATGGCGATAAGATCAATAATGCCTTCCAGGTCCGCTTCAAGGCCCATGGGAATCTGAACGGCCACGGCATTGTGGTTTAATTTTTCCCGCAACTGTCCGATGACCCGGAACGGGTCTGCGCCGCTGCGATCGCATTTGTTGATAAACGCGACACACGGCACTTTGTAGCGTTTCATCTGCTGGTCCACTGTAATGGACTGGGACTGGACCCCGCCCACGGAACAGAGTACCAGAATGGCGCCGTCCAGCACCCGGAGGGCCCGTTCCACCTCTATGGTGAAATCCACATGCCCGGGAGTGTCAATGATGTTGATTTCATGGTTTTTCCACTGGCAGTAGGTGGCAGCGGAAGCAATGGTGATCCCGCGTTCTTTTTCAAGTTCCATGGAATCCATGGTGGCGCCGACCCCGTCTTTACCGCGCACTTCGTGAATGCGGTGAATTTTTTTCGTGAGATACAGAATTCGTTCGGTCAGGGTGGTTTTTCCTGAATCGATATGCGCGCTGATACCGATGTTTCTTACTTTTTGCATGGTTTGTGTCATGGTTAATCCAAAAATATCAAAGAGATAAAAAGGGGTAATGTTTGCCAAAAATAAATCTAATAAAAATATATTTTTTTTATGCAAAAGTCAAGAAAATTTTAAAAATATAAAAATTGAAAAATCAGCAGGGAGATTTTTAAAGCGGAATTTTTCTGGAAGATGAACCGCGTCCTTTGGATGGGTCCTGATGTCATCCTGCTGAAACGCTATCGGGTCAGATCAGAAGCCGGGGTGGTGTTTCGAAGATTGTAATTATAGCTCCAGTTTGTAGCCGCCGGGGTGGTTCTTTCTTCCGGCAGGGGATAATAGCAGTTGCTGCGGGGCGGCACCGGCATAAAGGGTTCGCCGATGCAGGGATTCTGGGAAGACAACCGAATCAGGCGCACCGGTTCCGGTTCCGGCCGGATATCAGAAGGGTGAAGGCAGGTGGTATAGGTTTTTGGCGGATTGCATCTTTTTATCAGGGGGGTGTCAGTGTGGCGAATCCAGACAGCTATCTGGGCACTGTCTACCCGGACGTAGGTATTGCCGACATATCCCCGCACATACAGTTCCCCTTCAATGCCATTTGTGCCAAGATAATTGGTTTTTGGAGATTTTTGAAAAATTTCATTTACATGATTTTCATAGTTGTTCACTTCCAGATGCATCGCGGTTACTTTTTCACCGGTGTAAGGGTCAATGCCCTTGATGGTGTTTATTGAATACACCGGCGGCATACGGGTGTCTGTGTAGTCGGTGATGGAGATATCATGGCGGCTCAGATAGGCCACCCGGGGAAATGCGCTGCATAAAATGCTGTTATACTGATATTTGATTTCCAGGTCGGAATCCAGAATGTAGTGATCCACCAGTGTAAAAGGATAATTCCCGTCTGCCGGCGTGTTGGGTTCAGGGCGTGAAATTTCACTGAAATACCGGGCCTGATCCTCATCAATATATTTGTCCGTGAGAAAGGTTTCAGCGGTGATGTTCATGTTTTTGTGGGAAAGGAAAAAAATGCCGTTTTGAATTTCCGTGAGTTCCGCCATCTGGGCAGAACAGGTGACGGGAGCGGCAAGGACAAGACCGGAGAATAAAAACCCATAAATAAACACGGTTATTAATTGAATTGATAGACCGGTCAGCCTGTAAAACATATTTTCCTCATTTCATGAAGGGTTTTCATCATGCACAATGTTTATGTTTTTTGAAAAACAAATGAATGAATGATGAGATCGGCTGAAAATTAAATAATAGCTGTTATTTTCTTATAATAAGAAGGCGGGATTTGTCAATAAATAGTTTTTTGAAATACCTTTGGAAATACCCATCCTGCGGATCGGGTTACGCATTTGTCAGCCGGTCCAGAATCAGGCCGAAAAAAGAGTGGCCGGTGCCGGCAAACATCCATCCGATATGGATGTGACAGGATGCACAGATGGCGATACGCCACTGATACCCCCTGAACCACGAAAATTCAGCGGTCAACGGACCGGTGGTCATGCACCCGGGGGCGGTCCGGAAACATCCGATGGTGAATACCAGTCCGCCGGGATTGGCGAATATATGCTGATGGGAATTGGAAACAGCCACGATTTCGCCGGTGGTTGTTATGGGGTGGCCGCAGGCTTTGCACAGAACCGGCTGTTTTTGGCGGCGATGCAGGTTAAGGCGGGTGGCTTCCTGGTCCACGATGGAATTGTCCGGCGTATTGCCCGGGAATTTTTCCGGGGTTCTGCCGGGGGGCTGCCGGAATCCTCTTCGTAACTGTCTGGTTTCCCGGACGTGCCGGTTGGGTGTTCTGGTGAAATTGTATGGTTTGTCTAAAACATTGTTCATAAGTGATAAAAAAATGGCAGCCCAAAAATAGGTAAAAACATGGGATGTTAAGTGGTAAAAAGTAAAAAGACGGCCCGGCTTATTGAGTATAACATATCATAAGTCTTATTTCATTTTTTTTGTTTGCAGACGTTTCTTTTTTTGCAATTTATCAGTCCGACCGGTATTGTGTTCAGACGCGTTGGCAGACCGGTATTGATTCGAAGCTGAACCGCTGCGGATTCGATAGGGATTCGGGCATTCAAAGGGTTGCCCTCAAAAGATCAATATGAACAAAAGGATGCTGTGAATGTGCGGTATTAACGGGATTGTTGTGCAGGAACCGTCCCCGAATAAAATAAACCGGGTTCTGGACCAGATGAATACACTGCTTTCTCACCGGGGGCCGGATAACAGCCGCCAGAGGGTTTACAGGGTTGGCGGCCGTACCGTGGGCATGGGGTTTGTGCGGCTGTCCATTCTGGATCTGGAAACCGGGATGCAGCCCATTGAGAGCCAGGCTGACAACAGTGTGATCATGTGCAACGGCCAGATTTACAATTATATTGAATTGAAGCGCCAGGTGGCGGATGCGCCGTTTGTTTCCAGGGGGGATATGGAAGTGGCCCTGCACCTGTACCGCCGGCGCGGGCTTGATTTTTTGGCGCTTTTAAACGGCATGTACGCCGGCGTCATTCTGGATCCGGCAAAAAATCGGCTGATATTGTTCCGGGATCGGTTTGGCATCAAGCCCCTTTACTACATGAGTGCAAGAGACAGATTTCTTTTTTCATCGGAAATCAAGCCGCTGTTTTCCGGCAGCCATACCCGGCCGGAAATGAATCCTGATCGGGTGGCAGCCTATTTTACGTACCGTTATGTCCCGGGCAGCCATACCCTGTTTCGGAACATTTTCCGGGTGCCGCCCGGGGCATATCTGGAGTATGATCTTGATTCGGGCGGATTTAAGATCAAACGGTACTGGGATTACCGGCTGGATCGGCTGAATCCGGATATCACGGAACATGAGGCGCTGGAACGGTTTTATGAACTGTTTTTCGATGCCGTGAAAATTCGGCTGCGATCGGATGTGGAAGTGGGATCCCTTATCAGCGGCGGCATTGATTCATCTGCTGTATCCGCCCTGGCCGCGGCCCGGCAGCCGGCAATCCGCCTGTTTTCTATTGGCTTTGATGAAGCAAAATACAATGAGCTGCCAGGCGTAAACCAGTTTCTGGCGCAAAACCCGGAAAAATTTCATGCGGCCCGGTTGATCACCCGGCAGTGCGGCAAAAAAGACCTGCACCGGCTGCCGGCACTGGCGGCAGCCCTGGAAGAACCGATATCCCTGGGAACGCTGCTGCCCACGGACATGGTTTGTGAAATGGCGGCAAAACAGGTAAAGACAGTGCTCACCGGAGAAGGCGCGGATGAAATTTTCGGCGGATACCGCAAGTTCATGATTGAGCAGGCAGCCTTCCGGTTTGAGAGCCTATCTCAGAAACAGCAGCAGCAACTGATGCTTGCCTTTCCTGAATTGAAGCATTATCTTGTCTGTCGCAGCCACAATGCCGGAGAACGCTACATTCAAAATGAAATGCTTTTTGACAGGGAAACAATTTTCCGGCTGACCGGCAGTCGTCCGGAAGCAGCTGTTTATGAAGCGGATGCAGTGCCCTGGCTTGACAATGTGGGTGAGCCAGTGAATCAGGCCATTGCCTATGAGACCCGTTTCCGATTGCCGGATTATGTTATTTTGCGTCTGGATCGGCTGTCCATGCGTCATTCCCTTGAAGCCCGGACCCCTTTTCTGGATTACCGGCTGGCTGAATTCGCGGCCGGCCTGCCGGTGCAGTTCAAAGTGAATCTTGACAGCATCAGGGAAAAATATATTTGCAGCAACGCCTATGTAAAATTTAACATACTGGATTCGCAGACTGCGTATCGCCGGAAGCAGCCGTTTACGATTCCCATGGCGGACTGGCTTTCCGCGCCTGAAACCCTGCCGGATTTTCTTCAGGATATTCTTTTGGGAAATGCGGTGCGCCGACAGGGGATTCTTGATCCGGATTATGTGCGGACGCTCTCCGGCCAGGTTTCTTCCCGGGACATCGGCCCGGAAACGCTGGTATCCACGGCGGACCAGGTATTTGCGGTCATTATGTTTACCCTGTGGTATGAGGCTTTTTTTACAAATACCCTTGCTGATGCTTTTTTAAAATGACGCCTTTATTTGATCACCTGCTTCGTTTGTATACGGAAAAATACCTGGAGGTGCTTTCGCGGCTCAAGAACACGGGAAGACGGAGTTACGGGTTTGAGTACGAATTTTTGCCCACCCGGATACTGACCCCGGCCGATGTGTCGGCGGTGTCCCGTTTGCTGGCTTCTGAAGGGTTCCTGAAGGATAAAGACGTTTTATATGCAGATAATGGCCTGGGGGTGGCCTTTGAGCCGGGGGGGCAGATAGAATACGCCAGCCCGCCATTGTTTGCCGATGACATGCAAAGATTTGATGATCTTCTTGTGGCGGTTCAAACTACCAATGCCCTGATTCGCCGGCATCTGGGCATTGATTTTATTGCGGTAGATTTTATGCCCCATCGAAAGGACGCCCCCCTTTGCCTGACATCCGAGCGATATGTGAAATTGCATCAGCGTCTGTCAACAGTGGATCGCCGGGGGCTGGAAATGATGAAAGGAACTGCCTCCATTCATCTGCATGTGGTGATTTCCGGCATAGATGAGATTCTGCCTTTGTTCAGAGTGTTGTGCCGCCTTTCCCGGACGGATGGGTTTAAAATGTCGCCCATGCGCAGAGATATCTGGATGCAGACCGATTCCTGCCGATGCGGCCTGCCCCCCTGTTGTTCCGAAATTCTGCCGTCTTCTGAAATTCTTATCCGGCGGCTGGTTAATTTTGCCCTGCATGCGGATGTGCTGGGTGAAGATGTGCCGTTTGCGGTTAGTTCGGATGTGTCTTTTGACGCGTTCCTGCGCCATATGACCACTTTGTTTACGGATGTGCGGTTTAATCTTAAAGGACCCACCCTTGAATTAAGAACCATGGACAGCATGCCGGTTGAATGGTTTTGTCATCGCTGGCATGATTTTGTTTTACGGCTTGAAGCTGTCTGAAAAAAAGGAGACGCAAATGATCCAAATTGATATTTATACCTCCCGAACCTGCCCTTACTGTATTAACGCCAAATCGCTTTTGAGAAGCAAAGGGGTCCGGTTTAATGAACTTGAAGTTGACGGCCATCCGGAGCGGATTGCCGCGGCCGTGACACGCAGCGGCGGCATGCGGACGGTTCCCCAGATTTTTATTGAGGAATATCATGTTGGCGGATATGATGAATTATCTGAACTCGACCAGACCGGTGAGCTGGATAAGCTTTTGAAACTGAATGATAACGGTTTTACCGATAAAGGAGGCCCAGAAGATGTCAGTCAATAAGCGAAGGTATACCAGAAGTCAGACATGGTCGGATACCACTGCACATTTAAAGGTGACCGAAGAATATGGCGAAGGGTCCCGGTCCAGCATCCGGCTGTCAGGACCGGTTGAAAATCTGGGTGCCAATGGGTTTTTTCTGAAAACCGATGAAATTGTCTCTGTTCCTGCGAAAACAGATATTGAGATTGATTTTGATCCCCATTCGGATTCTCCGGCCCTTAAAATTCAGGCCATCGGGCAGACCGTTCATTTGTCGAAAGGGGGGATTGGCATCCGGTTTACGTCTATTGATTTGAATAAACTTCAAAAATGTATTATCGGCAAGATGAATCGACTGGAAGCCCAATCTTCCGCGCAAAAGCAATAATGACAACGCCTTATGATTTTTGTTTTGGTTTTCCGCGGACGGACAGGGCGTCTATGGAACAAAGAATGATAAAGGGGAATGTGATGATAAATTCCAGCAAAAATCCTGCCGGTATGGTGATCAGTATCAGGGGCAGGTTAATGGTATAGAATTTTATTTTTTTCAGAATAGTGAATATATCAGGCATTTTTTTGTCAAAAAAAAACCGCAGTCATTCATATCGGGGGAGAAAATTCTTTTTTGATGACTGCGGTTTTATGATTGTGGTGCCGAAGGCCGGATTTGAACCGGCACGGGCGTAACCCACTACCCCCTCAAGATAGCGTGTCTACCAATTCCACCACTTCGGCAATGTTTTTGATGGGGTTTATTCCGTAACCGGCGGTGCAGCATCCTCTTTTTCAGGTGTTTCAGAAACCGGCATATCCGGAATTGAAAGGTCTGTCACGTCATCCTGCGGAGCGGCCTCTGATGCGGGAGCAACCGCCGGTGATGATGTTTCGGTTTCAGACGGCACCGCACTTTGCGGTTTTGTGTCTCCCGATACCGGAGAATCAGCAGGTAAAGCCGTTTCCTCCGCTGGTTCCGCCGGTTTCACCGGTGCGGAGGGTGCCGCCTGCTCTGTTGCGGCCGGCTTAATACCGGTGACAACGGAATCTCCGCCACTTTTGGAAAGATACGCCAGGGACAGGGAGGTGATCATAAACACCACAGCAGCCACGGTGGTCATTTTACCGAGAAAGGTGGCGGCCCCGGTGGTGCCGAAAAGGGCCTGGCTGCCGGCGCCACCGAAAACAGCTCCCATATCCGCGCCTTTGCCGGTTTGCAGCAGTACAATAAGAATAAGGGCGATGCTGACAATAACATGTATGGTTACGATGAATGCGGTCATTGTGTTTTTAATTACATCTTTTTGAAAATTTAAAAATGAATGATCTGGCTGAAGGTTTCCGGCTGCAGGCTGGCGCCTCCGACGAGCGCGCCGTCCACATCCGGAAGGGCCATCAGGCCGGATACATTATCCGGTTTGACGCTCCCTCCATACAGAACCCGGATGGCATTTGCAAGCATATTTCCAAAGTTTTTCGCTATCTGTTTCCTGATGTAAGCATGAACTTCCTGAACCTGATCCGGGGAGGCGGTCTTTCCGGTGCCAATGGCCCAGACAGGTTCATACGCAATCACCAGAGGATGATGCTCGTCAAGAATCAGACCATTTAACCCATCCTTAATCTGTTTGTCAAGCACAGAAAAAGTTTTCTTTGCTTCCCGCTGCGTTTCGGTTTCCCCCACGCAGAGGATCGGGATCAGTCCGGCATTCGCTGCGGCCTTTAGTCTGCGGTTGACCGTCTCGTCGGTTTCTCCAAAATACTGCCGCCGTTCTGAATGACCGATAATCACATACTGACATCCGGCGGAAATCAGCATGGGGGCGGAAATTTCACCGGTAAAGGCGCCTTCCTTTTCCCAGAAGATATTCTGGGCCCCGAGGCCGATCCGGGTGTCCCGCAATATCTCAGATACCGCTGAAAGAGCGGTAAACGGCGGTGCAATCATAATGTCGGTGTTTTCAACATCTGCTACCTGTTTTTTCAGCGCTTTAGCGTATTGAACCGCTTCTGCGCCGGTTTTAAACATTTTCCAGTTTCCCGCAATCAACGGGGTGCGATAGTCTGTCATACCCCCTCCTTTCCAGCTGAGAAAAGCATTTCGTGGATTGCCGACTACAGACGGTTGCCGATCATTTCCGCAAGATCCGCCATACGCGTGGAATAGCCGGCTTCATTGTCGTACCAGGACAATACTTTTACCATATTGTCAATTGCATAGGTGGTAGGCGCATCCACAACAGAAGAAAGGGTGCAGCCATTGAAATCCGTGGAAACCAGGGGCAGCTCGCTGTATCCGAGAATACCGGCAAGGGCATTTTCCGAGGCGTTTTTCAGGGCGCCGTTGATATCATCGACACTGATGCCGGTTTTTTTCAGGGTCGCCACCAGATCCACCACAGAGACATTGGGCGTAGGAACCCGGATGGACAGACCGTTCAGTTTGCCGTTTAATGCCGGCAGCACCAGGCCGACGGCTTTGGCAGCCCCGGTGGTGGTCGGAATCATGGACAATGCCGCGGACCGGGCCCGGCGAAGATCCTTGTGCGGGGCATCCAGGAGGCGCTGATCCCCTGTATAGGAATGGATGGTGGTCATAAGCCCGGCAACAATGCCGAATTCATCATTCAGCACTTTGGCCACGGGCGCCAGGCAGTTGGTGGTGCAGGAGGCATTGGAAATGATATGATGGCTGGCGGCATCATAGATGTCTGAATTCACCCCCATGACAATGGTGACATCCGGGTCCTGGGCGGGCGCGGAAATAATCACTTTTTTGGCGCCCGCGGCCAGATGTTTGCCTGCCTTTTCCCGGTCCCGGAAGAGGCCGGTGCATTCCGCGGCAATATCCACATGGTATTTTTTCCACGGAAGGTTGGCCGGATCCCTCTCCGAAAACACGGCAATGGTTTTGCCTTCTATTTCAATGGCCCCTTCTTTGGCAGTGATCTGGACATCGAGTTTTTCATGCACGGAATCATAGGTCAGCAAATGCGCAATGGATGCAGGATCCATTAAGTCGTTAACTGCCACAATTTCCAGTTCCGGCCGTTTCAACGCAGCACGGAAAACCAGTCGGCCGATGCGTCCCAATCCATTGATTGCAAGTTTTGTTGTCATTTAGCGTTCCTCCTTGAACATGTTTTTCCGCATGAGAATGACGTCCTCATGCGTATCAGAATAATAATTTGAAAGCTGTGCTTCTTTATAAAAACCGGCTTTCCGGTAAAACCGGAGGGCGTCGGCATTTGTTTGTCTTACTTCAAGGTAACAGGTGCGAACCGCTTCCTTTTCGGCCTGTTCCAAACCGTGCTGCAGCAGGCGCCTGCCGCAGCCTCTGCCGCGCCAGGCGTCGGCAACGGCAATTTTTAAAATATGCAGTTCATCTGCCACTACCCGGGAACAGAGATAAGCAAGTATCGGGTGGCGGCAGCCAATGCTGTTATGACGTAAAATCAGCCCCCGGGCGTCCCGGCAGGTGATTTCTCCCTCAAACGACACCCGTCCCCAGGGCTGTTGAAAAGAGGCCTCTTCAATGACAAGCACCTCATCAATATCGGTTTTTGTCATGGCGGTGAAGGCTAAATCCGGCATCTGTCAGCTGCGCTTTTCCCCTTTCAGAATGCTGCTGGCCAGAGAAATGCTTTTCTTCCCATTGGCCTCAATGGCCTTTGCCATCTGATGGAGATCCATGTCTTTGCCCCGGATGTTGATGGCTTTGAGCAGCACCGGCAGATTCACGCCGGTAATCACCTCAATACGCCCTTCCTCAAGAAAGGTATAGCTTAAATTGGATGGTGTGCCGCCGAACATATCCGTCAGAATCAGAATCCCCCTGTTGGCGTCCACGGATTTAATGGCAGTGGTAATTTTTTTTTTTAATTTTTCCACCGGTTCCGCAAGATTCAGGGATACGGCAACAACCGCATCCGGCTTTTTGCCGAAAATGAGTTCAGCGGTTTCCAGAAGTACATCCGCAAGCTGACCATGGGCAACAATAACAATGCCGATCATAAAAAATTTATTATCCTGTGATTAGGTTTTAATATCAAGATCCCGGTGGCGGATGTCCGCGGGCCGGCCGGGTTTGTTGATATAGCTGTAGATTTCTTCGGCAATCATCACGGAGCGGTGCTGACCGCCTGTGCAACCGATTGCAATCGTTAAATAAGATTTGCCCTCTTTTTCGTACAGCGGGATTAAAAAATCAATAATATCTTTGAATTTTGTTAAAAAAGTATGCGTGGTGGCGTGGCTCAGGATATAGGTTCTGACGTTTTCATCTTTTCCGGAAAAATCTTTTAAATCAGGTATAAAATAGGGATTGGCAAGAAACCGGACGTCCATCACCAGGTCCGTGTCATGGGGAATCCCGTGTTTGAAGCCGAAGGACATGACTTTGATGCGCATGGATACCGTATCCACCATGCCCTGGGCAAAGTTGAAAATAATGGATTTCAGCGCATGAAGGTTGCAGTCCGACGTATCAATGATCCTGGAAGCCGCTTTTTTCAGGGGCTCCAGCAGCATTTTTTCTTCACGGATACCTTCTATAAGGGATTTGTCCCGTACCAGGGGATGTTGCCGCCGGGTCTGGCTGAACCGTTTCAGAAGTACGGTTTCCTCTGCCTCAAGAAACAGAATTTCAAACTGATGTCCTTTGTTCTGCAGATTTTCAAAAACCAGGGGCCAGGCATCCAGAAATCCTTTTTCCCGGATATCCATGACAAAGGCAAGCCCTTTGATTTCCGTATCCCGATGAATGGGAATTTCAAGAAACTTGGGCAGCAGTTCCACCGGCATGTTGTCCACGCAGTAAAAACCGGAATCTTCAAGGGCCGCAATGGCGGTACTTTTGCCGGAACCGGACAGGCCGGTGATAATAATGATTTTATAGTTTATCATCAGATGACAATACCACCCGGGGGCGAGATGTGTTTGTTAGAAATCATTATCAATATTTTTTATCAGATCAATCACTTCCTGCCTGTCCCCGGCTGCCCTTAATTTTTCCCGGAACACCGGTTCTTTCAGAACTTTGGAAATCCGGGCCAGCAGTTTTAAGTGCAGGTCAGTGGAGTTGTCCGGTGTCAGCAGCAGAAAGAAAATATGGGTGGGCTTTTTGTCAATGGCGTCAAAATCCACCCCTTTCCGGCTGAGCCCCACCCCCAGGATGAGCGACGGCAGCCCTTTGAGTTTTCCGTGGGGAATGCCGATGCCGTTTCCAATGCCGGTGCTGCCCAGGTGCTCCCGCTCCATCAGTACCCGCACAAGCTCCTTGTGTCCAATTTTTGTAATGGCCGCCACCGGAAGGGTCAGTTCTTCAAGCACCCCTTTTTTATCCGTGGCTTTAAGATCGGTTTTAATGTTTTCCGGATCAAGAAAATCAAGAATTTTCATTTTGTCATGGTTTGGAAATAAAAGTTAATAAAAGCCAATCAGGTAATGGGCTGAATCAGGCCGAGACTGCCGTCATTTTTTTTGTACAGGACATTTACCTGGTTGGTGACGGAATTGGTGAATACGATAAAATTATCAGGAATCAGGGCAATTTGCAAACTGGCTTCCTCCACGTCCATGGGCTTGAATTCAATGTTTTGAATTTTGATCTCCGGCGCGGCGGTTTCATCGGCCGGCACTGCCTCGGGAAGGCCGGTGATGTCCTCCCGGTCCCGGATTTCATTGCGGGATCCCTGGCGGTGGTTTCGGATTTTCTGTTTATTTTTTTTTATCTGTTTTTCCAGTTTATCCAGGGCCAGATCAATGGAAGAATACATGTCCCCGGTTTTTTCCCGGCAGTTGATATTCAAACGGTCACCGATGATTTTGATTTCAGCGATGTGGCGGATTTTTTCCACGGAAAGCACCACATGGGCCTCGGCCGGATTTTCAAGCAGTTTGTCCAGCTTGGTGAGTTTGTTCTGGACATAAGATTTCAGGTTCTCGGAGGGATCAAGGTTTTTAAAGGTTACCGATATCTGCATAAATGGTGTCCTCCTTAATATTGTTTACGTTTGCTTGAAGGGAGAATTCCCATCATTTCCCTGTATTTTGCCACAGTGCGTCTGGCGATGTGAACATCGTCGGCTTCCAGGATTTCCGTAATTTTTTTGTCGCTAAAGGGCTTTTTGTGATTTTCCGATTCAATGAGTTTCCGGATTTTATCCTGAACACTGGCTGAGGCAATGGTCCCGCCATGGGAGCGGTTGATGGAGCTGTTAAAAAAGAATTTAAGCTCAAATAGGCCCTGGGGGGTATAAGCGTATTTATTGTTGGTGACACGGCTGATGGTGGATTCATGCATTTCAATGTCATCGGCCACATCCCGGAGAACCATGGGCTTGAGATGGCTGATGCCATGGTCGAAAAAATCCCGCTGAAATTTTATAATGCTTTCCATGACATTGTAAATGGTTTTACGGCGGTGGTGAATGCTTTTGATCAGCCATTCCGCAGACCGGAGGCGGTCTTTGAGATAGGTTCTGGTTTCTTCGGCTATTTTTTCCCCCCGCTGCACGGCTTTTTTGTAGTAGGAATTGATCTGGAGTCTGGGAATATCATCGTCATTGAGCAGGATCAGATAATCATCGCCTTCTTTGTATACATAAACATCCGGTGTGATGTAAATCTGCTGGTCATCATTAAATTTATCCCCGGGTTTGGGATCCAGCCGCTGGATAACCTTGACGGCGGCGATAATGCTGCTGATATCGCATTTTAAGGACCGGGCAATAATTTTATACTGTTTTGTTTCAAGTTCTTTTAAGTGGTTCCGGATAATTTTATCCACAAGCGGGCTGTCAATGCCCAGGTGGGCGGTCTGGAGCAGCAGACATTCCCGAAGATCGGCTGCCCCGACGCCGGGCGGATCAAAAGACTGTATCCGGGTGATCATCTGCCGGATCATTTCTTCTGAATGATGATCAGCAGAGGCGATTTCTGCCACCGTAGCGTCCAGGTAACCGTCTTTATTGATATTGCCGATGATGAGGCTGCCGATATCCTCTTCTTCGGTGGTGGGCTGGGTCATGAGAAGCTGCCACCGGAGATGATCCGCAAGAGACGTTCGGGCAGTGGTAAACGCTTCCAGGTCCGGTGCGTCTTTTTGTTCGCTTTCAAAATGAATTTTTCCGGTGGAGCTGAATTCATCCAGATACTGCTGCCAGTCCAGGTAATTGTCAAAGCGTTCTTCAACAGACACTTCAGGGGTGGTGGAGGGTTCTGCTTCAGGATTTTCAGCTTCTTCGTCCGTGGTCAGGGTCCGGGCGTCTTCCAGTGTGGGATTGGTTTCAATCTCCTGCTGAATCATTTCCACCATCTCCAGCCGGGAAAGCTGCAGGAGTTTAATCGCCATCTGCAGTTGCGGTGTCATAATCAGCTGTTGCTGAAGTCGGAGGTTTTGTTGAAGTTCGATAGCCATAAGTTAGAGTTTGAATTCCTGACCCAGATAAATTTCTTTTGCCAGCGGGCTGGTGGCGATTTTTTCCGGTGATCCGGATTCCACAATCTGACCCTGGCTTAAAATATACGCCCGGTCGCATACACCCAATGTTTCCCGGACGTTGTGGTCGGATATCACCACTCCGATGCGCCGTTGGGCAAGATGCTTGATAATTTTCTGAATATCAATCACGGCCAGGGGATCCACCCCTGCAAACGGTTCGTCCAGCAGAATAAACGCCGGGTCCGTGGCCAGCGCACGGGTGATTTCCAGCCGCCGTCGCTCGCCCCCGGACAAAACAGCGGCTTTCTGATCGGTCAGGCGGCTGATGCCCAGTTCCACCAGCAGCTGGTCTGCTTTGTGAAGCTGTTCATGCCGGGAAATGGGCAGGGATTCCAGGATTGCCATCAGGTTTTCTTTTACGGTCAGTTTTTTAAAAATGGACGGTTCCTGAGGCAGGTAACCGACCCCTTTTCTGGCGCGTCTGTACATGGGATCCTGGGTAATGGCCTGAGCGTCAAGATACACGTCTCCGCCATCGGGTTTGATCAGGCCCACGGCCATATAAAAGGTCGTGGTTTTGCCGGCGCCGTTGGGACCGAGCAGTCCCACAACTTCGCCGCTGCTGATCTCCAGACTGACATCATTGACCACGCGGTGGTGGTTATAAATTTTAATCAAATGATTTAAGGACAGGGTTGTCATTTCAGATCCGTGCGGTCTATTCAGAAATTGAATCGTTCTTATCCGGATGAAACACCGCATTTACCCTTTTGCCATTGTCGCCGTCAACCAGGATCTGGCCGCTGTCCTGATAAATCGTAATTTTGCTTCCGGTGATAAAGTTTTTTTTGTTTTGCAGTTTAACCGCCTGACCGGTTAAAACCATGGTGTTTGTGGCAGCTGTATATACCGCCTGGTCGCAGGTGGCGGTATTTTCTTCGAACGTAATGCGCACCTGTCCGGATGCAATGATTTTATTTACGCCGGCGGCGGAAGCAACGGCATCATCCTGCTGCTTTTCCGCCTGTTTATCGTAAAATACACGGAGTTCATCAGATAGTATTTCTTTGGCATCATACAGCGCCGTCACGTTACCGGTAAAAACAACCTGCTGGCTGTTCTGATTTGCCACCATGCTGTCAGCGGTAATATGCAGTTTTGGATTGCCGGGCGGCGTTGCCGCTGGTGCCGCAGATGATGCTGCGGGTTCCGCATCTGTTGCCGCTGCCGCTGGATCTGCCGGCACCTCCGCAAAAACCGGTGCCGTCACTATCATACCGGCAAGGATCAGGCAGATGGCCGCAAAAAGGGAAAAATGATTTTTAATTAAGGATGTTGTCCGGTGCTTCACTGAATACCCCTGTCACATTGCCGGTACCGGTAATAATTTCTGAATCAATGCCATAACTCATGGTATCTGCTGAAATTTCTTGGGTTTTGCCGGTAATCGTCACCGGCGTCACAATTTGCAGTATACGTGACTGATGATCATATTTCAAGCGCTCCGTCACCAGTCGCCAGGCTGGCATAATGGCCACAATATTTTCTGAGAGCACCATGTCCCGGGTGGTGGTGTCCAATTCGCCGTTTTTGGCGGTTATGGTAAGGTGCTGATGGTTTTCTTTAAAAAACACAAGCGTGATGTTTTCCAGTTTTGCTTTATTTTTGTCTGAATACAGTCGGGCGGATGCCGCGTCAAGGGACCAGGTCCGAATGCCGTCTTCCGTGGCCACATGATGAAAATTTTTAATGGAAAGATCGGCTTCCGTTTGTTCCGGCGCCGGGGGCAATTCCATATCCCGGATGGAAATACGGTGCCGGATGAAAATTGTCACAAGGCCGCTGACAATAATCACGAGACATCCCATGACAATATAATTGATGCTGCGGGAACGGGTTTTTGACGTTAGTGGCAATTTTTAATTGCCTTTTGAAGCAGATGTTTTGCATCCAGTATCATTTCACATACTTCCCGGACAGCACCCTTGCCGCCGGGCAGTCGGGTCACAATACCGGCTGCTGATTTAACCGCATCATGGGCATCGTTCACCGCGATACCGATGCCAACTTTTTTCATCAGGGAAATATCCGGCAGATCGTCTCCCATAAATGCGATTTCTTCTGCGGAGAAGCCGGTTACCTCTAAAATTTCGTCGAGCACATCAGCTTTTGCCTTGACCCCGTCATAAACAAGGGTAATGCCAAGATCCCGGCACCGAACCAGAAGGGCTTCGGATCGCCGGCCCGTGACAATGCCCACGTCAATACCGGCATCCCGGAGCAGCCGGATGCCGAGGCCGTCTTTGACGCTAAATGCTTTGGTCTCCACACCCCCGGTGGAATAGATAATCTGCCCGGTGGTCAGGACACCGTCCACATCCAGAAGGAGCAGTTTGATATTTTTAAGGGGAGACAGATTCATTTTTCAGATTATCGATTTTCAGATTTTACCTGGTCCAGGGTGATGGCGCCGGTGGCCGCCATGGCGGATTCAATGGCCTTGAGCTGCGGCAGCAGCAATTCAAGATCTTCCAGCCGCATGGAGTTGGGACCGTCTGAAAGGGCCTGATCGGGATTTTTGTGGGCTTCAATAAACAGCGCATCTGCGCCGGCGGCAATGGCGGCCCGGGCCAGAAACGGAACAAATTCCCGCTGTCCGGCGGACGACGTGCCTGCTCCGCCGGGAAGCTGAACACTGTGAGTGGCATCATACACCACCGGGTATCCGGTTTCATGCATAATGGGAATGCACCGGAAATCGGTGACCAGATTGTTGTACCCAAAGCAGGCCCCCCGGTCTGTTAACATAATATGGTTGTTTCCGGTGGACGCAAGTTTATTCACGACATTTTTCATATCCCAGGGCGCCATAAACTGGCCTTTTTTGACATTTACCGGCTTGCCGGTGCGGGCCGCGGCCACCACCAGGTCGGTCTGGCGGCACAAAAACGCGGGAATCTGGAGAATGTCAAGATGCCTTGCCGCTGTTTCCACTTCGCTGACCTGGTGCACATCGGAAATAACAGGCACTTTCAGTTCATTGCGGATGGCGGAAAGCACTTCCAGGCCATTTTCAAGGCCAGGGCCGCGGAAGGAATCAATGGCCGTTCGGTTGGCTTTGTCATAGGAGGCTTTGAAAATAAACGGAATTTCCAGTCGCCGGGTCATTTCCGAAAGCGCTCTGGCGATATCAAAAGTGATATCAGGGTCTTCAATCACGCAGGGACCGGAAATCAGGGCAAAGGGTGCCGGCCGGCCGATGCGCAGGGTGGTGTTAATATGAACCGGATGAATCATTGTCTCTCCTGATGAAATAGTTTGAAACTTTCTGCACCTGTTACCCTGCGGCTGATCAAAAGTCAAGCCGGTAAAATTTTGCGAAATAAGGCCTTGCCAAGCGTTGGTATACCTGTTAATAATTTCAATTTATATCCACAGGCCAAGGTCAGGAGCGGAAGTTTCATGTTCAAAAAACGGGAAAAAGGAAAACGTCTGAAAAAATGGCTGCTTGGCATCCTTGTTATCGCGGTGGCAGGTCTGCTGATCTGGATCGGACTGACAAAGCTGGAAGGCCGTCCGCCCGAGGTTCTGCTGTCTCTCGAATCAGCGGCAGTGCCCGCGGATTTTACCGTTACCGGGGTTGCAAAAGATCTTAAAAGCGGTATCCGGCAGATACGCATCGTTATTTCTCAACAGGGGGGCAGCCCGCCGGACATAAATCCGCCGGAGAAAAATCAGCGGGATACAGATCTTCAAAACCTGGAAATCGTGCTGATGGATGACGTATTTCCGGCCACCGGGTTTGCCGGCAAGGGAAAAGTGCGGCAAATGCCTTTTGAAGTTAATATTCACGCGGGGAAAATGGGACTTTCAGACGGAGCGGCCCTGCTGAAGATTTCAGTGCGGGATTATTCCTGGCGGCACTGGTTTCGCGGCAATGCCGCATACCTGGAAAAAAAGATTCAGTTTGACACCCGTCCGCCCATGGTATCCGTGCTGACAAACCAGCACAATGTGTCCCCCGGCGGTGCCGGGCTGGTGATTTACAAATTATCCGAGCCCTGCCGCGAAAGCGGGGTCGTGGTGGGCGAAGAATTTTTTCCGGGACACGCCGGATACTTTACCGCAGATGATATTTATCTCGCCTTTTTTGCGGTGCCCGTGGATTATGATAAAACTGCCGGTATGAAGGTCAAGGCGGTTGATCCGGCGGGAAATGAATCGGTCCGGGGATTTTATCATTATGTTAAAAAGCGCCGGTTTGTGACGGATACCCTTCGTCTTTCCGAAAATTTTCTGCAGATGAAGCTGCCGGAATTCTCCGGTGAAAAGGGATTTCCCGTGGATGCCGGCCTTGCGGATCAGTTCGTTTTTGTCAACACCGTGCTTCGCCGGCAGAATAATAATACCATTTTGGCCAATGGCGCTAAAACCGACAGCGGTATTTTGTGGGAGGGCCCTTTCATCCGCATGCCCAATTCCGCCCGCCGGGCCAATTTCGGCGATCAGCGAGTGTATCAATTCAATAACCAGACCCTGAGCAACGCGGTTCATATGGGGATTGATCTGGCATCAGTTCAGCATGACCGTGTTCCCGCTGCCAACCGGGGCAGGGTATGTTTTACCGGTGAGGCTGGAATTTACGGAAATCTGGTCTGCCTGGATCATGGCTGCGGGCTTATGAGCCTTTACGCCCATCTCAGCCGCATTGCCGTTCAGGAAGGGCAGTTGGTGGAAAAAGGCGAGATTATTGGAAACACCGGCGCCACCGGGCTTGCCGGGGGTGATCACCTGCATTTCGGCATGTTCGTGGATCATGTGTTTGTAGATCCCGTGGAATGGTGGGATGCATCCTGGATTGCCAATAATATTACCGGAAAGATTCAGTCTGTTCAGGCCCTGGCGCCATAGGCCAGTGCCGCCTTGATGTATTGACGCTTTAACAGATATTTTGGGTTATCATAAAGGTATTGTTCAATGTCAAAATTCAAAGTCAATAAAACCTACCAGGAAATCAACGATAAAATCCGGGCCGGCCAGGTGGTGGTGGTCAGTGCCGATGAAATGACCGACATCGTGGCGGAAAAAGGCGCGGAAGAAGCGGCCCGGACCGTGGATGTCGTCACTACCGGAACTTTTGCCCCCATGTGTTCATCCGGTGCATTTATCAATTTTGGACAGTTTGTGCCGACCATCAAAGCGTCCAAAGTATGGCTGAACAATGTCCCCGCATACGGCGGCCTGGCCGCTGTGGACTGTTTTCTCGGGGCCACCGAGCCATGTCTTGAAGATCCCTTGAACAAGGTCTGGCCCGGGGAGTTCAACTATGGGGGCGGCCATGTGATTCAGGATCTGGTGGCCGGTAAGGGCGTTTATCTGAGAGCGGAAGGTTATGGCACCTCCTGTTATCCGAACCGGGAGGTCAAGAAAAAAGTCCGCCTGGCGGATCTTCGTCAGGCCACCCTGTGCAATCCGCGCAACGGGTATCAGAACTATAATTGTGCCGTGAACCTGACGAATAAAACCATTTACACTTATATGGGAACCTTGAAACCCAGGGCCGGGAATGCCAATTATTCCACCTCGGGCCAGCTCAGTCCGCTTTTCAACGACCCGTATTATAAAACCATCGGCCTGGGCACCCGGATTTTTCTTGGCGGCGGAGAAGGGTATGTCACCTGGCACGGTACCCAGCACAATCCCGGGGCGGAGCGGAACTCCAGGGGGATTCCCCGGACGCCGGCCGGCACGCTCTGGGTCATGGGGGATTTAAAGCAGATGACACCGGACTGGATTGTGGGGGTCAGCATCCGCGGATACGGTGTATCCCTGGCTGTGGGCCTGGGCGTGCCGATTCCGGTGCTCAATGAGGAAATGGCCCGTTTTACTGGGGTGGCGGACCGGGATATCGACATGCAGGTCGTGGATTATGGAAAAGATTATCCCAATGGCATCAGCAAAAACCAGGGTTTTGTCACCTATGAACAGCTCAAATCCGGATCTATCCATTTCAGGGACAGGGATGTGCCCACGGTTCCCCTGTCCAGTGTGGCCAAGGCCCGGGAGATCGCGGCGGTTCTGAAAGACTGGATTCAGTCGGGCCGGTTTTTGCTGGGAGAACCCCAGTTTACCCTTCCGGCGTCCTGATTTTCCGCCATTGTAAATTTTAGAGTGAGGCATACACGGATTGAGTGCAAAAAAAGATACCCGTTCGGCAGCGGCCGAAAAAGCGAAAAAGCCCAAAAGCCGGCTCAGGGAAAACATTGAAGCAATTCTTATTGCCGTTGTCCTGGCCCTTTTTATCCGCACTTTTGTGGTTCAGGCCTTTAAGATTCCGTCCGGTTCCATGGAACCGACGCTCCAGATCGGGGATCACATTCTGGTCAACAAATTTATTTACGGTGTGAAAATCCCCTATGCCGGAACCACCCTTATCCCGGTGGCACACCCGGAGCAGGGAGATATTATTGTGTTCCGGTATCCGGAAGATCCGGACAAGGATTTTATCAAGCGGGTCATCGGCGTTCCCGGAGATATTGTTGAAATCAGGGATAAAACAGTCTATGTAAACAAAGTGGCGGTAAAAAATGATATCGGCGTGCACACGGATGCCCGGGTGCTGTCCGGCACCATCAATCCCCGGGACAACCTGACACCCGTCACTGTGCCGGCGGATGCCTATTTTGTCATGGGGGACAACCGGGACAACAGCTACGACAGCCGGTTCTGGGGATTTGTGGAAGCATCTGCCATCAAAGGCAAGGCTTTTATTATCTACTGGTCCTGGGACAGCCATAATTTCGGGGTCCGCTGGGGAAGAATCGGGGATTTGCTAAAATAGGACGACAGCAGCATGGCGTGGAACAGAAAAGATATTCTGGATATTGACTCTCTGTCTGTCAGTGAAATTACATCCATATTGGATACGGCGGACGGGCTTAAGGAAATTTCACAGCGGTCAATCAAAAAAGTCCCGACCCTGCGCGGCAAAACCGTTATTCTTTTTTTTTATGAACCCAGCACCCGTACCCGGGTGTCCTTTGACATCGCGGCCAAACGCCTGTCCGCGGATTCCATTTCCATTTCTGCCGCCACCAGCAGTGTGGTAAAAGGCGAAACCCTGATTGATACCGCAAGAAATCTGGAATCCATGAATCCGGATGTGATTGTCATGCGGCATTCCAGTTCCGGTGCGCCTTATCTGCTGTCCCGCCACATCACAACACCCATTATCAATGCAGGGGACGGCGCCCACGCCCATCCCACCCAGGCCCTTCTGGATATGATGACGGTACGGGAATACAAGAAAGATCTGACAGGACTTGAGATTGCCATTGTCGGCGATATTGCCCACAGCCGGGTGGCCCGTTCCGACATTGCCGGATTTACCAAGATGGGGGCCCGGGTAAGAATTTCCGGTCCACCCACCATGATTCCCGCGGGCATTGAATCCCTGGGTGCGGATGTGGTGCACGATTTTGATGAAGCCGTTACTGAAGCAGATGTCATTATGATGCTCCGGATTCAAAAGGAGCGCCAGCAGCAGTATCTGTTTCCCAGTGAACGGGAATATGCGGGCCGTTACGGGCTTAACATGCAGCGGCTTGCAAAAGCAAAGCCGGATGCGTTAATTATGCACCCCGGTCCCCTGAACCGGGGGGTGGAGATTTCCCCGGCAGTGGCGGATCATGTCAACTCCGTGATTCTCACTCAGGTGACCAATGGTGTTGCCCTGCGTATGGCGCTTTTATATCTGGTGGCAGGAGGGATGCGCAATGCAGTTGATTATTAAAAACGGACATATTCTGGATCCGGGTAACATCGACGGAACAGGGGATATCATTGTCGATGACGGCGTGATTTCCGCTGTAAAACGCAACGCCGCCCCCGGCGCACAGGCAGAGAAAAAGAGCGATGTGCGTGTCATTGATGCCACGGGATGGGTGGTTGTTCCCGGACTGATTGACATGCATGTGCATTTGCGGGATCCGGGGCAGGAATATAAGGAATCTATTGAGACCGGGCTTCGGGCCGCGGTGGCCGGCGGATTTACCGCAGTCTGCTGCATGCCCAATACCTGTCCGGTAAATGACAATCGCCAGATTACCGAATATATCATTCACACCGCGGAAAAATGCCACCTTGCCAGAGTTTATCCGGTGGGGACCATCAGCCGCGGGCTTGCGGGAAAAGAGCTCAGTGATTACGGGGAATTAAAAGCCGCCGGCGCCATTGCGGTATCTGACGACGGCATGCCCGTGGCAGACTCCCAGCTCATGCGCCGGGCCTTGGAATATGCCGGCGGAGTCGGACTGAAGGTCATTTCCCATTGTGAGGACCCGTATCTTTCAGACGGTGCCATGAACGAAGGCGCCATGGCCACCCGCATGGGCCTGGCAGGCATTCCCAATGCCGCGGAAAGCATTATCGTCATGCGGGAACTGGCCCTGGCCGAACTTACCGGCATACCGGTGCACATTGCCCATGTCAGCACCCGGCAGTCCGTTCATGCCATCCGGGATGCCAAGCAAAGAGGCGTGCCAGCCACCGCGGAAACCGCCCCCCATTATTTTACCCTTACCGAGCAGGCGGTGGGAGAATATGATACCCGGGCCAAAATGAACCCGCCCCTGCGGTCGGAAAAGGATCGGGCCGCAGTCCGCCGGGGACTTTCAGACGGCGTTCTGGACGTGATTGCAACGGATCATGCCCCCCATTCCATCCTGGAGAAAGAAGTCGAATTTGACCGGGCCGCCAACGGTATTATCGGTCTGGAAACCGCGCTTTCCCTGGGGCTTCGCCTGGTGACGGAAAAAGTGCTGTCCCTTGAGGGCTTGATAGAAAAAATGGCCAAAAATCCGGCCCGCATTCTGGGGCTCACAAGAGAGATCACCCCTGGCGCGCCCGCCAACCTGACCCTCATCGATCCGGATGCGCTATACACCTATGATGCGGAAAAAGGATTCTCCAAAAGCAGCAATTCTCCGTTTCACGGATGGGAAATGAAAGGCCGGGCAGCCATGACGGTGGTGGACGGCTGTGTTGTTTATGAGCAAAACTAAGGTTTTGAAAAGACCGTGACCCAGAACCCCGCCCATATCCTTGTTGTTGATGATGAAATCAGTATGCGGGAGTTTCTCGATTTGATGCTTTCCAAGGCAGGATATCAGGTGACGTGCGCGGAAAACGGCCGCACGGCCCTGGGAAAAATCGAAAAACAGGCCTTTGACCTGATTTTATGCGATATTCGGTTGGGGGATATATCCGGTCTGGAGGTTTTGCGCAAGGCCAAGGCCGTAAATTCCACCACCATTGTGATCATGATTTCGGCTTATGCCACAGCGGAAAACGCAGTGGAAGCCATGAATGACGGGGCATATGATTACCTGCCCAAACCCTTTGACAACAATGAGCTCAAGCACACCATTGCCAAGGCCCTGACCCTGCGGACCCTGAGCGATGAAAAGAAAAGTATTGACAGTGAGCTCAAGGAAAATATGCATTTTGGCCTGCTCGTGGGCAACAGCCCCCGGATGCAGCATATTTATGAGATCATTCAGCAGATTGCGCCCACCCGGACAAATGTATTGATCACCGGCGAATCCGGCACCGGCAAGGAGCTCATCGCCCGGGCCATCCATGAGAAAAGCAACCGCCATGACCAGCCCTTTGTGGTGATCAACTGCAGCAGCATTCCGGAAACCCTGATTGAAAGTGAAATTTTCGGTTATAAAAAAGGGGCGTTCACCGGCGCTTCCCAGGACAAAAAAGGCCTTTTTGAAGCTGCCAACAAAGGCACGGTGTTTCTGGATGAAATCGGCGAACTGAGCCTGACCATGCAGGTGAAACTGCTCCGGGTGCTTCAGGAACGGGCGTTCAAGCCGGTGGGCACCAGTGAAGACGTGTCCGTGGACATCCGCATTGTATCCGCCACCAATAAAAAACTGGAAGATGAAGTTATTAGCGGTAATTTCCGGGAGGATCTTTTTTACCGGATCAATGTGGTAGAGATAAAGGTGCCGCCCCTGCGTGATCGGAAAGGCGATATCCGACCCCTGGCCCAGCATTTTCTGGACAGATATTCCCGGGAGTCTGGAAAGGCAATTACCAAAATTTCCTCCTATGCCGTGGACCTGCTGCAGAAATACAATTTCCCCGGCAATATCCGGGAACTTGAAAACCTGATTGAGCGGAGCGTGGCCCTGTCCAGCACCAATATTATTCTGCCGGACAGTTTATCCCTGTCGATTCATAAGCGGCGGTGGATAGAAGGGGTGAAGGACCGGCGCTACGATATTGATGATGTGGAAAAAGGAGTGGTCCTGGATACGATTCTGGAAGAAATAGAACGTGCCTATATTGAAAAAGCCCTGAAATTCAGCATGGGCAATAAAAATACCGCCGCCGATCTGCTGGGCATCAGCCTGCGGTCGCTCCGCTACCGTTGCAGCAAACTCAACATTGACAAGTCTCCCTAAGCTATCCGCGATTTATTTTTTCTGAGAGTTTTTATTTTTTTTTGCCATGATCAGTGTTGACAATTTATCCAAAAGTTTCGGTGCCAGTGTTCTGTTTCAGAACGTGAGCTTTAAGATCAACCGGCGGGAGCGGGTGGGACTGGTGGGCCGGAACGGGCACGGAAAAACCACTCTTTTCAGGATTCTGGCGGGCCTGGAAGAAGCGGATTCCGGGCATATTGCGGTTCCTAAAAATTATCGCATCGGGTATGTCAAACAGACCATTGATTTTACCGGGGAGACGGTTTTTCAGGAAGGTATCCGCGGCCTGCCGGAAAACGAAGCTTCCCATCACTGGAAAGTGGAAAAGATTCTGGCGGGACTCGGCTTTGCCCCCGCGGATCTGAAGCGTTCCCCCCTGGACCTGTCCGGCGGATTCCAGGTTCGCCTGAACCTGGCCAAAGAACTCCTGGCCGAACCGGACATGCTGCTCCTGGACGAACCCACCAACTATCTGGATATTACCTCTATTCGCTGGATCCGGCAGTTTCTTTCCCAATGGCCCCGGGAAGTGCTGCTCATCACCCATGACCGCGGGTTCATGGATTCTGTAGTGACCCATGTGCTGGGCATTCACCGCCGTAAAATCCGTAAAATCCCCGGCAATACGGAAAAATATTACATGCAGCTGGCAACGGAAGAGGAAATCCATGAAAAGACCCGCATAAATGATGACAAACGCCGCCGGGAAATAACGGAATTCATTACCCGTTTCCGGGCAAAAGCCAGATTGGCAGGTCTTGTGCAGTCCCGGGTAAAGACCCTGAACAAACTGACCCGCCAGGAAAAACTGGAAAAGTTCAAAAGTCTTGATTTTTCATTCCGCGTCAAACCCTTTAACGGTAAAATTCTTGCCCGGATCAGCAATCTGAGCTTCGGCTATTCTCCAGACCGGCGTCTGATTGATGATTTTGATCTCGTGATCGGTCCCAAAGACCGGATTTGCGTGGTGGGTAAAAATGGCGCCGGCAAGACCACGTTTTTAAAACTGCTGGGGAGCCTGCTTCAGCCGGACAGTGGCCAGGTTGAATATCACCCGGAAGTGTCGGCAGGCTATTTTGAACAGACAAACGTAAAAAGCCTGGATGATGAAAAGACCATAGAAGAAGAAATTTTATACACCAGTCCGGATATTGACCGGCAGTTTGCCCGCAACATCTGCGGCGCCATGCTGTTTGAAGGCGACCAGGCCCTGAAAAAAATAGATGTGTTGTCCGGCGGCGAGAAAAGCCGGGTTATGCTGGGCAAAGTGCTGTGTACCCCCATCAATCTGCTCCTGCTGGACGAACCGTCCAACCATTTTGACATGGAATCCTGCGATGCCCTGCTTGCCGCCATTGACGCGTTTGACGGGGCTGTTGTCATGGTGACCCATAATGAAATGTTTCTGCATGCCGTTGCCGAACGGCTGATTGTGTTTAACAGCAGCGGGGTGTCTGTTTTTGACGGGGATTACCAGCAGTTTCTGGATAATGACGGCTGGGATGATGCAGGAGAAACACATCCCAGGGTATCCTCTGAAGCAGCAGCCGGTGAACCGGCAAAATCGGATAAGTTTAGTAAACCGGAAAATAAACCGGAAAAGCTTAACAAAAAAGAGATCCGCCAGCTCCGGTCGGCCATTATCGCGGAGCGGGGCAGGGTGCTCAAGCCCGTTGAAACCCGAATCCGCCAATTGGAAAAAACCATTGATGCTGCGGAAAATAAGTTAACCTCTTTTGAACAGAAGATGCAGCAGGCCTCTGAAAATGGCGATGGCGCGGTGATCGCCGAGTTGTCCCAGAAAATTCACCAGTGTCAGCAGGATATTGACCGGGATTTTGCGGAATTTGAAAAACTCTCGGAATCCGCTGACACCCGTCGGAAAAATTATGATGATCAGCTGTCGGCCCTGGATGAAACCGAAATAACGGCCCCGGAATCTGATCACCAATCTGATCAACATGCAAGTTGACACTTTTTTTGAATCAAGCTATAGATTAAGCTTGAACCGGATCGCAGTTCCGGTGAAAAACATCTGTTATTTCAGAAATAACTATTTTGTCAGTGCCTTTGGAACCGTCAGCGGCGGTTGGGGCAACTTATGATATATTGTAGCATAAAAAAAGTGATTTAAAAAACAACCAATGGATAATAAAAAAAACATTCAACTGATCTGGGCGGCGGCGCTTATTTTAATGGGCGTGGCTGTTTTTTTTCGTGTTCCCGCAGTAGCGGAACAGGTGGCAGCCGCCTTTGAGACGGAAAAAGGGCTTTATTTTTTTCGTTTCAGTTTTTATCTGATTGCCGTTATTCTGATTGGTGGCGGGATCAGAAAAATACAAAAATTCTGGCCCCTGGAAAAAAAATAAGCACAGGTTTCAGGATGCTTTCAATTTTTTGGTGTAACGCTTACCGGAGGATGACAAAATGCCCTCAAGTACCAGTTTAAAAACATCCAGATCAAAAACCAACGGAATAAATGATATCCAGCATCTGAAATCCGAGGTGGAATACCGCACAAAACTTCAGGAGATATCCAATTCCATTTATGCGGCAGCCAATCTGGATGTCATCCTGATTGATTTAAAAGATGATATCCTGGAACTGGTCAATGCGGAGCGGATCACCATTTATTATGTGGATGGTGTCAAACGGGAACTGGTGTCCCGGTTCAAATCCGGCAACGAGGTTTCAGAAATCCGGGTGCCCATTTCAAATGCCAGTATTGCCGGTTATGCGGCGGCCCATCAGAAAACCATTAACATCAAAAATGTCTATGATGAATCCGAGCTTGCCAATATTGACGAAGAACTGAATTTTAACAAGAGCTGGGATAAAAAAACCGGGTTCCATACCAAACAGGTGATGGTGGCGCCCATTGTATTTAAATCTTTTGTTCTGGGCGTAATCCAGCTGATTAATCGAAATGACGGGCTTCCGTTTGCCAAAGAAGACGAAGACAATGTTTCTGAATTATCCAATATTATCGGTATTGCCCTTTATCAGCAGAAAAAGATGGCCACCGGCCGGAAAAGCAAATTTGATTATCTGCTGCAGAATCATATTCTGACCCAGAAGGAACTCAATCAGGCCATTGCCGCGTCCCGGGAAAAACGGATTCCCATTCAGAAAATCCTGACGGATGAATTCAAAATTGCTCCCAAAGATATTGCTGAAGCCCTGAGCCGGTATTACGATCTGCCCCTGGTGCGATACAGTGAAACCCTTCCCATTCCCGGAGAACTGCTTCGGGGGCTTAAGGTGGGGTTTATGAAAAACAATGCATGGGTGCCCATCCGGTCGGAAAAAGAAGAGGTTTTGATTGCCATTGACAACCCGGAGGACATGCAGCGGGTGGATGAAATCCGGACCCTTTTCCCCGGCCGCAAGATCAAGCTGGCCTTTGCCCTGAGAGACGATATTCTCCGCATTATCAGTTTGTTTACCACGGATGAAAAAGAAACTTCTTCCATTGACGATATTCTCTCTCAGCTTCAGACCGAAGAAGATGAAATCGAAGAGGAAACCTCCGGGGTTTCCGAGGAAAGCAGTGCCGTGGTTCAACTGGTCAACAAAATTATCCTGGACGCTTATGCCCGGGGGGCCTCAGATATTCATCTGGAGCCGTATCCGGGAAAACAAAACACCCATGTTCGTATCCGGGTGGACGGGGCCTGCAACCTGTATCAGACCATACCTTACAGTTACCGAAACGCGGTGGTTTCCCGGATCAAAATCATGTCGGATCTGGATATTGCCGAACGACGAAAACCCCAGGACGGAAAAATTTCGTTCAAGAAATACGGGGGCAAGGATATTGAGCTCCGGGTGGCCACTGTGCCCACCCAGGGCGGTGCCGAAGATGTCGTCATGCGTATTCTGGCGGCCGGCGAGCCCCTTCCCTTGAGCAAAATGGGATTTTCCGAGCGCAATTATGAAAATTTTATCAGCGCCATTACCAAACCTTACGGCCTGATTTTTGTCTGCGGTCCCACCGGTTCCGGTAAAACCACCACCCTTCATTCCGCTCTGTCCTATATCAATAAAGTTGAAACCAAAATCTGGACCGCGGAAGATCCCGTGGAAATTACCCAAAAGGGCCTGCGCCAGGTTCAGGTGCAGCCAAAGATCGGGTTTGATTTTGCAACCGCCATGCGCGCGTTTTTGCGTGCTGACCCGGATGTCATTATGGTGGGTGAGATGCGGGACCATGAAACCACTCAGATGGGAATTGAGGCGTCGCTCACCGGGCATCTGGTGTTTTCCACCCTGCATACCAACAGCGCGCCGGAAAGTATTACCCGGCTGCTGGACATGGGCATGGATCCGTTTAACTTTGCGGATGCCCTCCTGGCCATTATGGCCCAGCGCCTGGTGCGGACCCTGTGCAAAAACTGCAAAAAATCCTTTAATCCGTCCAAAAGCGAATATGACGAACTGGTCCGGGAATATGACCCGGAACTCTTTAAAAAGAACGTCAATATTCCCTTTACCAGCGATCTTACCCTTTACAAGGCGGAAGGCTGTGAGATGTGCAACGGTACCGGGTATCGCGGACGAATGGGAATTCATGAACTTCTGATGGGGACGGACCGGATCAAGGAAATGATCCAGAACCGGTCCACCATGGCGGAAATCCGGGATCAGGCCATCGAAGAAGGCATGACCACGCTGAAACAGGACGGTATTGAAAAAGTGTTTGCCGGGCATACGGATCTTATGGAAGTGCGCAAGGTTTGCATTAAATAGAATAGTAAGGATGCCAAAACGGTACCGGACCGACGGCACCAGACCACGGGCACGGAACTGATTTTTTCCTGTTTTTTTTACCTAAAGTAAGCATAGCTTACATTGCATTTCATTCCTTTTTTAAAAAATAATAATAAAAATCAATATGTTAATTATAGTTTAAAAAATTATATTGACATTGCCTGTAATATAAGTAATACATACTTACAGGATTTATTGCAAAAAACAGCAAGCGTTTATTCAAAGCAGAACATGAGCCTATTGTGGAAAAAAAATTACCCATTGCCCCGTCATCTAAATCCGTAAGGCTGACAGCACCGCCCAGCCGTGTAAAAATCGCCAGGGCATTGAAGGTATTGTTGCAGAATAAGGATTTTAATTCCATTACCACGGCGGAAATATCCCGGGTGGCCGGCGTGAATGAAGCCCTTATCTATCGTCATTTTACAGATAAACGGGGGCTTTTGCATGCGGTGCTGGCAGATTACCTCAATGATTTTGTCTCCAGCCTCAAATTTGATCTCAAAGGAATTAAAGGGGCGGTCAACAAAATCCGGAAATTTGTCTGGGCATCCATTCATTATTATAATGATGACCGGGTATTTTCCAAGATTCAGCTTCTGGAGGTCCGCAATTTTCCGGGTTATTTTGAAAGTGAAACCTATCAGATCGTGCGCCAGTATGCCGGGCTGCTGCTGGACATCATCAGCGAAGGCATTGAAGAAGGCTGCCTTCGCGCAGATATTGAAGCAGTCAATATCCGGCAGTTCATCTTAGGGGCAATTGAACATTACTGCCTCCCGGCCATTATTTTCGGATATGATATTGATAATGACCGGGTGGCGGACAGTCTGTGCGAAGTGCTTTTTGACGGTATTATCCTTAAAAATTGAATTGAATTTTTAAAAAATAAAACAGCGTTTCCAGGCAAAGGAGCAAATCATGAAAATATTGAAAATCGACCATCTCGGCATTGCGGTAAACAGCACGGAAGACGGGAAAAATTTTTGGTCCGGTATTCTGGGGCTGGAGTTTGAAGGAGATGAAACCGTGGAAACCCAGAAAGTCAAAACCGCTTTTTTCCCGGTAGGGGAAAGTGAAATTGAGCTTCTGGAATCCACCGCACCGGACGGCCCCATTGCCAGGTTTATTGAAAAAAAAGGAGAAGGCATTCAGCATGTGGCCTTCCGCGTGGACAACATCGAGGCCGCCCTTGCGGAACTCAAAGAAAAAGGGGTAAAACTCATTGATGAAACCCCCCGCATGGGCGCGGGCGGCGCGAAAATTGCGTTTCTGCATCCCAAGGCCACGGCCGGGGTGCTGGTTGAATTGTGTGAAAGATAAGGAGGCCCAGATGAAACACCATCCGGATATGGAAAAATGGCATAAACTGGCGGAAAAGGAACTCCGGGGCACGTCCGTGGCGTCGCTTACCCGGACCACGCCTGAAGAAATCGACGTTAAACCCTTATATACCGCTGAAGATTTAGAAAATCTGGAGTTTGTCAACGTGCTTCCGGGATTCGACCCTTTTGTGCGGGGAGTGCGGGCCACCATGTACGCGAACCGGCCCTGGACCATCCGCCAGTACGCGGGGTTTTCAACGGCCAAAGAATCCAATGAATTTTACCGCAGGAACCTGGCGGCCGGCCAGAAAGGGCTTTCCGTGGCCTTTGATCTGCCCACCCACCGGGGCTATGATTCCGACCATCCCCGGGTTGTCGGCGATGTGGGCAAGGCCGGCGTGCCTGTGGATTCGGTCGAAGACATGAAAATCCTGTTTGACGGCATCCCCTTGGACAAGATGTCGGTCTCCATGACCATGAACGGCGCGGTGCTGCCGGTGCTGGCCGGTTATATCGTGGCGGCCGAGGAGCAGGGCGTGTCCCAGGAAAAACTCATGGGCACCATTCAGAATGATATTTTAAAAGAATATTTGACCCGCAATACCTATATTTATCCGCCGGAACCCTCTATGCGGATTGTCTCGGACATTATCGGATACTGCTCAAAAAACATGCCCAAATACAATACCGTTAGCATCAGCGGGTATCACATGATGGAAGCGGGCGCGGATTCTGTGCTGCAGACCGCATTTACCATTGCCGACGGCATTGAATATGTGAAAGCCGCGTTAGCCGCCGGACTGGATATTGACGATTTTGCTCCGCGTCTGTCTTTTTTCTTTGGCATTGGCATGAATTTTTTCATGGAAATTGCCATGCTCCGGGCAGCCCGTTTTCTGTGGGCCGATCTCATGAAACAGTTCAACCCCAAAAATCCGAAATCGCTCATGCTGCGCACCCATTGCCAGACCTCGGGGTGGAGCCTCACCCAGCAGGATCCGTACAACAATATTGTGCGCACCACCCTGGAGTGCCTGGCCGCGGTCTTGGGCGGCACCCAGTCCCTGCATACCAATTCCTTTGACGAGGCTGTTAGCCTGCCCACGGATCTGTCCGCACGGGTGGCCAGAAATACCCAGATTATCGTGCAGGAAGAATCTCAGGTGACCCGGGTCGTGGATCCCCTGGGCGGTTCCTATTATGTGGAATCCCTGACCCGGTCGATTATTGAAAAATCCCGGGCCATTATCGATGAAGTGGAAAAACTGGGGGGCATGACAAAAGCCATTGTTTCGGGAATGCCCAAAATGCGCATTGAAGAATCTTCTGCCCGGCGCCAGGCCCGTATTGATCAGGGAAAAGACGTGATTGTCGGCGTCAATAAATACCAGGTGGAAGACGAAGCGCCCATGGCGGTGCGGGAAATATCTTCTGAAGTCCGGGATCAGCAGGTGGCGCGGCTTAAAGAGGTAAAAGCGAACCGGGACAATGCGGCTGCTTTAAAAGCACTGCAAGCTGTCACCAATTGTGCCGACGCGGGCGGCAATTTGCTGGAAGTGACCATTGACGCGGTCCGCAAGCGGGCCACCTTAGGGGAGATATCTGATGCCATGGAAAAGGTGTTTGGCCGGTATGTGGCCACAACCCAGTGCATATCCGGTGTTTATGCGTCCGAATATCAGGACAGTGAGGTGATTGCCGCGCTTCGAAAACGGACCCAGGTCTTTGCGGAAAAACAGGGCCGCCGTCCCCGGATTCTGGTCACCAAAATGGGCCAGGACGGCCACGACCGCGGCAGCAAGGTAGTGGCAACCGCGTTTGCGGATTTCGGGTTTGATGTGGATATCAGCCCCATGTTCCAGACCCCGGAAGAGGCCGCGCGCATGGCGGTGGAAAATGACGTGCATGTGGTGGGGGTTTCCAGTCTGGCCGCCGGCCATAAGGTGCTGGTGCCGGAGCTGATTGCCGCCCTTAACAAAGAAGGCGCAGAAGACGTGCTGGTGGTGGTGGGCGGCATTATTCCGCCCTCAGATTATGATTTTCTCTATGAAGCCGGGGTATCCAAAGTGTTCGGTCCGGGCACGGTGATCACGGAATCCGCCAACCAGGTGCTGAATGCCCTGGAAAACAGATCGTAACAATTGCGGCAGCTGATGATGGAAACGGATCCTGAATTTTATGTGGCCGGTGTTCGCGCGGGAAACCGCAAGGTGATTGCCAAAACCATCACCTTGATTGAAAGTTCTTTGGCGGCGCATCAGGAATTGATTGCAACGGTGATGGACCGTCTGCTGCCGTTTACCGGAGACGCCGTCCGGTTGGGCATTACCGGGGTCCCGGGCGTTGGAAAGAGCACGTTTATTGAAAGCCTGGGAACCTATCTGCTGGATCGCGGCCACCGGCTGGCCATTCTGGCGGTGGACCCTTCCAGCACCCACAGCGGCGGCAGCATCATGGGCGATAAAACCCGGATGGAAAAATTGTCCATCCATCCGGATGCGTTCATCCGCCCGTCGCCTTCCGGCGGCACCCTGGGCGGGGTGTCCCGCAAAACCCGGGAATCCATGCTCGTCTGCGAAGCCGCGGGGTTTGATGTAATTATTGTCGAAACCGTGGGGGTTGGCCAGTCCGAGGTGAGCGTGGCCGCCATGGTGGATTTTTTTCTGCTGCTTATGCTGGCCGGTGCCGGTGATGATCTCCAGGGCATCAAACGGGGCATTCTGGAGCTTGCGGACGCCATTGTGGTCAACAAGGCAGACGGCGACAACGTGGACAAAGCCCGTCAGGCACGAAAGATTTTTGAAGAAACCATGCATCTTTTTTCACTGGAAACCCCGGAATGGACCCCAACGGTGCTGACCTGCAGCGCCCTTGAAAACACGGGCATTTCCCAGGTGTGGGAGACGGTGCGCGCGCATCGCGAAAAGCTAACCGCGTCCGGCGCGCTCACTGAAAAAAGAAAAAAACAGGCCCTGGCGTGGATGCGCACTATGCTGGAAGAGGGGTTGAAAGACTGGTTTTATGAGATGCCGTCAGTAAAAAAACTGCTGCCCGAGATGACATGGGCGGTGGAACGGGGAACCCTCTCCCCGACCACAGCGGTAAAAAATCTAATGGCCGTGTTAACCAAATAGAGGCTTGATGAATTGCTTTTTTTAGTACATTATTTTACGATTCTGAAAATCACAAAGATTTATATACGCCTTGAGATGAAAGGACGGAAAAAATGGATAGTGTCGCAGATAAAATCAATGAATTGAAAACCTTGAAAGAAAAAGCCAGCCAGCATGGCGGCGAAAAAGCGGTCAGCAAACACAAGGAAAAAGGCAAACTCACGGCCCGGGAGCGGCTCACTGCCTTTTTTGATGACGGAACCTTCCGGGAAGTGGATATGTTTGTCAAACACCGGTGCGTTAATTTTGGGATGGAAAATATTGAGATTCCCTCGGACGGCGTGGTAACCGGCTACGGAAAAGTGAACGGCCGCCCGGTGTTTGCCTATGCGCAAGATTTTACCTCCCGGGCCGGATCTTTAGGGGAGATGCACGCCAGAAAAATCTGCAAAGTCATGGATATGGCCCACAAAGCCGGCGCGCCGATGGTGGGGATGAATGATTCCGGCGGGGCGCGGATTCAGGAAGGGGTGGACGCCCTGTGCGGGTATGGGGAAATTTTTTATCGCAACTCCCTGTGCTCGGGCGTCATCCCGCAGATTTCCGCCATCATGGGACCCACGGCCGGGGGCGCGGTCTATTCTCCGGCCATGACGGACTGGATCTTTATGGTGAAAAACACCAGCCACATGTTCATCACAGGCCCGGAAGTGATCAAGTCCGTGACCGGTGAAAAAATCACGTTCGAGGATCTGGGCGGCGCCATGACCCACAACGAGAAAAGCGGGGTGGCCCATTTTGCCTGTGAGTCTGATGAAGACGCCATTGATCATATCAAAGAACTGCTTTCGTATCTGCCGTCCAACAATATGGAAGATCCCCCTATCCAGGCTACGGATGACGATCCGGCCCGGATAGCGCCGGAGCTGGACAGCCTGATTCCGGATGATCCCAATCAGTCCTATGACATGAAAGAGGTGATCCGCCATGTGGTGGACAACGGGGAATTTTTTGAACCCCATGCCCATTTTGCCAAAAATATTATTGTTTGTTTTGCCCGGCTGAACGGTAAGTCCATCGGCATTATCGCCAATCAGCCCATGTTCATGGCCGGGTGCCTGGATATTGACGCATCAGACAAAGCCACGCGGTTTATCCGGTTCTGTGACGCTTTTAACATTCCCATTTTGACTTTCTCCGATGTTCCCGGTTACATGCCGGGCAGTGACCAGGAATGGGGCGGCATCATCCGTCACGGCGCCAAACTGCTCTGGTGCTATTCCGAGGTCACAGTACCCCAGCTGCTGGTCATTGTCCGCAAGGATTACGGCGGGGCCTATCTTGCCATGTCTTCCAAGCACCTGGGCGCGGACTTTGCCTTTGCCTGGCCCAGCGCGGAGATCGCGGTCATGGGCGCGGCCGGCGCGGCCAATATTATCCACCGCAAGGAAATCAGCAGCGCGGAAGATCCCGCAGCCAAACGCCAGGAAAAAATCGATGAATACCGGGATCTGTTTTCAAATCCCTATTGCGCGGCCAATCGGGGCTATGTTGATGATGTGATTGTGCCCAGCGAAACCCGGGTCCGGCTGATCGAGGCCCTGGAGATTATGTACAACAAGCGACAGACCCTGCCGCCCAAAAAACACGGTAATATTCCGGCGTAGTACAGTTGGCAGACAGTGGTTGCCATGCAACCGAAATTTACAGGAACAGGGCATCAGCGAGGGCTTCATGACGGATAAAAAAATGACGCAAAATGATGGAAAAAATAAAAAAATACTTGCGGCCATTGCCGCGGTCACCACTTATATCAAAACCGAGCAGGAGGCCATGATGGCGTCTCAGGCGCCGCCATCTCAGCGAGAGGTCACTGAAGCGCCGCCGCTGGTGCTGAATTTGTGGGGGATCGGCGGACGGCAGCAGCAGATGCAGATGCGCCAAATGATGCAAATGAAAGCCTTTCATGGCGCGCGCGTGAAATTCTAATACAATTTTGAAACCTATGAAACGTCACAGGATATAAACGAGGAGATTCCCATGAGTGATCATTTTACGGTCAAAATGCAGGCAATTAATGATTATGACAACCGTCCCAAAGCAGCCAATCCGCTGAAAATTCAGGATTTGACCCTGCGTGACGGGCACCAGTCCCTGTTTGCCACCCGGGGCCGCACCGAGGATATGATTCCGGTAGCGGAAATGATGGATGAAATCGGCTTCTGGGGAGTGGAAGTCTGGGGCGGGGCCACTTTTGACACCATGCACCGGTTTTTGAATGAAGATCCATGGCAGCGGCTGCGCACCTTGAAACGGTATTTCAAAAAAACCCCGTTTTCCATGCTGTTGCGGGGACAGAACATTGTGGGATACCGCAATTACGCGGACGACGTGGCAAAAGCCTTTGTGGAAAAAGCCGCGGAAAACGGCATGGACATCTTTCGCACCTTTGACGCGTTAAACGATTTCCGGAATTTTGAAACCGTGGTGGCGGCCATCAAGGACTGCGGCAAGCATTTTCAGGGCTGCATCTGCTATTCGCTCACCGAACCCCGCATGGGCGGCGAGGTCTATAATCTGGATTACTACATCAATAAAGCCAGAGACCTTGAAAAAATGGCGGCCGACAGTATCTGCATCAAGGATATGGCAGGACTCATGGCCCCTTATGATGCTTTTGAACTGATCAAGACGCTCAAGGAAACCACTAATATTCCCATTCACCTGCACAGTCATTTTACCTCGGGCATGGCGCCCATGACCCATTTAAAAGCGGTGGAGGCAGGTGTTGACATTATTGATACCTGCATGAGCAGTTATGCCTACCGCACTTCCCATCCGGCGGTGGAGCCCATGGTGATGAGCCTCATCGGCACCAACCGGGATACGGGATTTGATATCAAAAAACTCGCAAACATCAATATGGTGCTGGAAAAAGAGGTGCTGCCCAAATACAAGCATCTGCTCGACGATTCCAAGGTTTCCATTATTGACATCAATGTGCTGCTGCATCAGACCCCGGGCGGCATGCTTTCCAACCTGGTGAACCAGCTTCGGGAAATGGACGCCCTGGACCGGATCAATGAGGTGTATGCGGAACTGCCCCGGGTACGCAAAGACCTGGGCCAGATTCCCCTGGTCACTCCCACCAGCCAGATCGTGGGCACCCAGACCGTCAACAATGTGCTGTTTGACGATGATGACGAAGACTATAAGATGATTACGGCCCAGGTAAAGGATTTGTGTTACGGTCTGTATGGAAAAACCGCGGTTCCCATTAATTCCAAGCTTCAGAAAAAAGCCCTCAAAGGGTATGAGCGGGGTTCCAAACCCATTACCTGCCGCCCGGGCGAGGTGCTGGAGCCGGAACTGGAAAAATCAAAAAAAGAGCTGGAAGGCCTTACTTCGGATATGGAGGACATTATTCTTTATACCCTGTATCCGGTGACCGGGAAAAAATTTCTCATGTGGAAATACGGCAAGGAAACTCCGCCGGATTCGGTCAAGCCCAGAACCCTTGAAGACGTGAAACAGGAAGAGGAACTCATTGCCAAGGCCAAAGCCGGCAAGCTTGTGGAAAGAGAAGAAAAAGAACTCCCGGAAAAAAGCGAATATGCCCGGACGTTTAATGTGTTTGTTGATGATGAGTTCTATGAAGTGAGTGTTGATGAACCCGATGGCCCGCCCATGGTCACCTATGCGCCGCCGGCAGGGCAATCCGCGGCCCCGCCGCAGCCGCCGGCACCGGCCGCCAGAGTATCGGGAGCCCCGGCGCGAAAAGCGCCTCCGGCGCCAAAACCAAAAGCACCGGCATCGGAATCCAAACCCGCATCCAAACCCGCGCCCACACCGGCGGCAGCCAGTGCCGACGGCACGCCGCTCACCGCGCCCATGCCCGGCATGATTATTTCTTATGCCAAAAAAGTCGGGGACACCGTGGAAAAAGGCGATCCCGTGGTGGTTCTGGAAGCCATGAAAATGGAAAATTCCCTGCCCGCGCCGGTGAGCGGTACGATTAAATCCATTAATTTCAACAGCGGGGATTCAGTTTCCAAAAACGACGTGCTGTGCGTGATCGGATAGGGTTGCAGGTTGCAGTGACGGCGGCTTGAACACCATGTGTTATTTTTGGTTTCTGTCATTGGTTTAAAAAAGATAAACAGTCGGAGAAAGTTAAATGAAAATTCATGAATTTCAGGCAAAACAGGTGTTTCGAAAATACCAGGTGCCGGTGCCCGAGGGTGAAGTGGCCACAACCCCGGCCAAGGCCCGGGAAGTTGCCGCCAAAATGGATCGGTTTCCCGTGGTGGTCAAAGCCCAGATCCATGCCGGGGGCCGGGGCAAAGGGGGCGGCGTGCAGCTGGCCCATTCTCTGGAAGAGGTGGAAACCCATGCAAAGGCCATTATCGGCATGAATCTGGTCACCCATCAGACCGGGCCTGAAGGCAAAACCGTCAAGCAGGTGCTGGTGGAAGCAGGGGTAGATATTGAGAAAGAACTTTACCTCAGCCTGATTCCGGATCGGGAGACTGCTTCCATTATGGTGATTGCCAGCCAGGCCGGTGGCATGGATATCGAAGAAGTGGCCGCCAACACCCCTGAAAAAATTATCAAGGTGTATGTCAATCCCCTTGCCGGCATCCAGCCGTTTCACTGCCGCAATGTGTGTTTTGGATTGAATCTGCCCGCTCCGGTGATGAAAGAATTCACCAACCTCCTGAAACAGCTTTACCAGCTGTTTGTGGAAAATGACTGTTCTCTGGTGGAGATCAATCCCCTGGTGATTACCCGGGACAAGAGAGTGCTGGCCCTGGATGCCAAAATGGATTTTGACGACAATGCCATGTTCCGGCACAAGGATCTTCTGGAATTCCGGGATCAAGACGAAGAAGATCCCCTGGATGTGGAAGCCTCTAAATACAATCTCAACTATATCAATCTGGACGGCACCGTGGGCAATATGGTCAATGGCGCGGGTCTTGCCATGGCGGTCATGGATACCATCAAACTGGCGGGCGCGGAGCCGGCCAATTTTCTGGATGTCGGCGGCGGCGCCACCGCGGAAATGGTGGAAAACGGGTTTAAGATTATTTTGTCGGACAGCAAGGTAAAAGCCATTCTGATCAATATTTTCGGCGGCATCCTCCGGTGCGACGTGCTGGCAAAAGGGGTGGTGGAAGCAGCCCGCAACACCAAAATTCATGTGCCCCTGGTGGTGCGCATGGAAGGCACCAATGTGGAAGAAGGCCGCCGCATCCTGGCCGAATCCGGTCTTGAACTTTTTACTGCCGCGGATATGAAATCCGCCGGCGAGATTGTCGCCAAAATCGCGGCCGCTTAATGGATTAACCCGAAGAAAAAGACAAAGGAATAAATTCAGATGAGTGTTTTTGTAAACGCTGAGACACGGCTCCTTGTTCAGGGGATTACCGGAAAAGAGGGACAGTTTCACACCCGTCAGTGCGTGGATTACGGCACCCGGGTCGTGGCCGGCGTCACCCCGGGCAAGGGCGGCACGGACATGGACGGCATCCCGGTATTTAACGGTGTGCAGGAAGCGGCCCGGGAAACCGGGGCCAACTGCAGCATGATTTTTGTGCCTCCGCCTTTTGCCGCAGATGCCATTATGGAATCCCTGTCCGCCGGAATTGAGCTGATTGTGGCCATTACCGAAGGGATTCCAGTGCTGGATATGATGAAAGTGAAACAGATGCTGAAAATGTCTGATTCCCGGCTTATCGGCCCCAACTGTCCCGGCATTATCACGCCCGGCGCGGCCAAGGTCGGCATCATGCCGGCGGCCATTCACAAACCCGGCGGCCCCATTGGCGTGGTATCCCGGTCCGGCACCCTGACCTATGAAGTGGTGTTTCAGCTCACCGGAAAAGATATCGGCCAGACCACCTGCATCGGTATTGGCGGTGATCCGGTAAACGGCACCAATTTTATTGATTGCCTCGCAGCCTTTGAAAATGATCCGGAAACCAAAGGCATCGTGATGGTGGGCGAGATCGGGGGCCGGGCTGAAGAAGACGCGGCCGCGTTTATCAAGGAAAAGGTCACCAAACCGGTGGTGGGGTTTGTTGCCGGATTGACCGCTCCCCCGGGCCGGCGCATGGGCCATGCCGGCGCCATTATCAGCGGCGGCAGCGGCACGGCAGCGGCAAAAATTGCCGCGTTAAAAGACGCTGGCGTGCATGTGTGCGAAAATCTCGGGTATATCGGAGAGATTTGCGCGGATGTGTTTTCATGACGGCTGATGCGGTTGCTGTTTTTATCCTTTTTTATTTTTAACATCCGGAGATTCAAAGATGAACTGGTTTTTTGAATTACTGCGCGCATCCATCGGCAAAAAACTGCTGATGGCCCTGACCGGGCTGGCGTTTTGTCTGTTTCTGCTGATTCACCTGATCGGCAATTTAACTTTGTACGGGGGAAAAGACCTGTTTCTTTCTTATGTGGATCATCTGCATGCCTTGGATCCCATCATCCGTGTGGCGGAAATCGGGCTCTTGTTTTTTGCCGTCATTCATGTTTTTACCGGGCTGCTCCTGTTCTGGCAGAACCTTCAGGCCCGGCCGGTACGGTATCAGGTCAATAAAAATGCCGGGGGCCGGACCCTTGGGTCCGCCACCATGCCCTATACCGGGATATTTATTCTGGGGTTTGTGGTGGTGCATCTGTTGAACTTTCATTTTATTGACCACAGCCAGCAGAGTGTGTTTCAGGCCATGGACACCACTTTTTCCCTGCTGCCCTATGTGATTTTTTATACCTTTGCCGTGATTGTGGTGGCGGTGCATGTGAGCCACGGATTCTGGAGCCTTTTTCAGACCCTGGGCGCCAATCACATTAAATACATGCCCGCCATCAAAGGGCTGGGTGTGGTCTTAAGTTTGCTGGTGGCTGCCGGATTCGGGTTTATACCGGTGTATGTTTCTTTTTTAATGTAAATTCAGTTTTAAGGTGAAGGAATATCTATGAGTGCGGAAGTCAAGTTGGATGCCAAAATTCCGGACGGGCCTTTGGCGGAAAAATGGGACCGGCACCGGTTCAATTTAAAGCTGGTCAATCCGGCCAACAAAAAAAAGTTTAACATTATCGTGGTGGGCACCGGCCTTGCCGGCGCGTCCGCTGCCGCCACTCTGGCGGAACTGGGATATAATGTCCAGAATTTCTGTATTCAGGACAGTCCGCGCCGGGCCCACAGCATTGCAGCCCAGGGCGGCATCAATGCGGCCAAAAACTATGCCAATGACGGCGACAGTGTGTGGCGGCTGTTTTATGATACGGTCAAGGGCGGGGATTTCCGGGCACGGGAAGGAAATGTTTACCGCCTGGCCCAGTTGAGCTGCAATATTATCGACCATTGCGTGGCCCAGGGCATTCCCTTTGCCCGGGATTACGGCGGGCTGCTGGACAACCGCTCTTTTGGCGGGGCCCAGGTTTCCAGAACCTTCTATGCCAAAGGCCAGACCGGCCAGCAGCTGCTTCTGGGCGCCTACAGTTCGCTCATGCGCCAGGTGGCCGCCGGTATGGTGACCCTTTATCCCCGCCGGGAAATGCTGGATCTGGTGGTGGTGGACGGCAAAGCCCGGGGGATTGTGGTGCGCAACCTTATCACCGGAGAGATGGAAACCTACAGCGCCCATGCCGTGGTGCTGGCCACCGGCGGATACGGCAATGTGTTTAATCTTTCCACCAATGCCATGGCCTCCAATGTGACGGCCGCGTTCCGGGCTTACAAAAAAGGCGCGTTTTTTGCCAACCCCTGTTTTACCCAGATTCATCCCACCTGCATTCCGGTCCATGGCACTTATCAGTCCAAACTGACCCTTATGAGCGAAAGCTTGCGGAACGACGGCCGGGTCTGGGTACCCAAAAAACCCGGAGACAAGCGGAAGCCTGCCGATATTCCGGAATCGGAACGGGATTATTACCTGGAAACCAAATACCCGAGTTTCGGCAATCTCGTGCCCCGGGATGTGGCTTCCCGTAACGCCAAGGAACAGTGCGATTTAGGCAAGGGCGTGGGCGAAACCGGGCTTGCGGTATACCTTGATTTTGCGGACGCCATCAATCGCTATGGCCAGGATGTGATTGCCGGAAAATACGGCAATCTATTTGAAATGTATGAAAAAATCACCGGCGAAAATCCTTATCAAACCCCGATGATGATTTATCCGGCCGTGCATTACGCCATGGGCGGGCTGTGGGTGGATTATAATCTTATGAGCACGGTTGACGGCCTGTTTGTTTTGGGGGAAGCCAATTTTTCCGATCACGGCGCCAACCGCCTGGGGGCCAGCGCCCTGATGCAGGGCCTGGCAGACGGGTATTTTGTGATTCCCTATACCATCGGCGGATACCTTGCCGGGACCCGTTTTCCGGAGGTTAATCCTTCTGACAACGCAGAATTTAAAGCAGCAACAACCGCAGCCCAGGCAAAAATCGACAAGCTGCTTTCCATCAACGGCAAGCGCACCGTGGCGGAATTCCACCGGGAACTGGGGCTGATTCTCTGGGAATACTGCGGCATGTCCAGAAATGAAGAAGGGCTTGCCAAAGCCAAAACCCTGATTCAGAAGCTTCGCGCGGAATTCTGGGAAGATGTGCGGGTGCCCGGCGCCTCCCAGGACTTGAATCAGAGCCTTGAAAACGCCGGCCGGGTGGCGGATTTTCTGGAGTTCGGCGAGCTCATGGTTGATGATGCCATCGCGCGCAAGGAATCCTGCGGATGCCATTTCAATACCGCGTATCAGACCGAAGAAAACGAGGCCAGGCGCGATGACGACAATTTCTGCCATGTGGCGGCCTGGGAATATGCCGGAGACGATGATTCCCCGCGGTTTCACAAAGAACCCCTTGTGTTTGAAAATGTTGAATTGTCTCAGAGGAGCTATAAATGATATCAAAGACAATTAACCTGACCCTGAAAGTCTGGCGCCAGGGGCGCAAAGAGCCCATCGGACGGCTGGAGACTTACCAGGCAAAAGATATTTCCACGGATATGTCGTTTCTTGAAATGCTGGACGTGGTGAATGAGGATCTGACCAAAGCCGGCAAAGAGCCCATCGCGTTTGATCATGACTGCCGGGAAGGCATTTGCGGCATGTGCGGGGCCGTGATAAACGGCCGGGCCCACGGGCAGGAAAAAAAGACCACCCTGTGCCAGCTTCACATGCGGCATTTTAAGGACGGGGACACCATTGTGGTGGAACCCTGGCGGGCCCGGGCGTTTCCCCTGGTCAAGGATCTGGTGGTGGACCGCAGTGCCCTTGATAAGATTATCATGGCCGGCGGTTATATTTCCGCAAACGCCGGCGGGGCGCCGGATGCCAATGCCATTCCCATTTCAAAAGAAGTGGCGGAAAACGCCTTTAACGCGGCTGCCTGCATCGGGTGCGGTGCCTGCGTGGCAGCCTGTCCCAATGCGTCTGCCATGCTTTTTGTCAGTGCCAAAGTGTCGCATCTGGCCCTTTTGCCCCAGGGACGGCCGGAAGCGGCCCGGCGGGCCCGGGCCATGGTGCAGGCCATGGACGCCTGCGGATTTGGAAACTGCTCCAATGAAACCGAATGCGAGGCGGAATGCCCCAAAGGCATCTCCATTGTGGAGATTGCCCGGCTCAACCGGGAATTTTTCAAATCAGAATTTTCTTGATTTTACCGCCTGAACTTGCTGTAAGGAAAAAGAAGTTGTTTTTGGTTTCCATTTAACAGACAGTTCGTTGTGCGGCAGGGGGAGAAATCGCATGAAAAAAACCAATGTGGCAGGCGTCAGTTCATTATTGGCCGGTGTGGCCATGTACGGGTATGTGGCCCTGGGCAATTTCATGGGCAAATCCGGAAATCTCAAATCTTATAACAAGCAAAAAGATGCAAGCGATCACAGTTCCCTCTATGATGTGCTTCATGAGGACAATTTTGACTGGATCGAAAGCATTCCCTGGGGGAAAGGCCGGGAGGCGGCAGATTATGTGGTCACCATGCCCCTCTGGCTGTTGCTCGTAATAATCGGCGTGGTCCTCCTGGTGATCGGCGGCATCTTTATCAAAAAATGATCCAGCCGACAACTGCGGGCTGGTATCAACCGAATTAAAAACGCCTGAAACACCTTGTGGTGTCTCAGGCGTTTTGGGGTTGGTCCATTGCCGAGGCAAATCACAAATCAAGATGTTATTGTTGATTTTTCTGTTTCAGGGCGGACTGAAGTTTTGCCCCGAGATCTCCCATGGCCCCGGAAGCAGCGGGCTGGCTGCTGGGTGCGAATTTTTTCCAGTCCTGGGCTTCGCCTTCGGCTGCAAGGGTAATTTTCCGCTGGGTTGTGTCGATTTCTTCAACTTTTACGCTGATGGAATCATCGGTTTTCAGCTTTTCAATTTCAGCGGCATTGGGCGCGTTGTTGATTTTTGATTTGGGCAGCAACCCCACAATGCCGGGTTCCAGAAAAATAAAATACCCAAAGCCTTCTTTTTTTTCAATACGGCCGGTGTACACCTGGCCGATCTGGTATTTCTGCCGGATGTTCAGCCAGGGATCGCCTTCTGCTTCTTTGATGCTGAGGGAGACCCGTTTATTTTCCGCATCAATATCCTTGATTGTTACCGCCACGACATCGCCGGGGGAGACCACATCTTCCGCCCGTATGATTCGCTTCAGGTAGCTCATTTCGCTGATGTGCACCAGGCCTTCAATGCCCGGCGCAATTTCCACAAACGCCCCGAAATCCGCGCACCGGGTGACTTTGCCCTCGGTTTTGTCCCCCACTTTAAATTTTTGGTGAACGGTTTCCCACGGATCCGCAGACACCTGCCGCACGGACAGGGCGATTTTTCCGGTTTCTTTGTTGATATCGATAATTTTGGCCGTGACCGGGTCGCCGACCGTAAAAATTTCACCCGGATGGCCCACCCGGGACCAGGCCAGTTCGGAAATATGCGCCATGCCTTCCAAGCCCGGCACAATTTCCACAAACACCCCATAGGGCTTGATGGCGGCAACTTTGCCCTCCACCACGTCCTCGGCTGATGCATTGGCGAAAAATTCTTTTTTAGCGGCTTCCTGCTCCTGCACCAGCAAATCCCTGCGGGAAACAACGATATTTCGGCCCCGCTGTTCAAACTTGGTGATCAGAAAATTCAAACTCTGGCCCACGTATTCATCTTCATTTTCAACATATCGGGTGTCCATCTGGCTGATGGGGCAGAAAGCGGTTTTTTTCATCAAACTTACCCGGAAGCCGCCTTTGCATTTTTCCGTTACCCGGCCTTCCACGGGAATCCGGCTTTGAAAGGCATCATAGAGCAGGCGGTCGCCGCCGGCACCGGAGATGGATTTGGACAGGCGGATTTCACCGTCTCCAATAGCCACCACGTAAAGCTCCAGCTTATCGCCTTTTTCTAGATCCAGACCCTGGTCATCATTTAAAAATTCGGCTTTATCCACCACGCCGTCGGTTTTGGTGCCGGTGTTGATAAATATGTTTTGATCGCCGATGGCGATAATCTCGCCGCTGATACGGTCTCCCACCCGAAGATCCGGCTGTTCACTCATATAAGACTCAAAAAGTTCGGCAAAATTTTCTTCGTCACTGGATTCCGGGGTTTCCGGGTCAAATACATCTTCCGGCATGGCAAAATGCTCCTTGTTAAAATTTCTTGTTGACTGGGAATGCTCAGCTCATCATGATTGTTATTAAATGAGCCACATTTAACAAGATGTGACATGGGTTGCAAGCAATTTACCAAAATTGACGGCTTCGCAAAAAGCCCAAATTCTTTGTTGCGCTGCATCCCCAGCTGCTTCAACGTACGCCAAGTACGCCTCATTGCTGGGGATTTGCGCGCCTCGCCAATTTTATAAAATTGGTGGATCTTTTTTCTTTGCCGTCCAAATTTGTTTTTTTACAATTGTATCAAAATTATCGGAGCTGACATCATGACGAAAAAATTGATTTATGGTCCTGTACCGTCCCGGCGCCTTGGGTTTTCCTTAGGGGTAGACTTGGTGCCTTACAAAATTTGTTCATATAACTGCGTTTATTGCCAGATTGGCCCCACACCGGAGACAACCCTTGAGCGCAAGCCCTATTTTCCGGGGCAGATGGTCCTTGATCAGGTTGCCGCAAGTCTTAAAAAAGGCGTTCAGCCGGATTATATTACCCTGGGCGGGTCCGGAGAGCCGACCCTGAACAGCGATATTGCGGAAATTATCCAGGGCGTTAAAAAAATGACGGATATTCCCGTGGCCGTGATTACCAATGGTTCTCTTTTCGGAGACGAAACAGTAAGAAAGGATTTGCAGAACGCCGATGTGGTGCTGCCGTCTCTGGATGCCTGCGACGGGGCCATGTATAGAAAAATCAACCGTCCCCATCCGGATCTGGTGTTTGAGGCGGTGGCAGACGGTCTGATTGATTTCCGGAAAATGTTTGCCGGCCGGATTTGGCTGGAAATTTTTATTGTCAAAGGGATCAATGACACGGAAGCCGCCATGCGAGGATTTAAACGCTGGACCGATCCGTGCGGGCCGGATAAAATTCATTTAAACACCGCAGTGCGGCCCACAGCGGAACAGAATATCGGCCGGGTATCTGAAGAAGACCTGACCGCGCTTTGCGAAATTTTAGGGCCTCGGGCCGAGGTGATTGCGGCGTTTAACAAGCAGCGGCTCACCGAGGCGCAGCTGGATACGGAACAGGAAATTTTAAATATGCTGGGCCGGCGGCCGTGCACCCTGGCAGATATTGCCGGCGGGCTGGGACTGCACCAGAATGAGGTGATCAAATATGTAGAGCCCATGGTCAGCAGCCAGGCCCTTGAACTGGTCCGGATTGACGGAAACGTGTTTTACCGCAAATTGTAAAAGGTTACATTTACATGCTGCCGCCCCCATTCCAGGGCCTCGGAATGGGAGCTGAAATACAGATCCAGCCGGGTGGGGCCTTTGATGGCGCTGCCCCGGTCTTCCACCACGCCGTAGCCGTATCCCGGCACGTAAAGCCGGGTGCCGAATTTGTAATACCGGGTATCTGCGGCCACCGTGCCGTCTCTGGAGCACCAGAGCCAGGGAAAAACGATCCGGAACGGAATCATCCAGGGCTTTTTCAGGCTGTTCACGGAAAAAAGGCCGGGCACCGGCTCGTGGGGTTTGGTGCCGCTGGCGGTGAGTCCGGAATAGGGCCGGCCTTTGTATTGGCCTTTATTGATGTATTTGTTCCAGAAGTCCAGTTTCAGGTATTTCCAGCTTCCCCGCTCCCAGCAGCAGCATTTGCCGCAACCGCAGTAGGCTGTGACTTCCATTTGCTTGACGGTTTTGTGGCTGCAACCGAAACTGCCGGCAATGAGTGTTGCGAGCAGAACAGCGGTTAAAAAAAATTTCATAAATTCCTGTTCAGTGAGTTTTAAAAACTTCTGTCTCCCGCAGAGACGCAGAGGCGCTGAGGTTTTCCGCTCTGCGCCTCTGCGGCTCTGCGGGAAAAAAATTATTTTTAGGAATGAATCAAGGTTATTGAATTTTCGGTATCACTGAAAATTTTTAATGACGATTTTAAAATTTAGACAAAACATTTACCCCCAAACCCCGGGAATCCGGGTGCCGCAGAATTTGCAGCACCCATCGGTAATATTGTTTTGGGCCAGAAAATAGCCGTTGCGTTCTACCAGCAGTTTTCCGCACCCATGGCACCAGGTGTGGTTTCCTTCATGACCGGGCACATTTCCCACATACACATACCGGATGCCGCAGTCCATGGCAATTTGCCGGAATTGGGTGAGCAGAGATACCGGCGTGGGCGGCAGGCGGTCGAGTTTGTACTGGGGAAAAAACCGCAAAAAATGCAACGGATGATCCGGCCCCAGATGATCCACAATCCATTTGCACATCTGCTGGATCATTTTGGCGTCATCCACATATCCAGGCACCACCAGGGTGGTTATTTCAAAATGGATGTTTTTTTTGTGAAGGGTCTTAAACGTATTTAAAACCGGCGCAAGACGCCCGCCGTTTAATTTCTGGTACACGGCGTCATCAAAGGTTTTTAAATTGACGTTTGCCCCGTCAAGCACCTCGCAGAGTTCGGACAGGGGCGCGGGGTTGATGTATCCGTTGGATATCCACAGGTTGGCAATGTTTTTTTCTTTTGCCTGGCGGGCCGTATCCATCATGTATTCAAACCAGGTAATGGCCTCGGAATAGGTATAGGCAATGGATACGGCTTTTTTTTCCATAGCCGCAGCCACCACCTGCTCCGGAAAGAGCGTGTGGAACCGGACATCTTCCGGCATTACCTGGGAAATTTGCCAGTTCTGGCAGTTCAGACACCGGAAATTGCACCCGGCAGCAGCAATGGAAAGTGCCCGGGTGGCAGGTTTAAAATGAAACAACGGTTTTTTTTCAACCGGATCAATATTCACCGAGCAGGCATTGCCATAAGCCAGGGTGTACAGGGTGCCGTCAATGTTCACCCGGGACCGGCAGATGCCGCGATCCCCGCTGTTCAGCAGGCAGTTGTGCGGGCAGATGCCGCACATCAGGGTTTTGTCGGAATACGGCACTGTGTGATCTGCTGGTCGGGACCATTTCCAGGGCCGGTTTGGAGCGGTATTTTTAAAAATACGGCCCGTGATACCAGCCGGCGCAGAGGGGGATGCATGATCTGTCCCTGCAAGGGCCAAAGCCCCGGGCACCAGGCTTCCGGCCAGGGTGAGGGCGCTTTTCTGGATAAATTGTCGTCTGGAAACAGGTTTCATCGGCTCATTTTTAACACCGTCAGACTGATCAGTTTTAGTGCAATCAGTGCCACGGCAGTCCACAAAATCCCCACATAAGGAATCAGAAAAATACTGGTAACCAGGGTGCCTAATGCCGCGCCCATGAGGTCCGCGGAAAACAGCCGGATGGCAGCCGGCCTGCCGCTGCCCGCAAGGTGCAGGGCCGCCGGAAACTGGGCCCCGCAAACCAGGGACACGAAAAAACCGAACACAAGAAATGAGCTGCCGGTCATAAACTCCGGAAATCGCGTGATGCCGGCGAGAAATACGATCATCAGAGCTGTCAGCACAATTTCTCCGGTGATGAGAAACGGCGTTGCAAATTTTTTTAAGTAATCGCTGAGAATCGCTCCCGGCAACAATCCGGCCAGAAAAACCGTGACGATCAGCCCGATTTGCAGGTAAATATAGCCGAAAAAGATTTGAAACGCAAATATAACCAGGATTTCCGCGCCCATGGTAAAACAGCCCGTGGTGTAGAGCACAAATTCTTCTTTTGAAATATACCATAAATACAGGATGTTTATTATTGCCAGCAACAGAATGAGCACATTTGGGGACGCGGAAAACACGCGAAACCATTCATCCAGGAGAATTCTGACCAGGTGCGGGGAAAAATCCGTGTTCACGGGCGCGGTTTTTGAGATCAGCTGGTTGAGCCCCTGGATTTTTTCCAAAGGGATGTCGCCGTAAAAATATCCGCTGATATAGGCGGTGGAAATGTTTTTTTTCGCCAGCAGGGTTGGGATATCCGGATCCAGGGGGCGGCTTGCGCACACAAAAAAAAGACGGGTGCCCGGCATCATCAGCACATGCGGAAACACCTGGCGGGCTGTATGGTAAATGGTGGAAATTTTTTCCAGTTCCACATCGCTGACATAACTGTCATAGCCTTTAACGGCAAAAGACAGCACCCCGTTATCCGTGAGCCGTGTTTTTACCAGGGCGAAAAATTCTTTTGTGAAAAACCGGTTGATCTGGAAGGTGTCTGGTTCCGGAAGGTTCAGGACAATGGCATCATAGTGCTTTTGGGTTTGCTGCAGATACTGGCGGCCGTCCTGATGAATTGCCGTGACAGCGGGATGTTGCGCCAGCAGGCCGAACCGCTGCTCCACCCGGGTCAGCGCGGGATCGATTTCCACATAATCAATGGCAGCGACCTGGTGTTTTAAGGCCTCAGCCATCATCTGCTGATCCGCGGATACAAAAAGCACCCGGCGGGCATCTGCCACCTGAGCCAGGGGATAATGCACTGCTGCTTCAGCCGCGCCTGGATTTTTGGAAAAAAAGATGGGCCGGCCATTTTGAAAAACAGTGGTCTGATCCTGGTCCTGGATCACCCGAAGCCGGCCAAACGGCGTTTCCTGATAAAAGGCAAGCCTGCCGGTCCCGGGCCGAAGGGTCGGTATTTCCCATGCCAGGGCCCCGGTCAGCACCAACAGCGCCAGCAGGGTTCCGGCGGCCGGAATCCATCGGGACGCCTTCGGGTAAGATGTCCGGTAACCCCCCCAGAGCGCGGCGACAAGCAGCAGGTGGCTGGCGGCCAGGGCCTGAAACGGGGTGGCAAAATAGATCAGGGCAAATGAGAACAATGCCCCGCCGCACACATCGCCCATATTGTCAAAAACATAAATCCGGGTGCCGGAATATCCGGGGATGTGTTTTCGGAGCACGATCAGACTGTAGGGAAGCACAAATCCGATCAGCAGAGCATAGGGGGCAGTGGTGGCAAAAGTATACATCAGGGTGGGATAAAACCCCACGGAACTGCCGCCCACAAAAATGAGCCCGTACAGTTTCCGGATGGCAATGAGCTGGACAGGGGCCAGGATGACCAGGGCAAGCGACGCGGCCCATAATTTACGGACAGAAGGGTTTTTGCCCAATGGCTGGGCCAGCAGGGTTCCAACGGCGCCGATAAACAGCCAGTTGAACAGGATGAGCGCAATCACCAGCTCGTTGCCGTTTAACAGGGAAAGAAATTCCCGGATGGTCAGAAGCTGGGTGACCACCGAGCCGATGCCCGTGGCCACCACAACATCCCGGATGCGGGCTTCAATGTTCGGAAGCGGGCGGTTCTTCAAAATACTGGACCTGATAGGTCATGACCTCAAGATCAGATTGCTGCCACGCGTCCGGCGACAATCCCGCTTTGGCGCACAAATGGCTGAGAAAGGCCTTTTTATCCGGCAGCTGGTCCCATACCTGGGGCAGAAACGTGGCGCTGTAGGGCCCTTTCCGGATAATCAGGCCGTCGACTCCGGGCCGCAGTTTTGTCAGCAGATCCGCGCTGTCTTTGTATTCAAGGGGTTCGGGCCGGGTGAGCAGGCTGATTTCAATATCCACCCGCTCCAGTTCATCTTTGGACAGGGGCGGAAACCGGGGATCGTGAAACGCGGCATTGACGGCATTGTCTCTCACGCCGTCAAGAATGGATTTGTCCGGCAGCAGATTGCCGATGCAGCCCCGGAGCTGATCGTTTATTTTAAGGGTGACAAAGGTTCCCCGCTGCTCGTTAAAAATATCTTTGGACAGCTCATCTTCGGGCACATCCGCATCCGGCCCGGGTACGCGCAGTTTTTCGGCAAGGGTTTTGCGGGCCACTTTCAGCAGCACGTCTCCCTGTTGTTTATCCATTGGCTGAGATCCTTTCTGAAAATTGGGGGGGTTGGGTTCATAAAATGCAATGGCCGCATATCCCACCACCCGGTCTTTGGGGCCGGCGGTGTCGCCGCTGTTGGCATATTGAAGCACCTCCGGCTGCCAGTTGCCGCGCCGGGCAAGCAGGATGAGCGCCTGAATGGGAATTGTGCCGCAGGCAGCGTTTTGCCGGGCGGCCAGCTGTTCAGCATCCAGATTAAGAATTTGATGAAGGGTTTTTTCGTCTTTTTGTTTTGCCGCATCATAGGGCAGGTAATGGGAGAGATCAGAACTTGCCACAACAAGGGTTTCGGAATCCCGGACGGCATCAACGGCCTGAACCAGTGCCCGGGGATCGATTTTTCCCACAATGAGGGGAATGATCTGAAAATCATGAAGACTGTGCTGCAGGAACGGCAGCACCACTTCAAGGCAGTGCTCCCGGTCCGCGGAAAGGGGAAGGGCTTTGAACAGGGCAGGGTGCTGACGGATCAATCGCTCTGCATCCGGATGTACGGGGATATCGCCCAAAGGAGTTCGGAAAAAAGATGCATCAGGGACGGCGCACCCGAAAAACCCGATCCGGTGATCCGGCCCCATGAGGATGATTTTTTTTATGGGTTGGTTTTCAAGGGCTTTTATTGCATGGGCTGCCACCGGTCCGGAATATGGATATCCGGCATGGGGAAGGATCAGGGCGAAAAGTTTTTGGTCTGCTGGAAGCGAATTCCGGGCATCGCCTGCAAGGCGGGTATATTTTTCAATCAGGGCTGTAAGCGCTTCCCTGTCGTCCGGATAGAAGCTGCCCGCATACACCGGTTCGCGCAAAGATTCGGCTGCGGTACAGTAAGTGCAGCTCAGCAGAAAAACGCAGAGCAAAAAAAAGAGTTTAAACATATAAAAGGGAAAAAAGGATTTCATTGTGTCCATGTGCCCTGAGTAAAAATTTTTTATAATGAATACAATATAATGGTGAAAAATTACTGTCAAATAAAACATGAAGATGGTATAGTTTCCAAATTCATTATTTATATTTTTTACTGAATTGGAACGTTGATGATGCGCAAGTTTCTGATTATTGTTAAATTTGTTTCGCCACAGGATTTCTGCCATTTTTATCAACAGTTTACCACCGGACAGGTGCTTGTGCCCCTGTCGCAAGCCTTGCCGGAAAAGTCGCGGGTGGTGTTAAAGCTGATTATTCCGGAAATTGAGGATTATTTCACTCAAGCCGGAACAGTGGCGGCAGCACTGCCGGTGGATCCGGAGCCAGATGCGGACTCAAGCCGCTGCACCAGCGTTCAGGTGACGCTGGATAAAAATTTTCGGGCCACGGTCTCAGACATCCGCCGGTTTTTAGGCGAAATTGATTTTTACCGGCATCTTGTGGACCCGGATGCGCTGGTGCCGGAAATTCCCGATCCTCAACCCTTGCCGGACATTGAAGCCCCCCCGGCAGAAGAATTGTCCGGTATTGAAATGGCGATTACGGAAGATGATATTCAGGTGCTTGAAGCCCCTCTGCCCGCTGCTGGAGGGGATTTGGACATTGCGCAGGCAGAAAATCCGCCTGCTGATGACGCTGATGCTGGTGATACTGATGGCGCGGGTGACAAAGCATTGGAAGAAGAGCTGTTGAATCTCAAAATGGAAAATGATGCCTTTAATGCAGGTGTCAGATTAGATGATATTGCCGGGGATGTCAGTTTTTCGCTGATGGATGAAGCCGAAGAGAAACAGTTTCAGGAAAAACAGGCTTGCGCACCGGTTTCTACGGAAATTGAAGTGGATTTTGAAACTTTTGATTTTCAGGACGGCAATCCGCCGCCGGATGCTGGGCCTGCTTCTGAAGATGTTGCCGCAGACATGCAACCGCCAGATGCCCGGGAGGACATGGAGGGCTGGGATGAAGCCGCTGTTTATGATGAGGTTTATGAGAAGGCGGATGATGACGCCGGCGGTGTAGCGTTTGAAGACCTGAAGCAGATGGTGGATCAGGCGGAATTTGAAATTGAATCCGAGCCCGAACCGGCACTTGAGACCAGAAGAATCCCCGAGAAAAAAGACCTGACCCCGGAAGAGCGGGCAAAAGCCGAACCCGTGGGCCAGTTTTTTATGAACCTTACCAAAGCCATGCTTCGCAGCGGGTATTACGCTCCCGGCCATCCGGGCGCGGATTCGGCAAAAGCCGGGCTTTATGAAGAATTCACCACCGTTCTTGGCGATCAGCGGGAAATCATGGTCACCGATCACACCACCCGGGACGGCATTGATCTCATGATCACCGGTATTCTGGACGAACCGGTAAGTATCCGGGTGCTGGTGGGACCGGGGGTGGCAGAGCTGTTCGTGCCCAAACTCAGCGACTATTGCGAGCGCAAACAGCTGCTCAGTTTTGCCCTTAAAAACGAGATTTCGCCGGCCCATTTTTATGAGTTTATCGATATTATGAGTGATCCCAAAGTGGATGATCACAAAGGTGATGAGGCTGGAAAATTTCTGACCACCGCTTTTATTGAACGCGGGATTACCAATATCTCCACAGTATTTGTCGATGACATGGTCAAACTGGAAACCGATCTTCCCTGGCGGGTGGAAATGGCCATCCACCGACTGGCCAAAGATCTTAAAGTCATGCCCATGTTTAAAAATGTTAGCGGTGATGCCATTAAAAAAATGAAGCTTCAGACGGTTCAGGATATTATCCGGCCGTTGAAGCATCCCGCCTATTTGAATGATTTCCTGGTCAACTGCTATATAATCGCCAAATACGTCAAAGACATGCCGGCCGAAGAGATCGAAGAGATGGTGGTAGAGGCTTTTTCCCTGAAGCTGCTCATCCCCACTTCCCGGTTTACCTTTAAAGAACTGGATTCCCTGAAGCAGCTAAGGGTAAAACATCCGGAAAATGACATTATTGACCGCCGGCTTGCCGGGATCCGGCGCATTCTTAAACTGATGTCCCGGCGGGTGGTGAAAGAAGAGGCCGCCGGAGCCCGTCATTTTCTGGAATACCTCTACCGGAATGAAATTCTGAGCTTTAATGAACTCCCTGCGGACGTTCAGTTTATGATTAATACCATGAAAATGGCCGATGATGTGAGGGATAATTTTTCCAGATACGCGGACGGCATTAAAAGGGTGAAAAACCCGGAAGATGCGCTGGTGTATGTGAAATGTTTCCGCCGGGTGATGCCGGTTTTAATTGAGCGCAATGAATGGAAAACCATCAAAAACATTGCCGCGGTGATACAGCGGGCTTCCGCCGGTAAACCGGTAAACACGGAAAAAATGCATTCCGGCCTGAAAATTGTAAAATCAGACGGCGAAGAATCTTTTGCGGGCTCTGGCCTGTTTGGTGCCATTGAATCCATGGACCGGCCGGCAGCGTTTATTTTCAAAGACGTTACCGATAAAATCATTGCAGCATATGAACAGGCAGGGCCATCACCGCGGGAATTCATTGACAAAATCATTGACAACATGGGGTCCTTTGGCGTGGATATCATCAGCCGCATGCTGACCGAGAGCAACGACCGGGAGGTGCGGAAGCAGTCTTTTGAAATTATGAAACAAAAGGGCTGGCGGGCGAAAAAATGGGCTGAAGCTATTTTGAACAACCTGGACCGGCCATGGTATATTCACCGAAACGCCCTGATGATTCTTTCCCATGTCAGTGACCGGGACGAGGATTTTTCCGTGGTCCGGAATTTTTTAACCCATCCCCATGCCAAACTGCGGGAAGAAGCCCTGAACCTGACGGTTTCCATGAAACCAAGGGACGGTGAAACACTCATTTTAAATGCCATTGGCGATGATGATCCCAAGGTCCGGTGGCGGGCCATGCGGTCGCTGCCGGAAATTTCGTCCATTTCAGAATCGGCCATGGAGGCGCTTCTGGCCATGATCGTGCAGCCCCTGCCAAAGGAAACCGAAGCCGCGGATAAACAGATGAAACAAACCGTGCAGATCGTGACCGCCATCAATGCCATGTCCCATATTCCCGTGCCCCAAAAAGTGGAAGCCGATCTTCTCGGGCTGGTGCAATCCCTTACCGAAGGGAAAAAATCCCTGTGGCACCGCGTGAAAAAAGCAGTTGCCGGCCAGGAGGAATTGCGGGTGCTGAAAGCGGTGGTCCCCCTGCTTGGAAGAATTGGCGGGACCCAGAGCGGCAGTACACTGAAAAAAATTTCCCGGCAGTATCCGGATCTTTCCGAACTGGCGGACAAAGCAGTGGACCAGATAACTGACCGGAACAAAAAATGACGGCTTTGTAAAAAGTTCAAATTCTTTGTTGTGCTGCATCATCCCCAGCTGCTTCAACATAGGATTGGTACGCCGCATTGCCGGGAATTTGGGCACCTTGCCAATTTCATGAGATTGGTGAACGGTTGCTCTTTGCCGTCTGAATCCGAATTCCAAATAAGTGCATCTTAAAAAAATCTTATCTCGCGCAGAGGCGCAGAGCTCGCAGAGAAAAAAATCTCAGCGCCTTTGCGCCTCTGCGGGATAAAAAATATTATGCACAGGAAATTCTTATTGTTCATTCAGCAGTGAAAATGCCGTTAAAAGCTTTTTACGGCTGCATCCAGGAGGATGATTTTTGCATTTGGATTTTGGACGGCGCGACCGTCTCAGGCCGGTTTCTGGTGAATCAGCACAATGCTTTTTTGCGGATAGCCGCTGTTTTTTGCCACCACCGGGCATTTGACCATGAAAATAAAAAGTATTTCCTTGTCCGCGTCGGACAGGGATTCATAATTTCCCTGGCCCTTGGAGATGATAATGTCCGCCGCGGTAAAAGCGGCTTTGAACGTATCCGAACAATGGTCCAGCAATGTGCCCGGGGCATCTGAACCGTTGTCAATCACCCGCACCAGATCGGTGATGCCGGTATCCCGGGCATCTTCCATGGTAATGTCGTTGATGATGGGATTTCCCCGCACGGCATAGGTGATTTTTTCAAGGGGCAGCTGTTCCAGAAGCAGCCGGTCAAACACAATTTCACCGGCATTGTCCCCTAAGTACAGAATGTTTTTTGCATTCCGGACAGCCTGTTCAAAATCTTCAATACTGCCGGCAAGGGGCTGGGAAACGGCCTGGTTGAGCGTCTCTGAAATGACATCCGGCGTAATATCCGCATTTACCCCGAAATCAATAATATTGCCGGCAATGGCCAGGCGCACGGCCGCGTCAAAGGGGTGGTCTGCGGCAAGAATTTTTTGTTGAAATTCAGGGTACAGCTCCATTAAAAAATGGTTGAATTTTTTTTTGATATGTTGATACGGATCCGGGTTGCCGGATAATTGTCGCACGGTTTCGTAAACAATGCGTCCCATGGCCGGCGGCGGCTGGTTCAGGTCAATTCCGGATAATTTTTGTAAAAGCTCCCGCATGATGCGTTCGTGCAGGTCCGGATCATGGGAAATCAGGCGGGCCGTTTTAAGGGCCTGTTGAAAAAAACAGGGAATACATTCAAGATAGGTTTTCATCGCTAATACTCATCGCTCAAACAGGATTAAAATTGTCGAATTTGCGGAAAATGAGCCTGTCGTCCGGAGAACCGCTTACATAGATTTCGCACGTTCACCGAAGATGGGCCGGAATTTTTTTATCCCATAACCTATACCGCATTTTTGTGAAACACAACCCGCAATGCTTTCCGTGCGGGGTAAATTTGCTCTACCCCCAAAGTGCATAAGAATGAGTCGGTTAACGCCGGTATGGTCGGCACGGTGGCCGTAAAAAAACAGAACAGCGTTGTCCTGACGATCCGTTTTATTTATCCGTTTTATTCATTTTACGAAAGGGTTTTTTGTGAGTATCCGAACCTTTGTTCTTCTGATTTTTTTTCTGTTTGCCGGCGTGGTGGTATTTATTGCCGCCGCCTGCTGGAACCGGCAGGCCATTGTTCTGTCCGGCGGCGGCATTATCCCGGTGGAAAAAACATGGATCCTGTTTGATGAAGTCTATTATGAGGATCGTTCAGGCGCTTTAGAGACGGTGAAAACCCGGCAGGTGGAACGTATCGCCCGGGCCGGAATTACCGGGCCGGAAGACTGGGAAATCATTTTAAAGCAGGAAATGGCCCTCCGAAAAGTCAATTTTTCACTGCCTGGGCAATCAGGTCTTTGGCTGATTTTTGCCGCCGGGAGTATTTTTCTGGTGCTGGTTATTTTCATGCGCGAAAAGCACAGGCCCCGGCAGGGTTCGGAGAAACTGAAAGACCGTGACCCTGAAAACTTTCGCGCCATTCATATCTCCCCGGATCTTCCGGATTTCAACAAAGTGCTGCTTTATTTTCTGAATCTTTACCTGTTGCAGATGCGGGCAAAAGCAGAAGATCGATACACTTATCAGCCCCTGGATATCAATGGCCCTCTGGGCACCACGGTTTATGCATTTAAAATTCAGCGACAGGGCCACGGGCACACCCGGAAATTATCCATCGGCCCCATCGGAGAAACTAGCGGCGCCCGGAGCAAATGTTATTATTGTGTTTTTGATGATCATTTTGTGGTGAAGATTCCGCCCGTGCCGGTTGGGGATTTTGCCGAATATCTGACCAGTATCGGTTCTGATCGCCGCATTGCCCATGCCCTGTCTCCCCGGGAGTGTCTGGTGCCCCGGCTGGCCATTATTCTGAAAAAAATTCCTGCTTTTTCAGATGCACTGGACAAAGTGCAGGGGGATGATGAGTCAAAATGTCTGGAAATTTTGAAACTGCGGCCTGAATTCAAGGAATTTTTGAAAATCGGCGGAAGTTATGCATTTTTCATGGATTTATCCCGGCATTTTTTTCTGGGGCATATTTTAAAAGACTGTCATGAAACCGCGGGCGCGGCTTTAAATGAGATTAAAAAACATCCGGAACTGATCTGGCTGCCGGAAGCATTTGCGGACCGATACGGGGACCGGGCCGGGAATCTGAGCATCCGGCTTCAGAACCTGTTTAACCGGTTTGATGAGCAGTTAAAAGATCCGTCTGTGGCCCAATACCGGAAAAAATCATGGTTTATTGCCATGATCGGCGCCGTGATTGACGGCAGCCGGGTGCAAACATCCCCCGGGCATCTGACGCCGGCGGTGCAAGCCGCGTTTGCGGCAGCCAAAATTTCGGATAACGGGGCGTTGAACGCCTATGCTGCCCTGGTGCGGGATTTCGCTGAAAGTCAGGTGTTTCGGCAAAACCGGACGAGAATTGGCAGCATCTGCGCGCGGCTTGTGGAACTGCTGGCATGGCTTGACGTCAACAACGTTGCCGTTCGTGATCTCAAGCCGGACAATCTCCTGGTGGTGGGGGATCCGGCAAAATATCCACAATTTTTAAGCACGCCCCGGGAATTTGAACTGGGCCTTATTGACGTGGAACTGGCTGTCTGCATGGGGTCGGAGAACGGAAATTATCGTTCCCAGGGTAAATTCGGCTTCCGGCCTGAATTCGAACAGCCCAGACTCGGGTGGACCCCGTTTTATGCCACCCCGTCTCACATGCTGGTAAATGAAGTGCTGGCGGATTTATACGGTGATGTGGCGGACATGCTGAAGCTGCAGGACTGGTATGCCGTGGCGGCCATGATTTATCAGAGCGTCACCGGCAAAAAGCTCTTTGATAAAACCGCAGCGCTCATATCATCCATGGGCCGGGACCTGCCCCGATACCTGGCGGACCAAAAAGATTTGAAAAAGTTTGCCCGGAAAACAACCCCTGAATTCTGGCAATGCGCAGCAGACGAAGTTGAACAAAAACTGGAAACACACAAAAAACACCTGGAAGCAGTGCATGTGGAGTTGTTCAAAAATGTCCGAAAGATGTTTGCCATATCTTCAGAAGCATCAGGGTCGGAGCGCATAAAAAACCAGATGCGCGCCATGCCGCCCGCCATGGCGGCCGGAGATTTGATTCGTCTGATGTTTGATCATGTCCGGGAGCGGATGCAGATTCACTGACATCAAAAATTCGGCCAGTCCCATATCCGCCTGCCGGATTTTCCAATTCTAATTTTCTTGAATGCAGCACAGTTTTTTTGCCAGCATTTTTTTGCCGGTCATGTTCACCTGGCGGGAAATCATGATCCGCTGGGCCTGGGGAGACCCGGCGCCGTGCATGGATTCCGTGAGATATCCCACAGCAGCCGTTCCCATGGTCAGGTTTTCAATGAGCCGGAGAATCCGAAACCGGTTTTCCGTGGAAACGCCCTGTCTGGCTTTATAATATTTTTCCATCCATTTACCCACTTCCGGAGTTTTAAAATCTGCCGCCGATGGCAACGTTACCATCAGGCCGCCGGCAATATCCTGGGCCAGGCGGGCGATTTCATAGGGAAAGCGGGTGACGTTCTGTTTGGCCACATTGGCCAGCAGGGTGTCTACGCAATAAGTGCCGCTGGCTTCCCGCCGGCCTTCTGCGGCACAGGAAACAGAGCCGCAGTAAAGGGTTTCGTTCAAATGATTCATTTCAATAATTTTATCTTTAATATGGGAGGCTTTTTCCACGCCATTGTATTCCGCAATGGTCTGGGCCGCGCCGATGAGTACATCTCCCACCCCGGCTTTGCAGGCATAGCTCTGGCGGTGATAGGAGGCAAATTTTTCCACCAGCATGCCGGCAAATTCATGTTCTCGGCACATGAACACCCGGTCCCAGGGAACAAACACATCGTCAAACACCACCAGGGCTTCATGACCGCCGTACATTGGATTGCCCGTGTCCATAAGATCAGGTTTAAGGAGATCGGATTCAAGTTTTCGCGTGTCACAGGACTGGCGGCCCAGGATATAGGTGATGCCTTTGGCATCGCTGGGCAAGGCAAAAGAAAGGGCATAATCTTTGTCCGCCGCCCGCATGGCAATGGTGGGCATCACAATCACCTCATGGGCGTTCACCGCACCGGTCTGATGGGCCTTGGCGCCCCTTACGATGATGCCGTCGCTGGTTTCAGACACCACATGCAGGTACATATCCGGATCCGGCTGCTGATGGGGGGCGAGGGACCGGTCTCCTTTGGGATCGGTCATGGCGCCGTCGCAGGTCAGGTCATTTTCCTGAACATAGGCCAGGTATTTCAGAAAACGCTCATAATAGCCGGTCTGGTATTTCGCATCAATTTCCCAGGTGACAATGGATAAGGCGTTTAACGCGTCCATGCCCACACACCGCTGGAAACAGCACCCGGTGTGAGATCCCAGAAACCGGCCCATTCGGGTTTTGTTGATCAGATCTTCCACGCTTTGATGGATGTGGCAAAAGCGGTTGATGGTTTTTCCGGTGAGGTGGGATGTGGCCGTCATAATGTCTCTGGCCCTCGGATGCTGGGCCATTTCATAGGTTTTGGCCACTGCGTTCATGGAGGGCCGGATCATTGGATGATCCACGGGATTGTCTATTTTTTCACCAAACAGATACACCACCAGATTAAGCTTGCGCAGACTTGCTTCATATTGTTCCGCGTTCATCATTTTCATGTATTTCCTGTTATAGACTGAAGGCTGAAGGAATTTAGGCTGAAGCATCAAAGGATTTGATCATTTTTTAATCCTTTCCTTCAGCCTATTCATAAATTGTTAAATAACGGTTTGTTAATATTTTTTCGGTTTCTAAAAAAGCAAAAAATCCTGTCCGGAATGCTCCTGCTCTGTCCCTTTGCATCTGTTCTGTTTTAAAAAAACAGAGATTAAACATCAGGGTTTAACAGACAGGGCGCGTCGCCTTGCTGTTCAATTTGTATGGTTGAATGCGCGATGCCGAAGTGCTCAACCAAATATCGCTGGATTTCCGGCAGACAAATTTTTTCGGGATTTGACGGGGCGGTCACCAGATGGACGGATAAAGCGACTTCCGTAGTACTCATTGCCCAGATATGCAGATCATGGATCTGAGAGACATTTTCAAGACCGGAAAGATAAGCTTTCACGCCTTTTATATCAATATATTCAGGAACCGCGTCCATGGCAAGGTTCATGGAATCCCTTAGCAGGGACCAGGTACCGCCGAGAATGACGATTACGATGACCATGCTGATGACCGGATCAATCATTTGCCACCCGGTGAGCATCAAAAAGCCGCCGGCAATCACAACACCCAATGAAACGCCGGCATCGGCAACCATGTGCAGGTATGCGCCCCTGATATTTAAGTCTTTTTTTTGACCGGAAACAAAGAGCCACGCAGTGATTCCATTAATAACGACCCCGATTGCCGCCACCACGATGATGGTTACGGCTTCAACCGGCTGGGGATCGAATATTCGGCCAATGGCCTCCCAGGTAATGCCCCCAAGGGCAACCAGCAGGACCACGGCATTGATTAACGAGGCCATAATGGTGGCTTTTCGAAAACCATAGGTCCGGTTGTCTGTCGGCGGTTTTGTCGCAAGCCAGCCCGCCCCCCAGGCGAGCAGCAGACTGAGCACATCGCTCAGATTGTGCCCGGCGTCTGCGATCAGGGCCAGCGATCCGGCTGCAACACCATAAGCCGCTTCAATGACCACAAAGATGATATTTAACACCACGCCAATTGCATAGGCGCGATTGTAGCTGACGGCAGGATGGCGGTGTTCGTGGCCCACGACAGTTTTTCCTTTTGAAAGCGGATAACCGGATTACAATTTGTGAAACGGATTCACCGCGTGATGATCTTCCGGTTTTTTGATTTTGTTTACAACAACCGATTCAACCCCTTCAATCTTTTCAACAATTTTTTGGATTTCTTCAGATTTAACGGTTTTTACATCCAGGGGTTCTTCCGTGCTGCCGATGCTCACAATGCCGTCATCCGCCCTGACCGTGATTTTGGGAGATATTTTAACAAGGGCCGCACAGACTTTTGCGGAAAGAAGGGCGTCGTTTAGCATTTTAATGGATTCGGGCGTGGTCTGAAAATTTGGTTTTTTCACCGTCCGGCAGATGATTTCCACGGCATCATCAACATGCAGGTTTTTGATGTGAAGCACCATATCATAGAGGCTGCTGTCCCAGGTATCAATGCCGTACAAACGCAGTCCCCATTTTCTGCGCTCTTCATCATCTTTTTTCAGGATATAAAGGGCTTTTTCTTCTGAAATATTTTCCCGCCGAACTTCTTCCCGGACGCGATCCTTTATATCGGCGATAATTCTGATTTTAAAAACATTGGGAAGATCCAGCAAAAAATAGTGGCCGGCCAGTCCGTGATAAACAACATTGTCTTTCTGGATGTGCTGCAGCAGGGCTTTTCGGATATAACTGATATAATGTTCCTTGCCATGGGTGAACCGGTCAAGAACGGACGGGGCGTCGTGAAGGGCTCTGATGAGGCGTATCTCCGGTATGTTGAATTCTTTGGAGGCGTCCAGCAGAATATCGCGGGAAATACAATCATACCCCAGTTCAGCCGCCACTTTTTCGGCAACTTCTTTTCCCCGGCTGTATGAACCTCTTGAAATAGTGATAATGGACATTGCGATCTCCTTTGGTGTTCAAGCCTGAATTATTTATAGTTATAGTTATTTCAATATGTAAACGTTGCGCTGATTTTTTAAGCTAATGAAACAGTCACAATTTAAAGAAAACCACAGAGAACACGGAGATCACAGAGAGGGTTGATTGCAGACATAAAAAAATCTCTCTGTGTCCTCAGTGTCCTCTGTGGTTAAAACAATCCTTTTTTATAAAAATGAACCGTTGAAAAAATCCGCAGTTTTTTAAGACGCCGTCAAGGGGGTGTTTACAGCATCTGCCGGTAGGTCATAAACCGGTTTTTGACCTTGGCCATGCGGGCGGCGTCCGGATAGTTTTTCCGCAGGGCATAGCATTTTTCAAGCCTTGAAGACAGGGGTGGATGGGTGGAAAACCAGGACCCTTTGGTGGTGGCGGTGGCTTCTTTCTGCTGGAGCATTTTCAGGACCCGGACCAGACCTTCGGGATCGTATCCTGTGCGGTAGGCCCCTTCCATACCGGCGGCATCCGCCTCATACTCCATGTTTTTGTCCAGGCCTTTGTCAAACAGTACGGTCTGGAGATTGCCCACCATGTCCCGGAATTGTTTGCCTTCCTCCCCGTCCATATTGATGGTGCCGAGTTTGGCCGCGCCTTCCAGAAATTTGGCCCGCCGCACCGAGCTCAGGGCATGCTTGTGTGCCACATGGCCCACTTCATGGGCCAGCACACAGGCCAGTTCTGCTTCATCTTCCATGCCCTTTACCAGGGAACTGCTCAGAAAAATAATGCCCCCGGGACAGGAAAAAGCATTGTACACCGGGGAATCCACCACCACAAAATAATAGGGGATTTCCGGGCGGGAGGAGTTTTTCGCCACGACCCGGCCCAGGGTGGTGACATAGGTCTGAAGTTTTGTGTTTTCCACCGGCAGTCCGTAATACTGAAAACCTTCCAGGGCCAGGCTTTCGCCGATGGTGTATTCGGACTGGTAATCAATGCCCTGGGCGCTCTGAACAATACCGGTGAGGCCTTCCAGGGCCTGTTTGGCCTTGTTGAGGTCTTTGTTTTTTCCTTCCGGATCAAGGGCTTTGAACAGGTCAAAGGCGCAGGCCGGGCCGGCGAGAAAAACAGCCACCGGGCCGATCAGTTTCAGAAAATCCCGGCGGGTGGTTTTTTTGGGGATGCGGGTATGGGATAAGGAATGGGTCATGATTTCCTCCGTTTTTATCTGTTATTCAGAATATTCGCCAATTTTTTCCTGTTTTAAAAACTGCTCAATGTCCGCGTCTGTTACCGCCAGGGATGTGACAAAATCCAGGGCATCCTGGGTTTGCTGGGGCGTGCCCGTGCTTTCCGCGTATTTTCGGGCTTCCGGAGACAGCCCCCGGATGCTGCGGGACGAGCTGGCTGCGTCCGCGCTGATGTCGCTTCCGGTGAGTCCGCCCAGCAGGCCCCCAAGGCCGGCGCCGTCACCTTCAATATCTTCGATTTCCGGTTTTTCTTCTGAAACCCTGCCCCGGTAAATCCAGCCGGTCAGATTGTCCGCGGTGGTGACCCGGTACCACCGGCCGTCTGTGGCCTCCAGGGTCAGTTCCGCGCCCCGGGAGAGCTCGGCAAGGGTTTCTGACGCGCTGGAACTCTCGGATTTCAATTCCGCGGTATCAGATGTGACGTATAAGGGGGTGGCGGCAAAAACCGGAAACGCCGTGGCCGCTGCCGTCAGAAACAGGAAAACAACCAAAACATGCCATTTTTTCATCTAAGCACCTCTTTTAAAGTGGTTTAATTTAATAATAATCTCCGACCAGTGTAAAGGCCCCCCAATAGCCGGGATGGGGATACCGGGACTTGACATGAAGGGCCGCCTGGCGGAGGCAGTCTGCCTTGTTCTGGTTCATGTACAACCGGTAAAAGGTTTTGATCAAGATGGCGGTGGATACATCGCTGACCCGCCACAGACTGGAAATTACCGTGTGAGTGCCGGCGTAGAAAAATGACCGGTTCAGCCCCACCACGTCGTCGCCCGCGGTGATTTTGCCCAGCCCGGTCTGGCAGGCGCTTAAAAATACCATGTCCGCGTCCACGGTCAGGCCGAAGATTTCACCTGCTTCCAAATTACCGTCAAGGCCGGGGTTTGTAAAGGTTTTATCCTCTGCTTCGGAGAGTTTAATGGCCGAGAGCAGGGGATTGACGGGATCAAATTCCCCGTGGGACGCGATGTGGATAATGTCAAAGCCTGCGATGTTGTTCACCACCCAGGCTTCGGTGGCGTTTTCACGGGTCAGAAGGGTGATATCCGGAAAATTCCATTGCAGGGAGCTGACTTCCTGCTCCGCAAAGGGCAAATCCAGAATCGGATCGCCCAGATCCGGATTGCCCACGGCCAGGACCCGGGGACTGCGGTAAGGACGGGACGTGCGCCGGCTCAAGGTGTATTCCAGCACAGCAGCGCTGGGCACATAAAACAGGGCATGGTGGTCCATGACAAAACCCGCATTATTTTTCAATGTGGCAAAAGACAGGTAATGCAGGGCCCCATGCGGGCAGATGCCCACGGTATGGGAATCTGCAAGATAAGGGGCTGCCGGTGCCATGAGCGTGGCGTATAAATCCTCGGCATGGGTTTCATAGGGCTCGATGTTCTGGATGATGCGCCGGTATTCCAGTATTTTCTGCTCCAGCGCGCCGCGATCCGCCGGGGTTCGCACCAGGCGCAGCCGGTTTTCCGGCTGATCGCTTTCCGGCGTATTGCGCTCTGGTTGCAGAATCCAGCACAGCACTTCATCGTCTAAGAGATAATAGGAAAGCAGCACAGTGCCGGGATCCAGGTAGCTGATGAGCCGGTCGATCTCCACCGGCGGTACGCTTACCATGGCAGCCAGCTGGGGGTTTTTAAGCTGCATGTCGATCATCAAATTGTCCAGGTCATGGGATAAATCCGCCACGGTTTTGCGGTAGATCTCCTGTTCCGCGGGCGTTGCCGCCGCCAGCAGTTTTTGCGCTGTATCAAGTTCTGAGTTGAGAATCTGCTGCCGCTGGTACCATTTTTCGTCCTGGTCGCTGGAAAACCGGATATTCTGGCCCCCGAGAAGATCAATAAAATTCCGGGCCCGGGAACGTTCCGCGATTTCAAAAGCAGCTTCCGGCCGGTTCTGATCCGCCAGGAGTTTTACCAGGGTTTCATATACAGAGAGCTTGTTGGCAATAAAATTTTCCCGAAGCTGATTTACCTTTATATCGCTTCGGAGCTGTTCAATAATGTCAAGGGCTTCACGCAGCAGGGATTCCGCTGCTGAAGGATCGCCGGCAGGGTGAATGCGGAGCTTTGCCAGACCAAACAGGGCCCGCCACAGGGTTTCCCGGATCATCATGGATTCGGACAGCTCCCGGGCGGTTTTGTAGGCGGTTTCCGCTGCTTCGTATTGTTCCAGGGCCGCCAGGGCATGGCCCTTGCCCAGAATGGCTTTGGCCGCGTTGATGCGGTTGCCGATGGCAGTTGAAATCTTATAGGCCTGATCAAAGAGCGCCGCGGCCGCCTCCGGCTGGTTCAGTTTTAAATAGGTCAGGGCTTTGTTGCGATAGTCATAGGCCAGACCCCATTGACTGCCAATGGCTGTGTCAATTTCAATGGCCTGGTCAAAGGTCTCGAGAGCAGTCTCAAAATTACCCATATCCCGGTGGATGAGGCCCATGTTATTGAGGGTGGAGGCGACTTCATCTTTGCGGATGCGCAGATTGCGGGCATTTTCCAGGGCGTTTGCCAGAACGGACAGGGCCTTGTCGTAATTGCCCAGGGTCCACCAGATCAACCCTTCGGTGTTTTGGCAAAGCACCTGCATCAAGGCAAGGTTTTCCTGTTTTGCGATAGTGTAACTCCGGCGCTGAAAGGTAAACGCCTGTTCGTATTTTCCCTGAAACCAGGCATTGTTGGCTTTTTCAATCAAAATGGCGGCCTGCATGTCCGTTGCTTCCGGTGTCCGGGTGGTGATAAGGGCAAGGCTCTCATCAAAACAGGTTTCCGCTGCCGTAAAATTTCCCAGCAGCCGGTGGCACCGGCCGATGTTGAGCTGGGATTCAGCGGTTTTTTCAACTTCATCTGCTGCTTTAAAAATGTCAACCGCCTTTTCATAGCTGGTGATGGCCATGGCATACTGATTGAGGCGCAGGTCATACACCCGGCCGATGTGCAGAAACTGTTCCCCCAGCAGGGTGTCCCGGTTCAGATCTTTGCTCAGGTCTGCCGCGGTTTTGAAACGGGTGAGGGCGCCGTGGAAGCTGGTGGCATTTTCAAGCACAATGCCCAGTTCGGCAACCGCGTTGACCAGATCGTCGTCCGGCGGCTGTTCAGCCATGATGGTGACGGCCTGTTCCATCGCGGGAATGGCTTTTTCATACTGATTTTTTTTGGCGTGCATCAGCCCCAGCCGCAGCAGGGCTTCCGCGTGATCCCGGGAATCCGGGGCCATGTCTGAATAAAGAGATACCAGCTCCCGGGCAAACACCAGGGCCTGATCCATGCGGCCGGCCCGGTAGGCGCTTTCCCGGCCGTATTTGTAAAGATCCGGCAGATACGGGTCAAAGGCCGGAATTTCATTGGCAACGGTAATGGCATGGGTGAAAAAAACCGCTGCCCCGGCATAATCCTGATGGTCAAACCGGGTGCGCCCGGCTTTGACGTAATGGATAAAATTGCTTTTTGCAAATGCGGCAGCTTCTTTTTTGTTCATGCCCTGGTATCCTAAATAAAGCACCGGGTAGCGTGCCGGATAAAGTTCCGGGCCGGGATGTTTTTGAAGGGCTGCGGTCAAGGCGTCCAGACTGGATTTTTCCGCGTAATTTGCAAGAACATCCGTCGTAAAAGCCGGATAAACAGCCGGATCAACAGCCGGATTCGAATCCTGCTGTTCCGTTACAATCAGGGAGGGACACTGAAAAATGGCAAAAACATGGCCCAGAATAAATATATCCGCAGGATCGGCAGGCTTGGCAGTGTTGACCATGGCAAGGGACAGACTGCCGGCCCGGGCCAGCAGGGTTTCCAGGGAAGCCCGGGCATTGTCGTCCGGATAAACAGCCATGATCTGCCGGGCTGGTTCACCGGGGGTGACCGGCACCGTGGTGGATCGTACCGGTCCCCGGGCCATGACCAGGGTGTTGATGTCTGACAGGGATTGGAATCCGGCATCCGGATCAATTTCGGTTTTTTCAGGTGAGTTGAAATCCGTCAGGTGATAAGTCTCAATCACGGAAGATGGAAACGCCATGTCCGGAATGGCCATGAGGTTTTGTTTAAACGGTTTCCGGCTGGTGATGCATCGTTCCAGATGCTTGGCGCTCAGGCAGAACGGAAAGCGGTTATCAAGGCCCGTGGAAAAGGGAAATTCAGTGGCAATATACGGGGTTGTCCAGTCAACGGCGTCCGCGATTTTTTCCTTCAGGATTTTAGGTGTGTCCGCGATAAAGCCTGTGGTTTCATCGTCTCTGGTGATCAGAAAAACCGCGCAGGGAAACTGCTGGAAGCCGGAAAAAACAATTCTTGCCGCCGCGTCATCCATGGTGAGGGTGTCTGCCAGATCCATGACGTCAAAGGGAACCGGGGCCAGCAGGGTGATAAAATCCGGTGGCGATCCCGGGGGGTGATCGTAAAACGCATCCTCACAGGTCTGATAATACTGGTGAATCTGATCCTTCAGGATGCGGGAAAGGTCCTGGGTCTGGCTCTGGCTCTGGGCCAGGGTCTGGTTGTCTTGGGTTTGGCTGGTTTCACGGGCCGGTTTCAGGTTGATTTCAGCCAGGTCTTGGGCGGTTTTTTCGATTTCCTGGTCCAGAGCCATGAGAAAAATTGCAAGATCCCGGACGGTGTTGTCCTGGATCGTCCGGTACGGCCCGGGCAGGTTTTCATTGTCCGGCCCCAGGAATTCCGCGAGCAGGGTTTGTTCATTTTCAAGGCGCTGGCGGACAAATGGCCGGCGCTCCGGGGTTGCGGCGGCCAGTTCTTTTTCAAGGGACTGGAGGGTGGTGAGCCGGGGAAACAGATCTGCAAAAAACGCTTTGTCTGCCCGGGTCCTGGCCCGGACAAAAGGCGCCAGCCGGTGAAACCGCTCCAGTTCGGAAATGGTTTCCGCCAGATCAAGAGCGGCCGCTGCATTGCCTGCGGCCAGTTGTTTAAACACCAGGGTGGAAAAAGCACCCGTAATTTCTCCGGGCAAACATCCAGCCCGGGAAAGGGGGACTTGGGACAGGATTTCAAGGGCGTTTTCAAGCGCACCCAGCCCGGCCCGGGCCCGCCATTGGATATCCGGAAACACGCCCATTTCGGAAAACTGAAGGGCGTTCTGGAAGTTTTGTGCTGCCGCGTCCGGGTCCCCCAGATCATGGCAAAGCGCAGCCAGGTTCAGATACAGGGCTGAACCGAGTTCCAGATCCTGCCGGGTAAGCGCGGATTTTTGGCTTTTAAAATTGGCAATCCCCCGCATGAAGTGGTGGAACGCCTGCTGTTCCAGAAGCGTTTTGAGAACCGCGGTTTCTATTTTTGCCGGTGTTTGGGCTGCTTCAGCAGTCACATCAACGGATACCGGGCAGGCGTCTGCGGCATTGGCATAAAATACTCCCATCAGATTGTGAAACCGCAGTACCAGAGAAGCGCCGCTGATATCTCCGGTGCGGGTGAGCAGGGCTTCCGCCTGCTGCTCCAGTTCCTGGAATTCCCGCACCTGGCGGCCCGGCCACGAGTCTACCATCAGAGCGGTTGCGGCCGCAGCCATGTTAAAAAGATTCTGGGCCGTGCTCACGGGATTTGCAAGCCCAAGACAAAGCCGGGCGGAATCCGCAAACCGGTCAAAAGCCTCAGCCGGGTCCTTGTCCGCATATGCCATGAGCCCTGCCCGGTGGTGCAGCAGGGATACGCCGTATTGATCTGCTTCAGCAATTTTTTCCAGATCCACGTACTCCTGGACCCGGGCGTCCAGCTCCCGGCGGGCATCTCTGAGATGGCCCAGCTCCAGCTGAATCCGGGAGATAAACGTATCTGCCAGGCGTTTTTCCTGAGCCTCTGAAAATCCGTGGGCTGCCTGGGTGGCGCCGGCCGCGTCCAGGGAGGTGGATACGGAAATACCAATGAGTCCGGATTTTTCTTTTTCCTGTTTTTCCGGCACGCCGTGGCGCTGGAGCAGGGTGCGCACCTGCTCAAATCCTTCCAGTGCTTTGGTGAGCAGCCGGACGCGCTGCCGGCCCGTGGCTGTAGCGGCCAGCAGATAGGTATTATAGCTGACGGATCGCTGGTTGCGGGCCAGGTTTTGAAAGTTGCCGGATTTTTCATTAATGGAAAAGACCTGCTCAAAGATATGGGCGGCTTTTTCAAATTCCTGATTTTCCTGATACGCCAGGCCCAGCCGGTCTGAAATATCAGCCTGAAGTTCCACCAGCCGCTCGGGAAAGGCCAGAGCATCCTGAACCTGGCGGGTGAGCGCATTCAGGTTTTGCCGGGCATCGGAAATGGGCCGGCGGGCCGGAAGATTTTCAGTGGCCGCGTTAAACGCCGCTGCCAGATTTGCGGCGGCCTGGTTGACATCCGTCTGGTCTTGGATCAGACGTTCCATATTTTTTTTGTAAATCTGCCATTTTTCAGACGGCGGGGCAGCAGCAGCATCTGCAAGGGCCGCGGACCGAAGGTTTTGTTTGGACTGGCGCAGGGCAAGCGCGTCTGCGGCGGGTTTGGTGGTTTCCAGATCGCCTGCTGCCAGAATAATCCGGTCTTTGATGTATTGGCGCAGCCGGTCAAAGGCCCGGGTCGGGGCCAGGGGATCCATGTGGGTGGTGATCTGGTCTCTGGCCTGGGAAAAAAGGGTAATGGTGGTTTCCATATCATTGATCTGAAACGCGCATTCCCCGAACCGCTTCAGAAAAACCAGGTGGGTGGAAACCTCTGGAAACGGCATTTCCCGCTCCTGGCGGCGGGAATAAAATTCATATGCCTTGTTGTACTGGCCCAGCAGATAATAACTGTTTCCCAGATTCAGTTCCAGATTGGCCGCGTTTTCCGGGTCAATGTCCGAATCATTTAAAAAATAGGCTTTTTGGTATGCCATGAGGGCTTTTTCCAGCCGGTTGGACTGGTTGTACACGGTTTCCTGAACTTCGTACACATATCCCAGGGTCTGGTGAAAATACTCAACACTGCTGTCGTAGCGCAGGGCTTTTAAGATCAATTTTTCAGCGGATTCAGCATCATCAGCGGTGTTCCGGTAGGTCAGGCAGAGTCCGGTGCAGTACAGGGCCACTGGGTTGTCCGGAGCCGCGTCCAGGGTCTGTCGGTACCGGGCCAGCACGCTTTCAATATCGCCCGCGGCTGCCGCGCATTTGATATATCCCCGGTGGGCCGGTACAATGGTGCTGTCATAGTCCATGAGTTCCTTGAACAGGCTCCGGGCGGACGGAATTTCCCCCAGCCGGTACAAAAATTCTCCTGCTGAAATGTTTTTCCGGATATACCCCTGGCGGGCCAGCTGGTAAATCCGGTCCCCGGCGTCGCGCAAACGGATTTCCTGCTCATAGAGGTCAATGGCCTCCCGGAACCGTTCTTCGCGGTATAAAATTTCCGCAAGGGACAGCCGGGCCGCAGCGGTCTGGGTGGTCAGGGCGGAAGCAGCGTCCAGAACATTCTGATACGCGGTTTTTGCCTGGGACAGATCTCCGGCCGCATAATAAATATCGCCGATGCGGTTCAAGGCGCCCAGGGCCAGGGGCGGGGCCGTGGCGCGGTAGGTTACGGCAATAAGGTTGAGGCTTTGGAGTTTTTCCGTCATTTCAGGTGATAAATTTTTGGAAGTTTTTTTACTTACCGTCTGGTCTTCGGCGGACCGGGTGTCCAGAATTTGGGCAATGATGTGGTCAACGGCCTGGTCCACCCAATACCGCTCATCCGGATATCCCGTGATAATGGACCGCAGGGTGTCCGTGGCCTGGTCCCCGGCCCCTGTGGTTTCATAAATCCGGGCTTTGAGAAACAGGGCATGGGCTTTTTGGGCGGGTGTGGCGGCCGGGTCGGACAATACCGCCTCCATTTGATCCAGGGCCCCTGTTTTTTCAAGTAATCCGGCATTTGCCGCAAACAGCAGCCGCACTTTTTCAAGCCGGGCTTCGGCCGCAATGGTGCCGGGATGGGCCGCGGCAATGTCTTTCAGAAACCCCAGGCTTTTTTCGCGCAGGGCGGTTTTTTCAGAATCTTTGGTGGCGTTCGCCGCCGCCTGCATAAATTCAATGCCCACCTGGTGCACGGCCGCCAGTCCGGCTTCCGGCAGCAGGTCCGCATACCGGGTGCGCACAAACTGATACGCGCCAAGGGCGGATGCCGGCAGGTTGAGATCCTGATAAATTTGTCCGGTTTCAAAACCGGCTTTTGCGGCGATTTTTTCATTGTCTGAAAATTTTTCCACCACCCGGATGTAGGCAAGAATCGCGGCATAGGGATCATAGGGGATCTGCCCGGCAATGGCCTGGGCGGCTGCGAGTTGGGCCTCTGCGCTGTTCATGGTCTGCACGGCCCCTTGTTCGGGAATGGCCCAGCAGTTGCTGACACCGGCCCGGTCGGAGAGAAAATAAATCCGGCCGTCTGCTGCAAAGGGTTTAAACGAGATCTGGTCCAGGGGGGTCACCGGAAACGGAATGGCCCCGTCCGTCTTGATGTCAACGCCGATGTTGAGTCGGCAGATCACGGCATGATCTTCTGCGGTGAGCTGACCGTCATGATTGGTGTCTGAGCCGATTCTGGCAAAATACAGGGTGCGGCTGTCCGGATGCCAGGACGGAAACATGTCAATGGCCGGGCCGCTGGTCACCTGCCGCAGAGTGGAATCCCGGGTGGTTAAGATAAAAATATCGCCGGAAGCATCTCTTCGGGTGGACACAAAGGCCAGGGAGTTGTTGTCCGGAGAAAGGGCGCCGTTTGCGGCGTTGCCCCCGGTCATAATGGCAGCGGGCCGGGGAAGGGGCTGGTTGGGAGCATTGCCTGCGGAGCGCAGTTTTTCAAGGTCTGTTTTTTTAAGATCCATAAAAACCAAGCCCCGGCCCTGGTTGCCGGTGGCCTGATGAAAATAGAGAAACCGGCCGTCATTGGAAAAAAAAGGGGCACCGTCTTCGGTACTCCGGCCGGTCAGCCGAACCGGTACCGGGTCGTCCATTTGCCGGTCCATGAGATAAATATCGCCTTTAACGTCAAACGCCGTGTCCACATAGGCAATAAACCGGCTGTCCCGGGAAATGGCTGGGCTGGATTTAACGGATGGGCCGGATGCCAGTTTTTCCGGCAGCAGCACTTTTTCCGGATCAGCAGACCCCAGCCAGAGCGTGAGCTGATTGTCCTCTCCGCTGGTGTAGACAATATGCCGGCCGTCCGGGGAAACTGCCATGTCCAGCACGGATTCCGTGCGCGAGGTAATCTGTATTGGGGGATGCATGAGATCATCCGTATCCGGCAGGGCCGGCGCGGCGTACGCCTGTTGTATCGCACCCATCAGGCAAACTGCAAAAATTGCGGTCCAGCAGGCTGATAATACCAATGCCGCCAATGGATTGGAAATTAGCTGTTTTTTCATGATGCTTCCTTTTTAACCTGCCAGTCGCCGTTTTCATCCTGGATTTTTTCGCCGGGTCTGGCGTTTTCCGCGTTGATTTTTGCAAACACGCTTTGGACCGCCCCAAGCTCGGATTCATCCAGGTCCTCATTCATATGGATGACCCGCATCATGATGGCCTGGCGGGCTTTATTGATTTTTTCGATCACAAAATTAAATTCTTCCCGGGTATACCGGCTGGCAAAATCCTGAAGCGATTCCGGCACATTTTCCCGGTCAATGCCAAAGGCCGTCACCAGGCCCTGATTGTTTTCCCCGGCCCAGCCCAGCTGTTTAAACCGTTCCAGATCGTCTGCGTGAAAATCAAGGGTCTGCATGGCTGCCACCGCATCTTTGTATTCCCTGCTGTGGGCCGGAGGCCGGGAGATCTGGCCCGTGGAATCCACTCCCCGGACCGACGCGGCCAAAAGCATCTGGGTGTCCAGGGCGTTATAAGCGCCCAGCACCTGGTTTTCCAATGCAGTGCGTTCGCTGAGCATTTCCACCTGAACATTTGCCAGGGTGCATCCAAAAAACAGGCACCCGGCGACAAAAACCGCAATGAGAAAAAAAACATGTGTTTTCATGGGAAAATCCTTTTATGGCGATTCAAAAGAAAGGGTTGTGGTGTTATCGTCTGTTTTCGTGAAAACAATGCGCCGGGCCCCGGCCTTTTGCAGAAGATCTGAAACCTGTGCCAGCCCGGCAAGATAGGGTTCAAATTGATTGAGTCCCGGAACGGACGCAATATTGAGCCGCCGGATTTGGGGCAGGGGGATGTCCATGCCCTTGATGCTCACCATGCCGCTGAAAGACAAAAATCCGTCCCGGATGTCGATGCGAATATTTTTGGGAGACCCGGTTTTCAGAAACTGGCGCTGGGCCATGATGGCTTCATTGCTTTCATAGGGGTCCAGAGCATAAAGCAGCCGCTCCAGGGCCCGGGCCCCGATCCGGGTGAAATTCAGGGTAATGCGGGCATTTTCCAGCAGGGGCCGGAGCTCGTGAGTGATGGGGAAATCCGCGTACAGGGCTCCGCTGATGTCTGCGCTGGCGCGGTCTTGCCCCGCAAACGCCCGGGGAAAGACCTGGGAGAAATTGATGCCGGAAAAGGTAAGAGCGGTGTTTGCGCCAACCATCTGCTCGCTGCGGGTCAGGGCAATGGATCCGTTGATGGTGCCCCCCAGAAGATCCAGTTGAAAATAATCCATCCGGGGCAGGCCGTCTGCCAGCCGCAGCAAAAGCATGGACGGGCCCATGGTCAGGGGAAACGGGGCTGCCATAATGTCTGCCGTGTCAAAGGAAAGGGCCGGGGCCGGGTTCATGCGCTCGTGAAGATACCGGATATGCTGCAGGATATCGCCAGACCGAACTTCACCGGTCCGGGCCGAAGAAATTGAAAGAATGTCCTGGGAAAGCCCGGGTGTTTCAAAAACCTGGCCCGGCCGGGCAGACGTGCCGATCAGATAGGTTTTTGAAAGATCCATATTTGTAAAAAGGGTTTCGATCGTCGCGGTATCCGGCAGGGTGATGTTCATGTTTTTGGTGGTGATCGCCACGCTGCCGCTCACAGCTTGCTCCGGCTGATTTTGAAAGGAAATATCACATCCCGCAAAGCCGCTTACATCAATGGCTTCCAGCCCTGGAAGGCCTGCCTGTTTCAGCAGGTTGCATTCCGGCACTGTGATGGTCGCGGATACATCTGCCCCAAGCATCCTCAGCCAATCTGTTACTGGCGGCAGGGGCGATGCAGAGATGAGAGTGTTCAGGTGATCCAGGGTTGCGGTGATGGATTCCTGAACCCCGGCCGGCTCCATGGCAAAAGACTGGGAAAGGGAAAGTGTGGAAGCATCCCGGTGGGACGCGGAAATGGAAAAATCGGCAGTTAAAGGGGTAGCGGCAGCCAATCCGGGAATGCCGGTTATGGCGTTTGCGTGAATACCAGAGGCCAGTTCGCCGATGCCGGTATTGCCGTCAAGGCGATACTGAAGCAGGGGCGCTCCCTCCAGTCCCGCAAGGGTGACTGGCGGGGCATCCGCCGTGGGAATTTTAAATTCTGAATTGTTCAGCAAAAGTTCAAGATTGAGAGCATTGACAAATCCCAGGTTGCCGGCGATTTTTTTGTGTGTGAGGGCTTCTATGGTGGTTTCATCCGGCCGCCGGCCTTTGGCGGAAAGGGCAAGGGCCAGATCACCGGTTCCGGAAATGCCGGCCCTAAGATTGCGGGGCAGAGTTTCAAACAGGGCCCCAAGATCAGCGGACACAGCCAAGTCTGCGTCAAAGGAGACGTTTCCCGTATCTTTTGCGGTGGCAATAAGCGAGATGTCCACTATCGAGATGTCCACTGCGTTTTCCGCCTGCACCCGGGCGATAAAATCTGAGATATCCACAGACAGGGGGGACAGTTGGTTCAAAATAAAATCCCCTGCTGCCAGATGAATGTCCACGCCGGTTTCCATCTCCCCCATGCCCGGGGCCAGCAGGGTGATGCGGCCGGCCCCGGCATCCAGATGATCCAGGGCCGCCTGGATGCCGCCCCCGGGGGAAAGAACGGCGGAGAGGTTGAGGGACTGGGAAATGGTTTTTATGCGTGCCAGTTCCGGCAAGGTGACAGCGTCAATTTTAAGTTTATCAGACAGGGAAAGATCGCCGGCAATCCCGAAATCCGATTTTTCAGATAACCTGAAGTTTTCAAGATTTGCGTTCAAAGAATCCAGCCGGATGCCTGAGAGCGTAATCGCGCTGGTGTCATGGCCGGATATCAGGTTATCAACGGCAAGTCCCAGCACAAGCCCGGCACTCACCGGGAAAAGATCCTGAAGCCCAGTGGTGAGCTTATGCAGCGTGAGCTGGCCGCCTTCCACCCGGACAAGGGGGGAGGCGTCTGCTGCATTTGTGAGCGTTACGGCCGGCAGCCGGATTGTCAGGTCCCTTACCTGCGCGTCAGCAGCCCCAGCAGGCAGGTATCCGTCAAATTTCAAAAGGCTTGCGGAAATCAACGCCTTATCATCAGAATGACGGGGCAGGGCAAGGGTATCCGGCACAAAAGCGCCGGCAAAATTAACGATTTCATCCACATCCAGATGCAGGGGGGAAATGGCAAAATTGATTTTTCGGTTATCCTGCATCAGATGTTCCACCTGGCCGGTTGCCTGGAGGGTGCTGTTTTCGAGCAGATCAAGGGTTAGGTTTTCTATCGCCAGCGTTTCTTCCGGCAGGTTGGCTGTTCCCTTGAGAAGAATGCCGAAGTTGCCCGGGCCAAGGGATTTTTCGCCAACAAGCGGCCCGGAAAGGGCCAGGCCGGCCGCAGACAAAGTGGCATCAAACGCCAGGGGCTGGTCCGGATCGGTGGTGGCTTGCGCCTGAAAATCAATGTTGCCGTCAATGTCGTCCGGAGAAAGGTTTTTTGGCAGAAAAGGCGCAGCTGCTGCCATGACGGTTTCAAGCTGGAGCTGAATAGTGCCTTTTGCAAGAGATGCGGCCATGTCCGCGGTGAGCTCGGCTGCAATTCCGGGCAGATCCGCAAAAAGACGGCCGGCCATGCGGTCCAGGGTTAAAATGCCGTTTTCGTCAAAAATCTGCTGAAGCGCAAGGGACAGGGTGGACCGGGGAAGCCGGGTCTGGCTGCCGTTGACATTAAGATTCACGTTAAGCCCCAGATCAAGGTGGAGCGGTGCTGTCTTTAACGACGGCGCGTCAAGAAAGAGCACAAGGTTTTCAATCTCATAGCGCTCATTTTTGGCCTGATCTTCATACACCACATGGATGTTGTCAAACCGGATGGATGTGGTGATATCCCGAATCACGGCCGGCAGAGAAGGCGGTGACGTTTTTTTCGGCGGCGTCTCAGGGGCAGGAGATTTTTGTTCTGATGATTTTTGAGTCGTCCCTTTTTTAGTCGTCTGAGAGCCGGCAGCACCCAGGGTTTCAACATTTAAAACACCGTCCGGATTTTTAACAATATGAACATCCAGACCGGAAACCTGAAGCTCAAGCTGTATTTTTTGATTTACCAGGCTTTTGATATCCGGTTTCAGGATAAACGCATCAAGGGCTGCTATGGGCTGGCGTGAAAATGCCGGCTCGTCCGGAACGGAAAGATGGGTAATTTGGATGCCCCGGGACCAGGACCACTCAAGATTCCCAAGGGCCACTTCCCGGCCAATAGCATTGGATGCGGTTTTTTGGACAGCCCTGTTGCACCAGTCCGTGGACACAATTGTCGGCAGAAACGCCAGAACCAGCCCAACCACCAGCACCAGCCCGAGAATGAAATAAAGGCTGTATTTCAGTAATCGCAGCAGGCTTTGAAAGAAATGGCGTTTTTTGTATGATTTCGGCATTTTTGAGTGTCTTTTGGGAATCAGAAGTCAGGAGTCAGAAGTCAGAATCGCGCGGATGTACCCCTCAAGTAGCTTACTGACTTCTGCAATTATCCGCAAGGGCTCAGAAACGTCGCCATATTCAAGATCATTGGCAAGTATCAGATAATACCGGCATTCCTCAAGAGACCCCTGGGCAATGTTGAGAAACCGAATTTTATCTTTTGGCCCCCGCTTCCTGAATCCTTCGGCTATATTGGCTGCAATGGATACCGATGCCCGACGGAATTGAGAAGACAGGCCATAAATTTCAGATCTGGGAAACGACTGCGTCAACCGATAAACCACAAGCACAAATTGATGGGCTTTTTGCCAAACGATCAGATCCTCAAACCGCTTTGCCGGCTCCCTCATTCTGACTCCTATATTCTGTCTCCTGTCTTCTGTCTTCTGACTTCTGTCTTCTGACTTCTGTCTTCTATCTTCTATAAAACATACCCCTTTGCCAGTTCCTGATACGCCTCAACCTGCCCACTTACCCAGGCCGCATCTTTTTTCAGCTCCACCGCCATCATCTCCGCCACCCGGGGCGCCATTTCCATGCTGGCCCGGGCATCCAGAAGCAAAGCCCGGGTGCGTCTTGACAGAAAATCCTCAACTGTCCGGGCCATTTCCCGGCGCACCGCCCAGACCACTTCACCGGCCAGGGTGGTGAAGTTTTGATGCAGGGGTTTTTTCAGCTCGGGCTGGTCATAGATCATATCATTGATGACCGGGGCATCCGCGCCGTAAATGGCCAGGTCCCCGAATTTTTCCGAATGATTGTGGTATCCGTGAATCTGCAAATCTGCCGTGACGGAGGACTTTTCATCCAGCCGTGCCACCATGGCGGCCTGGTCAATGGTGTCTTCGGCCATGCGTCGGCAGGTGGTCCATTTTCCGCCGGTAATGGTGACCAGGCCGGACCGGGAAATATAGATGGTGTGGTCCCGGGAGATGGCCGCGGTGTTGCCATCTTCGCCCTGACTCACCAGGGGCCGGAGACCGGCAAACATGCTCAGGACATCGGATGCCACTGGATCTTTGGTGAGATACTTGGCCGCGTGGGACAGCAGGAATTCAATTTCTTCAGCCAGGGGCCGGGGTTCAAGGGACGCTTCTTTGACCGGCGTATCTGTGGTGCCCACAACAACTTTGTCATGCCAGGGCGTGGCAAACAGCACCCGGCCGTCCGCGGTATGGGGCACCATAATGGCACTGTCGCCCGGCAGAAATGATTTGTCCAGCACCAGGTGAATGCCCTGGCTCAGGGTGAGCATGTTTTTGGCGTTCGCATCATCCATGTGAATGATGTCATCCGTAAACACGCCGGTGGCATTGATCACGCCTTTGGCCCGGAGCTCAAATTCCTGTCCGGTTTCAACATCTTTTGCAAGAACACCGGCCACAAATTCTTTATCCTTGATCAGGCCGGTGACCTTGACATAATTGAGCACGGTTGCGGACTGATTCACCGCGGTCTGGGCCATGTTAATGGCCAGACGTGAATCGTCAAACTGGCCGTCGTAATAGATCACCCCGCCGCGAAGGCCTTTTGGCTCCACCGTGGGAAGGTATTCCAGGGTTTTTTCCTTGGACAGAAATTTGGAGTGCCCGAACCCGTGCCGGCCGGACAGCAGATCGTACACTTTCATGCCGATGCCGTAAAACGGGCCTTCCCACCAGTCATAGTTGGGCACCACAAACCGGAGGTTGTGAACCAGGTGGGGCGCGTTTTTCCGCAAAAGTCCCCGCTCTTTCAGGGCTTCAAGCACCAGGGACACATTGCCCTGCTGCAGGTACCGCACCCCGCCGTGAACCAGTTTGGTGCTGCGGCTGGAGGTGCCTTTTGAAAAATCATCCTGCTCCAGCAGCAGGGTGCGGTACCCGCGGGAGGCGGATTCAATGGCCCCTGCAAGACCAGTGGCCCCGCCGCCGATGATGATCAGATCCCATGGGGTATCCGTATTTTTAAGTCGTGACAGCATCTCTTCCCGGTTCATTGTTTCCTCCTTGAAATTGTTCTTGCAGATCGATTCTGATGCTCAGAATGGGCGTGTTTTGTTGGATACCTTCTATATACCATCATAAATTAAAAAATAAAATATCTGGTTATCCATTTCCCCCAGGTTGTTACCCTTTGTGAATACGCTTCGGGATTATCTCAAGACCTTGAAATTGTCGAAGATGGTCGAAGTGCCGGATCAGGAGTTGTGGCCCGGGCGGAAAAGGGCAAACGGCCCACGGCCGGGGTGCTGGAGCGGCTCTTCAGCCTTGAGGCGGCGGGCTTGATGGAACGTCGGATCAAACGCCGTATTCGTGACTCGATATTGCCGGAACGAAAACTTCTCGTGCGCCAAAGAATGGTGGAAAAAAGAAGTGGATGGAGCCCCGCATAATAAATAATTATTCCAATTTATCCCAATTGGGAACGCGTCGTTTTTTTACTTTTGACATGACATCGTCAAAGCCAGACAATATTTCCTTTTTCGAATACCCCTTCAAAAAATTTGACATATATTGGCCTGCTTCAATGTTTCCAATTTCTTTGGTGAACATGTACATTGCCAGTTGATTGATTGAAACACCTTGTTCTTCTGCCACTTGTGCAATTTTATGTTTAAGGTCCGAAGGAACCCTTATGGTTAAAATATTCGCTTTAGACATCTTTACTTCTCCATATTTTTGCAAACTCGCTTGGAGTTTTAATTTTCAGCTGATCAAATTTTAGCTCGGTGTTTTTGAAATCTTTTGTATTGCTTGTTACAAGATAATCGCTTTGACTGGTGACCGCTAATTCTATGACCATATTATTTTTTTCATCTTTGAGATTTGGCCGAAATAAAAAATAGGTTTTATATGGCTTTCCAACATAGGCAATGAATCGTAGAAATTTATCAATATCCTCAGCATCCAATCCAAAATCTTCAAGAGCCTTTTTCCGTTTGAGCACATCTTCATATTCCTCAAATAATGGAACTGAAAGTGCAATTTGGATCTTCCTTTCCCGGACTTGTTGAAGAATAAAAAATGACGCTCCGTTTGCACTTTTCAGGGCTTGATAAATTATATTTGTATCCAGTGTGACCAACATAATTTAAGATAGTGTATGTGCTTGCAATATGCAAGATAATTCCACTCAGAGGATTGCAAAATCTTCAAAATTTTGCTGCCTCTCACGGTAAGCCCTTGCAAAGTGCCGTTACAGAGACTACCACGGATGCGAAGATCCTTCAGCCCCCTATGCGCCCACCTCTTTAACCAGCGCAATTGTTTTTAAATGTTTCCGGATCGCATCCCTGACAAACGGCAGCTCATTTGCATATTCTCCGTGCTTCCAGATATCCATGAATCGTTCAACTGTTTCCCTGGCGGTTTCCAACACCCGTTTTTGCGGCAATTTGACTTTTGCGGCAAAATAGGACAGCCGGTCAAAAGACAACACCTTCATATCTCTTGATTTGGCGAATTTCAAGGCAGTGTCGGTATCGTTGATATACGGAAGGGTTGATACCATATCATAAGCCGGAGCAAGCGCTGCCAGTCTTTTATCCGGATACGTCAGGGACCAGTTTTTCAGATGCATGTCCGCGTTTCCGATGAGGACGCTGAAAACAAGTCGTTTCACAAATTCATCAATATCATGGAGACCGCTTTCCGTCACAAGGACCCGGGCAATGTTATGATAATTTGCCCGGTCATATTTTTTTTCCGGATAAACACCGAACACCTGGGCAAAATCCTCGACATGAACAAGGGAACCATCATCGGTGCGGTCAAATCGGCGGATGACAAATGCATTGCCTGCCATTTGTCTCATTTCTTCCGGTAAACCGGAAATCTGTTGAAGCGGTATGAGCCTGATTTCCGGAACAGTGATGCCGACACCGGCAGCCAGCTTCATCATGGTGAATTCATTTTCCGGGACCGCCGGAAAAGAGAGCGACGGTAATTTTACTATCCACGATCCCCCGCAGCCTTCCGCCGGGATCGTCATACCGCCGGAGGCTTCCATGACAGCTGAAAATTTCAATTGTACGCCTGCCAGGGAAAAACGGAGCACTTTTTCGGCAACCCCTTCGCTGTCTTTTCTTTCAACAGCGGGCATTTCCATGGAAATATCCCGACCATCTGCCGGTGCAACATGGATGCCGCCGGGCAGGTCTTTTCCGAGTGCCCTGAGCAGAAAAAATTCACGGTTTTCATTGACCCCGGCTCTTTTAGCAAGAAACTGGCGCATGGGTCCTTCCGGGAGAAGATTGGAGAAAAAGGGGGGAAGACGGTTTTTGGTGGGGTTGATGTCCGTAATCAGAGCCCCGGCTGTATTTTTAAACGATAGGCTTAGTGTCGGCCGGTTGCGGTCATGGATATATGCATCGGTAAATGCAAACAGGATCTGTTCACCCGGCAGCAGCACAAGGGCGCCGATGGGTCGTTGGTGGAGAAAAACCGTCAGAATGTGTTCAGTCATTGTCTTTCTCATCCGGTTCTTCCTCATTTGGCTCCAGGTTGTCAAGATCATACATGGCAGTCTCCCCGGTTTCATGGGAAGGCCGTGTGATTTGTCTGACCAGGGTGCTGACCGCCGGCACGGCCTGCCGGGGAATCAGCATCAACTCCAAATCAAGAAGCCTTGCCAGTTCCAGTAGACTGGAGGTCCGCGGGTCTATGCGTCCGTTTTCAATCTTTGACAAACGGCTTTGCGGCATGCCGATGGCCCTTGCAAACGCGCGTTGACTCATCCCCTTGTTTTTCCGGGCCGCCTTTAGCTGATCCATCAGTTCTTTGATTGCATAAAGCATAAATTGATACCTTTTGAAATATCATTTCTTGTTTTTGATATCATATGAAATATCAATTGAAAGGTCAAATAATATCATTCAGACGGCATGGTGCGTTTGTTTTATTTTTATTACGTCAGGAGCGCTGTGGCCAGCCCCATGAACCGGTCAAGACCCAGACCTGAGAAAAAGCAAAGCGCAGCGTAAAGTGACGTATGAGAGCATTGTGGGAAAGACTGCAAGGCAGATATCAATCCTTAAATAACATTTTGCAATCGGCGCGGGAGAGAAAAATGAGACGAAAAATAAAATAACCGCTTTTTCAGGTTGCCTGTTTTGGGTTCGGGGATAGAAGTAAAAATCGGATTGGTTTTGAAGCCGGGATGCTCTGGCTCGTAGTGACGCCGTAAGGCGTTATACGGTAATAGTTTATGAACTTTTTTAAGATTGTCATTGACATAACGAGCAAATATTTGTTGATTCGTAAATACTTGTAAGTTGGTTTGTTTAAAAAGCAAAAACCAAATATTTTTTATGCCTGCGATTGATTTGGAGCTATTGTCAAATGTTGTGTATGACATTAGGCGGCGATCCGGTTTTCAATAATACCGTCAACAAAGATTACTCCCCTGATGATTTCTGCAAGGCGCTCAGGATGATGCAGTTTTATCCACCTTTTTTGTGCGCTTTGACATAGCTGGAACGCCATGGTCAAAACGGTCAATGATGAAAAAACAGCTCCTGACTTTAGCCGTCCTCAGACGAACAGTCGCAAACGTTGATTCTATCGGATTCGTCGTCCGAATGTGTCGCCAGTGTTCCGCCGGAAAATCATAAAAAGTTAACAGGGCCTCACGATCCTTTTGCAAACATTCTGCTGCCTTGGGATATTTGGCTTCATATGTCTGGATGAACGCATCAAAAAGGTCTCGATGCTTTTGGTCCGTCTTAAATACGGTGGCAGGTTTGCTGATGTAAAGCGGACTCTGCCTTGTTGCGGATCAGGCTGTCGATCCTGAATACGCGGCGCTTTCACCGCTATCTGGCCTAAACCGGTTTGAATTTCACGTTCCGGAAGATAGCCGTTGCGTACAATCCTTTGGCAGCCATTTTTATCCGCTATGTCTTTATATTGTTCTAAAAAATTCTCGATCTCAGCTTCCAGGGCTGCGGTAAGGAGCTTCCGGGCGCCTTGCCGGAGAATATCTGTAATAGGGTCATCAATAAACGGTTCTGGCTTTTTTAAATCGATTAAGTTATTTTTGCTCATGGTGGTTGTATCCTTTCATTTTGTTTGTTCAGAATGCCAGTGAATTGCTCGCGAAAACAATACGCTGGAGGATACACCACCTAATATCTCAAACACAACTTTCGATCATAACTCGGAATAAATGAAAAACCATAAATTATCTATATATTGTATCATTATAATTTTTTCAATTTTCAATATTAATGCTATATCCTTTGCTGGAGTTCCAACGGGATTTTATCCAATCAAATCAGCTCACGGTGTGTCGCTTTATAAAAAAGACTATACAGGTGGCCAACCGGATTTTGTACAAATTGTAAATTTAAGCCAGGGCGCTAAGATTAAATTATCCCACGAAGGAATGGTCGAAGCAGGATTGGAGGAAGGCCCTTATGGTGGGAATAATCCTACGTTTGACAGACAAAGTCTAACGCAAGCATGGAGTAATTTAACTGCATCAAATCATCAGGCATTTTCGACAACAAATGGTCAGTTTTTTAGCACTTCTTCAGATCCAACACCTTTGGCTTTTCCTCTAAAAATAAATAACATAAATGTTACTGACGGCTATGGGAATAATGAATTTGTTGATCAGAAAAAGATGTTAGAATTATGGGCCGATCATGCTAAAATTAGTAATTTTGTACCTCAATATCTTAACACCTCGTCCGCTCCTGATATTATCATAGGACTCTCGGAAGATGCGGATAAATCGATCAACACATACACTGGAAGAACCTTTGTCGGTATTGATGACCGGAATATGGATGGTTCTTATGAGGTTGTTTTAATTTTTAATTCTTCATATTCCAGGCAATCGGATGCTGTATCCGTTTTGACTGGTTTTGGAGCAGACAATGTAATGATGCTTGATGGAGGCGGTTCAACGCAACTGATTTGTGAAGGCACAACCTTTATCAGTTCAACACGGGAAATTCCCCAGACGGTCGGCGTCACCTGTGCAAGCTCGCCAATAGTGATGAACTCCGGATGGTGTTTGCCGACCGGGACGGATGAATATTGTGGGTATTTAGGCTGGCTTGAATATAACAACGAAGTTTATCCATGGCACATAGCAATCGATATGTGTAATCCCCAGGGTGAATCGATTTATTCAATAGGGGATGGAGAGGTTTTGTTGTCGCGGACTGATGTAAGCGGCTATGGCCCGGAATTCACTGATGGAGGAGCTGTCGTAATTCGTCATCAGGCGGGTGATGGCACCTGGTTTAATGCCCTATATGGTCATTTGGATAATCCCCATCAAGTGGGATCAGTTTCCAAGGGTGAAATCATCGGCTACTCAAATAGTTTCTCTCCACCCCATTTGCATTTTGGAATTCATTCTGGTTACGAATTGGCCTCAAATCCATGGAGGGGTTATTCCAGTGATAAAAATGAGACATACGACTTCGTTGATCCAATTCCATTTTTGAATGACCATCCGGTAAATACAATTCCAGAGGGCTACCTGGATGCTGTTGATTGTAACTCATTTAGAGGGTGGGCAAAAGATGCTGATACCGCAAATCCAATAAGAATTGATTTTTATGACGGTAACGCTGATAGTGGTACTTTTATCGAAAACACAATGGCAAATATTTATAGGCCAGATGTCGGCAGTAACTGTGGTTTTAATTTTTCTGTACCAGCATCTCTTAGAGATGGAAATAATCACTCGATTTATGCCTATGCCATTGATTCTGAAGGTGGAACAAATTTTCTCTTAATTGGTTCTCCAAAAGCGATAAATTGTGTCCTGGACGATAATTATGAAGAAAATGACAACCTTGCCAGCGCCTTTGATATTTCTCAGCACAAACAGAAATGGCTCTCTGAAATTAACGGTATGGGAAGGCAAGCCGATGAAGACTGGTATAAAATATGTGTTTTACCAGGGCTTACCAAAGTAATCATTGATGCCCGTTTTAGTGATTCTGAAGGTGATATCGATATTCAGCTATACAACAGTATCGGCAGTAGCCTGGCAATTTCACAAACTACAACTGATAATGAATACATATCCACCCATGTGCTTAATAGTGGTTCGTATTATATAAAAGTATTTTATGGTAATGGAAATACATATGATTTATATTGGAATAATATGCTTCCGGATATTGAATCCATTGCAATTGCCGGCCCGACTGAAATCAATGAATCGTCAGGTGCGCCATATGCATGTACGGCCAATTTTTCCGATGGAAGTACCCAAGACGTAACCAGCAGTGTCTCCTGGTCGGAAAATTCTTCCTATGCAACCATCGATGATAATACTGGGTACCTGTCAACCGTTGATATTTTATCCGATCAGTCATTCACCATTACCGCAGTGTATAATGGAAAGACGGATACACATAATGTTACGATAAAAGGTGTACCCCCGGTTTTAACCGGGATCACCATAACAGGCCCTTCTGAAGTCAATGAATCATCAGGTGTGCTATATGCATGTACGGCCAGTTTTTCCGATGGAAGTACCCAAGACGTAACCAGCAGCGTCTCCTGGTCGGAGGATTCAGCCGTTGCGAGTATCTTAAACGATGGATACCTTACAATTTCAGAAGTTTCGGGGGACAGTTCATGCAGAATTACTTCAGAATATGAACTGCAAATAGCATTTTTAGATATTGTAATAATGGATACTGAGATATCATACCCATGTGATTTTAATTCCGATGGTATGGTCAATTATCTTGATCTCAGTTTGTTTGCTGATCACTGGTTGATTACTGACGACAATCCGGAATGGGATGAAACATATAATCTTAACACGGAGCCTGCTGTATCAGGAAAACAGATCATAAATTATTTGGATTTAAGTTTTCTGGCCGATTACTGGCTGGAGTCATATTAATTAAGTGTTGCTAAATGCAGTTATTCCTGTTTATTAAACATGATGCTCCCGTTAAAAGTCGGTTTCCGTTATGCTGGACTTGATCCGTCATCCAGAACATATTTAAATTGATGGATTCCCGCTTTCTCTGGAATGACGAGATAAGACAATTTTTGACTTTTTACGAAGCCGTCAAACATTGAAACAATAAGCTTTAAGAAAGGTAAATTTTGTTAAAACAATCAGCATCACGGACCCTATCAGTTGTTATACCAGCATTAAATGAAGAAAAATCGATTTCTTTTATTATCGAGGGTTGTAAGCCCTTTGCAGATGAAATAATAGTCATTGATGGGCACTCTATTGATCAAACTGCCATTATTGCAGAGAATCTGGGTGTTAAAGTCATTTTTGACAATAAGAAGGGAAAAGGGGATGCTTTACGGTGCTCAATACCTCATATTACAGGAGATATCGTTGTTTTTATCGATGCTGATGGGTCCCATACACCTGAGGAAATTCCAATGTTAATTGAACCAATAGTTGCGAATGAGGCAGATCATGTAACTGGTTCAAGGTTAATTGGCGGTTCCAGTGAGTTCCATGGCGGATTTGATGAATGCTTCAGATTGATGGGGAGTTCATTCATTACAGCATGTATCAACTGGAAATTTAAAGTTCGTATCAGCGACAGTCAGAATGGATTTCGGGCTATTCGAACAAGTGTTTTGAGGCGCTTGGATTTAAAAGAAAATATTACGACAATTGAACAGGAAATGATCATTAAAACATTGAAAAATGGTTTTCGTATAGCGGAAGTTCCGACCCATGAACATAGAAGAATTGCCGGATATTCGAAAATAGATATCAAAAAAGTCGCTTTCAGATATGTTTATTCTTTATTGAAATATCTTTTTAGATAAATCAGGGCTAATGAAAATACTTTTATTAAATCCTCCGGCACCCCAAGATAAATCATTTATCAGAGAAGGTCGCTGTAATCAGGAAGCGGGTGTTTGGTCTACCTTATGGCCGCCTGTAACATTGGCAACTGCTGGCGCAATCCTTGAAGATAAAAATTTTGTTGTTACAATTCTGGATTGTCCAGCCCAAGGAATTACTCTTCAGTCATTATTGTTAAAAATAAAAAATAATAATTATGCGATAATTGCTTGGGCGACAGCAACGCCTACGATTAAAAGCGATTTGAAGCTGGCAGATGATTTCAAACATATCAATCCAGAGACGAAAACCGTTGTTTTTGGCACACATGTTACTGTCTTAGCGGACAAGTGTTTAACGGAATCTCCAGGGCTTGATTTTGTAATAAGAAATGAACCCGAGGTGACATTATCCTATTTAGCAAGCTGTATTGAAACAGGTGGCAAATTTAAAGATATTGAGGGGATAAGTTTTAAGGATGAAAATGGACGAATCCATCATAATAATCGTCGTCCCTTTTTGCCTGATCTGGACTGCCTTCCATTTCCTGCCTGGCATCTTTTGGATTTAAATAAATACAGACTCCCTTTGGTTGGTAAGAAGTTTTTGATACTTTCTCCAATCCGCGGTTGTCCCTTTCCCTGCACTTTTTGCACTGCCAAAACCTACTACGGGAAAAAAATTCGTAAAAAGTCGATAGGCAGATTGATGGAAGAAATCGAATATATATCCGAACGCTTTGGCATAAACCAATTTTTTATATGGGCAGATACCTTTACGGCTCAAAAGACCTATGTGATGCAATTTTGCCAGGCAATCATAGATCGGAAATTAAATATCGGATGGACGTGCAACAGTCGTGTCGATACAGTTGACCCGGAAGTATTGAATAAGATGTCAAAATCAGGCTGTTGGATGATCAGCTTTGGGATGGAATCATCGAATCAGAAAGCTTTGGATATAGCCCAAAAAAAGATTACTGTTAAACAGTCATACCAATCCTCAAAAATGGCTATGGAAGCTGGGTTAAAAGTAGCCGGACATTTTGTACTCGGACTTCCTGGAGATAATGAAGAAGCATTAAAAGAAACAATTAAATTTGCAGATAAGCTGGATTTAGATATTGCCCAGTTTTATTGTGCAGTACCTTTTCCCGGATCGCCCTTATATAATTGGGCACTCAATAATGGAATGATTGACAATGTAGAATTTGAACTGTTTAGCCAAAATAATGCAGTGATGAATCTGCCGGACCTTCCTGCAAGTTTAGTCAACAGTTATAAAAAAAAAGCGTTTTATAAATTTTATATGAAGCCAAATCGTCTTTTTAAACTGCTTATAATGGTTCGATTCGGCGGATTAAAGAACGTATTTAAGGGCTTATTTCAAATTTTTAAATGGAGCGGTTAATTTGCGCATCATAGGATTATAAATATTTATGAAAGTACTAGGTATTTGGGATGGTCATGATTCCGGAGCGGCAATTATAGAAGACAATAGAATTCTGTTTGCAATGAATGAGGAACGACTTACCCGTCGAAAACTTGAAATAATTTTTCCTGCCGGATCAATTGAAGCCTGTTTAAAGAATTCAAACACTTCATGTGCTGAGATAATTGAAATTGCAGTATCGACATCTGATTTCGCAAAAACGCTTACTCGTATTTTCCCATCTTTAAAAGAAGCGTATTACATGATTCGCAGAAGGAAGGCTGAGCCGGCCAGTTCTTCTAAAATCAAGAAACACTTAAAATACAAATTAACGGAAATCCCGCCCTCAAAAATTACGAATTTCATAAGCCGTTGCTACCTTAGAAATCGATTACAAAAAATCGGGTTTAAAAATTTTAACCTACATCTGATTGATCATCATCATTGCCATGCAGTATCCGCATTCTGTAGCGGCTTTGATAGATCTACGGTGATTACATTGGATGGTCTCGGAGACGGGCTTTCAGGTTCTGTTTACAGGTTTGAGAGAGGTGAGCTTTATAGAGTTTCGGCCATCCCGGCAAGTCATTCTTTAGGCGTTTTTTTTGAACATGTGACAAACTTGATGAATATGCGCGAACTTGAAGATGAAGGTAAAGTCATGGCTCTGGCAAACTATGCCTATCCTGTGGATGACAATAACAATCCGATGATCGATTTAATGCAAATTAAAAATCTTTCGGTCAGATGCCGTTATTCTTCCCTTGCCATGTACGATGCATTAAAGAAAATTTTCTGGAAATATCCTTCAGAACAGTTTGCCTTTATGGCTCAGCGGACTTTAGAAATTAAAATTTTAGAATTGGTAAAAAACGCTGTCAATAAGACGGGCATCGATAATCTATGCCTTGCAGGCGGTGTTTTTTCAAATGTCAAGGTCAATAGATTGATTCGAAATCTTCCGGAAGTAAACAGGTGTTATGTTTTTCCGCACATGGGGGATGGTGGGTTGCCCATAGGAGCGGCTTTTGCCTTGAATAACCGGCTAAACGGCGTCTCGCAAATTTCTTTAGAAGATGTTTTTCTTGGACCCCGATATTCAGATAATGAAGTTGAGCAAGCTTTAGTACATTGTGGCATCTCATATAAAAAAAGTGAAAACATAATTAATGAGGTGGCGCAAATAATCACTTCGGGAGAAATCGTTTTCTGGTTTCAGGGACGAATGGAAATAGGGCCGCGATCCCTTGGCGCAAGGTCGATTATCGCCCGGCCTGACTCATTGGAAATAAAAGACAGACTTAATTTGCAGCTTAAAAAAAGGGTGTGGTACCAGCCTTTTTGCCCCTCCATGCTGGAAGAGGATGCAAAAGAGATATTGATTGATTATGATGGTAATCCGAATGAATTTATGACAATGGCATATCAAGTGAGGAAAAGTAAAAGGAATCTTGTTCAGGGCGTGATAAATATTGACGGCTCTTGCAGGCCCCAGATTTTAAAAAGAAAAAGTATTCTTTTGAGCTATTTGCTTGAAGAAATAAAAAAATTAACTGGAACGGGTATTCTTCTCAACACCAGTTTTAATATTCATGGAGAACCCCTTGTCTGCTCACCGGAAGATGCAATTAAAACCTTTTTGCTCACCGGAAATAGATACATGGCGATAAATAATTACCTGGTCACTCAGTAGTTATGCGAGAACAAAAAAATAACATTAGGCTTTCCGTTTTTTTCCCGTGTTATAATGAAGAATTAAATATCGATGATCTGGTCAGTGAAACAATCAGCTTGTTAAACGACTTGGTTATTGATTATGAAATTTTAATTATCAATGACGGCAGCTCGGATAATACAGGATTACTGGCAGATTCCCTGTCAAAAAAATATGATAAAGTCCGTGTCATCCATCACGAAATCAATCAGGGCTATGGCGCTGCCTTAATCAGTGGTTTCTCAAACGCCGTTTATGAATGGGTTTTTTTTACCGATGGTGATCATCAGTTTCATATCAATGAAATAGAGAGGTTCTTGGAAAATATTGACAAAAACGATTTAATAATCGGCTTCCGGAAAAAACGGCAGGATCCCTGGCATCGAATTTTATATGCATATGCCTGGAACCGTTTGGTTCGTATTCTTTTTAATCTTAAAATTAAGGATCTGAATTGCGCGTTTAAGCTGATAAGGAAAAACACTCTGGATCGCATCGAATTGAACTCCAGGGGTGCAAATATTAACACAGAGATTCTGTTAAAAGCGAAATACACAGGGGCTCAAATATATGAAATTGGGGTTTCGCATAAACCAAGAAAATTCGGAAAACAAACCGGCGGAAATCCAAAAGTTTTTCTGAAGGCCTTCCTGGAGCTGCGGGCGTTGCGGAACGAGCTCAAAAATTATCATCTGGGAGAAGAAAAGGCTTAGTATGACCGGGCTGCTCTTTTTATTTACTTCTTTATTCCTTGGTTTTGTTATTGAGGAAAAGGCAAAGCTCACGGATGACAGTCTATGGGAAAAACTCGCTTTTGCAGTGATTGTGGGATTTTTTTTTTCCACATGGCTTATTTTTTTACTGTCATTGGTTTTCGGTTTCAACAACGTATCTGTTTTTTCGTCTTTATTCATCCTTTTTGTCTTCATTGTATATGCGTGGCCAACAGACACAAAACCCAGTCTATGGATATGGGGCATTTTTTCATCAGATAAAAAAATTCCACTGACCCTCTGGTTTTTGTTGTTGTTTATCATGCCTTTTTTTATTTTTGGGGTGTGGGAAACAGATTCAGGTGACTGGATGTTTCTTGGCAACTATACTGATCTTTCCTACCACATGTCGATCATTTCTGCATTTCTGGAACAACCCGGCTTCCCGCCCGAAAATCCTCAGTGTGCCGGCGCAAAAATGAGTTATCATTTTCTGGTGAATTTCCATTCGGCTATCCTCCATTTTGGGGGATTCAGCCTGCTGGCCGCCGTCATTATTCCACAGATATTATTTGCCTTTGCACTGGCAACAATGCTTTATTATTTTTACCGGACGCTGTTAGAGAGTGAAATATCCACTTTCTTTTCAGCAACTCTTTTTATTATGGGACACATTGCCTTTTTTAACATTCTTTCCGCATTGGCAGGGCACCCGGTTTCCCATATAAACTTCGATATCACTTCCTGGCACAGCATAAAAGAGCATATGCTGTTTCCTTATTATAATTTTCTGAATCCCGTAATTAATTATTTTCATCCGCAGCGTCCGTTTCTATTTGCTTTCCCTCTTTCACTGATAGTTTTGTCGTCTCTTTACAAAGTGGTTTTAAAAAGGGACTCTGATTCTAAGATCCTCTTTTTCCTTTCAATGATCATCGGCCTGATGCCGCTGTTTCATGCACATACATTTCTTATTCTTGCCCCGATAATCGTTTTATCTGCATTGTATCTTCGGTTTGATTTTAAAAAGACAGTGCTGGTGCTATTGCCCTTAGGGCTGGCCCTCGGGCAGATCTGGTTTATTCTTTCCCAGCCCAAGACACCTGGATTTTCTGGATTTGATGTGCATAAATTGGGCGGTGGACTGACGGACGTAATGATATTCAATTCTGAGATTTTGGCACGGGTGTTATTCTGGATACGGACAACCGGATTCTCTTTCCTGCTCGGGCTTGCAGGATTTTGGGCCTATTACAGAAGAAATCGATTGTTTTCCATAGTGTCTCGGGAGGGAAGGAAAAATAGTGTTTTGTTGATTTATTTTTTTGTCCCTTTTTGTTTTTTTGTGCTGATTAATTTTTACCGGTTTTCTCCCAACTGGGGCGACAGTAATAAGTTTTTTCTCTATCTGAATTTAATATTATCTTTTTTTGCAGGCAATCTTCTTGGGCGTTGGTTTAAAAAGAATTGGGCGTGCAAGGTCGCATCGCTGGTGCTTGTTTTGGTCGCTGCAATTATCCCTTCAACAATAGAAGCTTATGGCATATTTACAAGATCCGGGAGCCCTTTTTTTTCAGGGTGTGACAGGCATGTCGCAGATTGGATAAGATATAACACCCCCGAAGACGCGATTTTTTTGACAGCAGACACTACCATTCACTTCTTGCCCCCCTTGAGCGGCAGACGGGTGGTAGATGGGTCCTATACCAGCAATACCGGGTTTAAAAAGCCCGGAACGGAAAATGACGTCAGAAAGATTTACAAAACAGGTGATTCATCGCTGATAAAAAAATATAATATCACGCATGTTTTGCTGGGGCCCCATGAAAAAAGAAGGTATGTAACTGAGGAAAAGGCGTTCCAACAATATCGACTGATTTACGATCAAACGTGTTGCGGTGAAACCTATCAAATATTTAATGCCCGGGAAAAAGGCGTATATCGCAAACCCGAAAAAAACCTGAGGCAACCGGAAACGCCAAACCGCAATGAAGTTTATTTAAGTGATATTGTCCCGGTCAAGGTCACTCAGAGTATTGGGCAGTTGCAGCTGGATGCCAATTTTAATCATGAACCGATAATCCTCAACGGTAAAAATTATGAAAAGGGAATCGGAACCCATGCCTATTCAGAGATAATATATGAAGTGAATGGCCGATATCATTTTTTTGAAAGTGATGCCGGCCTGGATGACACGGAAGACAGAAGCCCTGGCAGTGTAGTTTTTAAGGTTTATGCCGATGGTGTTTTAAAGCATGAATCACCGGTTTTGCGATGGGATTCCGAAACCCATCACATTCAGGTGGATGTCCGAAATGCAGGGGAATTAAAGCTTATAGTAGAGGACGGCGGTGATAAGGATACCTGCGACCATGCCAGCTGGGCCGGCGCAGTCCTCTATTGAAGGGAGCATTTACGTTGGAAATTGAAACGGTTAAAGGCAAAAGCCCGTCTTTTGTATGGATGTATTTATTTTTCGTTTATCTTTTACTTGCCATCATTCCCGTGGCCTGGTGCCTTTCTTATAACAGTCCCCAGCTGAGAGGACAGCTGATATCGATCACGCCATGGTTCCTTGAAATCAATTTTATTCTAATGGTTATTGGATTTGCCATAAACTTTGAAAATTTTAAATTTCTGTTTGGTAATATAAAGATAAGACAATGGTATCTGGTTGCGGTACTTTTGCTTTTGGGGGTCATCATGGCGGCTTTTGTGGCCCCCCGGGTGCACCGAATTTTTTATGATGAAAATATTTATTTAAATATCGGACAAACAATGGCCGCCCAGAAGAAAGCAGCCATGTGTGCCGATGGTGTCAATAATTTTGGTGAGTATCATTGCAATCAGCTGGAGCATAACAAGCAGCCCTATGGATACCCTTATCTCATCAGCATTGTTTACCGGATATTCGGATACAGCGAACTCGGCGGATTTCTGCTTAACAATTTCATATTCGGCATAGCGATTGTTACCGCTTTTCTTCTGGGTTTTTTACTTTGTAATTCGTTTGCAGCCGGGATCTATTCCGCCCTGATCTATGCCCTGATACCTGAAAACATCATATGGGCCAATACAACGGCGGCAGAACCCTCTGCGGCATTATTCACCGCTTTGGTGGTTTTGGCCGGTGTCATTTGTGTGAGAGAAAAAAATTTTTCAAGCCTTTTTCTGTTTTCCGTCCTGCTCCCTTTTTCAGTTCAGTTCCGTCCGGAATCTATGTTGATAGTTCCCGTTGTCGGATTGATTTTCTTATTAAAAGACCGGCGTATTCTGACGGATGTCAGGTTTTATATGTTGATGGCATTATCATTCGCCCTTGTTATCCCTCATCTGGTTCAACTGCATGCGGTTAGCGGAGAGAACTGGGGAAGTCCCGGGGCAAGAATGAGTGCTTCTTATTTTATCAGCAACCTTAAAGTAAATTCATTATTTTATCTAAATAATATCAAATTTCCGTTGATTTTTACCGTCTTTTTTGCTACGGGGGTAATACTTCGAAATCAGATTAGAGAAGAATTAATTATCATTACCTGGTTTATTTTTTTCTGGGGCGTTTTCCTGACGTTTTATGCCGGAAGTTATGAGTTCGGTCAGGATGTCCGGTTTTCTCTTGTCTCCTACATGCCGCTGTCTTTACTTGCCGGGCTGGGGCTTTTTAAATTGGAGGCGATTTTTAGTCAAAAAAATCTGGGCAAGATTTTTAAATTCGCAGCCTTAGCGGTGATTTTTGTTTCGGTGTCCGGATTCTTGCCGCATGTCCGGACAATCGGGGAAGAAGCATGCCAGGCAAGAGCGGATCATCGTTTTGCCATGGAGATTGCAGAAATGCTTCCGGATAATTCTCTTGTTCTGACGCACAACCCCAATATGTTTCTGCTATGGGGAAAAAACGCAGCCCAGGCAGCCATTGCAACAAACAATGAGCAATTGATCGATCATTATTTTCAAAAGTTTACCGGCGGTGTGTATTTTCATTACAACTATTGGTGCAATGTGGATGATCCCAGGGAGCAGTCGTTTTGCAACAATATCCTTTCAAAATATGAAACCACTTTAATTATTGAGTATAAGGAGCGGGGGTATACGTTTGGGTTATATAAATTAAATAAAAATATAAAGTTAGACTTTTGATTTTTCAATCAAGCTATTTTTGGGGATATTTACAGGGAATATTTATTAGTTGAATTATTATTGATTTTAATTTATGTTAGTGAACGAAACACGTTAAATATTAGTTTTGGCTATTACTTTATGCATATTGACCATTTTTAGTATACTCTTTTAGCGACAGTGTTAATACGTATTTTTATCTTTTTATTATCATCGTATTTCCGATTGGATTATTGATTTGCCTTCAAATTAGTAATTCATATTTTGTACATGTTCAGGGGGTGAAAAAAAATCCCCTAATCAAGCCAGTTTAAATTTGGTTTTTGTTCTTTGAAATAAGCATCGATTGCATCAACCAGTAATGGGAAGGAAGCCAGTGATCTCATCTGGCAAGTCTGCTTGAAAGATAAGATCCGCTCCACCCAGCGATTGCCTTTTTCGCTTTGTGTGCCTTTACTTCTTTTTCGCCACAATACCCCAAAGCGCAACATTCGCTCTGCATGATTGTTTGTGGGTTCAACTCCGCTGACTTCCAGAAATACCCATAACGAATCTATCTGCCTAATCAGGGACCGAGCCACTGTACCGACTTCACCTTTTTCCTGGCGATGATCAAATATCAGATCGATAAAGCGTTGATAAAATTCACGCCATTGTTGTTCGTCCGGCGGATCTTTTGCCCAATGACAAAGTAGCTGAAGTTCTTTTACAATGTTTTGCCCGAAAGAGCGGGCGACCGGGTTGTTTTTTTCCGATACCCCCTTTGCTTTTCGGATCAGATGGGCAAGGCATGTCTGGCGGAGATTCACCCATTTTACATAGGTGCCGTAATTATCGCTTATCAGAATTCCTTTCCAATCCTGGATTAACTCCAGAAAGGCTTCTTTTGAGCGGTTCCGGTGGATCATAAAATATCCGACGCGACAGTTTGCCATTACCCATAACCAATGAAGCATGCCATTTTTAAACCATGATGTTTCATCGATATGATTGATATTAATCTTGTGGGCCAGCTCTCCAATCTTTTCGTATACCGGGGCTAAAGCAGTGGATGCTCTGTCTACGACTTTCTGAATAGCGCCCGTTGAAATTGAGAAATTGAGCACGGACTTGCAAAAATCCTGAACCGTTTTTCGACTGCTGCCCTGGATGCCGCTCATTTCTGCTATCAAAGCACTTGCCCGTGGGCCATAACCGGTTTGATGATTTTTTGGAACGGCTGCCTTTAATAACCGGCCGCACTTGCGGCATTTTCCTTTATGAAGGATAAAATGCAAAACATCCATTTGGATCTCCGGCAGTTCGATCTCTTGATGCGTATAATAGGGTTTTATTGTTTCGGGCCACAATGCGGAGCATCCGCATTCACAGTCTTCCGGCAAAATAAAAACTTCCTGAGTCGGTTCCAACAGTTTCTGCTGCTGGCCTTTATGACCTTTTTGAGCGCCTTTTTTACGCTTGCTTTTTTTGCGCCTGGCCTCCGGCTTTTTAAATGGGCTGTCAGATGATGGCGGCTTGCTGGAATTTTGAGAATTTTTATTAACGGAACTTTCGAGTTTTTCAGTTCGATGTTCCAGTGCTTCCACTTTTTTTATGAGCAAGGCAATGGCTTGCTCTAGTGAAATGATATATTGTTTGACCGGCTCCGGTGTTGCCTGCCAGTCATCCTCTGAAAATGGGCGTTTTGCTTTCATACGAGAAAGCGTAACACATGCTTTTAAAAAAATCTAGTTTTATTTTCAATTATTTCAATAATTTATAAAATAATTGGATTGTTTGTAATATCAAAAGTTTAAACGATAGTTAGTGTCCCCGTGAATGGGTACCATATTTTTATGTCTATCAATTTTGAAGTATCTTTTCGAATGTTTTAAGTGGAAAAAATTGAATTCTTTTTGGTTCTATACGGCTATTATATATTGTATTCTTATTTTAAAATAATAATCTGTTTTTATTAGTGAGCATAATGATTAAATTGAATGAATTTAAGAAATTTTATTTATGCCATTTTGTTAAAGAGTTTAATCTTTTTCGCCTCATTTTTTTTTGTTTTTTAATCATAGCTTTTTCCCCGGTAGAGGCGGCTGCAACAAATACGGTTGAGGGGGCAATAGCATGGGCAGAAGCTCAAGGGGTTGGTGATAATTGGGATGAGGCAAATAGTCGTCCATGGGCTTCTTGGTGTCTTCACTTTGTTGGTCGAACGTATTTAAATTCCATTGCTGGTGATGCTTCAGCTATAGTAGCTTGGAATCGTGATGATGATAAATATGGTCCAAGAACCACGAACCAATGCCCGCCAAGAGGGGCTTTAGTGTTTTTTGACGCGGTTGCAGCCAATAGCTATTTTGGTCATGTTGGGTTGAGCGTCGGGGATGGAACAATGTGGCATGCTTGGACTGATGGCATTCGACATGATTCAATTAGTAATTATAGCTATTATCTCGGGTGGCGATGGCCTGATGCATGGACTGGAGATGAAGCCTACGCGGCTTCTTTTCATTCTCAGAATCCAATCGATCCTACATACGAAGCAAATTCGTATCAAGAATTTACGCTGTCATACACTAACGAAGGTTCTACTGATTGGAAAAATTCTGGTGGTGTAGATAGTTGTCAGTATATTGAACTCAGATCGGTTAACAGTTCGGGAACTGGAACAGTTGACAGCGAAATTTGGCCGGGTAATGGATCAGCACCGCTTTGGATTAATGCCCAGCGTGTAGTGAGCCCGTATTATGCCAATGTGGCGCCTGGAGAAAATGCCTGGTTTATTTTCACTGCAAAAATGCCGTCCACCCCGGGGGACTATTATTTTTACTTTAGACCCTATCACGCAATGGGAGGCTTTATTGGTCAGGTCAGATATTTTCATGTCAATGTAACTGGATCAAGTAATTCAACAACCACTTACCTTTCCAATTCAACCACAACGTATAGAAGCACAACCACATTTCGTTCCACAACTACATACAGGTCGAGTTCCACCACGACCTATCGATCCAGCTCAACAACCACACACCGCTCAAGCACGACAACATATCAACCAAATTCAACAACGACGTATAATGCTTATGATGCTGAGTTTAACAGTCAAAACCCTGTTGGTGATTTAACTTATCCGGCTGATTCGACACATTCATTCACGCTGTCCTATACAAATACCGGTACAAGTGACTGGAAAAATACAGGCGGGGTAACAGAGCCTCAATACATCGAACTGCGGTCTGTGAACAGCGCAGGCACTGACGAAATTGATAGTGGGATATATCCGGGCGAAGGTGCTTCGCCGTTATGGATCAACAGGCAGCGAGTGGTGAGCCCGAATGCGGTCAACGTGGCACCTGGAGAGAATGCCTGGTTTATTTTCACCGCAAAAATGCCGTCCACCCCAGGTGACTACAAATTTTATTTTAGACCGTATCATGCAATGGGTGGTTTTATTGGCCCGTTCAGATATTTTCATGTCAATGTCACACCATCTTACTCAACGACGACTTATCGATCCAGCACCACAACCATTCTGCCGCTGAGCACCACGACCTACCGGTCAAGCACGACAACGATTCAGCCGTTCAGCACCACAACTTATCGATCCAGCACCACATCAATTTTGCCCTTGAGCACAACAACCTATCAATCAAGCACGACAACCGCTCAACCTGTCAGTACCACAACCTATTTGTTGTCCAGTTCGACAACATACCTGGGCTCATCAACGACTACCTATGCGCATCCTCAATGGGATTTTAATGCGGACGGCATCACCAATTATCTGGATCTCGGGCTTTTTGCTGATCACTGGTTGCTTCTTGAAGGAGATCCGGACTGGGCGTCAATGTATAATTTGAGCATCGTGCCGGATGAATTTAACCGGCAGATCATTAATTATAACGATCTTGGGATTTTTGCTGATCACTGGCTGGAAGAAACTCCTTAACTTTAACTTTCGGTATATTCATAAATGCATAAGATAAAAAAGATTCGGTTATTTCTGATAATTACTTCACTTTTTTTTGCCGTGCCAGGCGTTGCGCTTGCGTATACATATAATGCTGCTTTTTATACTCAGAATCCGGTTGGTGACTTAAGCTATCCTGCAAATTCAACTGAGACTTTCGTATTGGCTTATACAAATACCGGAGACAACGACTGGAAAAATACGGGGGGCGTAACCAATCCTCAGTATATCGAACTTCGCTCTGTTAATATTTCCGGGACTTCAGAGGTTGACAGCGGCCTTTATCCGGGCGCAGGTTCCGCGCCGTATTGGATCAATCGCCAGCGTGTAGTTAGTCCAAATGCGGCGAATGTTGCACCCGGAGAAAATGGATGGTTTATTTTTAATGTCCAGATGCCGGCCACACCTGGAGATTACTATTTTTATTTCAGGCCATATCATGCGGCTGGCGGTTTCATCGGGCCGACAAGGTATTTTCATATTAACGTGACACCATTAAATTCAACCACGACGTACCGCAGTACAACCACCTATCGATCAACTACTACATACCGGTCGACAACCACCTATCGAAGCACCACCACCTACCGGTCCACAACAACGTACCGCAGCACGACCACGCGCCAATCCAGTTCAACCACGACATTTCAATCCAGCTCTACAACGACTATTCAACCTGTATCCAGCACCACGACATACCAATCCAGTTCCACAACCACCATACCAGCCCAGGGCGCTGCCTTGGATATTAATATCACCACCAGAAGCTATTCGAGCGGTGTCTCAAACACGGACATCGAATCTGCCGCATCAATACCTGTTAATACGGATGTCTGGGTCGGGCTTGTTGCCCAGGGGGTGACCAATCTCGATACCTATCAGGCGGAAGTCAGTTTTGATGCTGCCAGAATTGAGTTTCTCGGCGGGGTTCAGGAAAACACATTTTCCGGCATCACCAACCTGTTAAAAATAAACGGCGGCACAACAGTCGGGTTTCAGGCTGTGGAGTCCGTGCCCGGAACCGTAAACATAGCCAATGCGTTAACCGGTGACAATACTGCCGAGGCGCCGGAGGGTTCGGGAATTATTGCGCTCCTCAATTTCAGGGTCCTTGACACGGCTTCAGGCAATGCATTAACCCTTTCAAATGTTCATTATCTTGATTCAGCCGGAATAGACCGGACAATCAGCAATCTGTCCAACGCTACTCTGACCGGCGAGGCCTCATCTTCCAGCACCACGACGTATCAGTCAACCACGACGTATCAGTCAACCACGACGTATCAGTCAACAACCACGTATCAGTCCAGTTCATCATCCACCACAACCATTGTTCCCGTATCCACGACCACAACCTATCAGTCATCCACCACAACCGTGGCACCGGTTTCAAGTACCACTACGTATTTGTCCAGTTCCACAACAACCGTCATCATCCCTGAACAGGGAGCGGCCATGGACATGGATTATACCACCAGGAATTATGATAGTATCATTTCAGCCACAGATATTGAACCCTCTGTTGCTGTGGCAGCCAATGGAGATATATGGATTGCAGTGGTGGCCCAGAATGTAACCAATCTGGATACCTACCAGGTGGAAGTGAATTTCGATAACAGCCGGGTTGAGTTTATGGGAGGAGCGGAAGAAAATACATTTGGCGGGATAACCAACCTGCTGAAAGAAAATGGCGGGACAACCGTGGGATTCCAGGCGGTTGAGTCTGTGCCTGGTACCGTAAATATCGCCAATGCCCTGGCCGGCAGCAATACAGCGGAAGCACCCGAGGGGACAGGAATTATCGCACTGCTTCATTTCAGGGTGATTGACGCTGATTCGGACAACTTCCTGACCCTTGCAAATGTGCATTATATTGATGCTTCTGGCACTGACCGTTTAATTACACAATTTACAAATGCTTTATTTAACGGAACGGATACAGACGGAGACGGTACACTTGACTGCAACGATAATTGCCCGTCAGATCCAAATAAGACAGAGCCCGGTACCTGCGGCTGCGGCATTCCGGACACAGATTCGGATGGTGATGGCGCACCGGATTGTATTGATGAATGCCCGGATGATCCGGACAAAACAGAATCCGGGATTTGCGGGTGCGGCGTGGCAGACACAGATTCGGATGGAGACGGGACGGCAGACTGTAATGACGAATGTCCTTTTGATCCGGCCAAGACATCTCCGGGCGAGTGCGGATGCGGTAATCCGGATACGGATAGCGATGGAGACGGGACAGCCGATTGTAATGATGAATGTCCGGATGATCCGAACAAAACAGAGCCTGGGATTTGCGGCTGCGGCATAAGTGACGTTGATTCGGACGGAGACGGTACTCCGGATTGCAATGATAACTGCCCGTCAGATCCAAACAAGACGGAACCGGGTGTCTGCGGCTGCGGTGTTGCGGATATAGACTCGGACGGCGATGGGGTTCTGGACTGCAATGACGGCTGCCCCAATGATCCGGATAAAACCGAACCTGGTGACTGCGGCTGCGGCAATCCGGATACGGATACAGATGGGGATGGAATAGCAGACTGCATTGATGCAACGCCCTATGGGGTTGATTTTGGAGATGCGCCTGATCCCGAATATCCCACATTGATTGCCAACGACGGCGCACGGCATGGAATTGTCCCGGATTATCATCTGGGAACTTCAATTGATGCGGAGCCAGATGGTCAGCCAAATGCAACTGCCACCGGAGATGATAATGACGGGAATGAAGATGAGGATGGTGTGGTGTTCGATACCTTAATCATTGCCGGCCAGCTTGCTGATTTGACAGTTACGGCCTCAGGCTCGGGCATGCTGGATGCGTGGGTTGATTTTAACAACGATGGCGACTGGGATGATGACGGGGAACAGATTTTTGCCAGCCAGGCATTAACCCCTGGTGAAAATAATCTGAACTTTATCGTGCCGGTGGATGCGGATACGGGAAATTCGATCTTTGTCCGTTTCCGGTTCAGTTCCGCCGGCGGTCTTTTGCCTGCTGGTTTTGCAGAAGACGGAGAAGTGGAAGACTATTCACTTGAAATACTGGCAGATCGTGACGGCGATGGAGAACCGGACATTAGCGATCTTTGTCCTGATGACTCAAATAAAACTGAACCGGGAGTTTGTGGATGTGGTGTTCTGGACACGGATGCAGATGGAGACGGTACTCCGGATTGCAATGATAACTGCCCTGATGATCCAAACAAAACAGAGCCCGGCGTTTGTGGCTGCGGCGTTGCCGATACGGATACAGATGGAGACGGCACCCCGGATTGCAATGACAATTGTCCGTCAGACCCGAATAAGACGGAGCCCGGTACCTGCGGTTGCGGCATTCCGGACACAGATTCGGATGGTGATGGCGCACCGGATTGTATTGATGAATGCCCGGATGATCCGGACAAAACAGAATCCGGGATTTGCGGG
>JAABSH010000050.1 GCA_011390465.1 Desulfobacteraceae bacterium
AAAATACATCGAAGATGGTTTCTTCGGCGGAAAAGGCAGCGATGCCCATAAAGCTGCTGTTACCGGCGACACCGTCGGCGATCCCTACAAGGATACTGCCGGCCCGGCCATCAACCCGATGATTAAAATTCTGAATGTTGTTGCATTGCTGATGGTACCGTTCCTGCTGTAATACCATTACAAAACAGCACTAAGATCCCTTAAAAGGGGCCGGCGGAATACCGCCGGCCCCTTTTTTATGTCTTTTTTATAACCGTTCACGGGGTCAAAATTTCTAATTTTTTTTAAACCAATGTTCTGTAAGCGTTTGCAGGGTGCTACAGATGCGAGGCGCCGGGCACGAAGACGTACTCGTCGTACTTCAATTGCCCGGGAACAAAGCAGATGCGGTGCCCTGTGAACGCTTACTCTTTTTTATGTTGCTTTTGTGACAATATAATGGTAATGTAATTATTTTATAAATTAATTTCTTCATTGAAAAATGTGATATGGTGTTATTATGGTAAAAAAAGCAGGAAACGCAGCAATCAAGGAAGAGGCGCAGTCAGAATTAAAAACATTTCAAATCGGGGATCTGGCGGTTTATCCGGCCCATGGCGTCGGTCGCATTGAATCCATTGAAAGCCGGACCATCAATGGTGAAAAGCACGATTTTTATATCCTGAAAATTATTGAAAACAGCATGGTGATCATGATCCCCACCTGGAACGTGGATTCTGTGGGACTTAGAGATATCATTAACCCGGAGCAGGTTTCGGAAATTTATGATGTACTGAAAACCAAAAAAGACGATATTTTCGATAATCAGACCTGGAACCGTCGTTACAAGGAATACATGGACAAATTGAAAACCGGTTCCCTGTTTGATGTGGCGGAAGTATTCAGGGATTTGTTCCTGCTCAAACTGGTCAAGGACCTTTCCTTTGGGGAACGCAAACTTCTGGATACGGCCAGAGGTCTGCTTCTCCGGGAACTCTGCACCGCAAAACAAGCAAAAGAAGAGCTGGTCTGGGCCGAAATTGAAGCCCTGTTTGAAACACCTGCTGAAGCGTGATATCTTTCTGTTCTTGCAAAATCACCAATGCCTGATATTTCTTCTGCCCAAAGGAGAAAATCGATTGCCATCCGCATCCTGAATCAGGATGCGGGCAAACGGCTGGACGCGGTGGTAGCGGATGCTGTGCCGGAACTATCGCGCACCCAGATTACCCGGTGCATCCGAAACGGCGATATCACGCTGGCCGGGGACAAAAAAAAACCCGGCTACCGGGTTGCCGCCGGTGATGTCATCACCGGTTCTCTGATTCCATCTGAGGATCAGCAGGCGGATGTTCAGGCCGAAGCAGTGGATCTGGACATTATTTTTGAAGATTCCCTGTTTCTTGTTATCAACAAGGCTCCCGGTATGGTGGTTCATCCGGCACCGGGACACGAACACGGTACCCTTGCCCAGGGTCTCCTGTTTCACCGGCCGGAAATCCGGGGGGTTGGCGGCCTGCTTTCCCGATCCGGAATTGTCCACCGTTTGGACAAAAACACCTCCGGCTTACTCATCGTTGCAAAAACCGAATCCAGCTACCGCTACCTTGTCTCCCAGTTCAAATCCCGAAAAATCGGCAAGCATTACCTTGGCATGGTTTACGGCATACCGGAAAAAGCCTCCGGCCGCATTATAATGAACATTGCCCGCCATGCCACAAACCGCAAAAAAATGGCCGTATCCCGCCGGGAAACTGCCCGGCACGCGGAAACCCTCTGGGAGATCCGGGAGCCCTTTGACGGCATGAGCCTTCTGAAATTCACCATCAAAACCGGCCGGACCCATCAAATCCGGGTCCACTGCGCGGCCATGCATCATCCCATCATCGGCGATGAGACCTATGGGTTTAAAAAGGCTTACAAGCAGCTGGCTGATCCGGAAACGCAAGCCCAGGTGATTGGTATCTCCAGGCAGCTCCTGCATGCCTGGCGCCTTGAACTGATCCATCCGGCATCCGGCGACCTTCTGCAATTTGAGGCTCCAATGCCGCAGGATATGGCTGATTTTATAGAGTTCTGCCGAAAATCCGCCCAGGGCCCATCGGCCGGCGGCGGCATCCCAGCGCTAATCTTTTAATGTCAGCCGGCACTGACGCGTATCTTTGTCAAAAGACAGCACAATTTCCTGGTTCTTTTTTCTCTGTCCATTGAGTTTCTGATATTCCTTCAGCATGCGTTTTTTAAATTCCGTTTTTGTTTCTTTGCCTGAAGGACTGCCATGCACCCGGTGCTTTTCCTTCTGAATTTCCCAGAGCGTGTCAACGGAATACTGCCCCCGGGATGAATTTTCAGCATCCGGAGCTTCAGGGGTTGTTGCCGGGCCGGCGGATTCCGTTATTACCGCTTCGTGGGGGGCATTTGTCCGCCGCTGGGCTTCCGCATTTTCCCACAATTGGGCCCAGGCCCGTTTGCTGTAATACACCTTCCACTGGAGATTGTCCAGCAAAGTGCTCATCTGCCGGGTGGCAACCCCGGAATCAATACGATACCCCTGAATTTTTTCGATAAATTCAAGATGCCGGGGATGGGGTTTATGTTGACGGTCGGCAAGGTAGGCGCGGATTTTCCCATCCATTTCATCAATTTGACGACTCAGAGATTGCAGTTCCGTTAAAATCTGTTTTCGCCTCTGCTCAAGAGAATTCATGCCGACGCTCCTGTTTTTATTTTATACCATCTGGCTGTTCTGGACACCATTGGCCCAAGCCGAAACCATAGAAAAAAAAAAATCACAGCACCGGTTTTTTGTCCGGCGGCTGTGACTTTTTTCCAAATCCTGAGACTGCAATATTTTTATCCTTTCAGGAGGCGGATATTATCTGTTCAGGTTTACCATGCATTCATAATATCCAGTCCCTTGTGTTTGGCAAGCTCTTCCTGAAACTGAATAAACCGATATCCAAGTACTTTCAGAAGATGCGACATTACATGATATCCCATGGACGTGTCATTGTCAAACAAGGCAAGCAAGGCTTCTTTGGGTATTTTTATTACGGTGCTGGTGCGACTGACGCAATAGGCAGATAGCATCATCCGGTACGGCGGCACAAAACAGGACCAGCCAAGGGTTGTTTTTTCCGAATCATCACAGTCCACAGAGGTGATGGTGGTATCTTTTGTTGATGGCGGATTGCCCGGAAGCTCAAACCGGAGGTCAACCTTGCCGTCAATAATGACCCACAAATGATCGGCTTGATCTCCTTCGGCAAAAAGCCGTTCGTTCCGGTTAAAGGTTGCTTCTGCACAGCATTTCTGTATTGCCGCAAGCTGATCGTCATCTAAGCCTTTGAACGCTGGAACCGTCTCCAGCTGTTGCAATGAAATCATCTTTTTTCCTCCCCAAAAAAACAGGTATCAGTGCATTACACCGGCATCCGCATTATAGCACAGCCGGCAGCATTTCAAACAACGGCTGGATTCATACAATGCATCTGCTTCGGAAATGACCAGATCCACTTCTTTTAAATTATTCACCCGCTGGGCCACCGGAAGCTCCGGCATGGGGGTGCGCTTTTTCTGAACAATACCATCCACAGACTCAAAAATGGTCCCGGGAATGTGGTGGTTGAGCAAGGCATTGGGCTGCGCAACCACGGGTTTTCCGCGCAGAAACTGGTCCATGGACCGGGCCGCCTTCCGTCCGCCGCCTATGGCGGTAACCACCAGGGAAGGACCGGTAGCGGCATCGCCGGCAGCAAAAATATACGGCACATTGGTCTGCCCCGTGGCCGGATCGATTTCAAAAGTATTCCACCGGGTGATCTTCAATTCATCCACGCGGTCTCCTTTGCCTTTAAAAGACAATAGCGGAGACTGGCCGATGGCAGTGATGATCATATCCACATCCAGAACGGTTTCAGAGCCTTCCACCGGCACTGGACGACGACGGCCGCTGGCATCAGGCTCGCCCAGTTCCATCTTCAGATATTCCAGCCCGACTACCTGGTTGTCTTCATTGCCTTTGACCGTGTTCGGGGCCGCCAGAAACACAAATTCAATTCCTTCATGCTCCGAGGCCACGATTTCCACTTCGTTGGCCGGCATTTCCTTGCGGGTTCGCCGATACACCAGGTACACTTTTTCAGCCCCTTTCCGCAACAGGGTCCGGCAGCAGTCAATGGCAGTATTGCCGCCGCCGATAACAGCAGCCCGCTTTCCGATTTGAACCGGTTCAGCGTTACCGATTTTGGCCAGAAAATCAATGCCGGTAAAGCATCCTTCCAGGTCTTCCCCGGGAATACCGAGATTGTAATCATTCCAGGCGCCCACACTGAAAAATACCGCATCAAACCCAGCCGCAATCAAAGAGCCAAAATCAAAATCCACTCCCAGCCGCACCCGGGTATGACTTTCGATGCCCAGATTCAGAATGCCTTCAATTTCCCAGTCCAGCACTTTTTTGGGCAGGCGATATTCGGGAATGCCGTATCTGAGCATGCCGCCCAGCTTGGGCATGGCTTCAAAAATTTCCGGATGATGACCGGCCCGGCGCAGAAAATAGGCACAGCTCAGACCTGCCGGTCCACCGCCGATAATGGCCACCCGCTTGTCGGTTTCGGGCGCGCACTCAATAGGAATACGGCAGTTGGAATTCATTTCATAATCCGCCACAAACCGTTTCAACTGGTTGATGGAAACCGGTTCATCTTCGATCCCGCGGCGGCAGTAGGTTTCACAGGGATGGGGACATACCCGGCCGCAGGCCAGCAGCAGGGGATTACGTTCCTTGATGGTAAGCACCGCTTCCTCGTATTCCCCTTTGCGAATATGGTCAATATACCGGGGAATATCAATTTCCGCCGGACAGGTCTGGGCGCACGGCGCCAGGGCATCATCATAGCTGTTCAGATGCAGCAGCCGTTCAGAGACCGTGCGGACTTCCAGAATGGTTTTCGGGCATGCTGCTTCACAGGCCCCGCACCCAACGCATTTTTCCTTGTCGATGACGGGATAACCGTTTGGCCCCATATGAATGGCATCAAACGCGCAGGCCCGTATACAGTCCCCATATCCAAGGCATCCGATGGTGCAGTCCCGTTTTCCCCCGTAAAGAGAAGTTACCGCGCGGCAGGAATTCAGCCCGCTGTAAATAAACCGGTCGGTTGCCCGGTTGCCGCCGTCGCAGGTATTGTATGATTTCAAAGATTCGGCGGTGCCGGCTTCCATTCCCATGATGGCCGCGATTTGCGTGACGTTTTCAGGACCGATCAGAATACAGGCATTGGGCGGCGCATTGCCGTTGACAATGGCTTCCGCCGCTGCCGAACACCCGGCAAATCCACATCCGCCGCAATTGGCCCCGGCCAGCAGATTTTCAACTTTTCCGATCCGCGGATCTTCATAAACATAAAATATTTTGGAGGCAAAGCTGAGAATAATACCGCACACCGCCCCCAGTCCAAAGGTAAAAAGCACTGATTCAAGCACGACAATCCTCTTAATTTAAAATCCATAAATCATCAGGCACGCTTTATCACCCGCATGCCGTCTGACAGGGTTGCACGAAAAGGTCGAAAGGAAGTTTTACCGGAAACCTTAAACCATTCCCTGGAATGCGAAAAAAGCCAGGGAAATCATCCCCGCCGTGATCAGGGCGATGGATGTATCCTGCAACGGTTTGGGCACCCGTGCCAGAAGGGTCCGTTCCCGGATACCCGCAAAAAGGATCAGCGCCAGCCCAAACCCCACCGCATAGAAAAAAGAGGCTGTGAGCGACTGCATAAAGGTGAATTCCTTGTCAATATTCAAAACGCACACCCCCATCACCGCGCAGTTTGTTGTGATCAGCGGCAGAAAAATGCCAAGACCGGCATAAAGCGCGGGAATGCTTTTTTTCAAAAACATTTCCACAAACTGCACAAGGGATGCAATCACCACAATAAACGCAATGGTCCGGAGATATATCAGACCGAACTTCACAAGGATAAAGGTATAGATCACCCAGGTAATGGTTCCTGCCAGCACCAGCACAAATATTACCGCCATTGCCATGCCCACGGCGGTTTCCATTTTTTTGGAGGTGCCCATGAACGGGCAGTTCCCGAGAAACTGGGCAAGCAGAATATTGTTAACAAAAATACATGCAATAATAAGTTCAAAATAGCCCATTATACTCTCCTGTTAATCCCCAATCACATTTATTAAACAAAGCATCAGACCGAGGCAGATAAACGCGCCCGGCGCCTGAACCATAAATGAGAAAGGCTGAAAAGACGGAAAAGCGGATGCCATGTTATATGACATATCCCCCCACACCGTGACGGAGCCGGCTCCCAGAATTTCCCGAACCGCTCCCAGCGCCCCCAGGGACAGGGTAAACCCGATGCCGATTCCCAGACCGTCTGCCATGGAATGGCTTAACCCGTTTTTATAAGCAAAGGCCTCGGCCCGTCCCAGAACAATACAGTTTACCACGATCAAGGGAATGAAAACCCCGAGTTTCAGATATAATGGATAGGCGTACGCCTGCATCAGCAGTTCCACGATGGTCACAAAAGAGGCGATAATGATAATAAAGCAGGCAATTCTGACCTTTTGGGGGATAATATTTTTCAGCAGGGAAACCAGTAAATTGGAACCAAACAGCACAAAGGTGGTTGCAATGCCCATCCCAAGCCCGTTTTCCATTGTCGTGGTAACCCCCAGAACAGGACACAATCCCAGAACCAGCCTGAACGGCGGCAGTTCCTGCCACAATCCTTTTGTAAATTCCTGTACAATGGTTTTCGCCATGTCTATCTCCTATTTACCAAACTTCTGCATTTCTTGTTGCAGCTGTGGTTTCAGCTCCTGATAAATTTTCATGGTCTTGCTGACCGCATTGCATACGGCGCGGGAAGTAATGGTCGCCCCACTGATGGCATTGATCTGACCGCCATCCTTGGTCACATTGACCGCATCCGATACCGGCAGTCCCGCAAATTGCGCCACAAGATCCGGTTTTTCCTTAGCATTTGCACCCAGCCCCGGGGTCTCGCTGTGAATGGTTACGGCAGCACCTTTCAGTTTATCTGTCGCCACGTTGAATGCCACCATCACGCCGATATCACCACCGTATCCCTTTCCAAACGCTTCAAATGCCACGGTATTCGTCTTTCCATCAAAGTTGCCGACAAAAAAGGACCGTTCAACATCGCCTTGTGTCAGTTTAAACCGGTCATCAATGGGATTATTGGACGCCCCCTCCATGAGCTTATTGATTGCGGGTCCTTTTACAAACTGAAGCTGCTGGGCCTCGATCTGAGTGGCAGTACCCTGATTCACCGCCGCCAACACGCCGCCGGCCACTGATGCCAAAACCGTCAGAACAACCACCATTTTTACCATTTCATTCATTTTAGACACCTTTTCCAATCGCTTTGGGCCTAATTTTATCCAGAAGCGGATTCACCAGATTGATAATCAGAATCGCGTACAACACACCATCAATATGAACCCCGATATTCCGTATCATCACCGTCAGAATACCGCCGATCAGGCCGTAAATAATCATGGGAATAAAGTTAACCGGTGAGGAGGCATCTTCGGTGGCCAGGAAAAAGGCACCGAGCAGCGTGTATCCGGTAAAAAGGTGAAATCCCGGGCCGGCATACTGAGTCGGATTGGCAACACTGAATCCCAGTGCCGCCACCAGAATCCCCGCAAGAAAGGCAATGGAGATTTCCCACCGGATGTATCCCCGAAGCATCAGGTAAACGCCGCCGACAATCAGGCCCAGGCCGAAGGTGGCCCCAATGCCGCCGATCTGTTTGCCCATCAGCAAATCCGCCAGGGAAAGGGAATCCACGGCGCCGGCGCCGAAGGACTTGGACAGCACCAGGGGATAAACCGCCATAAAATCGAAATCATAATTCAACAGTGCGGCATTGAAATCAAACAGGCCGCTCCACGACACCATGAGAATGGTAACGGCCAGTACGGCCGGATTAAACGGGTTGGCCCCGATACCGCCGAAAATTTCCTTGCCGATCACCACGGCAAAAAAAGTGCCGGTGACCACTGCCCACCAGGGCGTGGTGGCCGGCAGCATCATGGCCAACATCATGCCGATGACAGCGGCGTTTCCGTCCCCGATGGAAAACGGCCGGCGGGAGATAAAATTAAATGCCAGCTCCCAGAGAATGGCGGTGGCAATCGAAAGGGTGACCACACCGACGGCGGCCGGCCCGTACTGCAGGCAACCGGGGACAACTGCCAGAAGGCTGGCCAGAAAAATGTTGCTGCTTTTGGATGAAATCCGACTCCCGTTATGCCAGAACGGCGCATGCGAGACAGTTAACTTTAGCGTGTTATGCATTGGTTTCCTCCGCTGCTTTCATACTTTCCAGCGTATGTTTTGCCAGCTTGATATGTTGAAAAACCGGTATTCTTGATTCACAGACATAAGTGCAGAGACCGCATTCGATGCACGAAAACAGATCATACTGGTCCGCGGCAGTTTCGTATTCCCCGGCTTCAAGCAGCCGGATCAGCATATTCACCTGAATATTGACCGGACAGACCCGAATGCATTCTCCGCAGTTGGTGCAAGCCGTATCGGTACGTTCCATCACGTCGCCTGCGTCCTGAACGATGATGGCGTCCGTATCCGGGGTGACGGGATGGTCGGTCCTGAAAACAGATACCCCGGTCATGGGACCGCCAAAAATCACCCGATCTCCCTCGTTCAGGGTTTCACCAAACTCCGAAAGAATGCTTTGCAGCGGTGTGCCGATGGGCGCGGAAACCAGACGCTGGTTTCCATCTTTGGTAATCACGGTGATGATTTTTTCCATGGGCAGCTTGCCGGTGCTATAGGCCGCCCCAATGGCGCAGACTGCTTCAGCGCTGAAAAAAGCAATGCCGGCGGCAGCGCTTTTTCCCTCATCCGCTGCCAGCAGGTGCTGCATAATCAATTCCGGGTGGGCGGAAGGATATTCCGAATCCACGGTTTTCACAATGGCTCCGGAGGACCCGGCCACCTGTTCCAGATGCTGGGGAACCACCAGAATGGCATTGGAAATGCCGGTGATCCGGCAGAGCAGGTCAATGCCGGTTTTGATGGCGATAATATTATTTCTTACAAAATATTGATTGGTGGTGGTCAGCAGATCCCTGTCCGCACCGCAAACCACTATCGCTTTAACTTTTTTTTCTTTGTCAAAAAACGGCGTAAAATCCGGTTTGCCCGGGAGACCGGCAAGATAGGCAGCGGCATTTTCCAGGGAGGGGCTCTGACTCAGGGCTTTAAAAGCGTCATCTTCTCCCGGATCGCCGCCGGCTGATCCGTCAATGGTCACCATGGTATATTTTTTTCCCAAAAGGCCGATAAAATCAGAAATTTCCGCAATCTGTCCTCCCGCGGCCGCCGTGGCGTAAGCTTTTGCGTCCGGGGCCAGGGTAATTTTCTGCCCGGCTTTCACCGGATCCCCGACCTTGAGCATTTCCTCGCCCGCCTGTCCGGGAGATTGCGCGATAAACAGTTTTGTCTGTTTGACGCCGGTGATGCTGACGGGTTCCGCAGGCGCTTCATCAATAACTTCATAGTGTAATTTCGGTTTTACGAGTCCGAAGAATGATCTTTTAATCATGGATTAACCTATCACTATTTGACTTTAAATTAGGGTATGTCTCATTAAATGAGATGCTTCCGGCTTTCCGGCAACAAAAAACCAAGGCAATCAGAAACCGTGGCACTGTTTGCAGTCCCCTTCCCCTCCGGCCGGACCTGCGCCGAAATCTTCATGACAGTCGATACACTGCTGATGAAACGCATCCGTGCGTTTCCGCGGCGTATGGCAGGTGGCGCAGTCATTTTCTCCGGGTGCGACGCCGAAATTGTCATGACAGCCAATGCATTGCTTGTGAAATGCCTGGGCCCGGCCCAGCATAAAGTCGTCTTCCACCCCCGGAAGATGACAATCGCTGCACGGCTGCGGCGCCCCACCGTCTTCCTCATAATAATTGTGATGACAATCATTACAGGTAAGCCCCAGATCATAGGAATGCATATCATGATCAAAGGACGCGTTATCACCAAAAGCGGTTACCATTTCCGACGGTTCCGCCTGGTGACAGCTGCCGCAGGCGTCGGTTTCCGCCCCGGTGCCGTCACCCGCATGATGGCACTTGCGGCATTCCACCCCATAGGCGGCGGCATGGGTCTGATGATCAAACAGCACATTGCCGCCAAGGTTTTCAAACATCAGCCGGATGGGCACATCCGGCGATTTTGCGGACAGTGAACTGTAACAGAACACCCCCACCGCCAGACAGATAATCGCAAGGACAGACACAAGTTTTAGTTCGTTTTTTGAAGACATCTAATCAGATTCCTTTCAACCAGATTCACACACAAACAACCGCCGGCACCGGAAAAACATACGGCAGCCGGACAATTATTTATCAAACCCGTGGCCTTTTATTATTATTACAGGCATCTGCTTCTCTAAAAAACACCAGCAACCCGTTATGTATATAAAAATGATACCCTAAAAAAAAATTTACCTATTACCTCATTATTTTTTTGTCAAGAAATTTATCCGTTTCCGGCCTTCCCCTGCTCTTTTGTTTTCAGGTCATTCACCTTATGGCGGTCGCACAAAAAAAGCCGGGCAAGGCCCGGCTTTTTCGCAAACATTTAAACTTACAGGTTATTTCTATACACGCACAACAGATAACAGTATACCCCGGCGCTTTTTTCCCTTTTCGCTAATCCGCCTTTCGCCGCAGAAAAGTCGGAATATCATAATCCACATAGGGCTCGGTTTTGGGGACCGCCTCCCGTTTAAACCGGCTCAGCTTCTTGACTTTCCGGGATTCCATCTCCCCCTGGCGCTCTCTGGCTTCTTCTTTTTTCCGGATAAATGCCGGCCGCACCAGTTCATCATCAAAACTTTTCAATTCTTCCGGCGTGGGATTCCGGACAACCCCCCGGGTGATTTCCGGGCTTCGGGAAACATCCCTGAACGGGGTGCGCGGTTTGGGCATCTGCACTTTTCCGTCGCCGATGCCGGTGGCAATCACCGTTACCCGCAACTCATCGCCCAGACTTTCATCCACCGCGGTGCCCCAGATGATTTCCACATCATCATCACCGATTTCATTGTAAATGCGCTCTGATGCCTCGATGGTTTCCTCCATGGTCAACTCCGAGTTGCAGGTAATGTTCATCAGCACGCCCCGGGCGCCCACAATGGAATTGTCTTCCAGCAGGGGATGGGAAATGGCCCGTTCCGCCGCTTCAATGGCCCGGTTTTCACCGCTGGCAACACCGATGCCCATAATGGCCATGCCGGCTTTGGACATGGTGGCCTTGACATCCGCAAAATCCAGGTTGATCAGGCCGGGCCGCAGAATCAGATCCGTGATGCCTTTGACCGAATGGTTCAGAATTTCATCCGCCCGTTTGAACATGTCAATCAATGTGGATTTTTTGGATGCCAGACCCCGCAGCCGGTCATTGGGGATGGTAATCACGGTGTCCGCCACTTCTTTGAGCCGGTTGATGCCCTCTTCCGCCTGTTTGCTCCGCTTTCTGGCTTCAAAAACAAAGGGTTTGGTCACCACGGCCACGGTCAGTGCCCCCAGTTCCTTGCAGATTTCCGCGATCACCGGTGCCGCCCCCGTGCCGGTGCCGCCGCCCAGGCCCGCGGCAATAAACACCATATGGCTGTCTGCCAGGGCTTCCCGGATGATGTCTGCTGATTCCAGGGCCGCGTCCCGGCCCACATTGGGATCAGCGCCAGCGCCCAGGCCCTGGGTCAGGGCTTCCCCCAGCTGAATTTTGGTACCGGCTTTGGCATAGGCCAGGGCCTGGGCGTCCGTGTTGGCCACAATAAACTGGACGCCCTGAAGGTTTGAGTCGATCATGTTGTTGACAGCGTTGCATCCCCCGCCGCCGACACCGATCACCTTGATTCTTGCTGAATTGTCCATTTCCACATACGTAAAATCCATACTCTTGCCTCCTTGTGTGCGTGTTTGGGGTTTTCGTTTATTTTTAATCTGGATATTTTTAAAATTTAATCAGATGATTTCCTTGAACCAGGTTTTCATGCGGGTCATGATCCGGTTAAAAATATTGCCGTCCCGGATTCTGAAGCGTTTCTGGGTCTGATGTTTGGCACCATAGAGCACCAGGCCGACCCCGGTGGCATACATGGGATTGTTCACCACATCCACCAGACCGCTGATGCCCTGGGGGGTGCCCAGCCGCACCGGCAGTTCAAACACGGATTCCGCGATTTCGGAAATTCCGTCCAGAAGTGACGCGCCCCCGGTCAGGACAATGCCGGAAGACACATAATTTTTCATCCCGGCCCGGTGGATTTCCCGTTTCATCAGGGTAAAAATTTCCTCCACCCGGGGCTCCAGAATTTCCGCCAGAATCTGACGCGGCAGATTCCTTGTCCCCCGGCTGCTGATATCGGAAATTTCAATGGCTTCATCATTTTTGACTTTATCACCCACGCAGGTGCCGTATTTCAGCTTGATGCGCTCGGCTTCCGCCATGGGGGTGCGAAGCCCCACGGAAATATCATTGGTCATGTTGTTGCCGCCCAGAGACAGCACAAAGGTGTGTTTGATATTGTTTCCGGAAAATACCGCCAGATCCGTGGTACCGCCGCCGATATCAATAATGCCCGTGCCCACCTCTTTTTCTTCCGTGGTCATGACCGCTTCGCTGGAGGCAATGGGCTCCAGAATAATGTCGCAGATGTCAAGGCCGGCCTTGTGCCCGCATTTGATGATATTCTGAGCAGAGGTCACCGCGCCGGTGACGATGTGGATCCTGGCCTCCAGCCGGACCCCGGCCATGCCCACGGGATTGTTGATGCCGGGTTCGCCGTCAACGATAAATTCTTGAGGCAGCACATGAATGACCTCCCGATCCATGGGAATGGCCACGGCCCGGGCCGCTTCCACCACCCGGTCCACATCCGCCTGAGTGATTTCATCGCCTTTGATGGCGATAATCCCGTTGCTGTTAAAACCCGTGATATGACCGCCGGCAATGCCCGCATACACGGATGAAATTTCACATCCGGCCATCATTTCCGCTTCCCGCACCGCTTTATTGATAGAATCCACGGTGGACTCAATATTCACCACAACGCCCTTGCGCAGCCCCACCGACGGTGAGGTGCCGATGCCGATGATATTGACATTATTACCCGACAATTCCGCCACAACCGCGCAAATTTTGGTTGTGCCGATATCCAGGCCCACAATCAGTTCTTCCTGGTGTTTCACGCTAAACCTCCTTTTCGTTATTCTCGGACAATGTCTCTTTTCCGGGCGTTGCCACGATATGATCCGGATTTCTCAGATCAATTTTTGCTATTGTGTCAATTTCCATGTCATTTTCCGCCAGCCAGGCGTAAATCATTTCCAGGCGGCGGCATTTTTTGGCATAATCCCCGTATCCCAGCCGGATACGCTGAATGGCTGCCGGGGTTTCAACCATCAGACCCATTTCCCGGTCCACGGCAATGGTTTTTATCATTTCAACGGGCAGGGACCGGGCAGAGGGTTTCATTTTCAAAAATTCCATTACCGCCGTAAAACCCGGCGAATCTGCTTCGGGATGCAGGTTTTGAGCCGGCTCAGATGCTTTCCAGTCCCCATAGGAGATCCCGGTTATCCAGGGCAGGCCCGATGTCTCGGAAGCGGCTGCTTCCTTGAACACCCTCCCGCTGTGGTTGATCAAAAACGGTTTGCCAAAATCAATTACCGCAAGGGGCAACTGCTCTCTGATCTGAATGTCAATGCGGTCCGGAAAGGTTCTGCTGACATCTGCATCCGCAATCCAGGGATGGGCCCGCAGTTTTTTGCGGATGGTTCGCAGATTCAGCGCCACCAGGTTGTCTCCGGTTTCAAGACCCCCGGCTTTCAGAATCTGATCTGCAGACAGCCGCCGGGCTCCGGTCACGTCAATGTGGTGCGCGTTAAAATAATCACACTGGGTCAGCACATCGTGGACAAAAATAAACACCAGGCTCATGCCCACCATGGCCACCGCCAGAAATGTACTTTTCAGCAGAATATAAAAGCCTCGCCGAAGAGATTCAGCCCTGTTTTTTGCCGGTTTTTTTTTAACATACCGGTTTTTTTTAGATTTAACCTTCCCCAACAATGGCGACCTCCGGTTCCAGCAAAACATTAAACTGGTTGAACACTGCCTCCTGGACCATGTCTTTCAGACGCAGCACGTCACCGGCCGTTGCCCGGCCCTTGTTCACAATAAAATTCCCGTGCCGTTCAGATACCATGGCATCTCCCACGGCCAGTGCTTTTCCGCCGGCAAGGTCAATCAGCCTGCCCGCAGGTTCATGGTTTACCGGATTCCTGAAAAAACATCCTGCCGTCAACCGGCCCGGGGGCTGGGATGCTTTGCGGGCCGCCAGAAGGGCATCTGCTTCGGCTTGGAGCAATGCCGGAGGCTCCGGCGTCAATTCAAACCGCCCTTCCAGAATCACGCCAAAATCGCGATCCATCCGCGGATCCGCAAGGGCAAAAGACCGGTATGAAAACCGTATCTGCGACTTGTCGATCTCTTTGATGGCCCCGTCTTGGTTCATGATCCGAAGGCTGCGGACAATGGAACCCATATCCTGGCCCCACGCCCCGGCATTCATTCGAATGGCACCGCCCACCGTACCGGGAATGCCCATGGCAAAATTCAGCCCTTTCAAGCCCTGTTTGATGGCGGACCGGCAAACAGCGGTCAGACCGGCCCCGGCCATGGCACAAAGCCTGTGCGGTTTCTTAAATTGAATTTTTGACAGATTTTTCTTCATCACCACCACGACACCGCGAATGCCGCCGTCTTTCACCAGCAGGTTGGAGCCGTTGCCCAGCACCAGCAGGGACAGGCTGTTTTTCGCCAGCCAGGGCAGGAGAAATGCCAGGTCCTGCTCGCTGGTGGCGGTGACAAACGCATCCGCCGGCCCGCCGATCCGGAACGTGGTATGATCCGCCATGGGTTCGTCAAACCGGACCCGGTCCGCAAATCGATCGGACAATTCTTTTTTTAATACCGCCGAGAGCGCCATCGCAGCTGTTTCCCATCCTTGACAACATCGTAAACCGTCATCTGTTACATTTTTTCAGATTCCGCCGCCTGGCGGTTTTCCAGTGCCGTTATCAGGCTTTCACCGGCCTGCCATACATTTCCGGCCCCCAGGGTCAGCACCAGATCTCCTTTGCCCACCCGGCCGGCCAGATGGGTTACGGCATCGGCCATGGTTTCAAAACAGGATACATCCTTGTGCCCGTGACGCTTGATGCCATCACAGAGCATGTTGTGATCAATACCGGAAATCGGGTCTTCGCCTGCCGGGTATACCGGCAGCAGCACCAGCACGTCAGACTGGTAAAACGCCCGGGTAAAGTCGTCATACAGGGCCCGGGTCCGGGAATACCGGTGGGCCTGAAAAACCACCACCAGCCGCCGGCCGGGCCAGCTGCTCCGGACAGCATCCAGGGTAATTTTGATTTCCGTGGGATGATGGCCGTAATCATCAATAACTTTTACGCCGCCGATCTCTGCTTTCACCTCCAGCCGCCGGGCCACACCGGGCAGATGGGCCAGGGCCCTGCGGATTTTAACAAACGGAATATCCAGCTCCAGGCCAACGCTGATGGCAGCCAGGGAGTTGTAAACATTATGAGATCCCGGCATGTTCAACGTCACTTCGCCGCAGTGTGCATCATTTTTAAATACGGAAAACCGGCTCTGCATGCCGTCAAAGACCACATCCCGGGCCTGGATATCGGCCTGAGCGCTCAGACCATAGGTGACAAACCGTTTTTTAATCTCCGGCAGAATTTCCTGAATATAAACATTGTCCAGACACAGCACGGCCAGGCCGTAAAAGGGGATGCGGTCAATAAAATTTAAGAACACCGATTTGATATTTTCTATATTTTGATAAAAATCAATATGTTCTAAGTCTATATTGGTGACAACGGCAATGGTGGGGGAAAATTTCAAAAACGACCCGTCGCTTTCATCTGCTTCGGCCACAATAAAATCCCCCTGCCCCATCACGGCATTGGTGTTGACGCTTTTTAATTTTCCGCCGATCACCACTGTGGGATCCAGCTCCCCTTCGGCCAGCATTTCCGCGATAATCGACGTGGTCGAGGTTTTGCCATGGGCTCCGGCCACCGCGATGCTGTACTTAAGGCGCATGAGCTCCGCCAGCATTTCCGCCCTCGGAATCACGGGCACGGAAGCTTCCAGCGCGGCCCGGACTTCCGGGTTGTCCTGACGGATGGCCGATGAGATTACCACCACATCCACATCCCGGATATGGGCCGCGTCATGTCCGTGAAACACTTTGCCCCCGAGATGCTCCAGCCGGTGGGTGACATCAGATGCCTGAATATCGGATCCCGACACCCGGTAGCCCAGGTTGAGCAGCAGTTCCGCAATGCCGCTCATGCCGATGCCGCCGATGCCCACGAAAAAAATATGATATTGTTTGCGATACATGAACCCTCCGGGGCAAGCCCCTAAACCGTTGCTGCCGCTTCCCTGTCAAAGGGGCGGCGGCCGATCAGCCGGCAGATATCATCTGCGATTTTTTGTGCGGCATCCGGATGACCGAATTTCCGGATGTCGCTGGCCATTCTGTCGGTCTCCGCCGGGTGGCGCGCATAATACATCATTTTTTCAGCCAGCAGCCGGCCGTTCAGATCCTTTTCCAGAATCATGGCGGCCGCGTCTTCTTCCACCAAAGCCTTTGCATTGCCCACCTGATGATCATCCGCGGCAAAAGGAAACGGAATAAACACGGCTGCTTTGCCAAGTACCGTCAACTCCGCCACCGTGGTGGCGCCGGACCGGCAGACCACCAGATCCGCCCGCCGGTATAAGGACCCCATATCGCTGAAAAACGGGGCCACTTCCGCGGTAATTTTCATCTGCCGGTACACTTTATTCACTTCTTCGGCATCTTTTTCCCCGGTCTGATGAACAAAGCAGAACCGGTCCGCGTCCCGCATGTCCTGGAGATAAATCAGGCTGTCCAGCACTGCCATGTTGATGCTGTGAGCCCCCTGGCTGCCGCCCAGCACCAGCACGGTAAACCGGTTCCGGAATTCATCCACCGGCGCATCCAGCCTTTCCCCTATTGCTGCGGGTGCCAGGATATCCCTGCGCACGGGATTACCGGTAAACCAGATTTTGTGGTGGACCGAGGATTTAAACCCGGTATGTGAACCCGTGCCTGGACCCGTATCTGGACCCGTACCTGGAAAAGACACGTAAATTTTTTCCGCCAGGCCCGCCAGCAGCCGGTTGGTGAGACCGGGAATGCAGTTCTGTTCGTGAATTACCCGGTGCATTCCCAGCATCCAGGCGGCTGCCACCACCGGACCCGCGGAATAAGCCCCCATCCCGATCACCACATGGGGTTTTACCTCCCGCAACAGCCCAAGCGCCGTCATCAGCCCACCGGGAAGCCGCCGCAGGGCGGAAAATTTGGCAAAAATCCCTTTGCCCTTGATCCCTTCCACGGCAATGAGCCGGGTTTCAAAATTTGTTTTCCCCAAAACGGTTTTTTCAATGGATTTACCGCTGGTGACAAAGACCACCCGGGTTCCTGGGAATCGCTGCATCAGTTCACCGGCAATGGCAATACCGGGAAACAAATGCCCGCCGGTGCCGCCGCCGGCAATAACAACAGTAAGACCGGTGCCCGCGTCGTTTGGCGTTGCCGCATCCCCAAAACCGCCGGTTGCGGCGGAGTCCTTGGTTGTGCCGGATAAATCACCGGATAAATCAGCTGTTTTCATCGAATTTCCCTGTTGCATCATTTTTTCCGGGCCGCCCGGATATTGAGCAGCACCCCGATAAGCGCAAGATTGATCACCAGAGAGGAGCCGCCGTAACTGATAAACGGCAGAGACAGCCCTTTGGTGGGCAGCAGACTTAAATTCACCCCCATGTTGATCACTGCCTGAAGGGTAATGGAGACAGTAATGCCCAGGGCCAGCAGGGCCCCGAAAAAATCCTGCCTGGCCCTGGCAATCTCAAGGCCCCGCCACAAAATGATCAGATACAGGGCCATGACGATCAGCACCCACCACAGTCCCCCTTCTTCACCGATCACGGAAAAAATAAAGTCCGTATGGGGATCGGGCAGATAAAACAGTTTCTGATATCCCTGGCCGAATCCCTTGCCCCAGATGCCGCCGGATCCAAATCCCATGAGGGAATGAATCACCTGATATCCTTCATCCTGCGGATAATCCCAGGGATTGAGAAAGGACAAAACCCGCTTAAGGCGGTATTCACTGGTGAAAATCAGGGCCGCGGCAGCGGGTGCCGCAAACAGCAGCGCGGAGAAAAAAAGCTGGAAAAACCGCACCCTTCCGGCGTACATGATAATCCATGCCAGCCCCCAGAAAATGACCACTGACCCGTAATCCGGCTGCAGCAGAATCAAAACGGAAAACATCATCAGCATAATGACATGGGGCATAAATCCAATGGCAAACACTTCAATGTCATCCTGTTTTTTGGTCAGGGAATATCCCATGAACACAATCAGGGCAAACCGGGCAAATTCCACCGGCTGAAACCGGACAGGGCCTACCTGAATCCACCGGATGGCGCCTTTGACTTCATGACCGATACCGTTGACCAGCACAATGCCCAGCAGTATGAGTGCCCCGGCCAGCAGCAGATAGGTCATGTAGCGGTAAAGCCGGTAAGGAACAAACCGGCAGACAAAAAGGGCGGTGATGCCCAGTCCGGCAAACACCAGCTGCCGGGTAAAAAAATAATATTCATTGTTGTAGGCATTCAGCGCAATGGCGCTGGAGGCGCTGTAAACCATGGCCACGCCAATTCCGGTCAAAAACAGCACCGGCAAAAGCACCATCAGATCAAAGGCCTGAAAACCGGCTTTTCGGACATCCGTACTCATTGATCTCCCTTCTTCAGCAAGTCCACGGCATGAACAAAATCATTGCCCCGCTGGGCATAACTCTCATACATGTCAAAACTGGAACATGCCGGTGAAAGCAGAACGCAATCCCCGGGCCGAGCCGCGGAAGCTGCTGTTTTTACAGCTGCACCCATATCCGGCGCCGTAATAACAGGCACCATATTCCTGAACACGGTTTCAATTTTTTCCGCGGCTTCCCCCATTACCACCACCTGGCGAACCCGTTTCTGCATCCAGTCTTTCAGGCATTCATATTCCCCGCCCTTGTCCCGGCCCCCCATGATGAGCACCACCGGCATGTCAAAGGATTCCAGGGCCCGGGCCACGGCATTGACATTGGTGGCTTTTGAATCATCATAAAATTGGACCCCGCTCACCGTGTCCACATAGGTCACCCGATGGGGCAGACCTTTAAATTTTACCAGCGCACTCTGAATGCCTTCGATGGTGCCGCCCACAGCCAGTACGGCCAGGCCGGCGGCGGAGATATTTTCAAGATTGTGCCGGCCCTGCAGCATGGATTCACTGCCATCCACATGCTGCTCTCCGGTTTCCGGCGTATAAAACCAGATATCCCGGCCGGAAATCCAGGACCGGTTTTCACTGAAGCGCCGGCTGTTAAAAACAAACCGCCGGGCCCGTAAATTTTCAGACACCGATAGAACGGTCTCATCCGCCTCATTCAACACGCAAATATCACTGAATCTCTGGTTGGCAAAAATTCTGGCCTTGGACCGGGCATAGGCATCAAAATCCGGATACCGGTCCAGGTGGTCGTCTGTAATATTTAAAATGACACTCGCCAGGGGATGGAACGTTTCAATGGTATCCAGCTGAAAACTGCTGATTTCCGCTACCACAAAATCCATTGTTTCCTGCCGGTCCACCAGTTCAATCAGGGGGGTGCCGAGATTTCCCCCGGCAACGGCTTTAAATCCGGACTGTTCCAGCATATCGCGGATCAGCAGGGTAACGGTGGATTTCCCGTTGGTGCCGGTAACCGCGATAACGGGAGTCCGGATAAACTGTGATGCCAGTTCAATTTCTCCGATTACGGGAATCCCTTTTTCCCGGGCCCGGGTCACCGGCGCGATGGTATGCGGTACGCCCGGGCTGAGGATAATGAGATCACTGTTTTCAAAAATCTCCTGCCGGTGCGGCCCAAACGCCAGGGTAATGCCGCTATCTCTGAGCGCTGTTGCGTCCTGGCCGAAGGCATCCTCCTGCCGGCTGTCCGCCACCGTGATCCGACTGCCTTCCGCGGCCGGAGTTTGGCTCAGAAACCGGGCCACCGCCATTCCGGAGCGCCCCAGCCCCGCCACCAGGATCTGTTTGTTTTTTAAATCCATGCGTTTGCGCCCACTTACCTCAATTTCAGGGTACTGACAGCCATCAGCGCCAGAATGATGGCAATAATCCAAAACCGGACAATCACTTTGGATTCCGGCCAGCCTTTGAGTTCAAAATGATGATGCAGCGGCGCCATTAAAAACACCCGGTGGCCGTGGGTCATTTTGAAAAATCCCACCTGCAGGATCACGGATATGGCTTCCATGACAAAAATGCCGCCCACCAGCACCAGCAAAAATTCATGTTTGGTAATCACCGCCACAATACCCAGCAGCGCTCCCAAGGGAAGCGATCCCACATCCCCCATAAAAATTTCCGCCGGATGGGTGTTGTACCACAGAAATCCGAGCCCGGCCCCGGCAATGGCGCCGCAGATAATAGTGACTTCACCGCAGCCTGCCAGATAATTGATCTGAAGATAGGCCGCGATTTTCGCATGACCGGTGACATAGGCAAACAGCATATAGGTGGCAGCGGCAATCACCACCGGTCCGATGGCAAGACCGTCCAGGCCGTCCGTCAGATTAACCGCATTGGAAGCCCCCACAATCACCAGAACAGCAAATAAAATATAGCCTGCCCCGAGATCCGGGGTAATGGTTTTAAAAAACGGCACTGTTATCTGGGTATTAAACCCCGGATAGGCATAAATCATGGCCCCGGCAATGGCGGCAATGAGAATCTGGAGGCTGAATTTCATCCGGGCGGTCAGCCCCAGGTTCCGTTTCTGAATCTGTTTCAGATAGTCATCCATAAATCCAATGGCAAAATAGCCTGCCCCGACAAACAGAATAATCCAGATATATAAATTGGTTAAATCCACCCACAACAGGCTGGAGCCAAAAACGGACAGCAAAATGAGCACCCCGCCCATGGTAGGGGTGCCGGCCTTGCCCTGATGGCTTTTCGGTCCCACGGAGCGGATATACTGGCCGATCTGCTTTTCCGTCAGCAGCCGGATCACCGCCGGGCCGAAAACAAAACAAAGGGTCAGGGATGTCAGGCTGGCGCAAATCGTTCGAAATGTTATATACCTGAAAACATTAAAAATCGAAAAATCCGCCTGGAGCATGTTAAAAAAGTGGTAAAGCATTTCCCTGTCCCGTATAAAAATAATAAATATTATCCTGAACCTCAGGCATCTGATGCCCCTTCCAGCGCCAGGTGCCTTAAAATTTCCTCCATGCCCGTGCTTCTGGAACCTTTCACCGCCATCCAATCCCCGGCGGACAGACTGGCCAGCAGCAGGTCCGGAAGCTCCTGTTTCTTACGGATCACTATATTATCCGCTGCCATGCCGGCGGCCAGTGCCCCTTTTTTAACGCTGGCCGCATACCGGCCGCACAGAAACAGCTGATTAATGCCGGCCCGGGCCGCAAAAGCCCCGATATGTTCGTGCAGAATCTCCGTCCGGTCCCCGAGTTCCAGCATATCGCCCGCCACCAGCACGCCCCTGTGCCGCCCCTTAACACTGGCCAGGGTGGTAATGACCGCTTCCATGGAACCGGGATTGGCATTGTAAGTATCATCAATAATATAAAATCCATGCCGGCTGGGTTTAATGTCCATGCGGCCGTTTACCGGCCGGAACGCATCCAGAGCGGCGCTGATTTGATCCGCACGGATACCGAAAACATGCCCGGCCGCGGCAGCTGCCAGGGCATTGCCCACCATAAATTCTCCCGGGGCATGAAGGGTGACCGGTGCGGACGCATCCGGCAGCTTCAGGTCAAAGGTCACGGCGCCGGCACAGGCCTTGATATTTGCCGCAAAAACATCCGCATCCCCTGATTTGGATTTGCCGTAAAACATCACCCGGCGGCTTGAAATTTCGCCGAGCTGCCGGCAATACCCATTATCGTGGTTCAAAATGATGGCGCCGGTTTTTTTGATGTTTTCAATCAGCTCGCCCTTGGCGGCCATAACGTTTTCCACCGCACCCAGCCCTTCCAGGTGGGCCGGTCCCACATTGGTAATAATCCCGGCATCCGGTGCGCAGAGCGAAGACAGCCGCCGGATTTCTCCGGGATGATTCATGCCCAGCTCCACCACGGCCGCCCCATGGGTGCGGTTCAGCCGAAAAAGGGTAAGGGGGACCCCGATTTCATTATTAAAATTCCCGGATGTTTTCAGGACATGGAACTTTTGTCCCAGCACCAGGGCCGTCATTTCCTTTGTGGTGGTTTTGCCGTTGGAGCCGGTAATACAGATCACGGGAATATCAAACCGCCTTCGATGAAAGGCCGCCAGATCCCCGAGGGCCTGAATGGTATTTTCCACGCTGATGCAGGCCACATGGGCCGGAAGCTTTACTTTAAGCCCCCCGCTCACCCACCGGTCTTCCGCCACAATGCCGGTGATGCCTTTTTTGATAATTTCCAAAATATACTGGTGGCCGTCATGGGCGGCCCCCTGTATGGCCACAAAAAAATCATCCGCCGCTATCTGTCGGGAATCAATGGATACCCCGGAAAACCGGACATCCGCCGGGCCGCTCACAAGCCTTCCACCGGTGGCGGTCACAATGTCATGGATTGTCCAGCAGGGTTCCTGCATCATTTATTTAAAGCTCCTCTTCCCCTTTTACCTTTTTACGTCTGGCACAATTGCGCCAGCACGGTGCGGGCAATTTCCCGATCATCAAAATACAGGGTTTCCGTGCCGATAATCTGGTAATCTTCATGGCCTTTGCCGGCAATGAGCACCATATCGCCGGGTCCGGCAATCCGGATGCCTGTTTCAATGGCCTGGCGCCGGTCCGGAACCACTGCAAACCCTTTTTCAGGCATTCTGGCGTCCGGATCAGCTGTACTATCTGATACCGGACATTCAACCCCTCCCGCGGCTGCCGCGCCCTTAACAATTCCTGAGATAATGGCATATGGATCTTCAGTACGGGGATTGTCAGAGGTAATGACCGTAAAATCACTGAGCCTGACAGCAATGGCCCCCATTTTGGGACGTTTGGTCCGGTCCCGGTCCCCGCCGCAGCCAAACACGCAGATCAACCGAAAAGATGAAACTTCCCTTAAAGTTTTAAGCACATTTTCAAGGGCTTCCGGTGTATGGGCGTAATCCACGAACACATGGCGGCCACACAGGTCGACGATCCGCTCCAGCCGGCCCGGCACATGGGTAAATGTCGCGATTGCATCCGCCACCGCGGCCGGCCCCATTTTCAGCAGACTTGCCGCAGCTGCCGCGCAGAGAATATTTTCCATGTTATACCGGCCGATCAGGCGGGAGTGAAACGGCACCACAGCATCCGGAAACCGGAGGGTTCCGTTCATGCCCTGTTCGTCAAACACGACGTTTTGCGCCTGAATGATCATGTTCGGATCTGCATCATGAATTTCCTTTTTTTCCGGATCCATGCTCACGCAAAGGATTGGATACTCCCGCAGTTCATGGGCAATGGCCGCTCCTTGCGGATCATCCACATTGATCACGGCCACGGCCCGGTATTTTTTAACCCCCTTGAACAGATGGCCGGTAAAAAACTGCCGTTTGCAGGCTCCGTAGACGGCCATGGTGCCGTGAAAATCCAGATGATCCTGGCTTAAATTGGTGTAGATGCCCATATCAAAAGCGCACCCGGCAATCCGGTCCATGACCACGGCGTGGGAAGACACCTCCATGACCACATGACGCACGCCGGCCGAGGCCATTTCCGCCAGAATTTTCTGAAGGTCTAAAGATTCGGGCGTGGTCAGGGGATTGGGAAACACTTTTCCCTGGTACCGATAATTGATGGTGCTGATAACCCCTGTATCAATTCCGTTTGAAAGGAGCAGGTGTTCAATCAGATACGCGGTGGTGGTTTTGCCGTTGGTGCCGGTGATGCCGATCACAAAAAGCGTTTCCGAGGGATTTTTGTAAAATCGCGATGCAGCAGTTGCCAGGCATTTCCGGGTATCCTTCACAAACACCACCACTGCCCCGGCGTCGGCTGCAGCCGCTGTATCCACATCGGTTCCGATATCCGCCACAATAACGGATGCGCCCTTTTCAAGGGCATCCGCAATATACTGGTGGCCGTCCGCACGGAGGCCTTTCATGGCCACAAACATGCCGCCGGAGCAGACATCACCGGACCGGTAATAAATCCCCTTCACCCGGGGATTGCGCTGACGGGCGATGGCACCTGCCATGCAAAGGATGTCCTCGGGATATATGAGCTGAGACAGCTTCATGCGCCGGCTTCCCCCGGTCCCCGGGATACCTTGAGCGGGGCATTGAACCGGGTTGGCGGAATGTTCAGATAATTAAAGGATTCATGCACGATTTCCCGAAACACCGGCGCCGCCACAATGCCGCCGTAATAATGCTTCTGGGGTTCATCAATGACCACCAGCACGGCCAGTTCCGGATTCCGGGCCGGTGAAAATCCCACAAACACGCCGTTGTATTCACAATTTCGATAGGTGCCGCTGGCATTGAGTTTCTGGGCCGTGCCGGTTTTGCCGCACACTGTATAGCCGGCCGGTACCGCCAGTCCGCCCGTGCCGTCCGATTCCGTTACCGCGTTCATCATGGCCATGAGCGCGTCAGCGGTTTCAGGCGAAATAACCGTCCGCTTTTTTTCCGAATGGAACCGCTTTACCACGTTTCCCTGTTCATCCGTTATGGCCTGCACTACATAGGGGGTCATGAGGACCCCGTGATTGGCAATGGCAGACACCGCCGCAATAAGCTGCACCGGGGTAACGGTCAGGCCCTGGCCAAAGGCAACCGTGGCCTGATCAATGGGCTTCCAGGCCTGATAATGACGGATCAGACCGCGAACCTCGCCGGAACAATTGACGCCGGTGCGCTCGCCAAACCCGAAATTCAGCAGAGCGTCATACATCATGGCCGGCCCCATCATTTCCGCAATTTTCACCGCCCCGATATTACTGGAAAATTTAAGCACATCATGCACGGTTAAAAGATCATATTCATGGGTATCATTCACAACGTTGGGCCCGATTTTATAAGCACCGGCTTCGCAATTGATAACGGTTTCAGAATCGCAGACACCCGCTTCCAGGGCCGCGGCCATCAGAAACACCTTTAAAACAGAGCCCGGCTCAAAGGTATCGGTCACCGCCCGGTTGCGCCATATTTCTTCAGGAAACCGGCTAAAGGCATTGGGATTAAACGAAGGATAATGGGCCATGGCTTTCAGCGCGCCGGTTTTCGGATCCATCACCACGGCAATCCCGCTTTTGGCATTGTTGTCTTCCACAGACCGCGCCAGCGCGGTTTCCGCAATATACTGAAGGGTGCTGTCAATGGTCAGCACCAGATTTTTGCCGTTAAATGCCGGTGCGGCGCAGGTTTCCTGCCGGTCAAAAATGCGGCCCTTGCGATCCTTGACACAGGTCCACTGGCGAGGCGGACCCTGCAGTTCAAGATCATAATACTGCTCCAGCCCGTTCAGGCCGTTTCCGTCGGTTCCCACAAAACCGATCAGCTGTGCCGCCAGGGTTTTGGAAGGATAAACCCGCAGGTATGAGGGAAAATACTCAAATCCGGCCATGCCGAGTTCTCTCAAGGCTTCGGCCCGCTCCGGCGTAACCTTGCGGTCGATCCACACAAAACTTTTATCCTGGCAGATTTTTTGATAGATCAAGGTTTCATTCAGATTCAGGATTTCCGCCATTCTTCGGGCCAGCACCCGCTTATCCGGCTCCAGGCTGTCTTTTCGCGTCCGGATGCCGTTGGGATGCACCCCCACTTCCACAACACGGGTGCTGATGGCCAGTTCCCGGTGACCCGCGTCAACAATGGCCCCTCGTTTCCCCCGGCATTCCATGGCCTGGAGGTATTGACTGGCTGCCTTTTCAGCGAGCATATCATCGGCAATCACCTGAAAATAAACCACCCGTAACCCCACCGCCAGATACAAAAGGGTGATCACAACGCCGATACCGAGGATCCGCCGGTTCCGCGTCTGGGTGCGCTGCTGTTCGACTTTTGGAAAATTCATGGCAATAAAATTATCTGGTTTGGTTCGGGCACCACCAGCCCAAAGGTTTCCCTGGCCCGGGACATCAACACGGCCTCGGACTGCAAATGCACCAGTTCAATTTTCAGCCGTTTCCGGGTGTTGACCAGTTCCTGATACCGGTCTTCGGCATCACTGATCTGATAACCGGTCCGGATGCACTGCATTCCGCACCATGTCTTAAAAAAAACCACCGCAATAAAAGCGGCCATCAGCGCAAGGCCGGCTGCCAAGGCCCGGGGCGTCAAACTGCTGGACTTTACTTTTCGGTTAACCTGCATTTTTGCCTGATGTTCACCAATAAAATTTCAGTGCCGGAAAGCACACTGGAAGGCACATCCGGACTGCACCAATGATCGTCAACGGCAGGCACAGGGTTGAACTTTTTGTTCCGCCAGCACATGGCCGCAGTCCGTGTTCGTAGCCGAACAGCTGACACAGGCGCCTTCGGGCAGCATAAACCGTTCAATGCACACTCCCGGCGCGAAAGCACAAAACACCAGAACAGACACCACCACTCCGAGAATAAAAAATACTTTTAGTTTCATCATGGAGTTCTCCCTTGCTGATAGGACCCTGAACAGGCACGGTAACGCACGTTTTCGGTTAAATTTTCTCCGCAACCCGCAGACAGGCGCTCCGGGCCATGGGATTTTTTTGGATCTCCGCTGCTGTCGGACGAACGACTTTCCGGTTGATCAGCCGGATAACGGGCTGCGGATTACAGATGCATTCCGGAAAATCCCGCGGACACGTACACCTGCCTTCCAGCGCCCGAAACTGTTGTTTTACAATACGATCTTCCAGAGAATGAAACGACAGGATACATATCCGGCCACCAGGATTGAGAAATCCGACGGCATCGGCGATAAAGGCTTCCAGCACTTCAAGTTCCCGGTTCACTGCAATCCGAAGCGCCATAAACACTCTGGTGGCAGGATGCTTCTTGCGCTGTCCGGCGGACTTTCCGGGAATTGCATCACAAACGATGCCGGCGAGCTGCAGGCTGTTGTCGATCTTTCGGACAGATCTTTCGGCAACAATGCGGCGGGCGATTCTGGCGGCCCACCGTTCTTCACCAAAAGTTTTGAATATGGTTTCAAGATCGTCCACTGCGGCGCTATTGACAATGTCGGCGGCGGTCATGCCGGCGTGGACATTCATTCGCATGTCAAGGGGTTCAGACCGCAAAAAGCTGAACCCGCGGCCGCTGTTTTCAATCTGGTTGTAAGACAGGCCGAGATCGGCAATGATTCCATCGACCCTGGAGATATTCAGCTGTGAAAGAATGTTCGGGAGATTTACGTAGTTGTCATGAATCAGTCGAACAGAAGCGCCCAAGGGCTTGAGCACCTGTTCCGCGTTGGAAATCGCATCCGCATCCTGGTCAATTGCCACCAGCATTCCGTCCGGCCGGATTTTTTCCAGAATGGCACTGGAATGCCCGGCACCGCCCAGTGTGCAGTCCACAACGCATCCTCCGGGACGGCACGCCAGATACGTTATCATTTCATTGCACATAACTGGTATATGCTGATAAACCATGATTCTATAAACCTAGTTTGGCGATTTCGTTTCTGACCTCCTCTTTCTTCATATCCTCTTCTTCCATAAGGGCGTTTTCAGTATTCCACTTTTCCCGATTCCAAATTTCAAAATGATCTGTTACCCCCACCAGAGAGATATCTTTTTCCAGGGATGCATAACTTCTCA
>JAABSH010000051.1 GCA_011390465.1 Desulfobacteraceae bacterium
AGGGATGATGATGGCAAGAAGGGTGTGGATGAACCATTCGGCCCGTTCGTCGTCTTTTTTTGAGTGGGCAATTTCATTTTTGAGTTTTCCGAGGATATCGCGTATTATGAACATGTGAGGCCTTTTTGTGTTATGGGTTTTTGTTTTTGGTGAACTAAGAATACCATAACACGGCCTCGCAATCAACTATAAAGTATTGAAATATTAAATAAATAACATAATCTTCTAAAAATTTGATTTCAAATCTACAATAAAATCAATAACTTACACACAACCCAATTTTTTGTAAGTATCTGTTTTTATTAACTATTTAAATCAACCGGGAGATGCTCGCGCGCCGAACGGTCCCGCTAAAACGGGGAAACTTCAGTTGACCTGATAACTTGACCAAATTTGAATTATCAGGTTTTTTTGATTTGGTAATTTAAAACTACGCTTGGGATACTCACCATGTCAACCCAAAAGGAAAAACGATTGCTCGAAGAAGTGGGTGATTTCATGCGGTTAAAACATTGTTCCCTTCATACGGAACCGACGTATTGCGATTGGATTAAAAGATATGTCTTATTTCGCACCGCATCCGGGTGCTAAGTGACCTAAATCATTCGGCTGATGCGGCCGGCTTCCTGGTTCAGCTTTTTTTCCGACACTGGAAAAGCGGTTTTGATCTCCTGGGCGAACAGGGACACCTTGAATTCCTCGATCATCCAGTAGAATTCTTCCACCGCCGCGCGTTTTTCCGCGGAGGTATCCGGTTCCAGGCCGGCGATCATGTCATTTAACTGGTCGGTAAACGGTTTTAACCGGGCAGCCTTTTTCCGGTCTTTGTCCATATCTGCCCGCCCCCGTTCCGCCCGGATGATAAGGGCCCGGACGTACCGCACCAGATCCGGCATCCGGGCCGTGCTGTAAAGACGGATAAAATTTTCCGGCACCAGGCCGGCCAGAAATTTTCGAAGTTCAGCAATAAATTCCGCCATCACGGGATTTTTTGCAGCGGTTTCCATGGCATAAAACAGGGTCCGGGCCTCCGCGTAAACCGTCAAAACCGGAATGACTTCTTTTACAAGGGCCTGGCCTGCCGGGATCAGCTGATTCACCTGGTGTTCGGCATATTCAAAAAACGCTTTTTGGAAGCGGATGTCCCTGTTAAACAGATCCGTGATCACCCGGTCTGTCATCTGCTGTTCCAGTTTTGCGGCGCCGCCAAAATACCCGGCGCATTTTTCCACGGCCAGGGGCAGTTTCATCTGTTTTTTCAAAAATTTAATATCTTTTGAAAAATACAGACGAAACAACCGGCCAACCCCTTGGGCGTGGGCTTCCTTTGCCGCGTCCCGGTTTTTGAAAAGCCTCAGGCTGACCGGGTCCGTGTCTTTGTCTCCTTCTATGACCAGGGCCGGATACACCGGAAAAAGCGCGCCGCTCCCGGAGGCTGTCTGGATAACCTCGGGAACATCCCCGAAATTCCAGGCCGTGAGTCCGGTTTTTTCCCATTTTTTGCGTTCGGTTTCAAAACCGTCTTTGCCCGACGGCCGGGTGCGAGACCCGGAAAGGGACCCGGAAAGGGACCGGGAAACAGACCGGATCAGGGGGCCTTTTTCCCTGCTTGAAAAAATTTCTTTCCCCCGGTCATCGGTTAAGGTAATGCGCATTTTCAGGTGATCCGGCAGGTCTTTTTCATTCCAGGCAGCCGCCGGGATATCCACATGGAACCGGTCAAACAAAAACCGGCTCAGGGAATTGACCAGCGACCCTTCAAATTTCGGCATCTCATCCATAATGGTCTTTACCGTAGTGCCCACGGGCACCAGCTGCTTGCGGTAAGATTTGGGAAGTCCCCGGATAAGTTCGGTGATTTTTTCCTCCAGCAGCCCCGGAACGATCCAGTCCGTGGATTCCATGGGGATGGCCGATGCCGCGGACACCGGCATGCGCAGCGTCACCCCGTCATCCGCCTCCCCCGGGGCGAACCGGTAGGCGCAGGCAAAGGCTTCCGCGCCCACGGGCACGGCATCCGGATATAACGAAAGCTGGTCATGGTCCGGCAAAAGGGCCAGCACGTCGGATTCCCGCATTTTCAGAAAATCATCAGACCCGTTTTCCTTGATCCGTTTTTTGAGCGACGGTATGTCATATACAGGGGGCCGGCCGGAAAGCCTTGATCGGTAAAATTCCGCCAAATCCGATTCCGTGACCACCAGATCCCGGCGGCGGACCCGGTTTTCAATATCCCGGAATTTTTCAATGAGGGCCTGATTGTGACGCATAAACGGAAGCACGGTTTTGACATCCATCTGGATCAGTGCGCTCTCGATGAAAATATCAAGGGCCGCGGCCGGATCTTTGGGCCCGAACTGGACCGGCCGGCCGGATACAATGGTCAGCCCGTAAAGGGTTACCTGCTCATCCGCCACCACGCTTGCGCGGTTTTTCTGCCATCTGGGGTTGGAATAGCTGTGTTTGCAGAGCGTTGCGCCGATTTCTTCCAGCCAGTCGCTGCTGATGGCCGCCACCCGCCGGGCAAACAGCCGGGAGGTTTCCACGATTTCTGCGGCCACAATCCATTGGCCGGCCTTGTTGAACAGGCCGGAGCCCGGAAAGATCATCACCTGCCGGTCTTTGGCGGCCTGGTAGATGTTTTTTTCCTTTTTCAGGGCGATATTGCTTAAAAATCCGCTTAAAATGGATTTGTGAATGGAGGTGTAATGGTCTGAAAAAGCAGCATTTTTATTTTTGGTACGCTGAATATCCGGGGCCTTGTCAAATTCAAACCCGGATTCTTCCAGAATGTCCACAATCTGCTCATGCACATCCTGCCATTCCCGCATTCGCTTAAACGACATGTAATGGGTGTTGCAGAATTTTTTGAGATCCCGGGCCCGGATAAATGGTTTTGCTTCTGTGGAATGGCCGAAACAGGTATTCCAGATATTGAACAGGGTGATAAAATCCGATGCCACGTCCGTAAACCGGGCATGGGCGGCTTCGGCTTTGGTAAAGGCCTCTTTTGGTTTTTCCCGGGGATCCGGGATGGTCAGGGCGGACACGATTACCGCCACTTCCCGGATGCACCCGTTTTCCCAGGCTTCAATGAGCATCCGGGACAGGCGCGGCCCTAACGGAATCCGGGCCATGACCCGGCCCTGGGGGGTGAGCGTAAACGGGGCCGGGTCTTTTTTGCGGTTGGGATTGGGGACAATGGCCCCCAGTTCCGTGAGCAGGTCAAACCCGTCTTTGATCTGCCGGACCGGGGGCGGGTCCACAAAGGGAAACGCGGCAATATCCCCGAGTTTCAGGGAAATCATGCGCAATATGACTTCCGCCAGATTGGCCCGCAGAATTTCCGGCGGGGTGAACAGTTCCCGGTTGTGGTAATCTTCTTCCGAATACAGCCGGATACAGATACCGTTTTCCACCCGGCCGCACCGGCCTTTGCGCTGGTCCGCACTGCTCCTGGATACCGGCATCACGGGCAGGGACATGGTTCGGGTGCGGGGGTCATAGCTGGAAATCCGGGCCGTGCCCGTGTCCACCACGTAGCGGATGCCGGGGACCGTGACAGAAGTTTCCGCCACGTTGGTGGCCACCACGATTTTGCGCCCTGAATGGGCGGCAAACACTTTCATCTGGTCTGCCGCGGACAGCCGGCCATAGAGGGGCAGCACCGTGGTATGCCGATATTTGCGGCCTTCCAGGGTCTCGCAGGTTTCCCGGATATCATGCTCCGTGGGCATGAACACCAGGATATCCCCGCGGTGCTGGTGGTCCGCGATACTGTCCACCGCATCCACTGCCAGATCCACCATGTTCTGATCTTCTGCAATTTCTTCTTTTGCCGCGGCCCGCCAGTATCTGACTTCCACCGGGTACATGCGGCCGGAAACCTCGATCACCGGCGCATTGCCGAATGCTTTGGAAAATTTTTCCGTGTCAATGGTGGCAGAGGTGATGATGAGTTTGAGATCTTTGCGTTTCGGCAGCAAATCCCGTAAAATACCCAGAATAAAATCAATATTTAAGCTTCGTTCATGGGCTTCATCAATGATCAGGGTGTCATAGCGGTTCAGAAACCGGTCGGACTGGGCTTCGGCCAGGAGAATGCCGTCGGTCATCATTTTGACAAACGCTGTTTTTTGATCCATGCGGTCCGCAAACCGGATTTTATACCCCACGGACCGGCCCAGGGGCTCGTTCATTTCCGCTGCAATGCGCTGGGCCACGGTGATGGCCGCGATCCGGCGGGGCTGGGTGCAGCCGATCAGTCCGTCAATCCCGCGGCCGGCTTCGATGCAGAATTTGGGGATCTGGGTGGTTTTTCCGGATCCGGTTTCACCGGAAATAATGGTCACCTGATGCTGTTGAATGGCGGAGATAATATCGTCGCGCCGGGCCACAATGGGCAGGTTCGCATCATAGGTGAGGCCGGGGCGGTGGTTTTTGCGCCAGGTTTTCTGGGCGGCGGACAATTGCAGTTTTTTTTTCAGGGCCGCAATCCGGGTGTCATTTTTTTTATCGTCTCCGGGTTTTGCTTTTTTCTGCCGGATGCGGCGGAGCTCCCGCGCTACTGCCTGCCGGGTGCTGTGCATGGCATGGGGCAGCATTTTTTCCAGATTCCGGAGCTGATGATTGGGTGCGCGGGTATTCATTTTTTAGAATACAATGTTTAAAATTTTGATAAGATAGTGTATGATTCAACGCAGGTTTTACGACCGTCAACAGCAAAAACAATCATGCTGTGGATGTTGTTTCTTTAGATGATTTTTTCCTGAACATCAACCCGGGAGTACTCATGAAAACCTATCGCAAGGAACTTTTTTTCAATGTGCCCACCCGGCGGGCATTCATCAATATTACGCCGGATGTGGAAGCCTGTCTTGCGGAAAGCGGCATCAAAGAGGGGCTTATCCTTGTCAATGCCATGCATATTACCGCTTCCGTGTTTATCAATGATGATGAATCCGGCCTGCATCATGATTATGACGTGTGGCTGGAAAAGCTCGCGCCCCATGCGCCGGTGTCCCAGTACCGGCACAATGTGGGGGAAGACAACGCGGACGCCCACATGAAGCGCCAGATCATGGGCCGGGAAGTGGTGGTGGCTGTGACAGAGGGCCGCCTGGACTTCGGCACCTGGGAGCGGATTTTTTACGGAGAATTTGACGGCCGCAGACGCAAACGGGTGCTGGTAAAAATTATTGGCGATTAGAAAAAGATTTCAGGTGTCAGGTGTCAGTTTCAGGTGTCAGGCAGGAATTCTGCAACCTGAAACCTGAAATTTCCAGCCGGTTTAAACCAAAATGAAAGGATTTTGACCTATGAGCATTTGCCTTACCTGGTACAGCCATGCCTGTATTTTAATTGAAACCGAGGGCACAAAACTGCTGGTGGACCCGTTTATTACGGGCAACCCGCTTGCCCCGGTAACAGCGGAAGATCTTGACCCGGATTATATTTTTGTCTCCCACGGCCACGGCGACCATGTGGGGGATACGGTGGAGATTGCCAAACGCACCGGCGCCACGGTGGTGTCCAATTTTGAAATTCACAACTGGCTGGCGGCCCAGGGGGTTGAAAACGGGCATCCCCAGCACATCGGCGGCGGGTTTGATTATCCCTGGGGCCGGGTCAAACTGACCATTGCCCATCACGGCTCGGCCCTGCCGGACGGCTCCTATGGCGGGAATCCCTGCGGGTTTCTGTTTTATATCCAGGGCAAAAAAATCTATCATGCCTGCGATACCGGCCTGTTTTACGATATGAAACTCATTGGCGAGGAAGGCATTGATCTGGCCCTGCTGCCCATTGGCGACAATTTTACCATGGGCCCGGAGGATGCCCTGCGGGCCGTTAAATTGATTGAACCGAAACAGGTGCTGCCCATTCATTACGACACCTTTGACGTGATTCAGCAGGACCCGGCCGCCTGGAAAGCCCTGGTGGAAAAAGAAACCGGCGCCAAAGTGGCCCTGCTCAAGCCCGGGGAAAGCCTGGAACTTTGACGGCATTTTTGCCGTTGTATGCACCCATAAGAAATTCCTGGTCATAATATTTTTTATCCCGCAGTGACGCAGAGGCGCTGAGAAAAAATCTCTGCGTCACCGCGCCTCCGCGGGAAAATCCGGCTTTTTACGGTAGCATCATTTTTGAGTTGTTTGTTTTACAAATCCCTTCCGCCATCTTCGAGCGCATGTTTTTGTCCAATTCCGTTATTGTTGTTCCTTGATTTGCCAGCCTGTCATTCTGCATTATCTTTATGCTATTGATATTCATAATAAAGGAAACAACTCATGAATGAACTTAAATGTTTAATTTTAATGGGAATTATAGTTATGACAACCCTTGGATGCAAAAATGCCGGTGAAAATAATGCGGCGGACGCGGCGGATGCTAACCCGTCGGCCCGGGAAAAACATCTCGAAACCGCCACCTTTGCCGGGGGCTGTTTCTGGTGCATGGAAGCGCCGTTTGAAACCATTGACGGGGTGATGGATGTGGTCTCCGGCTACACCGGGGGCACCCTTGAAAATCCAACGTATGAGCAGGTGGCGTCCGGCAGGTCCGGCCATGTGGAAGCAATTCAGATCGCCTATGATCCGGCAAAAATTGCTTATGCACAGCTTTTGAATGTCTTCTGGCGCCAGATTGATCCCACGGACGGGGGCGGATCTTTTGTGGACCGGGGGCCTCAATACCGTTCTGTTATTTTTTATCACAATGAAGCCCAAAAACTCGCAGCGGAAAAATCAAAAGCCGATCTCGGGGCGTCCGGCCGCTACGACAGCCCCATTGTCACGGAAATTATCCCTGCGGCTAAATTCTATCCGGCGGAAGCCTATCATCAGGAATACCACAAAAAAAATTCCCTTCGATATAAACTCTACCGTAAGGGTTCGGGCCGGGACCGGTATCTGGAAAAAATCTGGAAAGAGGAGCCGTTAAGCACGCTTTCTCAGCCGCAAAATGTGTATGAAAAACCTGCGGACAGCGAACTGAAAGCGAGACTTTCTCCCCTGCAGTATGACGTGACCCAGAAGGACAAAACCGAACCGCCGTTTAACAACACCTATTGGGACAATAAAAAACAGGGCATTTACGTGGATGTGGTGTCGGGTGAGCCCCTGTTTGCGTCAACACATAAATTTGACTCGGGCACGGGCTGGCCCAGTTTTACCCGGCCGGTTTCAGAGGACGCGGTGGTGGAAAAGGCAGATGCCGCCCTTTTTATGCAGCGTACGGAAGTGCGGAGCCGAAAAGCCGATTCCCATCTGGGCCATGTGTTTGACGACGGTCCCGGACCTCTCGGCCTGAGGTACTGCATTAATTCTGCTTCTCTGCGGTTTGTGCCGAAAGAGGATCTGAAAAAGGAAGGATATGGGGCGTTTTTGTCGTTATTTGAATAATTTTTTTGGTTATCCACTTAACGCAAGTTGACACACCATAAAGACCATTCTTTCATTTCCGGCAGACACGGTGGTCTGCCCTACGAGCCGGTCGAAATCTCCGGACTGTGTAGGGTCGGCCACCGTGCCGACCGGTCTATCTTGCGCCAAGCGGATAAGCAGATAATTTTTTTTTGAAAAGGCTGGTTTTTATTTCCGCAGCGCGCTCACCGTCGCCGCCTGGGGCGCTTTGTAGCCTGCGGTTTTCTTTTCCAGCCGCTCAAAATCCACCAGCCCGCCCCAGCCGGTTTCAAGGGTGTCAGCCATTATTTTTCGATAATATCCTTTTTGCACCAGATGACCGTTTTTATCAAAAACATCCTGCAGGGTCGGGGCTTCGGTGCAATTTGTATATTTTTTAATCAATTCCATGCTTTTTTGGTTTTTAAACACTTTTGTCCGGGTAATGTACGGAAAATACCCTTCCAGCAGACTGATGCCTTTTACCAGCTTGCGGAACCGGGCGTTGCGGGTACCAAAGTACATGAGCCGGTAAAAATTTTTCTGGGCCTGCACCATAAAGTTGAACACCCACCGGGGCACAAACCGGATTTTGGGAATCACATGCCCGGGCACCGGGTCATTGGCCACATAAAAATCATACCCCACATCATGCAGGTATTTAATGGGAATGCCGTTTTCTCCGGCTGCCAGCCGCAGCACCCCCTGATGCAGGGCGTCGCCTGCCATGATATCGGAAATAATGGCTGCCACCCAGTCCACGGGCACAATATCCAGCCGGTTGTTTTCAGCCGTCATAAACGGCAGTTTGCCCAGATATCCCAGCATCATTACGACATAATGAAGGTTGTAGGTTTTGGTCCGGCCGGTGCGGGCGGACCCGCCGATAATGGTGGGCTCAAAAATGACGATCTGGTCATTGAACTGCTTGATTTTGTCCAGAATAAAAAATTTGGCCTCAGCCTTGGTCTGGGCATAGGTGTTGTCCGGCGCTGCGGGATGAAATTCGGGAAATTCCTCGGGTATGGGTTTTCGGTGATCCCCATAGGCATATCCCGTGGAAATATAATACAGGGTGGGGGCGGTTTTGCCCGTTGCCGCCCGTTGCTGCTTGATTTTATCAAAGAGCGCGTAGATTTTCTCGGTAAACACCACATTGGGCACCCGGATTTTTTCATAGGGCTGATCAAACCGGACATCTGCCGCGCCATGAAGAATTTTGTCCGTGTTGGCGATCAGCTCGGCGTAAAGATCCGGAGCAATGCCCAGGTTTTCCTGCTCCACATCAATTTCAACCAGTTTTGATTTTTTCAGCACAATCTGTTTGGCAGCGTGATCCAGATCCAGGGAATCCACCACAGCGGCAAACCGTTTCTCTATATCGTTTCCTTTGGCATCTTTCCGGATGGCAAAATAAAACACCGGGTTGTTGTCTTTTTTCATCAGATCTTCAACAATCACCGGAACCACTGTGCCGGTAATACCTGTTACAAAATAATTCATATCATCACCTTTTTTTGGGGCTAAAATACATTGGCAACCTTGAACATGGTCAGCAGTTTGACGGCGGGAAAGCGCCATTTGTGCACACAGTAAAACTTGTTGGTTTTTCCCTGAAATCGCGACTTGGTAAACGCAATCCCTTTGAAATTATAGATAAAATTACCGTATTTAAATATCAGATGTTCAATTTTTTTCAGAAGTTTTGCTTCATGGGCCGCAAGTTCCTGGTCCAGCACCAGAATGGAAAGCCCCAGATTCACTTCCCCAAGCCCCTCGGCCTTGAAAGTGTCAATGGCATGGACCAGCAGGCAGTAAAAGATTCCCTGTTTAAAGGAATGGCTGAACCGGGAAATATTCGGCACATAACTGATGATTTCCCCGTCTTTGTATATGGGATCAAAAAACACAAACCCGATGAGTTCATCTCCCTGATAGGCAAAAAATTTGCGGGTGTCGTTCTCGTGATCCATGACCATGGGCCGGATCAAAAAGCCGATCTCCCGGTTTTTGATTTTGCGGGTGGCCATCCATTCTTTTGATAATTGATGATGCCGGGTCTCGGCGGGATTCTCGCGGATGACGATCCCTCTTTTTTGTGCCTGGTTGAGAGATGTGCGCAAAATTTGTTTTTTCTTGCCGGAAAGCTTCCATTTTTCAAGATCAATAACGGTTTCAATGCCGAACTGGGTGGCGTAAAATCCGAACCGCTCATGGATCAGCCGGGCCACCGGTTCCGTGACCTGCACAAAACCGCTGCTGGGATAAGCGTCAAGAAACCGGCGGATCACGGCTTCCCGGTCCTTTTCATGGCAAATGGGATCGGACAGTACCAGCTGGCTGCCCCATTTCTGCATATAAGCGATAAATCCCTTGCCCGGCACGTCAAAAAACCGCATCCCCGGCTGCAGGGTGGAAAAGGACATGCAGTGGCTGCCGTATTTCTTCATGTAAGTCATCCGTTCCTCAAAAGAGAACACATCACCTTCATCCGCAACCGTTTCCGGTAAAGCTGCCGGCACCTCAATTTTAATGGCCCCTGAGGGTTGCAACCAGGGGGCCGGTATGATTTTCGCCTGATCCAGTGCTTTTGAAGAAGTGTTAAACATGAACATGTGCATCACCTTCCATTGAAATTATTTTTTAAATAATTTAACCCGTTTAAAAAAAGTACTAGATGCTCGCCTGAACCCAAAAAAGAAAATATCCAAATTTTCTTTTTGATGGCTACACTATGACATATTTTTATAAAAATGCATTTCGAAAAGAACATGAGTATTCCACTAGCTGAAAACTAGTGTTTGATATGATTTTTTGACTTGGAAAGGGGGGCGGGAAGGGGTGAAACACCATCAGGGCCGCCAGAAACAGCTGGCCGGCACATTAATCTGTTATTTTTTCCGGCTCCGGTAAAACCGGATCTCTGCTTTTTCCAGGGTCACGAGACCGGCATCAATTTTATCGTCAATCAGTTCCAGAAACTGCTCCAGTTTTTCACGGGTATCCACCAGCTCGATCACAATGGGCATGTCCTCGGACAACCGCTGAATCTTGAAGGTATGAATGACCCGGCTGTTGGCGCCGAATCCCATCATGCCCCGCATGACCGTGGCCCCGGCAAGTCCGGTTTCCCGAGCTTTGACCACAATCCATTCATACAGCGGGGTGCCTTTGTATTTGTCTGTTTCACCGATAAAAATGCGCAGCAGACATCCCTGTTCCGGAATCATAGAATCACCTCCAGATTAAAAATCCGCTGACGCGGCCCAGCCATACCGCGCCCAGACATAAGATCAGGTGGGCTGCGATATTGGCCGATGCCAGCAGGTGCTGGCTGGTATTAAAAAGATTGATGGTTTCATTGCCAAAGGTCGAAAACGTGGTAAAACTGCCAAGGATCCCGATAAAAACAAGGGATCGTGTTGGAGATGAAAATACCCCATGGGTATCGGACAGATAAAACAAAAGCCCGATGACAAAACAGCCCAGAAAATTAACCGCAAAGGTGCCGTAGGGAAACCCAATGCTTTTTGTCAGATGCTGGACATACCCGCCGACCAGATAACGCAGAATGGCGCCGATGGCGCCGCCAATACCGATGATGAGAATTTTTAGCATGGGAACAGGAACCGGTTTTTCATGATTATTTTATAAAGCAGTCCAGAACGCGTCAAGATGTGAAACAAAAAAATATATACCGATTGCCGGCTGAAATATCAAGAAACGAAAAATACAATTTTTTGGACCGCACTTCAATACTCGACAGTCCCAAATTCTGTCATTCCTGCGAACGCAGGAATCTATAACTTGCCGATTATTCTGGATTCCCGCTTTCGCGGGAATGACACTGAGAGACTGTGCGGTTTTTTTATAAAATTAATAAGTTAAGTAGAAATTAAGTAGAAATTTGGACTGTCAAGTTCAATAAACCTTTTGCTTATTTTGTTCCTTCAAGCTCAGCTATCGAAATCGGTATCGGGATCGAAATCGCTATCGAATCCGATCCCGATCCCGATAATACACCACAGCTTGAGTTAATCAGATAACCAGAATAAAATTTTCTGAAACGGAACCAGATCGCGATGCAGAAATATAAATGGTGTGTTATGTGTTTTCCGGTGCCGGTCCGGCTGCGGCTGCGGCGGGCAGATATACGTTGACTACCGTTCCCTTGGCCGCCTGACTGTCCACTGTAATGGCCCCGTTGAGGTTAATCACCAGACCGCGCACCACGGCCAGACCCATGCCGGCACCCAGGGAAAAATCTTTTGTGGTAAAATAGGGGTCAAAAATCCGTTCCATGTGGGGTGAATCAATTCCCCTGCCATTGTCCCGGAGGGTCAGGCAGACGTAGTTGCCTTTTTTGAGATTTGCTGCTGCAATCTCAGCACCGTCTGCGACGGTTATATTTTCAAGGGCGATTGCAATCACCCCGGGACGGTCTTTTACGGATTCCATGGCATTGGCCAGGAGATTTCGGATCACAACGTGCAGCTGATCCGGATCACCCGATACCGGCATGCAATCCGGCGCCAGGTGAAAAATAAATTTTACCCGGTCTCCTGCCATGGATTCCATTTCCTGTATTTCTTTTTTTACAATCGCATCCAGCTGGACCGGATAAAAATTGTTTTCCATTCGCTGACTGAACCGGATCAGCTGCCAGACAATTTCTTTTGCGCGAATTCCGGCCTTTTCAATGCGTTTTAAAAGATCGCGCACCGGCGCGTTGTTTGGGATTTTTGTCGCGGCCAGTTCTGCGCTGCCGAGCATAATGGTCAAAAGGTTATTGAAATTATGGGCAATACCGGCTGTCAAGGTGGTTAAAGCCTCCATTCTCAAGGCCCGCTGAATTTTTTCATCCGTTTTTTTTCGGTTTTCATAATCCGCCTGCAATTGCGCGGTCATTTTCATATTTTCCTGAAGGGTTTGTTCCAGGCGGGCAAGCATGTCGTTGCATGCATCCGCCAGATTGCCGATCTCGTCTTTTGTGGCGAGATTCAGTCTTTTGGACAAATCTCCGGTTTTACGGATTTCGCGCACATGGTTGTTCAGTTGTGAAATCGGCTGGAGAATGGTTTTTGTGAGACAAAACAACAGCAGAATCAAGATGCCGGCGCAGGCCATAAAAATCGACAACACACTGTTGTGAATCATCTCATGGCTTTTTTTTGAAATTGTTCTCTGAATATGGGCGGTGAGGGCCATGGCCGGATTTCCTGAAACATCCAGCAGCACACAGTGCACATTTAAAAGATTTTTATCAATAATTTCAATTTGATAATTATCAAGGCCCCCCGTATGGGACCGGAGATTTTTTTTGGACACCACCGGGGCTGGGGGGCGGGAAGCCGGGGCCATGGAAAAATCCACCTGGGTCTGGGTCGCGATTTGAAGTGCCATCTTCGCGTCCAGAAACCGCCCCATGATCAATGTGCCCCGAAAAGGGCCGGTTTCATTGCTGGTTAGAATAGGCGCCGCGGATACCGCCATTGGGCCGGCGGCGGTTGTTAATATGCCTTTGATTTTTGCTGGAACGGGGGTGCTGTTGCCTTTTTTCAGCAGCAAAGGATGGTCCGTCGGCAGGGCATGTTTTGGAAAAAGATCTGTGTGAATTTCTTTTTCTTCTGCCAGATCATAGGTTTTTCCCCAGATGACCCGGCCGTTGGTATCGCAGATATAAAGCAGATTTAAATGATTGCCGGTAAATGTGCTGAATACCAGGTTTGAAGCGATATAATCCCCGGAACCGGTTTTAACAAAGTCACAGGTATCGTCCCACGCGGCCCAGTCCCAGGCCAGGCTGCTTAAATGATGGATTTCATTTTCAATGGCATTGACAACCCGGGCGGCGTCCCTCACGGCGGCATCCTGCTCCAGCGAAACCACCCCCGGCAGTATAATCAGCCGCTGAATGCCGTAGGTCGCCACGCAGAAGCAAACCCCCGCGCACAATAAGATAAACCCCATTTTTTTTCGTATTGACATGGGTGTGCCTGACATCCGGCGTTTTAGATGGAATGCCGGAAACTTCGGTTAAAATTATCTCTGATCAGGTTTAACCGGTATTACATTAAGTTCATATGCAAAATTTATTCCTTTTTCTTGTTATCTGTCCGGTTTGTTTTGAATGCTTGTTTGAATGTTTGTTTTGACGCACTGTGGTTATAGTATTTTCCGAAACCGGTTTTTCGCCTTTATTTTTGTAATAACAGCAAATCGGGTTTATTTTAGGATTTTGACAATTTTTGTCATGGCAACGGCAAAAAATTGTCATCTCCGGACAGAACACAAATTACCGCAAACCGAAAATTCCACGCTTTGATCAATATTCCTTTTGAAAAATTTATTTTAATATTGAAGTAAAGCTGTTGTTCTGGTTTTTAATATCAGTAAAATGGATTCTGGAATATTACAGTGCACCAGAAAATCAAACGCGCCGCTAAAGGAGAAGACCCGTTGAGACCGTATTTTATTAAACTGATTTTCATTATACTGGTCACGGTTCTGGCGGGCGCCTGCACCATGGGGCCGGATTTTGAACCGCCGGATCCCGGCATCACAATTCCCCAGACATTTGCTGTTGGCGCAGATGACAATGCGGACGTGCCGCAGTCGCTGGAAAACTGGTGGCGGGTTTTTAATGATCCGGAAATCGATCAGATTGTTTCCCGGGTGCTGGAAAACAACCCGGACATCCGGACGGCCGCGGCCCGGGTGCTGGAAATGCAGTCTGTTTTCAGGCAAACCCGCGCGGATCAGTTTCCGTCGCTGGGGTTTGAAGCAGAAGCAGGCCGTCAGCGTTATTCCGCCTTTAATCCGTTAACCGGCACCAGCGGCACAAATGTCAGCGATGCCTTCAGCCTCTCCCTTCCCGCGTCCTATGAAATTGATTTGTGGGGGCGACTGTCCCGGGCCACGGAAGCCGCCCGGGCAGAACTTCTCTCCGCGCAGGAAAACCGCCGAACCATTGTGCAGACGTTAGTGGCGGAAGCCGTGACCCAGTATCTTACGGTTGAATCTCTGGAGCGCCAGATTCAGGTAATCCGGCAAAGCATTGACGCCTACCAGATGGGTCTTGATATTGTGGAAGACCGCTACCGGCGGGGCCTGAGCTCCATTCTGGACGTGCGCCAGGCCGACCGGAGCCTGGCCAATGCCCGGGCCCGGCTGCCGGCTTTGATCGCGGCCCGGGGGGTCCAGTCCCAGGCGCTGGGAGTGCTGCAGGGACAGTATCCGGAAACCACCCCGTTTTGTGATCCTGATCCGGATTATTTCCGGCCGCCGCCCCCTGTCCCGTGCGGATTGCCGTCGGATCTGATGTTAAGACGGCCGGATGTTCGCGCGGCGGAAGCCGCCCTGCACGGGGCCTGCGCCCGGATTGGCGCGGCAAAAGCGGCCCGGTTTCCGCAAATTACGCTCACCGGAAGCCTTGGTTATGCCAGTAATGAACTGGATTCCCTGTTTGATCCGTCCAGCGAACTCTGGCGCCTTGCCGCCGGCGGAAGGCAGTCTGTGTTTGATGCGGGCAAAACCGCTGCCCGGCAGCGGGCCGCAGAAGCCCGTTATGAGCAGGCCCTGGCAGCTTATGCCAAAACCGTTCTCCAGGCGTTTGCCGAAGTGGAAGCAGCGCTGTTGAACCGCCGGGAACACATAAACCGGCGCGACCGGCTGTTAACCTATCAGGAAGCAGCAGATGCCGCCCTTCAGGTGGCCCAGGACCGCTACAGCCGCGGTCTGGTGGACTATCTCACCGTACTTGACGCCCGGCAGATGAAAATCGATGCCGACCTTCAATTGGTTTCCGTGGAATTTGATATCCTGGCCAGTCATGTCAGCCTTTGCCGGACCCTGGGGGGCGGGTGGGATATGGCGCTGATGGCCGCTGAAAACCAAGCAGAAGCAACTGAAAAATAAAAAACCAGACAGGCGAAAATGACATGTCCCGTAATAAAAAAATAGGCTTTCAGGCCCTGACGGCAATTTTTATTATCATCATCGGTATTGCCGGGTTTAAAACGCTCAAAGCCGGAAAACAGGAAATTGAAAAACAAAAACCCGTCATCACCCTGCCCCTGGTGCGGACCATCACTGTGGTCACCGGTCCCATGGACATTGTGATCACCGGACAGGGAACCGTTGTGCCGGACAGGGAGATTCAGCTTGTTCCCCAGGTAGACGGCCGGATTGTTCAGGTTTCAGAAAATCTGGTAAACGGCGGCCGCTTTGCCAAAGGCGACCTGCTGCTGGCCATTGATCCGGCGGATTATGACATCGCGCGTACCCTGGCGGAGGCCCGGGTGCGGGAAGCGGAAAGCCTTTTTAAAATTGCGCAGGAAGAATCCGCTGCCGCCATCAATGAATGGCACCGCCACAATCCGGACGCGCCCCCGCCCCCGCTGGTGGCCAAAACCCCCCAGACCGATGCGGCCCGGGCCAAACTGGCAGCGGAACGCGCCAGCCTGAAGGCGGCCCGGCTCAATCTGGAGCGGACCCGCCTGATTGCGCCGTTCAACGGGCGGGTGGCATCCAAAGAAATTGATCCGGGCCAGTACGTGACCCCGGGCCAGACCCTGGCCACCCTGCACGGGACGGACGGCGCGGAAATCGCGATTCCGCTGGAAGATGCGGATCTTTTCTGGATTGATATTCCGGGATTTACCACGGACAGCGCAACGGGATCGGCTGCGGAGGTCCGTGCGGTCGTGGCCGGTGAAAAAATTACCTGGCAGGGCCGGATTGTGCGGACGGAAGGAAGGATTGATCTCGCCACCCGCATGCATCAGGTGGTGGTTCGGGTGGACGCCCCCTATGCGTCCCTGCCGCCCCTGGCGGCCGGACAGTTTGCAACGGTCCGGATTTTCGGCAAAACCATTTCCCGGGCCACGGTAATTCCCCGGGCCGCCCTGCACGACGGCAATATTGTATGGCGGGTGGATCCGGAAGAACACCGGCTCTGGTTCCAAAAAGTCAATATCGCCCGCAGGGATTATGCCGGCGTGATCCTGCAGGACAGCCTGGCCCACGGCGACCGGATCGTGACATCACCGCTCAAGACCGTTACCCACGGCATGAAGGTCCGGTTTATTGCGCCGTCAGAGGCTGGCGCCGCTCAAATGAACGGGGAGAATCCCTCATGAAAGGGGCTATCGCCTGGTTTGCCGGAAACCATGTGGCCGCCAATCTCCTGATGCTGTTTCTGGGCATTGCCGGCATTGTCACCGGCATCAGCATTAAGCTGGAAGTGTTTCCCGAAACCACTCTGGATAAAATCAGCATTTCCGTGGAATATCCCGGTGCGTCCCCGGAAGAGGTGGAAGAAGGGGTAATCCGCCGGATCGAAGAAAATATTGCCGGACTGACCGGCATTGAGCGCATTGATTCCCGGGCCCGGGAAGGGGCCGGCACGGTTACTGTTGAAATCATGAAAGGGTGGGATCTTAAAAAACTTCTGGACGAGGTCAAGGCGGAAGTGGACCGGATCACCACCCTGCCGGAAGAGGCGGAAAAGCCAGTGATCCGGGAGATGACCCGCCAGATCCAGGTGCTCAGCATTGCGGTTTTTGGGGATGCCGCCGAATCCGGGCTCAAGCACATGGCGGAAACCATAAAAGACGACCTGACCAATCTGCCGGGCATTACCCTGGCGGAGGTCACTGCGGTGCGCAACAGTGAAATTCACATTGAACTCTCTGAAACCACCCTTCGAAAATACGCACTGACCCTGGGCATGGTGGCGGCGGCAGTGGAAAAAAACAGCCTGGACCTGCCGGCCGGCAGCGTCAAGACCGCCACCGGCGAGGTGCTGGTGCGCACCAAAGGCCGCCGGTATAATGCCAAGGACTATTATGACATTCCCGTGATCACGCGGCCGGACGGTACCAATGTGATCCTGGGGGATATTGCCGAACTGAAGGAAGGGTTTGCGGATGTGGATCTCTATGCGGGATTTCAGGGCCAGCCTGCGGTGATCATCAATGTTTACCGGGTGGCGGACCAGAATGCCCTGGAAGTGGCGGCAGCCGCCAAACAGTACGTTGCGGAAATCGCAACAAGCCTTCCCGCGGGCATCCAGGTCCAGGCCTATAATGACATGTCCGAAATCCTGAAAAGCCGCATTCAGCTGCTCACCAAAAACATGCTTTGGGGCCTGGTGCTGGTGAGTCTGATTTTAGGATTTTTTCTCAACCTGCGGCTGGCATTCTGGGTGACCCTGGGCATTCCCATCAGTTTTGCCACCGGCATGATGCTGCTGCCCCATTTTAATGTGTCGCTCAATATGATTTCCCTGTTTGCCTTTATCATGGTGCTGGGCATTGTGGTGGATGACGCCATTCTGGTGGGAGAAAACGTTTTTCGCAAACAGGAGGAGGGGTTGCCGCCCCTTCCGGCGGCAGTGGACGGATCGGTGGAAGTGGGCCGGCCCGTGGTGTTTGCGGTTTTGACCACCATGGTGGCCTTTGCCCCGCTGCTCATGGCCGGCGGCACCATGGGCAATTTCATGCGCAATATTCCCATTGTGGTGATTGCCGTGCTGTTCGGCTCCCTGGTGGAGTCTTTGTTTATTTTGCCGGCCCATCTGGCCCGGAGCCGGGCCGCCCTGACAGTTCCATCTGCGCAAAGAACAGAAAAACTCATGGCCCGGGGATTGCGCTGGATCGTTCAAAAGCCCTATGCGCGGCTGGTGGATTTCTGCGTCCGCTGGCGCTATGCTACCGTGGCCGTCGGTATTGCGGTGTTACTGCTGACCATGGGCGTCTGGGCTTCCGGAAAAATAAAATTTACCTTTTTTCCCAAAGTGGAAGGCGATGTGATCCAGTGCATGATCACCATGCCGGTGGGAACCCCCCTGGAGCGCACCCGGGCCGTGGTCAGCCGGATTGAAGAGGCCGGCAAAGCCGTGATGGCGGAACAGGATGCAAACAGAGCTGACAACGCGCCGCCGCTCATGGAATACAGCGCCAATCTGATCGGCGCGCAATTCGGGCGTCGAGGGGCATCCGAGTCCGGGGGGCATCTGGCCCAGGTCTGGATTCAGCTGCTGGAGGGTGAAAAACGCGATATCAGCGCCTCGGCGCTCAATCGCCGGTGGCGGGAGCAGGTGGGGCAGATTGCGGATGCCGAATCCCTGATTTATTCCAGCGAAATTCACAGCGCCGGCAATGCCGTGGAAGTCCATCTGTCCATCAACGACTATGAACAGCTCCAGACAGCGGCAGATGATCTTAAAACTGAACTGGAAAAATTTCCCGGCGTGTTTGACATCAGCGATTCTTATCTACCCGGCAAAATGGAAATGCAGCTGAAATTAAAAAGGAATGCCGAAAGTCTGGGGCTGACGCTGAATGACCTGGCCCGCCAGGTGCGGCACGGGTTCTACGGCGCCGAAGCCCTTCGGTTTCAGAGAGACAGGGATGAAGTCAAAGTGCTGGTGCGGTTTCCGGATGCCGAGCGCCGGTCTGTGGGCAATATTGAAGCAATGCGCATCCGCACCGCGGACGGGAAAGAAGTACCGTTTTCCACGGTGGCGACGGTGGATATGGAGCGGGGATATTCCACCATTGAGCGGGCCCAGCGGCTGCGGGTCATCAAAGTGACCGCGGATGTCAATGAAAAACAGGCCAATGCCAATGAAATCCGGCAGGAGCTGGTGAACCGGGTGTTGCCGGAACTGAAAACCCGATATGCGGGGCTTCGGTTTAATATTGAAGGAGAAGGCAAAGAACAGCAGGAATCTCTGGCAGATGTGAAAAAAGGGTTTATCCTGGCGTTGTTCTGCATCTACGCCCTTCTGGCGGTTCCGTTTCGTTCTTTTTCCCAGCCCTTTATCGTCATGTCCGCCATTCCGTTCGGTATCGTGGGCGCAGTGTGGGGGCATCTGCTCATGGGGTTTAACATCAGCGTTGTCAGTCTGTTCGGCATTGTGGGACTTTCCGGCGTGGTGGTGAATGACTCCCTGGTGATGATCGACCGGATCAACCGGTTTCGCCGGGACGGGGACAGCGCCCATGATGCGGTGGTCAAAGGCGGCATGCTGCGGTTTCGGGCCATTGTGCTGACATCGCTGACCACTTTTGCCGGGCTCACCCCCATGCTCCTTGAAAAAAGCCTTCAGGCCCGGTTTTTGATTCCCATGGCCGTGAGCCTGGGCTTTGGCGTCATGTTTGCCACCGGCATCACCCTGATTCTGATTCCCAGCGGGTACATGATTTTAGATGACATTCATGACCTGATGGAAAAAGGAAAAGGATTTTTTACACAGTCTTCCGAAAAAGGGAAGGCGAAATGATTCCCATTGATATTCTGGCGGCTTTTTTTCTGGCATCCGTGCTGCTGGCCCTCTCGCCGGGACCTGACAATATTTTTGTGCTTACCCAGTCCGCCCTTGCCGGAAAGCTGGCGGGTCTGGTGGTGACCATCGGATTGTGCACCGGTCTCATTTTTCACACCCTGGCGGTGGCGTTCGGGGTGGCGGTGATTTTCCAGACGTCGGCCATGGCGTTTAGTGCCTTGAAAATCTGTGGTGCCGCATATTTGCTGTACCTGGCCTGGCAGGCCTTTCGTGCGTCGGCTGCCGCCATCGACACGGTCAATAACGGGGATCGCAATTTGTGGCAGCTTTACCGCCGGGGGATTATCATGAACATTACCAATCCCAAGGTGTCCATCTTTTTTCTGGCCTTTCTGCCCCAGTTCGCGGACCCGGCCCGGGGTTCTCTGACCCTTCAGCTCATCGGTTTCGGCGGCATCTTTATCGTTGCCACCATCCTGATCTTCGGCAGCATCTCCCTGCTGGCCGGCTTGATCCGCCAGTGGCTGTATGGCTCTGAAAAGGCTCAGCAAGTCTTAAACCGCATTGCCGGAACGGTTTTTGTGGCCCTGGCCGTGAACCTGGTGATTATGAAACGGTGAGCATCTGTTTCTTTTCATCCCTAAAAAAGAGGTGCTTATGGATCAGGCAAAATCAAAAACACAGCGGGTCGTGTTGATTACCGGTGCTTCTTCCGGATTTGGAAAGGCGGGTGCCTTTCGCTTGAGTCAGACCGGATACCGCGTCTACGGCACCAGCCGCAATGCGGATTTCAGCGAGGCACCAGAGCCAAGCGCACCGAAGGGATCTTTTTTCAGGATGATTCCAATGGACGTCAGGCATATTGATTCCGTCCTCAGGGGAACGTCCCATATCCTGGAAAATGAGGGGCGAATAGATAACGATGGGCACCATCATTAATGTTTGAGCGGTCGTTTATGAAGTATTATGGCCTCCGCTAATAGGATTCCGCTTCTTTTTTGATACTCTCCAGCAGCCGGACGGTCAGGGCGTGAAGGCGGGCGGGCACCCGGATTATTTTCGCAAAAATCAGCATGGGGCCTTTGAAGTGCTCGACGCTGGTCAAGAGAACGCCCGCGGCATTCTGGTCAAAATAAAATTCATGGGAGGCCAAAATCCCCAGCCGTCCACCGCTCCACACCACTTTTTTGCCGGGTTCGCAAAGGTCCACTGTGGGTGCAATCCGCATGGGCAGGATCAGGGGCCGGAGTTCAAAGGAAATGCACGCGCCTTTGACCAGGTGATTGCCCGCCTCAAACCGGCACTCCCGGCACACCGGATTCCAGTCGCCCCAATTGCTGATGTCGGAAAATACATCCCACACCTTTTGCAGGGGCGCATTAATTTGAATGGAAGCTTCAATTTTCATTTTAAATCATTTTAGCTCACGTTAAATCATCCGGTAAAAAACACGCCTGCTGGGACAATAATTTTCCCGGGCCGTCGGCTTCTTCTGCCAGGGCATTGCAAATGGCGGTTTCCATGGATGTGAGGGCAATGGGAATAAGATCGCGGATGCTGTTTTCCCGGCAGATGGCCTTGTTCCGGAGGCCTTCGGCCAGGGGCAACGCTACACCGGCCGGCACCGGGGTAATCAGGCTGACCCAGTAAGCAGAAAGCTTGAAAGGCACCAGGGGCACACCTAAAACCGTGCGCTTCAGCCCCCGGACCCGGGCGTACATCCGCATCAGATCTGCATAACTGACAATCTGCGGCCCACCGATATCAAGGGATTTGCTTTCTGTTTCCGGAGTTTCCAGGCAGCCGGCCAGATAGTCAAGCACATTGCCAATGGCAATAGGCTGGGATTCGGTATACACCCATCGGGGACACAGCAACACTGGCAGGCGTTCTACCAGATAGCGCACGATTTCAAACGCGGCCCCCCCGGCCCCCACAATAACGGCAGCCCTTAAAATGGTGGTCTTCACCTGACCGGACTGGAGTATTTTCCCCACTTCCTGGCGGCTGGCCAGATGATGGGACAAATTGTCCGTTACGTCTCCAAGGCCCCCGAGATAAATAATCCGGGAAAGTCCGGCCTTGTCAGCCGCCTGCAGAAAATTTTTGGCGGCATTCCGGTCTTTTTCTTCAAACGCCAGGGTCTGCCGGATGCTGCGGCCGCCCATGGAATGCACCAGATAATAGGCAGCATCCATTCCGTCCAGGGCCTGGGGCAGGGTGTCCGGTTCCAGCAGGTCGGCATACACAATTTCCGGGGAGTTTTTTAACGGAACCGGCAAGTCAAGGGTCTCGCCCGGCCGCACCAGACAGCGCACCTGAAAGCCGCGTTCGTCCAGCACATAGAGCAGACGTTTGCCGATAAATCCGGTGGGGCCGGTGAGCAGTATCTGTTTTGGTTTCTGCAGATTATCAGATGTCATTTCAGGAGCATCCTTTCTGTTAGGGTTTCAGGGGATCTGCCATGTTCCGCAACGCAAGAATCGCCTGCCATTCTTTTTCTTCCACCGGCATCACAGACAGCCGGTTGCCTTTTTTCATGACCCCCATTTTTGCGAGCAAAGGGTGGTCTTGGAGGTCGTTTCGGGTCACCGGCGGTTCTAAATCCGCCACAAACTGAACATCCACCATATACCAGATTGGGTTTTCAAGGTTGGATCGGGGATCAAAATGCTCGGATTTCGGGTCCCACGCCGTATAATCCGGATACCCGTCCTGCACCACCCGGGCGATACCCACAATGGCCGGGACTTTGATGCTGCTGTGATAAAAAAGCACGCCGTCGTTTTTTTTAATCTCATCCCGAAGCAGATTTCGTGCCTGATAATTGCGCACCCCGTCCCAGGGAGAGAGCTGATTTTGAGATTGTCTGAGATCGGAAAACGAGAAACAGGAAGGCTCGGATTTCATGAGCCAGTATCGGCGGCTGGTATTTTTAGGCAATTTCAGGCTCCTTTTTTTGACGGGGCGATTGGAATTATCGCAAAACTACCAGCAATTGCCCGGCAAATCAATATGCATGTGGAGTCAAAAATTTATGAAAATTTATAATTAATTGATATTTTAGAAAAATTTGGAAAAATTGATTGACGAAAAGCAATGTGTGCGTTTATATAGGGTTGTCTCATGGGGAATCGTCTTATCAGTTAAAGGATTGAAAATGTACAACAACCAAAAAGTCATCGTCATTATGCCCGCGTATAATGCGGCTGCCACCTTGAAACGGACTTACGAAGAAGTGATGGACCAGAAGATCGTGGATCTGGTGATTGTTGTTGATGATGCTTCCGGTGACGAAACCGCACAGATCGCAAAAGCGCTGCCAAATACCCTGGTTCACACCCATCCCAAAAACAAAGGCTATGGTGCCAACCAGAAAACCTGCTACCGGCTGGCTTTGGAGCAGGGGGGCGATATTATTATTATGGTGCACCCGGATTATCAGTATACGCCGAAACTCATACCGGCCATGGCCTCTATGATCGGAAACGGGTTGTATTCCTGTGTACTGGGGTCGCGAATCCTTGGGGGATATGCATTGAAAGGCGGGATGCCCAATTGGAAATATGTTGCCAACCGGTTTCTGACGTTTACGGAAAACCTCCTGACCGGCGCTAAATTATCTGAATATCACACCGGATACCGGGCGTTTTCCCGGGAACTGCTTCAAAAAATTGATCTTGATCAAAACTCGGATGATTTTGTGTTTGACAACCAGATGCTGGCCCAGATTCTGTGGGCCGGGCATACCATTGCCGAAGTCAGCTGCCCGACTTTGTATTTTGAAGAAGCCTCATCCATCAATTTCACGCGCAGCGTCCGGTACGGGCTGGGATGTCTGCTGACAGCCCTTCAATTCCGGCTGGCCCGGATGGGCCTCCTTAACAGCCGGCGCTTTAGAAAAGATTAGTGCTTCATCCAAAAAAAGGGAGCGGCATGCCGCTCCCTTTTTTTTAAAAAATTCAACTCCGGCTGGTGCCGGTATGCCCCATCAATCCGCCGGAAAAACACTCATCCCTTTTTCAACGCCGCTTCCTTTTACAATTTTGCAGTACGCGATTTTTTCTTTTACTTCCGTAACTTCAAGGGTGGCTACCCGGGTCATCTCGCTGTCCAGCACTTCTCCGGTGTCCGGATCAACGATTTCTTCAATGCCGCCCACATCAAACCGCGCGCCTTCACTTACGCCTTCCCGTGAGCCACGGTTAATGATAATTTTATCCGGTTTTGCCAGCGCCACTGTTCCCTCCCAGGGGATATCCTCAAGCTGAGCCACCAGAAATTCCACTCCCTGGATAACCGCATCCTCACAGGCCTTTCCCACATTATCCTTCATAAAACCGCCCATGTCGCCGGTCAGTCCTCCAAGGCCGGAACCGTGATATCCCATCGAAAGCCCCTTGCGGCCGGATTTTCCCACAACCTTGGTGGAGGCTTTGACTTGACCGGTTTCCGAATCCACCAGATACATGGTGATATTTACCTCTGCTGAATCTTTGGAACCGCCCAGCCGGATGCCCTTAAAAGACAATCCGCCACTGCCGCCGGCCGTGCTTTGCTGAACATGGGTCACTGATCCCCGGACCAGAAGCTGCGCCGGTGTCATCCGACCCATTTTTGCGGATTTTTTCCCCTTGGCCGTGCGCCCGCTGGCGGCAAAGTCCTGCTCAATCATGGCTTCGGTGCGCATCTCTTTGTCGCCCAGAACAATAAACTCTTTGGAATCCTGCAGCGCAGCCGTTAAAATGGTTGTAAATCCGTCCCCCACACTCCATTGCCCGCTCCAGCTTGCTTCATTTTTGAATTTGCTGACAGTGATGGAATATTTCAGGTTTCCGGATGCCGCTTCTGCAAACGAAATCCCCCATAAAAAAAACAGAACTGCCACCCCTGCCAAAATTTTGACGGTTGTTTTTCCCATTTTGTCGGTCTCCTTTGAAGGTTTGTGATAATGAACCGGATTTATTTTGATAACGGCTGATTATACTTAAGGCCAAAAAACGTGTCAACTTTTAAAACTAAACTTCTAAAACTTGACTTTTTGCTCAAACATACTGATAATAAAAAATATTTTCAAAAATTACAAAGCCGATGCTTTTGGTTTTTTCCAATTTCTGCCGGAAATACAAAAAAGGCCAGATAATGAAAATTCTTATTGTTGATGATGATTTATCGAACTTGTACCTGCTCCAGACCGTGCTGGAAAAAAACGGCTACACGACCAGCCAGGCGTCGAACGGGGAAAAAGCCCTTGAAATCCTGAAATCCGAATCCATTGACCTGATTATTTCCGATATCCTCATGCCGGTGATGGACGGGTATCATCTTTGCCAGAAATGCAAAACAGATGCGGCGTTAAAACACATTCCGTTTATTTTCTGCTCCGGCACCTACACGGATGAAAAAGACGCGGATTTGTCCCATAAATTCGGGGCGGCCGCGTTTATTGCCAAGCCGTTTCAGACCCAGCAGCTTCTGGATACGGTCTCCCGGGTGCTGGAAAATGAGAACACCCGGCAGGAGGATATGGAAACAAAGCCTTTTGAAGCAGATATCGGTGTCTATAAACTCTACAGCGAACGCCTTATCAACAAGCTGGAAGAAAAAATGCTGGCCCTGGACAAGGAAAAAATGGCCCTTGAAATGGAAGTGGCCGAACGCCGGAAAATTGAACAGCAATTGCGGAAAAGCCGGAATTTTGCGGAAAACCTTTTTAATACCGCCCCCGGTCTTGTGCTGATTCTGGACCCGGATGGCCGTATTATCCGGTTTAATCCTTATATGGAAAAGGTCTCCGGGTACCGGCTCAAAGAAGTGGAAGGCCGTCTCTGGGCAGATGTTTTTTCCCCGGAAGATGTAAAAAAAAGCATGCCTGGCACAGGCGCAGCAGACGACGCTTTTCCCAAAGGCAATATTTCATCCATTGTCACCAAAGAGGGCAAAAAAAAGAAAATTATGTGGTTTGACTCCACGCTCAGGGATGAAGCGGGCCATACCATCGGCCTTTTGGCGGTGGGGCAGGACATTACCCGGCAATTGGAAAGGCAGAAACAGACGGTTGATGCCCGGGTGAAGCAGGAAATGCAGGAATTGACGGGGTCTTTTTCGGAAAAACTGGACAGCGTTGCGACTGTTATGGTTAACCATATTTCCTTTTTAAAAAATACAACCCTTTTAAAAAATATAACGCTGGACTCAGCGCAATTGCAGGAACAAATCGAGCAGCTGAAAACCGCCACAACCCTTGCCTCTTCTCTTGCTGAACAAATGCGGGGCAAAAACTGAAAACGGCTTTACGGGTTTTCCAAAGCCGTCAGCGTCTACAATGTTTTCCTTAAATGCATCAACAAGAATGCCCCGGATCATTGAAATATCATTTTATGGTTATCCACTTCGCTCAAGCGAATGGAAGTGATATGAATTCAATATGTTATAATCTATAATTGATATAACTTACTAATTTTAAAGAAAATAAAAATTTTTCTCTATGTGTGGCCAAATCCGCACACATGGAGTGTTATGCTGGCCTCAAACAATTATTCAAGGGAGGCCAAAAATGGAACAATTTATTATTACTGAAGATTTTCCGATGAACGAGCTCGAATTTGATAAACGATTCTGCAATGAACAAGCTTGCTATGACTATCTTTTTCAAAATCGCTGGCCGGATGGCTTTGTCTGTACTCAATGCGGAAATACCGACTATTGGTTGAGTAGCCGTAAGCTCTTGATCTGTAAAGATTGCCAGTTCAATCATTCCCTTACTGCAGGTACAATCTTTAATGGCACACGTAAAAAACTGACCCTTTGGTTCAAAGCACTTTGGTGGTTTACAACGCGAAAAACGGGAATCAGTGCTCTTACACTTAAATC
>JAABSH010000052.1 GCA_011390465.1 Desulfobacteraceae bacterium
TTTTGTACATTAATCGTGTACAACAATAAAAAATGTACAAGATGACTCGTGGAGGCCAAAAATAGTGGAGACAAAAAAAAATATCAATCACCGGGTGAATAAGGCAATGGAAATTCTTGATGCTGCGAAATTGGCATTTGAAGAGACCATTGGATGCAAAATGCAGATTATGGAGACACCTCCGGAAGGGGACAAACAACCGGATGCCGTATTACAGATCAATACACCCAAAGCCATGGCAAAAAAGTATTTCGCTGAAATAAAGGCAACGATTACAAAAGCAACACTGGGGTATACGGCGGAACGGATGCGCCGTTTTGAAAATCCGGCAATCCTGGTTACCCGGCATGTCACCCCTCAAATGGCCGAGCGACTGAAAACCATGGACATTGCCTTTATTGATATGGCGGGAAATGGGTATATTAATGATCCGCCAATATTTATTTATGTTACCGGCAAGAAAAGAAGGGATATGCCGGCAAAAAAGATCACCGGCCGGGCGTTTCGGCCCACCGGACTCAAAGTCGTTTTTGCACTGCTGTGTCAGCCGGAACTGGTGACGGCGCCTTACCGGGATATCGTAAAAGCCACTCGTGTTGCCCAGGGAACCGTCGGCTGGGTCATATACGATCTGAAACAGCAGAATTATCTGGTTGATCGTGGAAAACACGGCCGCAAGCTGGTCAATGGGGCAAAACTTCTGGATACATGGGTTGAAATGTATGCAAGAGAACTCCGCCCCAGATTGTTTATCGACAAATTTAAAACAAAAAAAACCGATTGGTGGAAAAATATCGACTGGCGGCAAACAACCGCACGATTAGGGGCGGAACCGGCCGCCGCTGTTTTAACGGACTATCTGAAGCCCGAAACCATCACTGTTTATGTTCCTGAAGCCGTCAATCAGTTTCTTTTAACGCATCACCTGGAAAAAGATCCGAATGGGAATGTCGAATTCTTTCAAAAATTCTGGGATTTTGACGATCCCTGGGACTATGAGGGGATTGCCCCGCCGCTGCTCGTCTATGCAGACCTGATGGCAACGGGAAATGACAGGAATATTGAAACGGCAAGAATAATCCATGACAAATTCATCCGTCGACTTATCGAAAAACTGTGATCCGTTAACAATCGAATGTCTGAAAGAGATCCGTGATCAGGCAAACAAACTGAATATGGATTTCTTTGTGGTGGGGGCCCTGGTCCGTATTCTAATCCTGGAGAAGTATTATAATATACCGATAGGCGCGGCAACGCTTGATATTGATATCGGAGTTAGCATTCTTAACTGGAACCATTATGAAAAATTACGAGAATCTTTAATCCTTACCCAATCTTTTGCGCCTGCTCCTAAAATATATCACCGCCTGTTGTTCCAGGATAAATATCTTGTGGATTTGATCCCGTTTGGAGCGGTGGAAGGTAGAGCAGGTGTGATTCAATGGCCGCCAGATCAGGCAATTGAAATGAATGTTACCGGTTTTCAGGATGTGTTAAATGACACACTCCTTGTTCATTTGTCCGATACGCTCGATATAAGATTTGCTTCCTTGCCCGGGCTGGCTGTTTTAAAATTTATCGCATGGCGTGATCGGCATAATGAGTTTCCGACAAAAGATGCGGTTGATATTGCCACCCTGTTAAAATACTATCCGGATGCGGGAAATGTTGAACGAATGTTTGAGCAACACGCTGATTTAATGGAGGCAGCGGATTTTGATTTTGAAACAGCCGGCGCAAGACTGCTGGGCCGTGACATGATGAAAATACTGAGCCCGCAAACTTTAAAAACGGTATTGGAAATTTTGGATCTTCATACGGACCCGGACACAAATGACCGCCTGGTTCAGGCAGTGGCACGCTGGCTGCCGGATAAAAATTATGAAACAGCCTTGAAATTATTAAAAAACCTTAAAGCCGGGATTCTGGATAAATAAATATCATATGAATACTTCAGAAATTGTTCAAAAACTCTGAATCGGGGGCCTATTTTAAAGCGCAACCACCGCGCCGACCGTCTGTATGTCAGCTGGATTAAGCTTATGGGTTTTCGTCTGAAATCAATTTATCCTGCATACAATTTAGACATTTTGGCTATTTTAACCAATATCTGAATTGCCGGGTTATTATTTTTGGAGTTTGACAATGGCAATCCATGGACCACTGAAAAAAAGGTCTCGCTGGTGTTTCATCGCCTTTATTTTTGCATGCTGCATATCGGGTGGTGCGGGGTGCGATAATATCGTCAATGAATTTGCGTTCTATCCGGACACCCGGAATAATCTTTCCACGGAACAGCTGCCGCCCGGGGTTGAGGAGATTTTTATTCCCGCAGCGGATGACATCCGGCTGCAGGCCTATTATCTGGCCCGTCCGGATTCCCCAACGCTTTTGATTCTTTTCCACGGCAATGCCGGCAATATCAGCTATCGCCTTGAAGACATCCTGCGGCTTCAGAAATGCGGTGCCGGCGTGCTTGCCGTGAGTTACCGAGGGTACGGAAAAAGCAGCGGCACGCCCAGTGAGCAGGGCCTGTATGCGGACGGAGCCGCAGCCCTGGCGTATGCGGTTCAGGATTTGGGATATGACCTGGATAAGATAATTATCCTGGGCCGGTCCATCGGCACCACAGTGGCCGTGCACACCGCCATGGACCAGGATATTGCCGGCCTGATTCTGGTTACCCCGTTAACCAGTGCAAAAGATCATGCCAAAGCCCATGGCATGGGGCTGCTGGCCTTTCTTGCCGGGGATGCCTTTGATAATTTTTCCAAAATAACCCGCATCCGCTCCCCTTTGCTGGTCATCCACGGCACCCGGGATGAGATTCTGCCCTTTGCCATGGGCAAGGCGATTTTTGATCGGGCCTTTACCCGGAAACAATTCGTTGTGATCGAAAACGGTGGCCATAACAATCTCTCCCATGTCCGTCCGGATCTTTACTGGGGCGCCATCAGAACATTCATTACGGAAACAGCGGATTGAAATAAAAAACCATCCATCAAATCTTTAAAACAGGAATCAGGTAAAATGACCCAGAAGATTATTGATTTATCCATTGCCATTGAAGCCGGCGTGCCCAGTGATCCGGAAATGATGATTCCCCAGATCGATTACATTACCCATGAGCAGGGAGCCGAGCAGATGGAACAGTTCTTTCCCGGGTTGAAGAAATCGCAGCTGCCCGGGGGGCTGGGCTGGGCCCTGGAATTTGTCCATCTAACCACCCATTCCGGAACCCACCTGGATGCGCCGTTTCATTATCATCCGTTTATGGACAAGGGTGAAACCGCTCTGACCATTGATGAAATACCCCTGGAATGGTGCTTTTCCGATGGCGTGGTGCTGGATTTCAGCGGCAAGCCGGATGGGGACAGAATCACGGAAAGGGACGTGGCCGCTAAGCTGGAAGCCATTGATTACCGGATCAAGCCTTTTGATATTGTGCTGATCCGAACCGGGGCGGATGCTTTTTGGGGCACGCCGGATTATCTGTTCAAAGGGGCGGGTATGACCCGGGAATCCACCCTGTTTCTGCTGAATCAGGGGGTGAAGGTGGTGGGGATTGATGCCTGGTCCTGGGACCGGCCCCTGGCCTATCTCGCACAAGAATTCCAGCAGACCGGTGATCCGTCGGTGATCTGGGAGGCCCATTTTGCAGGCATTGAAAAAGGGTATTGCCATATGGAAAAAATGGCCGGTCTGGACAAAATCCCGAAACCCCACGGGTTTAAGGTGGCCTGTTTTCCGGTGAAAATCAAATCCGCTTCCGCGGCCTGGACAAGGCCGGTGGCCATTTTATAAACGCAAGCGAAAAATCTAAGTAAAGGTAAGAACATGCCGAAATTTATTTTAAACTGTGCCGTTACCGGCGCGATTCATACCCCCACCATGGCGCCGTATTTGCCGATTCGGCCAAAGGATATCGCGGACCAGGCCATTGACGCGGCTAAAGCCGGTGCCTCCACCGTGCATGTGCATGCCAGGGACCCGGAAACCGGCATGCCAACAGGTGACGTGGACATCATGGGGGAGATTGTCTCCCGGATTCATGCCAGGTCCGACGTGGTGATCTGCATCACCACGGGCGGCGGCATGAACATGACCGTTGACCAGCGCATTGCGGCTGTGCCGGTTTTCAAGCCGGAACTGGCTTCCTGCAACCTGGGGTCCATGAATTTTGCCCTGTTTCCGGTGCTGGAAAAAATCGACCAGTGGAAACATGAGTGGGAACCCCGGTACATTGAGATGACCCGGGATTTTATTTTCCGCAATACGTTTGCCGACCTGGAGCGGATTTTCGGGGTATTTGAAGAGACCGGCACAAAACCGGAGTTTGAGGCCTATGACGTGGGCCATCTGCACAATGCCCATCTATATTTCCAGAAAGGGCAGATCCGGGCGCCGTTTTATGTGCAGTTTGTCACCGGTATCCTGGGCGGCATTGCATCCACCATTCCGCATCTGGTTCACCTGAAGCAGACCGGTGAAAGCCTGTTCGGACGGGATTTCATGTTTTCCACCATTGGTGCGGGCCGGCATGAATTTCCCCTGGCCACCACCTCGATCCTGCTGGGCGGCGGAGCAAGGGTGGGGCTGGAAGACAACCTGTGGCTGGCCCCCGGGCAGATGGCCACTTCCAATGCCGAACTCGTGGAAAAAATGGTGCGCATAGCCGGCGAGCTTGGCTATGAACCGGCCACCCCTGATGAGACCCGGCAAATGCTCGGGCTGAAGGGGCGGGAAGGGGTGAATATGTAATTTTGCGAATTTTGGTCGGACCGAGATAACTCTCTATTAATAATAAGAATAAGCCTCAAACAGGGAATATATTCGGATAATGAATCAAGGAAACGAGCTGCTTGAATAAAAAAAGGAGTCCCAGTATGGCTTTTACGGATCTTGATCTTCAAAAGATCAAAAAAACGGTTGGCGTTTTTTGCGAACAAAGAACACCGGCGCATTTAAAAGATAAATTGCGGTATGAATATGAAATAGAAAAACAGAACGTGATGGTTTATGAAGTCCGTCCGGCGTTCAGGCAAGAGGGTAAGTTTATCAGAATGCCCATGGCGAAATTGACATACGTCAGCAGCCGGAAAATCTGGAAGCTTTTCTGGAAGCGGGCAAGCGGAAAATGGGAAAAGTACGAGCCAGAAGAGGAAGCAATGGAATTAAACACCTTAATCCAGGAAATCGACCAAGATCCGTATGGGTGCTTTTTCGGGTAGCAAGTAAAAATCTGGCCGGTTTTTTTGAATTTTGTCCTCCAGGGCAACACCGGTTTCATCTTTATCGTTTAGCTTTTCATTTCCGGCAGGCACGGTGGTCTGCCCTAAGAACCGGTCGAAATCTCCGAACTGTGTAGGGGCGGCCACCGTGCCGACCGGCCTTGCCGATTGTTCTGGATTCCCGCGTTTGCAGCAATGACAGAACTTGGGCCTGTCGAGTAAGGATGATGGCGATGACAAAATGCATGCCCACAATGAAGAAGGACACAATGGATAAAGCGATCTCAAGAGAATTATAAAATGAAAGACAAGCACATCACAGATATACATATTTGCTCCAAATGCGGCACAGTTTCAATCGCAGGAAATGATAAATGCCCGGCTTGCGGCGCTGATGAACATTCCGGGTGGAATAAAACAGAAGTTCGGTTCAATGAAACAGGCAGAACCTCTGAGATTAAAACCCAATTGAAAAATGCGGGTTTTCTGGTTTCGAAATTTTGGAAAAATAACCGGAAACCCATAATCGCCCTTCTTGTTTCCGCGGCCCTTGTTTTTCCCCTTCTGCCCGCAGGAAGCTTTTATCTGCTTGTCCTTGCAGCAATACCCGCCGGCTGTGGTTATGCAATTTACCGGTATATTTTTAATCGCCGGGAGATAAAAAACAAACGGCTGTATCAGACGCTATTGCGTATGGCACAGGGAGATAAAGACCTTGTCAGCCGAATGATTGAAAATGAACACCGAAGAAATCCGGATGGGAATGTTGAGGCGTGGTTATCCAATGCCATTGAGCGATGGCAAAGGGAAATGAGATGATTTTATTTGCATATCCACTTCGGTCCAGTTCTGTCATCAATGTTGTTAACTTAAGCGGTTTCAATGCAGGGGAGGGGTTTACCTCCTCCCGCGAAAAAGGCGACCCATGCCGGGAGGGGATAAACTCCTCCCCTACGCATATGGCCTAAGTTAATGACATTGGTTCTGTCATTGCGAGGGCGCTACGACCGAAGCAATCCCCTGAAAACCGGGAGATTACTTCGGCGTTGGTTTTTTCACGCCGCGTAATGACGGCTGGTTTTATGCAGATTACCGCATCAACTTACACCAAGGGGATAACCAGATTGACCATATGATATTTAAGTCTTGACTTTCTGTTTGCATATAAGTAATTACTTACTTACTTATTTTTTGGGTTTTTGTAATACTTACTTAGAAGCCTTGGCTTTAAATCTTTCAGAAGGATTTTTGAATGCAGGAAAACATTTATATCATGGGCGTGGGGATGACCCGGTTCGGTAAATTTCTTGACCGCAGTATTAAGGATTTATCCGGAGAATCTCTTCAAAAAGTATTGAACGATTGCGGGCTAAAAATAAAGGATATCGAAGCTGCCTGGTTTTCAAATACCGGCTGGGGCATGACGGATTTCCAGCATTGCATCAGAGGTCAGGTGGCATTATCGGCAAACGGCATTGATAAGATTCCCATTATAAATGTGGAAAATGCCTGCGCCAGCGCCAGCACTGCCCTGCATGGCGCCTGGACGGCTGTCAAAGCCGGTCTTTACGACTGCGTTCTGGCCATCGGGGCGGAGAAAGTCTACAGCGAAGACCGGACCATGATGATGAAAGGTTTTTTATCCGGCACGGATGTGGAAGTCACCACCAGATACATTGAGGAGATGAAAAAGAAAAAAGCACAACAAGATGCCCGGCCCGCGGATGCGAATAAAAAAAACCAAAAAAAAGGCGGGCATTCGGTTTTCATGGAATTTTATGCTCAGGGGGCGCGCTCGCATATGAAAAAATACGGTATCACCCAGCGGCAGCTGGCCGTCATCGCGGCAAAAGCGCACAACAATTCCACTTTAAATCCCCTGGCCCAGTATACGTTTTCCCAGACGGTGGAACAGGTAATGAAAGACTATGAAGTCGCCTATCCGCTGACCCGGGGAATGTGTTCCCCGGTGGGTGACGGAGCCGCCGCGGCAGTGGTCTGCTCGGAAAAATTTTTCAACCAGCATCCTTCCTCTCGGGCTGTAAGGATCCGGGCATCTGTTTTAAAATCCGGCTCATGGACGGACAACGACATCAGCGAACGGGCCGCCGAAACCGCTTATGCCATGTCCGGACTCGGGCCGCAGGATATCAATGTGGCCGAAGTCCATGATGCCACCGCGTTCGGGGAACTCTATCAGACCGAAAAACTCGGTTTTTGTGCCGAGGGAGAGGGCGGACTATTTGCGGAAAGCGGGGCTACGGCCCTTAATGGAAAATTGCCGATCAATCCAAGCGGCGGACTTATTTCCCGGGGCCATCCCATTGGTGCGTCCGGCTTGGCCCAAATTTATGAACTGGTGACCCAACTCCGCGGAGAGGCGGATAAACGGCAGGTGAACAACCCTAAAATCGCCATGGCAGAAAATGGAGGCGGCACCATCGGGATGGGCGAGGCAGCCATGTGCATCCATATTCTGGAAAAAATTTAAAAGGACGATAACTTTGGCTAAAAAACGCATGACGGCTGTCCAACGGCGCCAGTCCCTGATCGAAGCCACCATTCAGGTGGTTGCGCGGCTCAACTATGACCGGGCGACCACGGCACTGATTGCCAAAGCAGCCGGTGTGAATGAAGCCCTGATATACAGCCATTTTAAAAGCAAGACCGAGCTTCAGCTGGCAACGCTTGACTACCTGCTGGAATATCGCCTTGGCATATATAAAAACAATCCGGTATTTGAAAAAAAAAACCGGCATCAAAGCATTTTAAAAGAATTGAACGCACAATATGTTCAAATGCTGCAGCGTCCCGAAATCAATATGTTTGCCTGCATTTTGAAAGCGTTGTTTGCCCTGGAGCCGGAAATCCGGGAAAAGGGCATGCAGTGCTGCATGGCATTTGTGGAATTCAACCGGCAAAACCTGATCGAAGATCAGGGACGCGGTTATTTTAAAGACCATTTTGACCCGGAAATTATCTCATGGGAAATCATGGGAAAGATTATGCTGGTCTCAACCCTGGCAGTCAACAACCGCCTGGATGCCTTTGGCATGGATAACATCAAAACGTCTGTCAGGTATTTTGAAACCATTTTTTTAAACGGGAAAAAATAATATCGGAGGCAAGTCATGCTTAATACCACGGACGCTCCGGCCGCAGCGATGCAATCCGGCTGGACCCCAGTTGAAGAAGTTATTCTAAACCGCCGCAGCACCCGGGCATTCAAAAAAAAACCGATCCCGGACTGGATGATCCGGAGAATTCTGGAAGCCGGCCGTTTCGCACCGTCTGCAGGCAATTCCCAGCCATGGCGGTTTGCAGTGATCAAAAGCCCGGAAATTTTAGCGGAAATGGAAAAAGACGCCATTAAAATGTCCAAACGGATGATGTTTGTCCTGGATTATACCCGGAGCCGTTTCAGAAATCGCTTTTTAAAACCCGTTTCGAAATTTTTCATACGACTTCGGCACAATGAGCTGCATCCGGTGCCCTACGGACTTTTAAATGCGATTTCCCAGGACCGGGCGCCGGTGTTTCATGGCGCCCCAACCCTGATTCTGCTTTTTGAAGACCAGCGCGGCGTTTCTTCACCGGCCACCGACAGCGGCATCTGTGGGCAGAATATGATACTGGCGGCCCACGGCATGGGGGCCGCCACCTGCTGGATCGGCATGATTAAACTGCTGATGTACGACCCCAGATGGAAAAAATTTTTCAATGTCAAATATCCCTATCAACTCAACAACTGCATTGCCGTGGGGTGGCCAAAGGTGAAATCCGACGGAAAGGTGCCCCGGGAAGTCCAGCTGGTTGAATGGTATGAAAACAGCATGAACGATGCCCCGCGGATTGAAAAACAGGGAGAATAACATGGAACATTCAAAATTTAAACGATTTACGCGGATACCGGACTACAATGATCCCAATGAGATGACCACCGGCATGCTCGCCTTTGATGATGAAAAATGCAAACGATGCGGTATTTGTTCGTTTATCTGTCCGGCACGGTCCATTAAAAGCGATACCGCTCCCGGTGCCTGGCGTAACGGCCTGCCGCGGCTGATAAGTTCCGCACCAGGCGTCACCGACTGTATTGCCTGCGGATGCTGCCTGGTCTCCTGCCCGGAAGACGCCATTTCCATCACGCGCTCGTTTCAGCCCGGTTATTTTTATAAACGCCTGACCCAGACAACGGACTTAAGATACCCCAGGCCCTATTCTGAAAAAGACATGCCCGTCCCCTTTGTGCCGCCGGCCCTCCCGGAGGATGGCGCACATAGAAAAATTAAACAGTCGGATAAACAAAAAATCCGGGCGCAAAAACTCCAACGCCTGAGACTCTTAAAAGCAGCCATTGCCAGTTTTTTGCGAATACAGGCCGAAGAAATCCGTGAAGGCAGATTTTTTGCAAATATTGCTGCAAAACGGCAGGGAAGAACCAACGACATCTCCTGGGCCCAGCTCCTGGAAACCCGGGCCAAACAGGTTCCGTCAAAAATCTTTTTACGCTACCGGGAGGAGAAATTTACCTACCGGCAGATGGATGAAAATGCCAACCGCATGGCAAATTTTCTGCTGAAAGCAGGCGGCGGGAAAGGCAAGGGCCTGGGCATCTTCATGCGCAATTCCCCCCGGTTTTTGGACGTCTTTTTCGGTGCCCAGAAAATCGGCATGTACCTGGTTCCCATCAATCCGGAACTGAAAGGCGACGGCCTGGCGTACCTGATCAACCACAGTGACATTGAATTTCTGGTTATGGATGCGGAACTGATTTCCGCCATAACACCAGTTCGAAATTTATTAACAACCATCAGCCAATTTATCGTTGATGACATTGAACCGGAAGCCGACGGAATTTCGCTGCCAGATGACCTGGTACGCCTGAGCGGGGCTTATGAACACGCCCCCAAAAATCCTGGTATCGGCCACAATCCGTATGACATGTGCCTGATTATTTACACATCCGGCACCACCGGCCCGCCCAAAGGGGTGGTCTACCGGTATCAGAAGTCATCGGTCAGGCTGCTGTCATTTTTTGCCCATATTTTATTAAAAGAAGATGATGTGTATTACACGTATCTGCCGCTGTGTCATGGAAACGCCCTGTTTATCACCACCACCATGGCCATGGCCAGAAAAGCGTCCGTGGCCCTCTCCCGAAAATTTTCCGCCTCCCGGTTCATCGACAATATCCGCAGATACGATGCCACGGTGTTCAACACCATCGGTTCCGTCATCCCGATCCTGATGAAACAGCCGGAAACCCCATCAGACCGCCGGCATCATGTCCGGTTTGTGTTTTCAGCCGCCTGCCCGGTGGAAATGTGGGAACCCTTTGAAAAGCGTTTCGGCGTCACCCTTTATGAAGGGTACGGGGCCGTGGACGGCGGCGGGAAAGGGATAATGAATCTGGGTACCGCACCGGTGGGATCTTTGGGCAAACCCGCGAATCCCAAAGAAGTCACTATTGTGGATGAAAATGACCGGCCGGTACCTTTGGGGATGCCCGGGGAGCTGGTGTTCAAGGTCAGGGAAGGCAAAAGCACGGTGGAGTATTATAAAAACGAAGACGCCACCCGGAAAAAATCCGAAGGCGGCCGGCTCCGCACCGGTGACCTGGTCCGGCAGGATGAACAGGGATTTATCTATTTTGTGGGCAGAAATACGGAATCCATGCGCAAAGGGGGCGAAAACGTATCCGCCTACGAGGTGGAGCATGTGATCATGCAGCATCCGGCCGTGGAAGAAGTGGCCGTCTATGCGGTGCCTTCGGATATGAGCGAAGATGAAATCATGGCCGCGATCAAACTGCTTGACGGCCAGACTCTGGATGCGGAGGCACTCAGGGCATATCTGTCCGACAGACTCGCCAAATATTCGATTCCCCGGTATATCCGGTTTGTCGAAGAATTTCCCAAAACCACGTCGCACCGGATAATCAAGCGGGTTCTCGAAGAAGAGGGGGTTACGAAAGACACCGACGATGCAATGGCTGGCTGATTCAAATATCAACATCCTGTCGATAAGGAGAAAACCAACATGATTTCACGGGCCGAAATTAAATCCTACGCGAACCGGTCGCCGAAATTTGACGACATGTACTGCAGTCTTCAGGCCGTGCCGAAACTGCCAAAAGCAATGGTCAAGGAAACGAAAAAAGTCATTGCCATTGCCCGTAAATTCAACGAGCAGGTCATCCGGCCCCATGCCCTGGAACTGGATCTGAAAATGCATGAAAACCCGGATTTTCTGCCCTGGGATTTTGTGGAAAAAGCCAATGAATGGGGATTTTATACCATGTGGATCCCCAAGATTTTCGGCGGCCAGGGGTATAACATGCCATCCATGTCCTACTTTGTGGAAGAAATCGGCTCCGCCTGCCTGAGCATGGCCAACCTGATCGGCGTTCATTATCTTGGTGTCTGCACCCTTACCGCCACATGCCATATGCGGCTGATCAACCGGCTGTGCCGGGATGTGGCAGCCGGCGAAAAAAACCAGACCCCCTGCCTGATTTCCCTTGCCATTACAGAACCGGGAGCCGGTACGGATGTCGAGGAAGTCGATTTGGTGGATAAAGGAAATATCACCTGTCATGCGGAAAAAGTGGCGGACGGATATAAAATTAACGGCACCAAGGTTTTTATCTCCAACGGCCATATCTCAACCTGGCATATGGTGGTTGCCTATGCCGATCTGCAGAAGCCGTCTGAAACCACCGTCATGATGGCGGTGAAAACAGGAGACAAGGGCTTTTCCTTCGGCCGCAAGGAACGTAAAATGGGACAGAAGGGATGCCCGGCCAGTGAACTGGTCTTCAAGGACTGTTTTGTTCACGATGACCGGGTCTGCCTGGACCTGCAGCAAATAAAAGGACTTAAAAGAAGCCCGCGGGAGACTGCCATGCAGGTGATTGATTATATTGTGGCCGCCACCCGCGCCGGTGTGGGAGCCTTTGCAACAGGCGCCGCCCGGGGGGCCTATGAATCGGCGCTGCAATTTGCCTCGGAAACATCCGTGAAAGGGAAATTGCTCATCAATCATGAATGGGCCCAATGCATGCTGTCGGAAATGTTTAAAAACATTGCCCTGGCCCGACTTGCCTATGTGGAAACCAACTATGCCAACGGCCTCTATGGCGCCTTTCGGGAGCTGCAGAAAAAGCCCATGTACTATTATTACAAAATGATGCCCGCCAGTTGGCTTGAAAAAATGTTTTCCGGCATGCTGGAAAAACCGTTTTTTACAAAACTTTTTCGAAAACAGCAGCTTGACGGACAGACGGATGATGAAATCCACCGGACGTCCGGCTGGGGATCGCTGGCCAAGTTTTCAGGTACCGACCTCGGCATCAAAAACTGCCAGATGGCCCTTTCAATGATGGGCCAGGCCGGTCTTCGCCATGACCGGGGCGCGGAAAAAATCCTGCGGGACGCCAAACTTCTTCAAATTTATGAAGGGACCAACCAGCTCAACCGGCTCAATCTTTTCAAGTGCCTGATCGCCTGTGATTATCCCCAGGCAGGCGTTTTTGATGAATAACAGGATGATCCGCTCAGGCACTTCACACTTTTTGAGTTTTTAACATATTTTGCCAAAAAAACACAAAAACAAGAGATAAGAAACCAGGGTAAATTTGTTCTACCCTCAAAGCCCATAACCATAGGTCTTTTGTCATATTACAGGACGGCACGGTGGCCGGCCCTGCAACGCATAATGGCCTTGACCGGTTCGTAGGGCAGGCCACCGCGCCTGCCTCAAAAAAAGACAGTACAAATTTACCGTGGATAAGAAACCAAAGGTTAACCGGACGCACTCAACAGGGTTCCGGATTGTCCGGATCAGGAGGAAACCATGATCGCAGGAACAGATAAAGAATTAAAACTTCTGGATAAGGCATCAGCCGAATTTTCGAAAAAAGAACTTGCTCCCAACCGGGAGGAACATGACAATTTTCCGTTTTCCCCTTTTTTTGAACCCGTATTAAAAAAAGCCCGGGATCTGGATTTTTTTCATATCATGCTGCCGGAGGCGCTCGGGGGTATCGGCCAGGGCGTCACTGCCCTGAGTCTGGTTTTGTACAATCTTTGCCGGGAAGACAGCAGTTTGGGAACCATTGTTTTCACCCATACCGCAGCCATGGAAACCCTTCTTGCCGCGGGCGCGGATAACCTGATACGGGAAATAACAAGCCAGAATGATACGGCAGAAGAACCGCTTCTGGCTTTTCCGGTATTCAACAATCCGGAAGAGATCCCCCATATGGCAACGTATGCCGTAACAGAAACCGGTTATACCCTGTCCGGATCGGTGGATTATGTGGTGCTGGCCACCATCGGCACCCATGCCCTTTTACCGGCCAGACGGGAAGGAGCGCAGGCATTTTCTTTTTTTCTGATCAATATGGGGGACAGGGGAATCCGGACAGGTGATCCGGTACACAGCCTGGGGGTGCATGCCTGCCCGGCAGCAGACCTTGAACTGGACACTGTAACAGCCACGCTGGCGGGGAAAGAAGGCATGGGGGCGTCTTACTTTAATAAAATGGCAGACCGGATGTCCGTTGCCGCGGCAGCCATGTCCGCCGGCATCATGAAAGGTGCCTGTGATGAAGCACTGGCCTACAGCAGGGGGAGATTCCAGGGCGGCCGGGCGATAATCAACTGGTCGGAGATTCAGATGATTTTATCCGACATGATTATCAAAAATACAAATGCCCGGATGCTTATCTCAAGAGCCGGTCAGGCCGTGGATGCAAAAGAAAACGGATGGGAAGATAGCGCCCGTTCGGCTGCCGCTTATATCCAGGACGCAGCCTGCGATCTGACAACCTGGGGGATCCAGGTGCTGGGCGGTGTGGGATATATGAAGGATTTTGGCCAGGAAAAAAGATTCCGGGATGCGCAGCACCTTCAGGCGCTTCTGGGTCTGGCGCCACTGAAAAAGCTGGCGGTGATTCAAAAATACCTTAATGGATGAGAGAAGCCCATGAACCTGTTTAAAGAAAAAGTCATCATCATCACCGGCGCGGCTTCGGGTATCGGCCAGGCACTGGCAGAAGAACTCTGTGCCAGGGGCGCCCACGTCATTTTAACGGACAGGAAAGAAGACGGGGTTTGCCGTATATCCGACGATATTTCCACCACCTGCGGCAGTGCGACTCCCTTTTGCCTTGATGTTACGGACTTTGACGCATTCAAGCAGATTATCGACGACACCGTGGAAAAATTCGGCCGCATTGACTACCTGTTTAATAATGCCGGCATTGCCGTAGGCGGCGAAGCCCGGGATGTGAGCATTGCCGACTGGCGAAACGTATTAAATGTCAATTTAAACGGCGTGGTTCACGGTGTGGCTGCTGCCTACCCGGTGATGGTCAAACAGGGATTCGGGCACATCATCAACACAGCCTCTATTGAGGGACTGGTGGCTTTTCCCGGCACAGCCTCCTATGTAGCCAGCAAGCATGCAGTGGTGGGGCTTTCAAACGCTTTACGCATTGAGGGCCGCGACTTGGGCGTTAAACTCAGCGTGGTATGCCCCGGGCACATTAAAACCGCTATTTTCAATGATTCGAAAATGGTCAACATTGACCGGGAAAAAGTTCTGGCGTCTGTGGCCCGGGTTCCGGGAATCACGTCGGCCCAATGCGCCAGCAAAATTCTCAAAGGGGTGGAAAAAAACAAGGCCATCATCGTAGTGACCGCGTTTGCCAAATTTCTTTATGCACTCCAGCGGATCAGCCCGAACTTGGCAATGAAATTGATGCTTTATGATATTAAGCATCTGAGAAGTGCAAGATTATTAAATTAAAATTTGAGATGGTTAAATGAGTTATGGAATTCATCAGAAAGCTTTAGACAACATTGGCGGGTGGGTGGATGCCCTTTTTTTAAGCCTTCCCAAAATGATTACACCTTTCAAACCGCGGCGAAACATTGATGCGGACACCTATGAAAAACAAATAGATTTTTATTTTGACCAGGGGTTTATCGACCAGCCGGAACGCTTTTTTCAGTTTTCCGAAGCAGTACCTGCCTGTAAGAAGATTAATGAAAATATATATGAGGATGGCAAGGTCCAGGTTTTTCAATTTAGCAGTCAATACGTTCCAAGAAATCCATATATCCGGAATCATTATCTTTCTTATAAAAACAACCGGAGAGGGTATTTGGTCCGATGGACCCACGAAGATGCCGGAAGAGATACCGTTTTGTGTCTTCACGGTTACATGCTGGGAGATCCGAAGCAGGCGGAAAAAATGTTCAAGGTCCGCAAACTTTACAATCAAGGCCTTGATGTGGTTTTATTTATTACGCCATTTCACTGGAAACGATCGCCTTCGGTATCGTCAAAAAAAGGCATTTTTTTACAGCCTGAAGATGTTGTAATGACCTGTGAATGCATGGGGCAAGCCATGTTTGATCTAAACACCACCACTCAGATACTGAAGGCCTTTGGCGCCAAACGGATCGGTATGATTGGTGCCAGCTTGGGCGGATATAATGCCGGCCTGTTTACCGCCCTGAAGGATGTCATGGCATTTACCGCGATGATGGTGCCGGCAGTCAATTTTTCCAAGCCATTGGGACCGGATTCAGCGCGTTTACCCTTTACTGTTTCTCCGGAATTGAGACAAAAAATGAACCATGTTTGGCAACTGCACTCTCCATTAAATTTTCTCCCGCGGATCTCAAAGGAAAAGATTTTAATTGTCGCCTCCCGTGGGGATAAACTGTGCCCTTTTGAATATGTTACAGCACTTTGCGAAAAGTGGTCCTGGCCCCGTCATTATTTCATGAACGGCGGACATTGGTTGATTTTGAACCCAAAGGAAAGAGGGTCTGTGTGGTACAAATTCCTGGCTGATATGGACTTTATTGAAAAGAAAGTCCGGGTATGATGGATATCATGAAGCTAAGTGGTGAATCACGCTGCCATTTTTTCCGCCGGATCCGCGCCGGATCCGATATTCAAAATTATGGATAATACTATAGTCCCATGTAATTTTTGTGTTTTTTGGCAAACTTTTTTAAAAATTCCAAAAATGCAAAGTGAAGTGATCTAAAGTGCCTGAAGTTGAGGACTGCGCGAAACGCGCGATCATTTTTAACATAAAAATTGAAAATGCCGAAGGCATTAACCATAATTTTAGTTCACTTTTAACTTTTCCGGTTTATCCGAATCAAGATTTCGCCATTCATCATTCCGATTTTTAATAATATTCAAGCTAAAAACGTTTACAGAAGTATCGGTAACGCTCACCTAAAAAAGGTCATATTTACCCAGAGGTTATATATGACCTTTTTTTCCTGTTTCAACACATCCCGATCCACATTTCCCAAAGCGTATTCAATTAAAAAACGATTAATTGAATAAATAATCGTTATCTTTAGCTTCTGGCATGATGCTTGTATTAATTTATTGGTAGGCGCCGTTGCACCCATTATAAATAAAGAAAAAAAATAATGTTTGAAGCGGAGAATGATTTAAAAAAGGCATAAAAACATGGAAACAAATAACCCATCCGTTGATGAAGCCCGTGAATACGCCGAGAGCATCATCAATACCGTGCGTGAACCCTTAATTGTTCTGGATCACGATTTAAGGGTGGTCACCGCCAGCCGCTCCTTTTATAAGGTCTTTAAGGTAAACCCTGAAGAGACGGTGGGCCAGCTTGTTTATGACCTGGGCAATAAACAGTGGGATATCCCTAAGCTGCGGGAACTGCTGGAAACCATCCTTCCCCAGAAGACAACCTTTGATGGTTATGAGGTTGAACACGATTTTGCGGCCATCGGCAGGCGCACCATGCTGCTGAATGCCCGGCAGATCGAAAGAGTGCTGGGGAAAGAGCGGATCATCCTCCTGGCCATCGAGGACATTACCGAGCGCAGGCAATTGGAGATTTTACTGGCGGATTCTGAAAAGCGCTATCGGCGCCTGTTTGAGACCGCAAACGACGGGATATTGCTTCTCGAAAAAAGCAAAGGGAATATCACCCAGGCAAATCCGGCCATAATGTCGATGTTGGGGTATTCCAGCGATGAGTTCTACGGGAAGAGTTTAAGAGATGTTGGTTTTCCGGATAATATGGGAACTGTTCAAGAATTATTGCAGGCATTGGAACAGAACGGAATTATTCATTATAAGGATACGCCGATACAAAATAGGACAGGGCAAGTTTTATACAGCGATATTTATATGGTCGACAAGGCGGATTTGGTTCAATGCAACATTCGGGACATCACCGAACGCAAGCAGGCGGAAGCGGCTTCGAGAGATTTTCTCCACAGTATCATCAATACGATGGCAGACCCGGTCTTTGTCAAGGATAGCGATCGGCGTTTTGTGCTGGTCAATGACGCATTGTGCGCGATTGTCGGTCGTCCGAGAGAGGGTCTCATCGGCGAGGATGGCGATGATATGTTCCCTGAGGAAGAGACGGCGGTCTTCCGGAGGATAGATGACATTGTTTTGGATACCGGCAGGGAAAATGTGAACGAAGAATATCTGACCAATTTGTCCAAAAAAGAGACGCGTACCATCGTCACGCGCAAGACCCGTTATATCGATCCTTTCGGAAAAAAGTTTCTTGTCGGAGTGATCCGGGACATCACCGAGCATCGCAAGCTTGAAGCCCAACTGCGGCAATCCCAGAAAATGGAGGCAGTCGGTACGCTGGCAGGCGGCATTGCCCATGATTTCAATAATATTCTTAATGTGATCATGGGATATGGCGTCATGGTAAAGGATACGCTGGACCCCGGCAGTCCAGAAATGGAAGACATGAATGAGGTGCTTATTGCTGCCGACAGGGCCGCGGAACTCACCCAGAAGCTGCTTGTCTTCAGCCGAAAAGAGATTGTTGAAGTGAGGTCTGTTAATATCAATGAACTTATCTTGGATTTACAGAAAATGCTTGTCCGGATGATTCGGGAAAGTATTGAATTTAATTTAGACCTTATGGACAGGCCATTGAAAATTCTGGCTGACGCCGGGGGGATAGAACAGGTGCTGATAAACCTTGCCGCAAACGCCAGGGATGCAATGCCGGAAGGCGGACGGATGACCATCAGCACCGGGCTGGCAACAATAGATGAAGAATTTGTTGCCGCGTATGGATATGGAAGGCCCGGCAAGTATGCTTGTATAACGGTCAGCGATACAGGGAAGGGGATGAATGCAGAAATTCAGAAGAAGATATTCGAGCCTTTTTTTACCACAAAAGGTGTTGGCGAAGGGACCGGGCTTGGCCTTGCAATCTCCTATGGCATCATAAAACAGCACCATGGATTCATGAAAGTTTACAGCGAACCGGATCAAGGCACGGTTTTTAAAATATTTTTGCCCCTCAGCGAAGAAACAACAACCGGGGATAAAAAGGCGGAAGCCGACGCCCCTGTCAGGGGTGGAAATGAGACCGTCCTGATAGCCGAGGATGAGGCTTCCTTGCGGAAGTTGACCAAGACCATTCTGGAGTCCTTCGGCTACAGTGTTATCACCGCAAAAAACGGAGAAGATGCGATCACCAAATTTATGGAGAGCAGAAAACGTATCAGTCTGGTTCTGCTGGACATGATCATGCCCAAAAAAAGCGGGAAAGAGGTCAGTGAGGCGATTGTAAAAATCGCCCCCCGGATGAAGGTGCTCTTTGCAAGCGGATATGCCATGGATAACATCACGAACAAGGAAATGACGGCGTCTGATTTTGACTTTATCCACAAACCTTTCCGGCCGAAAGACCTTTTGATAAAAGTACGGGAGGTCCTGGACAGATGAACGGGAACACTGAAATGCATATTCAGAAAAAATGTGAAGAGGGGTCTCAAACATGCCGAATGAAAAAATATTGCTTGTGGACGATGAGGACAGCAATCTCAGGCTGCTCACCCAGTGGCTCGTTCCGTTAGGCTATGATTTCGAACTCGCCGCAAACGGGAAAGAGGCGGTGCGGATGGCAAAAAAAAGTCGGCCCGACCTGATCATAATGGATATCATGATGCCGGTCATGGATGGCTACGAGGCATGCAGAATTTTAAAAACAGATGAGGGAACCCAAAATATACCGATTATTATGGTGACGGCGCTTCACGATAGAGACTCAAAATTAAAAGGGCTCTCATTATCCGCAAATGATTTTCTTTCCAAACCCATCGACCACTCGGAATTAATCATCCGCGTCAAGAACCTTCTCAAGATCAAGGCTTTTGAGGATTTTATGCAGAGGCATAATCAGATCCTTGAGACGGAGGTTCGGGAAAGAACGCAGGACCTTAAAAATATGAGCAACGAGATGGTGCTGAGGCTGACGGCAGCCGCGGAATTTCGCGATACGGACACCGGCGCGCATATATCGAGAATCGGCTTTTATGCCGCTAAGCTTGCCGCGGCAATGCATATGCCGGAGGACTTTGTTGAGCGGATAACCTTTGCGAGCGCATTGCATGATATCGGGAAAATCGGGATTCCGGACAGCATCCTGTTAAAGCCGGGCGCTCTTACGCAAGATGAATTTGAGATCATGAAGACCCATTCCGCAATCGGGAACAGAATCCTCTCGGACTCAATCTATCCTGATATCCAGATGGCCGCCGCCATTGCCCTTACACATCATGAACGATGGGACGGCGGGGGGTATCCAGGAGGGCTCAGAGGCGCAGAAACGCCGGTGGAGGGGCGGATCGTCATGCTTGTCGATCAATATGACGCGCTGCGGAGCCAACGGCCCTATAAACCGGCTTTTGACCATCAAAAAACGTTCAAGATTATCACCGAGGGTGACGGAAGGAGCATGCCGGAACATTTTGATCCGGTTATTCTTGGAATTTTTAAAAAAATCAACCCCGCATTTGAAGAGATATTCAATCAGCACCAATAGGGATGCTAATGCCTCATGAAAGACAAATCGACTATTCTGGTGGTTGACGACCAGCCCCAAAACATTGATCTTATTGAAGCTTATCTTGTTCTGCAGGGGTATGGAATTGTCCGGGCCGCAAGCGGTGAAGAAGCGCTGGAGAAACTTTCCGGTAATCCAATCGACCTGATTCTGCTGGACGTGAAGATGCCCGGCATGGATGGTTTTGAAGTGACCCGAAGGCTCCGGCAGGATAATGCCCATCGGTTGCTTCCGATAATTCTGGTTACCGCATTGCAGGAAACAAAAGACCGGATAAAGGGCATTGAAGCCGGTTGTGATGACTTTCTTTCAACGCCGTTTGATAATATCGAGCTTTTGGCCCGGATCCGATCCCTGCTGAAAGTTAAGGCATACAACGATTTGATGAAAAATTACCGGAATGAGCTGGAATCCGAGGCAGCCAGAAGGATTGAAGAATCAGAGCATGTCATGGAGAGGCTGCAGAAGGATATTGCAGAGCGTAAGCGGGCGGAGAGAAGTCTCCAAAAAAGCGAGGCGCGCTTTCGCATCATCACAGAGAACATGAGCGACACCATCTGGATGATGGACATGAATCTCAAAATTACGTACATCACCCCTTCCGTGGTCCAGATTCTGGGCTATTCGCTTGAAGAACTCAAAACCTTGCCTTTGAAAAAAACCTTCACGCCCGATTCCTGGCAAACCTTTCGCCATCTTGTGGCCGACGAACTCACCCCGGAAAAACTCGGCAACAAGGATTTCAAAATCGAGCGCACCATGGAGTTTGAGCTTTACCGCAAAGACGGCTCGTCATTCTGGTCTGAAATAACAATGACCATGATCCGTCACGGCGATGGAACACCAAAGGGCCTTATCGGGGTGGGTCGGGATATTACCGAGCGCAAAAAGGCTGAGAGGTCATTGATCTTAAGTGAAGAAAAATTCAGAAAAGCGGTCTTAACCAACCCTGATTCGATTGTTATCACCCGGTTGGCCGATGGAGCGATCATTTTAGTAAACCAGAGTTTTTTGGAATTGTCGGGCTACACAGAAGAAGAAGTGGTCGGCAAAACAGCCATAGACATCAATGTTTGGGGGAATTCGGAAGACCGGGAAAAAATAATCGAAAGGTTGTCGGTTGAAGGTTCAGTTAAAAACTTCGAATCCTGTTTCCGGAAAAAGAATGGAGAAATTGGTTCCGGTTTGATGTCGGCATCCATTATCAATTTGAACGGGTTGCCGCATATTTTAACCATTACCCGAGATCTCACCGAGCGCAAGCGCGCCGAGGAGGAGAAAACCAGGCTTAAGGCTCAGCTTCAGCAGTCTCAAAAGATGGAGGCGATCGGCACCCTTGCCGGCGGCATTGCCCATGACTTCAACAATATTTTGACGGCCATCCTGGGATATACAGAACTTGCCATTTCCGATTTGCCGCAAGGCTCTGATACCAGAGACAATCTCGATGAAGTTGTAAATGCTTCCATTCGCGCAAAAGACCTTGTAAACCAGATTCTTGCGTTCAGCCGGCAGACTGAAACCCAGTTTTTTCAGGTACAAATTCACCTGATTGTAAGGGAAGCCCTTAAATTACTGCGCGCGTCCCTGCCATCAACCATTATACTTATTGAAAATATCATGGCTTTTGGCAAGGTTTTGGCTGACCCCACGCAGATCCACCAAATTATAATGAACCTTTGCACTAACGCATCCCACGCGATGTCTGAAGATGGCGGCGAACTGTCCGTCAGCCTCCTCCAGGTCAAAGCGCCGGAGGAATTATCCGTGCCGAAAAGGTTGCCGCCCGGACCTTATCTGAAGCTGACAGTGAGCGATACGGGTTGCGGTATGACGCCGGATGTGATTGAGCGGATTTTTGAGCCGTATTTTACCACCAAAGGGATAGATAAAGGAACCGGGCTGGGTTTGGCTGTGATTCACGGGATTGTGGAAAGTCATGGTGGCCTTATATCTGTTGAAAGCACCCCCGGCAAAGGAACGGGTTTCCATATTTATCTGCCGGAAATTATCGATGCAGTGAAAGACAGCAAGGCAAATGAGAAAGAAAAAACCATTTTCACCGGTTCTGAGCGGATTCTGGTTGTTGACGATGAACCCTCAATTGTGCAGCTGCTTAAAAGAATACTGGAAAGGCTCGGGTATGAAGTTGACGGAAGAACCAGTGGCATCGAAGCCCTGGAATTGTTCAAGGCCAAACCGGATCAATTTGATCTTGTCATTACGGACATGACCATGCCGCATATTACAGGCTATCAGCTATCCAGGCAACTCATTGAAATCCGGCCGGATATTCCCATTGTCCTTTGCACGGGATTTCACGAGAAGGTATCGGACAGGGCAAGTAAGGAAATCGGAATCCGGGAAGTTGTCATGAAGCCGATTTTGCAAGATGTTCTTTCGCAAACCATCCGGAAAGTGTTGGATGACCCAAAAAGCTGATGTAAATATTTCAGGGATAAAACTATGACTGATATTGTAAACGATTTTACACAAACCCTTTTTTCTATTGACAGGCTGGCTGCAAAAAAAAATTGTTGATGACCATATACATCAGATTAGCCTGATTCAATTTTTTAGGATTGAAGATATGATTCTACTGTTGCCCTGCCGTGTGATCGTGACGATACTTTTTATAATGATCACAATAATTGTCCCCGGGACTGAAGGGGCTTGCGCCAGTCCCGGCGAAATTGGCCCATTGTCAAAACCGTCCCTTCGCGCCGGCTCCGAGATCAATTATCCGCCTTTTTGCACTGTTGACAAAGACGGCCAGGCAACCGGCTTTTCAGTCGACCTGCTCCGTGCGGCCCTCGGTGCCATGGGACGTGATGTCTCTTTCCGCACCGGACCATGGACACAGGTCCGGAACTGGCTTGAAAAGGGCGAGATTGACGCCCTTCCCTTAGTGGGGCGAACGCCGGAACGGGAATCAGTGTATGACTTTACGTTTCCCTATATGTCCATTCATGGCGCCATCGTGGTTCGGGCGGGTACGACCGATATCCGGGATTTGGGCGATCTTGGAGGACGGCAGGTTGCTGTCATGCAAGGGGATAATGCCGAGGAGTTTCTGCGACGGGAAAACCGCGAATTTGACATTCATGCGACCCTCACATTTGATGAGGCGCTGCATGACCTTTCTGCGGGCCGCTTTGACGCCGTCGTTATTCAGCGGCTGGTCGCGCTTCGGCTCATACAGGAAAAAGGCCTTACGAATTTAACCGTCGTCAACCAGCCCATTGAAGGATTCCGCCAGGATTTCTGCTTTGCGGTGCGGGAAGGCGACCGGGAGATGCTTTCGCTGTTAAATGAAGGACTCGCCCTGGTCGTGGCTGACGGGACGTATCGTCATCTCCACGCAAAATGGTTTGCGGCTCTGGAACTGCCGACGCATCGACGGATCATCATCGGCGGAGATCAGAACTATCCGCCTTATGAATATCTTGATGAAAACGGACGCCCTGCCGGGTACAATGTGGATCTCACCCGCGCCATTGCCCATTCGGTGGGCCTTGATATCGAGATTCGCCTTGGCCCCTGGTCGGATATTCGGGATGCATTGGCGCGGGGCGAAATTGATGCATTGCAGGGCCTGTTCTACTCGCCTGAACGCGATTTGACGTTCGACTTTTCGCAGCCGCATACGGTGAATGATTGCGTCAGCGTTGTGCGAAAAGGCGAAGGGGTTGTACCGGCCACTGTTTCCGAATTGGCCGGGAAACGCATTGTGGTGCAGAAGGGCGACATCATGCACGATTTCGCGGTCGAAAGCGGGCTTGGCGATCAGATTACCGTCGTTGATTCCCAGGAGGCGGCCCTGGGTGAATTGTCTGAAGGAAAGCACGATTGTGCACTTGTGGCCAGGGTAACTGCCATATACTGGATTAAAAGAAACGGCTGGAATAACTTAACCGTCGGCCGCCATCCGTTTCTTTCCGCTGAATACTGTTACGCGGTTTCACAAAACCAGAACAAGGCCCTGCTGGCGCGGCTTGGAGAAGGGCTTAAAGTGATCGATGAAAACGGCGAATACCGGCGCATCTCCGAGAAATGGCTGGGGGTTTATGCGGATTTAACTCCCGGTTTTTTTACTGTTTTCCGGTATGTCGCCATGGTCGCCGTTCCTCTGCTATTGCTCATTTTTGGGTTTTTCCTGTGGTCATGGTCCTTGCGAAAGCAGGTGGCGTTTCGGACGGTGGCCCTGCGGGAAAGCGAGAGGCAATACCGGCTTCTTGCCGACAATGTTTCCGATATTATCTGGACGATGAACTTGAACCAGCGGTTCACCTATGTCAGCCCCTCTGTTCAGAAGTTGATGGGGTACACGCCTGAGGAGGCGCTGCAGGTACCTTTAAAAAGTCTGTTGACGTCTGAATCATATACAAAAGTAGTTCAAATGATGACAAAAGCAATTGCCAGAGCCGGAGAACGCAGGGGCGCAGCAGATGTCACATTATCGCTTGAGATAGAGCATATTCGAAAAGACGGCGGCAATCTCTGGACTGAAATAACGACTTCTTTTATTCGGGATGAAGATGGTTTGCTGTCCGGTTTTATCGGCATCACCCGCGACATCACCGCCCGCAAACAGGTAGAAGAACAACGGGATAAGCTGATTTCGGATCTTGAAAAAGCCCTTGGTGAGGTCAAAACACTGAGCAAGTTGTTGCCCATTTGTTCCCATTGCAAAAATATCCGTGATGAAAAGGGAAATTGGAGTAAAATCGAATCATATATTCATAAACATTCTGATACGCAATTCAGCCATGGCATCTGCCCTGAATGTGCTAAAAAGTATTATCCGGATATGGACCTTTATGGAGATGCTGAGTAACGAGACGCATCCGGATAAACCATATTGCCGCACTGGAAGAAATCGGCTTCACATATTATGAGGACGACGATCCGGAAGAACTGGACGCGATATTCAAAATTATGAATAATAATATAGTCCCATGTAATTGTCGCGGGCATCGAAAACTTATTCAAAAGCAAGTATACAAAAACTGGGACCCCGGCAGGGTAAATTTGTTCTACCCCCAAAGCCTATAACCATAGGTCTTTTGTCATATTGCAGGACGGCACGGTTGCCGCCCCTACGACGCGTGGAGACCTTGACCGGTTCGTAGGGCAGGCCACCGTGCCTGCCTTAAAAAAGGCAGAACAAATTTACCGTGGGGACCCCGGCGAATGCATTGAAAGTTTGCTCATAAGTATTGAAAATGGATATTT
>JAABSH010000053.1 GCA_011390465.1 Desulfobacteraceae bacterium
ATTGATAAACGCGGAATGGGCCCTCAAGGAAGCCACGTCCCAGGCAAAAACCATGTTCAGCAATATCGAGGACCCCTATCTCAAATCCCGGGCCGCGGATATTGAACATGTTTCCGAGCGTATTATGCGCAATCTGGTGGGATGCAAGGATGTCAACATCGGCACCATTGACAAGCGGGTTATTCTGGTGGCGCACTCCCTGTCTCCGGCGGAAACCAGCCAGATTCAGCTTGAAAAAATTATGGGGTTTATCACGGATCGGGGGGGCAAGACCTCCCACACCAGCATCATTGCACGAACCCTGGAAATCCCGGCGGTGCTCGGCCTCGATAATGCCACCCAGGTGATCAAAAACGACAGCATCATTATCGTGGATGGTACTGAAGGCATCGTCATTGTTGATCCGGAAGAAGAAACCCTGATCAAATATGACGAACTCAGCAAAAAATACGAAACCCGGAAAGCGGATATTCTCCGCACCAGCGACCAGCCCGCCAAAAGCGCGGACGGCCATCAGTTCACCATTCTGGGCAACATTGAACTTCCCGAGGAAATCGTGGCCGTCAAGGACCACGGCGGGGAAGGCATTGGCCTGTTCCGGACGGAATTTCTCTATCTGGGACGCATGAATTTTCCGGATGAGAACGAGCTTTTTAACCAGTACCGGGAAGTGGCGGAGCTCATGGTGCCGGACCCGGTCATCATCCGGACCCTGGACATCAACGGGGACAAAGCGATTTCCTCTCTGCCCACCCCGGACGAGGCCAATCCGTCCCTGGGCCTGCGGGCCATCCGGTTCTGCCTGAAAAATCCGGAAATATTCAAAACCCAGCTCCGGAGCATTATGCGGGCCGCGGCTTACGGCAATGTGCATCTGCTGCTGCCCATGATCTCAGGGGTGGAAGAAATTCAGCAAACCTATCAGCTGATCCATGAGGCGGCTGATTCCCTGGAAAAAGAAGGGCTTGCATTCAACCGGGACCTTCCCGTGGGCATTATGATCGAAATTCCGTCCGCCGCCATCATGGCCGAAGAGATGGCGGATCTGGTGGATTTTTTCAGTATCGGCACCAATGATCTGGTGCAGTACACCCTGGCCATTGACCGGGTCAACCGGCATGTGGCCTATCTTTACAATACACTGCATCCGGCCGTGCTGCGGCTGATCCGGCATGTGGTGGAAACCGGCAAAAAGAAAAATATCAAAACCTTTATGTGCGGTGAAATGGCATCGGAAATCATCAATGTGCCCGTGCTGCTGGGCCTGGGCATTGACGCCCTGAGCATGGCCCCCCAGTCCATTCCGGCCGTTAAAAACATGATCCGGAAAATCAGCGTCAAAAAAGCCAAAATCTTTTTAAAAGAGGTTTTAAAACAGACATCGGCCCAGGATACAATGCAGCTGATCACGGACACTTATGGGGATGTCCTCTCCAACGGCATCTATGATGATTAACGGCTTCGTAAAAAGTCCAAATTCTTTGTTGCGCTGCATCCCCAGCTGCTTCAACGTACGCCAAGTACGCCTCATTACTGGGGATTTGCGCGCCTCGCCAATTTTAAGATTTGGTGAACTTTTATACTTTGCCGTCTAAATCTGACTTTTTACGGTTGAATCATAATCAAAGACAACTGAAAATTGACGAGTAACAGATAACACACAATGGAAAACAGCCACATTAAAATCGTTACCAAAAACCGGAAAGCCTGGCATGATTATACCATTGCCGAAGAAATCGAAGCCGGCATGGTGCTTCTGGGTACGGAAGTCAAATCCTTAAGAGGCGGCCGGGCCAACCTGAAAGACGCTTACGGCAGAATTGACAAAGGCGAGCTTTTTGTCCACCAGATGCACATCAGTCCCTATCCCTTTGCCCATTATGACAACCATGAGCCCCTGCGGCCCAGAAAACTCCTGCTGCACAAATCCGAACTCCGGCGCATGGAAGCCAAAATCCGGGAAAAAGGATTTTCCGTAATCCCCTTGAAAATTTATTTTAAGCACGGAAAAGCCAAAATTACCCTTGGCCTTGCCCGGGGCAAGCGCAAATACGATAAACGCCAGGCCATTAAAGCCAGGGAAATGAAGCGGGAAATGGATCGGGTCAATAAAAACGACTATTAATTTCAAATAAGGAAACACTGCCATGAGCTCTCCTCTCCTGCGCCGCGCCCTCTCCGGCTGCGACAAATTCTCCGGCCCCTGGTTGTCAACCGTTGTTTCATGCCTGCTCTGCCTGGTCGTTTTGCTGAGTGCAGGATGCCGGTCGGACGCGGATAAAAAACAAGCACCGGCAACAGACCGGCCCCTGGTGTTTTTATCCGCATCCGAACTGGCGGCCGATATCCGGGACGGCCGGCGCACATCCATGGCCGTGGTAACCGCCCACCTCAACCATATCCACAAATACAATCCGGATATTAACGCCATTGTGGTGCTGAATGAAGAAGCCGCCCTGGAGCGGGCCCGGCAGGCGGATGCGGCTCTGGCCGACGGCAGGGTCTGGGGGCCGCTGCACGGGGTTCCGGTCAGCATCAAAGATCATTTTGCCGTAAAAAACACCCGGATCACCAATGCATTTCCCCCGCTGTCAGATCAAATCACGGATTTTGACGCCACTGTGGTTCAGCGGCTCAAAACCGCCGGCGCCATAATACTGGGCATTACCAACATGCCGGTCATGGCCATGGATGTGCAGACGAACAATCCCATTTATGGAAAAACCAGCAATCCCTGGAATCTAAACCACACCCCGGGCGGCAGCACCGGCGGCGGGGCCGCGGCAGTGGCCGCCGGCATGTCGCCTCTCACCCTCGGCAGCGATCTGGCCGGCTCTATCCGGATTCCAGCGGCCTACTGCGGTATTTACGCGATCAAGCCCACGGAAAACGTTGTCTCAGGATATGGTATTTTCCCGGGCGTAAAAGCAATGGAAAACCGAACCATCCGAACCATGGTATCCATCGGTCCCCTGGCCCGCAGCATTGCGGATCTAAAACTCTGCATGCAGGTAATCGCCGGGCCGGATGTTCATGACCCCCTGGTGCCGGCCACAAAAATGAATTTTGGCCCGGCACCGGCATGCCGCGGCCTTCGCATTGCCTGGACAGATGAATTCGGCGGCATCCCGATCAGCAAGGATACACGGAGAACGATGCAGCAGTTTATGGATAAACTTGCCGCCAGCGGGTGCACCATTGAAAAATGTCAGCCGGAATCAGTGGATTTTGAAGAAATCTGGAAAACCTGGGGACAAATGGTGGATCTGCAGCTCAATATCAATCATCCGGCTGCCAAACGGTTTGTCATGTGGGCCGGAGGGGGATTTCACCGGGCCACCTCACCCCTGCTGCAGGCGGTTTACCCGGCAACCTATGACAAATTTATTGAAATCCGGGCACGGCGGGACCGGCTCATCATTGCCATGGAAAAATTTCTATCCCAATGGGATGTCTTTATCTGCCCGGCTACCATGGGGCCCGCACCCAAGCACCACGATCCGGACGCCACCCTGTTCGGGTATAATATTTATCACAAGCCAGTAAACGTCGACGGCCACACACTGGATTACTGGATGGCCAACTGCGCCTATACCACGCCGTTTAACGCCACCGGCCATCCCGCCGTCACCCTTCCGGCGGGTTATTCAAAAGAGGGCATGCCCATTGCGGTTCAGCTGGTGGGCCGGCGCTGGCACGACATGGCACTTCTGGATATCGCGGGTGTCATTGACGCGGCTGCCGGCGCATATAAAATACCACCCGGTATTGAAAAACAGATGACGGAAAGCGAAAATAAAAAGCCAGCAGCAGCCCCGACGACAGCCCCAGCGACAGCCATTGACATTTAAGTTGGACATTTAAATTGGACATTTGAAATGGACATTTAAAAAAGACGGAAGGCTTAAGTGAACCTCATGTCAAGACCGTTTTAAAACCTTTTGGAATAATAGGTTTTGGCGAAAAAGGTGGCCTGCCAGAAATAACGGCTCAGCAGGCGACGCGGATTGGTGAACACGAAATCCGGCAGGATATGATACCAGCGGTATCCCTGGTTCCAAAAATATTTGCGACACTGCTGATAATGGTCTAGTTCATCAGCCGCCGCCAAGACGGCGTCCCGCTGGCACCTGGATCTGATAAACGGCCGGACGAGCCGCGGGTCAAATCCGTAAATGGCGAGATTGTCCTTTACCCGCTTGTAACTCTGAAATCGGGAACGGGCGTCAAGCTGGGAAAAAATCGGCAGGCTGATCAAAAACGCCAGGGCCATGATTTTCAATACCGTACCTGCCGCTGATTCTCCCTGAAAAGGCAACAGCCTTGGAACAAGAAACGCAAGAGCGACAAGTTCCAGCAGGGTAATCATATGAAGCATCAGCCCCGCCCGCAAATAGGAATGAAAACGCCGGCGGTTTTGTAGACAATCATTCAAAAAACACCCACCACGACTCAACCCTTTTTCAATGCCGGGGCCAGGGTTCCATCGGGCAGCATCCAGTCCGGATGATATCTGCCCTCGGCTTCCATCTGATACCTGACGCAATGAGTCCACTCGCCCTGGCAGTAATGGCCAATCCAGTATTTATCCAGCAGCCCTTTTTTGTAAAAGCGCCGCATGGGGCAAACAGGATACCATTTGCACGGTGTTTTATCAATGCTCATCATTGCCCGGGATTTATGCGCCTTGCCAATTTTATAAAATTGGTGGCGCTTTTTTTTGCCGTCTGAATCTTCTGAAAATCAATAAATCTTGCGCCGGGCCAGGTTGGAACCGATTACGGAAAAAGTGTTTTCCGCGATGAACAGGGCGGCCGGATCAATGGTGAATACGATTTCCTCCAGTCGTTTGAGCTGAATGTTGTTGATCACCGTGAGCACAATCTGTTTGGGCGCGCCGGAATACCCGCCCACGCCGTTTAAAAGCGTCGACCCCATATTAAATTCCCGGTTCACTATTTCCGATATTTCTTTGGGTTTGGCGGAAATGACCAGCACCATCTTTCGCTGGCTGAACACTGACAGCGCATACTCCATGGCAAAGGACGTGCAAAACAGCATGATCATGGAAGCGATCACCAGATCATTTTCAAAAAAGAGAAAACTGAATGCATACAACAGCGCGTTAAAGAAAAAATAGAATTTTCCCAGACCGATATTGAATTTCTGGTAAAACAACACCCCCATGACATCCAGACCGCCGTTGGAACCCAGAGAACGCAGCACAATGCCGGACCCCAGTCCGGACAGCACCCCGCAGGTCACGGCTGCATAGAGCTGATCCTCGATATGGAAATTAACGTCCACCACCGCATACAAACCCGTGAAAAAAACCATGGCATACAGGGAATACAGCAGAAACCGCTGGCTGATGAACTTCCAGGCGACAATAAAAAGCGGAATATTCAGGAGTGCATACCAGATACTGATATGCCCCACCCCACCGGCAAAATAAACAAGCGACGCCACACCGAACATTCCACCCGGGATAAACGCATGTTGAAACGCGATCCCTTTCAGGGCGAGCGCAAGAACGGCAGACCCCGCTGTAATGAGCAGCAGATTCCACGGAACCGATGATGTGATGCGGGTATCCAGCATAATGATTATTAATTACCCAAATGCAATTTCGACCATGATTATCATTCCGGCCGCCGCCAAACCTCCAACGCAGTGGCGTATGGAATACGCCCTTTTGCGCTTGAGCAGGGACAGGTAAAGGTATTTCCGATGTGGGGCGAATGCCATTCATATAGGGCGAATGCCATTCGCCCCTACAAAAAAATTATCATTGGCTGACAGGGTGATGGTAACCGAAACTTTTTAAATAAAATCCCAAAATAAAACCAGGAACATCCTTCGAAAATCCGGCGCCAGCATATATTCATCATTCATCATTGAAAAGTCAGCTTTCTTCCACCAGCTTCTGATGCAGAATCCGGATGCCTTTGTCAAAATCATCTTCCTGCACCACAAATCCGATGTCAATATCGCGCATGCATTTGTGCACGGCCAGCACCCGGATATTTTCCGAATCCAGGGCATTCACCGCCTTGGGCAGCACCCCGGGATCCGACATATTGCTGCCGATGGCGGAAATCAGCGCCACTTTTTTCAGCATGATGTCCGCATTTGGAAACGATTCCCGGATGGAATCCGCAAGTTTTTTGATGGTGGTCAACGGTTCATCCACATAATGGGTCAGGGTATTGGCATTGGTGTCCTTGGCCAGATACCGGATCTTGAACTTGACAAAATGCTTGAGCATTTCGAGATCATGATTGTTCCGGCCCACCATGTCCTGGTCCCAGCATTCAATGGCGGTCACATTTTTTCGACCGGCAATGATTTCCACTTTGGGCGTTTCATTCTTATAATCGGTCTCAATCAGGGTACCGGGATGCTGAGGTTCAAAGGTATTGGTGATGCGCAACGGAATGCCGCTTTTCCGCATGCCCTTGGCCGCCCCGGGATGAATGGCCTCCATGCCCAGATCAGAGAGCTGGTCCGCCACATCATAATTGGTGCGGCCGATGGTTTCCACCTTGTCCGGGCCGATGAGCCTGGGATCGCCGCTGGAGAGATGAAATTCCTTGTGAATGACCCCTTCCCGGCATTCGGTAAGCACCGCAATTTTGCTGAAGGTAATTTCGCTGTATCCCCGGTCATAGGTATCCATGATCCCTTCCCGGCACTGGGTGTAGCCGGTGACCACCGGGAGTTCCAAGGCAAAATCAATATCCTTGAAATGATGACGGATTTTTTCATCAAAGGGCAGGGTTTCCGCCTCCATCCATCCGCTCAAATCCACAAACCGGGCATTGACTCCGTGGCTGGCGAGGATTTGAACCGTGTTATGGGCACTGTGGGCTTCCCCCACGGCAGACAGCATTTCCCGGACCGTCATCAAATGTTCGTCCAGCTGAAAATGGCCGTACGAGCAAAGCCGGGTGAGATCCAGCAGGCAGCTCCGCACCCCCTCGATGCGTTCCCGCACAAACCGGTCCGCGATGGACAAATCCAGGCCCAGAGGCTCCAGTTCCGCGTTGATCCGGCACATGGCATCCCCTACCTCGGAGATGGCGTCCCCCCAGGTCCAGGAGGCGCCGCTGTCTGAAAAGAGCGCGTAAACGCCGGCTTTGCGGGATTTTTTATGTTCCAGCAGCATATCCGTGATGCCGCTGTAGGCGGAGACCACGATGATCCGGTTATAAAGTTCTGCGCCGTTGCGGTCCCCGATCAGGATATTATTGAGCACATCCGCAAATTTAGACATGGATGTGCCGCCGATTTTTTCTACGGTATGGTTTCCCATTGTTTCCTCTGTGTGGTTTGTTAAATGATAATGGCCGGCCGGATTCCGGGCCGGCCACAAGGGGCTGCGGACAACTTCTTTTTCAATCTTCGCAATCCTTTAAAATTCAGCGGTCAGCTGTTCCTTTCGCTCGGCCAGCAGTTCGCCGATGGACTGATCCACAATGGCAAGCCCTTTTAACAGGGTTTCTTCATCAATGATCAGCGGCGGCAAAAATTTCACCACCTGATCGTCCGCGCCGGCCAGTTCAATAATCAGGCCGTTTTCAAAGCATCTTTCCGATACCTGGGAGCAGAAGCCCAGATCCGGAAGCTCAAGGCCGAAAACCATCCCCCGGCCCCGGACCGATGCATTAAGTTCCGGATACTTTTCCGCAATGGCCTCGATTTCTTTTCGCATGACATCGGATTTATATTTTACTGCATTGCTGAAATCCATGTCATCCCAGTAATGAAGGGCTTCATAGGAGGCCACAAAGGCCAGGTTATTGCCCCGGAAGGTACCGGTATGCTCGCCCGGCTTCCACTGGTCCAGATCCGGCCGCAGCAGCAGCAGCGCCAGCGGCAGCCCCGCCCCAATGGCCTTGGACAGGGCCACCATGTCCGGCTTGATGCCGGCTTCTTCAAAACTGAAAAAATCACCGGTACGGCCGTTGCCCACCTGAATATCGTCAATGATCAGCAGAATGTCATAATCATAACAGACCATGGCCAGATCCCGCAGCCACTGGGCGCTGGCAACATTGACCCCGCCTTCGGCCTGGATGCACTCCACGATCACGGCCGCCGGCAGATCCAGCCCGCTGGAATTATCGTTCAAAAGCTTCCGGAAATAGTCCATGGTATTGACATCCGCCCCGAGATAGCTGTCATAGGGCATAAAACTGACATTGGACCGGCTGATATGGGCTTCATCCCGGTAAAATGTGTTGCCGGTAACTGAAAGGGCGCCCATGGTCAGCCCGTGAAACGCATTGGTAAACGCCACGATATTGGAGCGGCCCTTGATGGTCCGGGCCAGTTTGATGGCGGTTTCCACGCTGTTGGTGCCGGTGGGGCCGGTAAACTGCACCTTGTACTCCAGGTTCCGGGGGGACAGGATGGTATCGCTGAATTTGGTCAAAAACCGTTTTTTAGCGGTGGTGGCCATGTCCAGGGTGTGATGGGGACCTTTATTTTTGATATATTCAATCAGGGCATTATTGATGCGTTCGTTATTATGGCCGTAATTCAGGGTGCCGGCGCCGGCAAAAAAATCAATATAATTGTTGCCGGACTCATCGGTCATAATGGCCCCTTCCGACGATTCAAATATCACGGGAAACGACCGGACATATCCTCTGACGCGGGATTCAAGCTGTTCAAAAATTCTCATGGAATTTCTCCTTTTTTTTTAGTTATCAGAAATCGGGCCGATATGAAAAAGCACTTCCGCCTCGTGCGTGTTTTTCCCGAAATCCGTGGCGGAAAAAAATTCTTCCTCAAACACAAACGGCGCCTCAAGCTGCCGGGCAGTGGCCGTAAACAGGCCGATGGACGCCTGATTGGAGGGCGTAATCGTGGCATCCAGGAACCTAACCCCATATTTACGGACATTTTCAACAACCCGGGTCAACAGCCGGCAGCCCAGGCCCTGGCCCCGTTCCGCCGCATCCACCGCCACCTGCCAGACAAAAATCGTATCCGGCGCTTCCGGCGGAATGTAGGCCGTCACAAACCCGACCACCCGGCCCTGCCGCTCCGCCACAAGGCTGGTCCGCCCGAAATGACGGCACATGATCAGATAATGATAAACGGAATTCAGGTCCAAGGCCCCGGATGCTTTGGTGATTTCCCAGAGGCGCCGGCCGTCATCCGCGGTGGGATGACGAAAAAGATACGCATCTGTTTCAACTCTGGATGAAATGGTCAAAAAAACCTCCTGCGGGGATTATGGCTGTGCCTGCCGGATTTCAAGGAGCAGTTCCCGCCCCCCGTCCTCCAGCACCTGCGCTGCAAGATCGTCACCGATAAAATGGGCATCAGCAATTTTTCCGTCAGCCGTTTTACGAATAATCCTGCGCCCGTCCAGGCTGATGAGACCCGCGGTGAGGGTCAGGTTATCCGTATCAAGGGTTGCCAGGGCAAACGCCGGAATGCTGCACCCGCCTTCAAGTTTTCGCAAATAGGCCCGTTCCGCCGTCAGAATGGCTTCGGTTTCCGGGTGGTTCACGCAGGCCTGGATCTGATGCTTCAACTCCGGATCAAGGGCATCTGTCACTTCTATGGCCAGACTGCCCTGTCCCACCGGAGGCACAAATTGCGTCAACGGCAATTCCGCGGCAATCAGATGATCATACCCCATTCGCTTTACCCCGGCATAGGCCAGCATCAGGGCGTCGCAATGCCCGGATGTCATTTTTCCGATCCGGGTCTGAAGATTGCCCCGGATATTGACAGTGCGGACATGGGGATAAAAATGCCGCAGCATGGCCACTCTGCGTACGGAAGACGTGCCGATGCACAACGGCTTATCCGTATTTTTCAAAGAAATGCCGGCGGTTTTGCTCACCAGCACATCATTGGGTTTTTCCCGCTCGGTAAAAGCGATCAGGCTGAACCCCGGGGGCAGTTTTGACGGCATATCCTTTGCGCTGTGCACCGCCAGATCCACTTCACCGGTTTTCAGCATGGCTTCGATCTCTTCGGTGAACACGCCTTTGCTGCCAATTTTGGCAATGGGGGTGTCGAGAATTTTATCTCCCCGGGTTTCCATGGTGATAATCCGGGTATTCATCCCCTGCTGCTGGAGCATGGCCGCAACCGCCTCTGCCTGCCAGAGGGCCAGCTTACTTTTACGGGATCCGATATTAATGGTTTTCATCTGCTTTTTTGGCTCTGATATTCTTCATTCATTTGATTTTGTTTATTTTTTAAAAAAAGTAATGTAACACAGGCGTGAATCCAGATCAAGCTTTTTCTAAAAAAATTTCGGCAACATTTTTTCTTTTGTATAGTTTAAAGTTTTATGATTCTAAAAAATTATAGAAAAAATAATGAATTTTATATCAAACTTAATCTTTTATTTTTAAATAGTTAAGATAATATCAAAAGTTGATTCCAAAAGGGTTTAGGGTAAAATAAAACCTGATTTATGACAAAAAAATAATCTACACCAGCCCTCCCCGGTCTCATGCCGGCGGCTGAAGGGATTTGACCGCGTCCCGGACCCGCTGATCCGGATCACCGGCCAGAATTTTCATCAGCGGGGCCACCCGGATGTCCTTAATCTGAGAAAGGGCGTAAACGGCCGCCACCCGGATGGCGGTTTCGGATTTCTTCATAAAAAACAGCCGCCGCCGGGGCAAAAGAATATTTTCCAGTGCCGGCACAAAAGACGGATCCGCAATCTGCCCCATCACACGGCAGACAGCCCCCAGAATCTCTTTGTCATCGGTTTGGGCAGCGATTTCCGTGAGCAGCGGCACTGTTTTCTCAGAACCCCGCTTTGCCAGCAGATGAATGGCCGGTACCGCCACCTCCGCATCCGGGTTCCGGGCCAGATCAAACAACAGGGCCGTCACCTGCGGCGTATCCAAGCGTTCGGCCAGACGAAAAGCGCAACGGCGGACAACGTCCGCGGCATCAGACAAGGCCTCCGCCAGCACCGGCATCAGGTCATCTGTTGCCGCATCAATCACATCCAATATCCGGGCTCGATATTCGCCCCGGCTTTCCGTCAGAAACGCCTTTTTAAACATGTTCACGGCATCGTCGCCTTTGGCCCGAATCAGCTCCGCTGCCAGCCGCCGGACTCGCATGCTGCTCTCCCGTTTTACCGTGTCAACAAGCAATGGCACCACCCATGCCCCAAGGCTGCTCAAAAGCTGAGCAGCCTCCTGCTGCAGGGCCCGGTCCTCTGATTTAAGATCATCCATCACCACGGTCATCAGTTTGCCGTCCAGGGGCCGGTCCGCGGCGGAATCCTCCTCAAACACCAGAGACAGGCCGGTGCCGGCAAAGTGCCGGAGATGGGTAAACATCCACGCCCCCAGACCATAATCACCGTACAAAATAAATTTTTCCGCGCCGCTGAACAGAATTTCGCCGGCCCGGCGGTTCAGGTCTTCGTTTTTTTCTTCCTCCAGCAGGGGCACGGCCCGGCCCAGGACAAGTTTAAGATACAACGCCCCCGGCTGCCAGTCCGCCGGCTGAATCATGGCCGCAAAAACATCCAGCATTTCCCCCCTGGCCACTTCATCCGATTTTTTATACTTTTCACAAAACGGGTCCAAAAGCCCTGCCGCTGAATCCCGCTCGCCGGAAAGAAATAAATCCCGGACACGGGTTGGCAGGGAATCGTCACCCGCATTTTCATCCTGCGAATCAATGGCTGACGCCGGCATCGGCCGCTCCGTCAAACGCTCCGTCGAGCGGTCCGGCGAAGGGTCTGGCGAAGGGTCTGGCGGCACGGAAAAATCCGGGGATTCCATTTCAAGGGAAAGGTCCGCGGCATCCTTTTCCGTCTTTTCCGATATCCCCTTGTGCGCGCCGGCCTGTTCCCTGGAGATTTCATAGGTGCGCTGGTCAAACAGAATGCCCTGAATGCCTTTTTTGGCCGTGATTTCCCGCCAGAAGGCTTCATCGGGTTCATTTTCCGTAGCATCGGAAACCGCGGCCAGAAACGCCAGCACATCCTCATGGGTGGTCTTTTTCAAAAAGGTAATGCTGTTTAACTTCACATCCGCCAGAAATTTTACAAACCCGGCCGCCATGGTTTCAAACCCGGAAATATCCAGTTTGACACCGTTTACCAGGAGGGATGTTTCAATCCGGGCGATATTGAGCAGGGGCTGGTGACGGAAAAATACGCCCAGGGTCTCCATAACATGGCCCGCGGCTTCTTTTGCCACCGGCCCGTGGGCCGGATACAGCTTCAGCTTGCTGTACGCCCCGAGCAATGCGGCAATAATCTGCTGAATATGGTCAGCAGCAACCGCATCGGTGTCTTCGTTCGCGCCTGGCGGATGGGGGGGCCCTGTCTCTGATGCCGCCATCTGTTTTAAATCTTCAGAATCTTTTTTGGCATACCGGATCTGCCGGGGAAAAATACGGGAGAGCTGATGGGTTTCTTTAAATTTTTCCCAGTACCGGGGCTTGATTTCCTTCGGTTCCAGGCGGCAGATATTTTCAAATACCCGTCGCAGCTCCTCTGCGGTAAATCCCCGGACAAAGGTCAGACTCCGGATCTGCAGCCGGTCCCAGAAATCAATAATTTTCTGGGCAATGGACTGAAAATTGCCCGTCGGGATTATCTGACCGTTGATAAGAATCGCGTTTTTCTCCTTGATAATACTGAACCGCTCCACATCTTCCAGCAGCTTGTCCATCAGCTGCTTAAACTGATGCAGGGAATTCACCACGGATTTGCTTTCCCCGGGATACAGCCGCACATTGCGGATGGTGACCAGCATGGCCTGAAAAAGTTTGGGAACATATTTAAGGCTTTCTTCGCTCAGGGGCACCTCCCCGATTTCATCGGTGCCATCCTCTGCCTGATCCTCCACCGCGTAGCGCGTTACTTCCTGGTCATTAAAAATCGCCTGGTTGTGCTGCTGCTGAATTTCTTCATAGACCTCGGCTTTAGACGGATCATCAGAGCGTTTGTAATGATGAACCAGAAAGGCAGCAGACGGCAGCAGATTGTGCTGATAAAGCTTTTCCTGATAATCCCCGATCTGGGAATGAAGATTTTTTTTCTGCTCCGGATGAATGCTGTCGTAAACCACATCCTGAATCCGCTTGCTTAAAAAACGAACCGTTTCATCATTGTTCTGAAAATCTGAAGTGAGAATGCCTTTGTCCACCACCCGGTTTAAAAGATCATGCACCATGGCGGATTTTTCGTCCGATACCCCGGTGAGCATGCTCAGGGAAATGGATTCGCCAAAGGCCGCCGCGCAGGTCAGGAACCGCTGGCTGTCACCGTCCAGGGTGTTGATTTTACTCTGGATGATTTCTTCAACCGATTTCGGAAAATACCCTTTTTCAAGGGCCATGACTTTCCAGCCCCGGCCGGACTGAACAATTTTCTGATCATTGATCATTTTTCTTAAAATTTCTTCAACAAACAGGGGATTGCCCTTGGACACATCGGTCAGTTCCCGGACAAACTGATCCGGCAGTTCAATTTCCGGAAAAACCACTCTGACATGCTGCTCAATATCCCTTTCCCCCAATGGCGTCATTTCAATATCCTGGATGCCCAGGCCGTCGCTGTAAGCGGAGCGGAAAAGATCCAGGGGAATGGTTTTGGGGCTGGCTTTTTCATCCTTGGTAGCGGTACCGCAGATGAACAGACAAAGGGCCCGCTCCCGCACAACCACCCGCAGCAGGTGAAGGGACGCGGGATCGCTGTAGTCCAGGTCATCGATCATCACTGCCAGCCGGCCCGCGTCTGCCAGTTTGACAAAAAAATCGGAAAATGTCCGGAAAACCGCCTCCCGCTCCTGCTCATCGATTTCCAGGCTTCCCGGCCCGGATTCACTGATCTGGGGAAGCACATACGCCAGCAGATTCCGTTCTTTGTCATCCATGGCCTCCAGCAGCGCAATCCCGCGGTCTTCCCGCCGGTTCATCAGGGCCATGGCAATATAGGAAATCAGATAAAAGGGACGGAAAGACTCCTGCATGACCCCGCAGACCCGGATCGTATTCAGGCCGGTTTTTTCCAGGTTCCGGCGCACCACGTCCAGGAAACTGGTTTTCCCCATGCCCGTGGCCCCGTCGATAATGACAAACTGACTGATGCCATCCTTGAAATTGCGCAGGGCATCATCGATCTGGGCAAATTGAAATTTCCGGCCGGCAATGCTGGCGCTGTCCAGATACTGAACGGCCCGCCGGGAAAAATCCGCCACATCCGCAAATTGATCCCGTCCGGACTGTTTGGCGTGATACAACGCGTTTTTCACCTGGTGCAGCAGCTCCCGGCCGGAAACGGCGTCGTCCGGGGCCGTGGCCACCCCGATACTGAGTGTAATGGGGATTTCCGTGGCCGCGTCCGTGGAAAAAAACGGATTTTCCCGCACATATTCAATCAGTTTGGATGCCAGAACCAGGGCGGAATGCTTTTTCGCATCCGGCATGAGCAGCATAAAGGCATCCCCGGCATTCAGAACCGGGATGCCGGTCTTGCCGGCTGCGGTTTTTAAAATGGTGGCCACATGAACCAGCAGCTGATCCCCCACGCTGCTGCCGTACTGATCATTGATCCGCTTGAAATGGTCAATATCTATCGACAGAAGCGACAGCGGGTGGGCATCCAGCACGTTCCAGTCCACCTGCTTTTTAAGAAACTGAAAAAGAAACCGCCGGTTTTTCAGGCCGGTCAGATAGTCCTCCTGCATCAAAGAAGACGGATCACGCCCCGCATTCTGCAAAAAATAAAGCAATTTCTGGTACTTCATGGATTCCCCTTGGCAAGAAGGATTATGATGGCAGCATATTTCCGCCGGATGCGATTTTTTAAGTGATGGCGCCGGCAGATTCCAAGCATTCATAACATATGGGAAAACAGAGACATATTCAACATCAATTTCAAGAGGCGGCTGTTACGGAAGCGGTACTCCCGGGCAAGGGTCCCCCCGGCCCGGCGCTCTGCCTTTTGCGCAAGTTCCGGCTGAAACCCGGTGCATAATTCATATTCGCGGGAATCGGGTACCGCAGTCCAAGCGCAACGCCATTTGCGATTTTCCTCCATATCTGTTCCATTCTTGTTAAAAATCCTGTCCATAAAATTTACACCAGAATTCGGTGCTTGAAAAAGCAATCTTGCCTTGATATAAAAATTTGCGTTGATATAAAATTGACATAAAATTGATAGAAAAAATGCCAGAAAAAAACCCCACAATTTTATTATGCCTTCATAAGGAAATTTTAATGAAAATTTGTCGTCAGCGGTTATGTCTCTGCTGGTGTGTGACCGTATTGCTTTTATCGGTATCCGCCTGCGAAAAACCAAAACAGGGAAAGCTTGAAGTGACCGAAAAAGTTTATCATTTAAGCCAGTTCAGTGAAAATGGATGGTCCATTGATGCTTCCGGCAAAGTTAAAAATATCGGTGAAGTGGATGTTCAACGGGTGGTCGTCACCGGTATCTGCAAATCCTGTATTAGCGTCTGGACGCCGCAGAAATGGTTCTCCTATTCACAGGAAGATGACATTGTGCGCTCAGACCAAAAAGATGTGGAAAAGGTCATCGGCAGGGCGGAAATCGATCCTTCGAGTTTTGACCAGAAAGATGTTATTGATTACCTCCCGGCGGGAAGGGAAGCGACGTTTGCCTTTAAAGACTTTGCCTATTTCTACACCCAGTCCGCGGACCAGAAACCCGAAATGCCGCCGGAAGCAGAACTTGATGTGGTTATTGAATCTTTTTTAATCCATGACTGATACCGGAAACCGCATAACCGGCACAAAAGATTTGATATTTGACGCCATTGAAGAGACCGCGAACCTGGTGGAGCAGATGCACCGGCTGGCGGCCCGCACCACCTTCCGGCCCCTTGCCCTGATCGAGCCGCTGAGCACACTGAGCCAGGCGGTTAAAGGGGTCCATGACACCACGGCTTCCGGGGTTTATTTTATGATCCGCACCGTAAACCGGGGGGTTCAGAAACTGCTGGATACCGGCACGGGCCTGGTCGTCAGCGGTCTTTCACAAACCAGCGAAACCCAAAAAAACCAGGACAAAATTTCCCCGCAGCAGCACCAAAGCAGCACCCTGTCCCCAAAACATCTTCTGCCGACAACCCTTCTGATAGAGCAGTCTGAAGCCATTTTAAACGGACTTTACGGCGATTATCTCTCTAAGAAAAACAATCCCCTTGATCTCAAAATGCGCTTCAGGCTTGGCGGCAACATTCTTCCCCTGGAAAAAACCGCCATGGCTCAGGCATTTCCGGATGCCACCGGCAAAATCTGCATTTTTGTTCACGGCCTGATGTGCACGGAACACTCTTGGAACATTGGATCGGAAAAATTCTACAATGACCCGTCCATGAATTTCGCCTCCCAACTGAAAACCGATCTCGGATACACGCCGCTCTTTGTCCGGTACAATACCGGCCGCCATATCTCGGAAAACGGCCGGGCATTCTCAGACATGCTGTCAAGGCTCATGGACTGTTATCCTGAAGATATTGAGGAAATTGTGCTTGCGGGGCACAGCATGGGGGGCCTGGTCTCCCGCAGTGCGGCCCATTATGGCCATAAAGAAAACGCCGCCTGGACCCAAAAGCTGAAACACATTTTCTGCATTGGCTCCCCAAATCTCGGCGCGCCCCTTGAAAAAGCAGTAAACTTGCTGAGTTCTTTGCTGCATGCCTTTGCCGTTCCCGGCACCCGGGCACCGGCCCAGGTATTGAAATCCCGCAGTGACGGCATAAAAGACCTGCGTTTCGGCTATACCATAGATGATGAATGGATGGACAAAAATCCGGACGCCCTGCTTCAGAATCATCGTCACAATTTACCGCTGGTGGAGACGGTGGGATATTATTTTGTCGCTGCCACGGTCACCGCAGACCCCAACCATCCCCTGGGGCTTCTGATCGGTGATATTATGGTGCGGGTGCCCAGCGCAGCAGGCCGCCACAGATCGGACCCGGAAAAAAGCATCCCCTTTCGTTCAGGGCTTGTTTTCAGCGGCATGAACCATCTTCACATGGCCAATCATCCGGATGTTTACAAGGTGATTCGGCAAATACTCTCCAAGGCTGAGGTTTCAAGGAAGATTGCCGGCGGCGGCCGACCCTGTCAAAAAAATCAGGATCAGCAGTAAGCGGAAGATATCGGGCATGATGTTTGTTAACCTGTTTATTGATACTGTCCTCTTTAACGGCCCGCCAGCGCGTTCGCCATCATAAAAATCGCGGCGATAATGGTGATAACACCGGAGATGGTTTTCAATTTTTTGGGCTTTGTTTTGAGCGCGATTTTTCCGCCGATCAGCCCTCCCACCACCGCCACCACACCGCAGGGAACCGCCAGAACAGGATCAAACCCGCCATGCAGGGCATTGCCCGTAAAACCCGTAAAGGCGGTGGCCGCCAGCATGGCGGTGGCTGTTCCAACGGCGGTTCGCATGGGCACGCCGCACCCCACCACCATCAGCGGCACAAGAAACGCCCCGCCGGAAATTCCCACCATACCGGAAAAAAAACCGGTTGCCAATGTCAACGGCACGGCCAGCCACAAATTAATGACATACCAAATTCCCCTTTCCCGAATGTTCCAGTACCCGAATTTCGAGACCGCCGTCCTGGCGCCTTGTTTTTCCGGAAGCAGCATCGCAACACCGGCAATCCCAAGTACAACGGACAGCACGATTTTCAGAGCGTTTCCGGTGAACAGATACGCGCCGAACCCCCCGAAAAACGCCATCAGAGAATTCAGCCCCCCGAAAAAAAACACCAGGGGCCAGGACATGGTCTTGGCCTTGCCGAATATCAGCGCGCCCGAAAGCGCGCTCGCCACCAGGATAAACTGGCTGGTCGTGGAGGCCGTATGCATGGGAACGCCGGAAAGGACCAGCGCGATCACGTAAAAATTGCCGCCGCCCCGGCCGCTCATGATCATCACAACCGTCAGAAAAAAGATAATAGCGACAACGATGATTGTTTGGGACATGGCTATTCGCCCCCCGCTTTCTTTTCCCGGGCATTGATGAATTTCAAGAGTTTGCCGGGCAGCAGCATGCTGATAATGGCATCATAGTTGCCGTGGGCGATGCGGACATTGTCATACCCGAGGGTTCGCAGGTAAAGGTACACAAGAGTGGACCGGGTCCCGGCGGAACAAAACACCCCAACGGTTGCGTCGCGGGGAATTTCCCCATAGCGTTCGGGAATCTCGTCAATGGGAATCCACAGGGTTTTGATGTGATGTTTCAATCCCAGTTGAATCGATTCGCCTTCCGGACGGGACCTCACATCCAGAAACACGGCGTCTTGGGTTGTCAGCAGGGTTTCCATCTCGATTTTATGCTTTCCACTGCCGAAAAATTCAAATGTCATGCCTTTCAAAATTTTATCTAATGGGTTCATTTTTTTCTTTCCTTTCTTTATGAATCGCACCGTGCTTCTGCGAAAAATTTTTCGACAACCGCTTCGGCCGGTCCTTTCTGATTGTCCGGCACACGAATGCCGTTTTCCGCCAGCCACTATTTGTGCGGATGCAAAATACCGCCGCAAATAAGCTGTTTTGCGCCCAACGACACCAGCCGGCGGGCCAGTTCCAGCGGCGGCGGGCCGATGTTAAGTATTTGCCGATCCGTAATCTTTCCATTTTGCACTTCAACCAGCAGGATTGTGGACGATGCGCCGAAATGCGGTGAAATCCTGTCGCCAAATAAGGGGATGGCGATTTTCAGCGTCACTTGCGGGTGCATGGTGTTCTCCTTGTTGTGAAGCTCACGGATCGCGACCTCCCGACACCGATCCGTCGAGCCGAATGATAAAAGCGCTTCAATGATGAACAGGCAAAAGAAATGCCAGGGGGAATTTTTTGGTAAAAATAATTGTATTTACATTTATTTCAGGATAATACAGAAAATAAAAACAGAAGGGGCGTCTTGGGACCAATTAAAATCGTTTCAAATTATGAAACTGTTTCAAGTTATGTTTCATCCCGGGAACGGATCAAGCCGTATTTTTTCATCCTCCACCACAAGGTGGTCCGGTTAAAAGACGTGATTCGCTTGTCCGCATTAATTGTGAAAACACCGTCGCTGATGCTTTCCAGAATTTTGCAGCAGGGCGATTGGACGCGGCTGGTAATATCACAAAAAATATTAACGACCTTGCCGCTGGTTTGGTTTTGTTTTTTCTGCTTCATGGTTGTTTATGATCGTAAAAAAAACATTAAAAATCAGACAGACAAAAAAATTACAGGGGGTCACGGGAATTCCATCAACGCGCAAAAACGGAAACATCGTATCTGGTGAATATGGTATCGCGGGTGATGATGCACAGTTTTTCCAGCCGGGCCTGGGCGATCAGCATTCTATCAAAGGGGTCGCGATGGTGCATCGGCAGACCGCCTGCCGCATAGGCATGATCCGCGGTGATGGATAAAATCTCAAATCCCTGATCTTTGATAACGGAATAAAAATCCGCAGAAATCTCCAGTTTTCCAAGGGCCTGTTTGATCCGCATTTCCCAGATCACGGCGGCACTCACAAGAATCAGGTTTCCGGAATCGGCAATCGCCTTTCGTTCAGCATCGGAAAGATGTGGACTATCGTCCAGCCACCACAGCAGCACATGGGTGTCGAGAAACAGATTCATTTGTCCACCATGCCGAATGCTCCGGCGATATCATCCGGGAGCACATCGAAATCATCGGCGATCCTGATTTTTCCCTTTAAAGCGCCGGGCCGGCGGGGCTGCCGGTTATTCTCATATCTGATGATGCGGGCCACCGGCTTTCCAGCCTTGCCGATGATCACTTCTTCTCCGGCCATGACTTTTTCAATCAACGCGGATAACTGGGCCTTTGCTTCTGAAATATTGGCAATCTGCATGCTCAACCCTCCTGTTTATAAATATAGTTTGACCAGACCAGACCTTTTTGTCAAGGGGTTTTGAGAATAAAAACGAAGACCGCATTTATCGTTTCAACCAATGTATCATTTTATCGACGATCCATCATAAACTCCCTGGCCCGGTCCCCTCGCAGATATTCGGCCATTCCGATAAGGCCGTCTTCCAGGTATCTGGCCTTAAATCCTTTGGTAACCAGATAGAGCACATATTATTTTAAAAAGAGCGGTGCTGCCTAAAAATTAATCACCCCGAAAATATATTTCAGGCAAAAATAAGCACCGATCAGGACAAATACCGCGCCGGTAATGCGGCGGAACCAGTGCTCAAAAACGGCCAGCCGGTTGAAAAACAACCCGGCAACGCGCGTGCTGTAGGCGATGATCACGGCAAACCCGATCACCGGCGCAGCAGTCCCGATACCATAGAGCAACGGCAGGAAAAGCCGCGACTGAAATTCCAGGGACAACGGGATGACCCCTCCGAAAAAAAGAGCCGCGGACACCGGGCAGAATCCCAGGGCAAACAAAACCCCCAGGGCCACGGCCCCGGGCATGCCAGCGTCGCCCATCCGCTTGAGCATATCGTTGTTTAAACGCATTGCCGGCAATTTCAGGGGCACCAGTTCCAGGATAAACAGACCCGTAACCAGCAGAACCGGTCCCAGAATCTTGTTCATATGGGCCTGGAGAAACATGGACACGCCCGGAATGGAAATCAAACCGGCAATGATCGCACTGGCGATCAGCACATAGGCAATGGTGCGCCCGAGGGTGTAGGCAACCGCTGCCATTACTGTTGTAAACGGGGACTTGATCCGGCGGCTGATATAGGTGGTGGCCGCGATATTGGTGGCCAGGGGGCACGGGCTGATGGAGGTGAGAATCCCGAGCCAGATGACGGAAAATATCTGGGCGGTGCCGAAATCCATGATTATTCCCTTAACCAATCGCTGATTTCGGTTTTAACATAATCTTCAAATTTCTTTTCATTTCGAACCAGGGTCCAGACATCTTTTAAGTCTTTCCAACGGACTTCTTTGCTATCCTTTACTTCCGAAACAATCAGATGCTTGGAATACAACTGATAATCCTTGATAAAATGTTTGTTTTCCGGTTCCTCCACATTAATAACCCGCCAGACCAGTTTTCCGGATTGCCGTTCATCCTCAAAATTCGAATGAACAGCGGCCGCTGAATAGTTTTCTATATTGTGACAGGTGGGACACCGAAAGGTGGTGTGGAAATACGTGACCACCAGATGGTGAGGCTGTGGTTGGATTTCCGTTGCCGCGGTTTCAGCCGAATTTTTCGCCGGTTCCTGGGCAAACGCGCCCGGAAGGGAAAATGCCATTCCGAAAACCATAAGACAAATGAAAATATACGATTTATTCCAAATAACTTGCATAAAAAAATCTCCTTATTATTTTATTAAGGCTTGCAGGTGAGATGGCATACCCCGGTGGGCGTATTGAGGGCATAGGGGAAATACTTGCGCTTCATCCACAGGGCCACGTTGACCAGCATGATCAGCACCGGCACCTCAACCAGCGGACCGATCACCGCGGCAAAGGCCTGCCCGGAATTAATGCCGAAAACCGCCACCGCAACGGCAATGGCCAGTTCAAAATTGTTCGATGCCGCTGTAAACGATAGCGTGGTGGTCTGCTCATAGGTGGCCCCGACTTTTCTGGACAGCCAGAAGGAAACAAAAAACATCAGCACAAAATAGATCAGCAGCGGGATGGCCACCTGAACCACATGCAGGGGCAGCTTAACGATGTAGTCCCCTTTGAGCGAAAACATGACCAGGATGGTGAACAGCAGGGCAATCAAGGTAATAGGGCTGATTTTGGGAATAAATCCATTATCATAGCGTTCCGCGCCCACTGTTTTCAAACCGATCACGCGGGACAAAAGACCCGCCATAAAGGGAATGCCCAGATAGATAAACACACTTTCGGCAATTTGCCCGATGGTAATGTTTACCACCATGCCTTCCAGTCCCATCCACCGTGGCAAAATGGTGATGAAAACATAAGCGTAAACTGAAAAAAACAGCACCTGAAAAATAGAGTTAAACGCCACCAAGCCGGCGCAGTATTCCGTGTCCCCATGGGCCAGATCATTCCACACAATCACCATGGCAATGCACCGGGCCAGACCGATGAGAATCAGCCCCACCATATATTCCGGGTATCCGGACAAAAAGGTCACTGCCAGCACAAACATCAGAATCGGTCCGATGATCCAGTTCTGCACCAGAGAAAGACCGAGCACCTTGACATCCCTGAACACAAATCCCAGCTTTTCATATTTCACCTTGGCCAGGGGCGGATACATCATCAGAATCAGGCCGATGGCAATGGGGATATTGGTGGTGCCCACGGTAAACCGGTTGATAAAATTTTTCACATCCGGCAGAAAATAGCCACTGCCCACACCAACGAACATGGCCAGAAAAATCCACAGGGTAAGATACCGATCCAGAAACGATAGTCTTTTAATAGTGGATTCCGTCATACCGGGTCTCCTTATTTTTTGATCCAGGAAAGCACGTCTTCCTTTTTGGGAATTTTCCCAACGGATTTTACCTCGCCGTCAATCACCACTGCAGGCGTTCCAAAGACGCCGTAACCCGCAATTTTCATCACATCCGTTACTTTTTCCACATCAGCAGCAACACCAGATTCCGCAACCGCATCTTTCACAATGGCTTCCGTTTGTGTGCATTTCGGGCAACCCGGCCCCAGTACTTTAATCTCCATTTTGTATCTCCTTTCTTTTCTTTTTTGGTTGTTCAGTAAAATTAAAAAACTCAGATTTTGACGGCAAAGGATAAAAGTTCACCAATCTCATAAAATTGGCGAGGCGCGCAAATCCCTCGCAATGATTCGTACTTTGCTACGTTGAAGCAGCGAGGGATGCAGCGCAACAAAGAATTTGGACTTTTTCCGAAGCCGTTGTCTTAAACGAAAAACGTTCCGTATACCATTCCGGCAATGGTGGACATTACCACCACCGTGGCAACAAACACGGCGGTCTTTTTAAATCCCAGCACACCGTTGATAACAATCATGTTCGGCAGCGACAGTGCGGGGCCTGCCAAGAGGAGCGCCAGAGCGGGTCCCTGCCCCATACCGGAGCCTAATAGGCCCTGCAGAATCGGCACTTCGGTCAGCGTGGCAAAATACATCAATGCGCCGGATACCGACGCAAACAGGTTGGCCCACAACGAATTGCCGCCCACCAGGGCCGCGATATATTTTTCCGGTATCAGGGCCGGATGGCCCGGCCGGCCCAGCAAAAAACCGGCAGCGATGACACCGATGGCAAGCAGCGGGGCAATCTGTTTGACAAACCCCCAGGTGGCATCCACCCAGGAAATCAGTTCCTCTTTTTTAAACCAGGCCTTGAGCATCCCTGCCAGAATGACCAGCAAACCGGCTGTGACAATCCATTTGGCGGCGAAAATGCCTTTCCAGATGGCGGCCGCATCCGGCCCGGGTTTGGCAAATGCCGCAAACACCAGAATCAGCACCATGGTGAGCATGTAAAGCCCATTTTTGGCAAGTGACCGGCCGGTATCGTCTTCATCCGGCAGGTAAAAATTTCCCGCGGCCCGCTCAGCGTCATCTTTTCTGAAAACAAAGGCCATGGTCAAGCCGATCACCACGGCAAAAATAATTGCGCCAATGGCCCGGGCCAGCCCCATCTGCCAACCCAGAATGCGAGCAGTCAGTACGATGGCAAGCACATTAATGGCCGGGCCGGAGTAAAGAAACGCGGTGGCCGGGCCGATGCCGGCCCCCCGGGTGTAAATGCCGGCAAACAGAGGCAATACAGTACAGGAGCAGACCGCCAGCACGGTGCCGGAAACCGATGCCACGGAATAGGCCAGTACTTTTTTAGCCTGGGCACCAAAATATTTGAGCACCGCAGCCTGGGACACAAACACAGCAATGGCGCCGGCAATGAAAAACGCCGGGATCAGGCAGGTCAGTACGTGCTCCTGGGCATATTCCTGAAGCATCATGAACGCTTCAAATCCGGCCTGGCGGATCTTCGGATCGGCCCAGGGAATAAAATAGGCGCCGAGAAACAAGGCAATGAGCCAGAACAGTTTTGTTTTTTCCTTCATCTTTTTTTCCTCTTTTTTGATGATCCAGTTCGCTCTGGTAACAGGGCAACGCTGGTTAACGCCTTACTGCGTCACTGCAAGCGATAGTTCCTTCCTCTTGAGCGGATAATCAGTGTTTGTTTAAATCCGCGCGCATCCGTGAAATCCGTGTCCAAATCTTTTTTTGACGCGGATTTCACGGATTTCACGGATTGTGAATTTTCAGGTAAATGAGCCAAATAAATTCACCTGATCAGGACCTCATCATCCCGCCGCCCATGAGGTAAAACCAGGTGGTGGCCCAGTTGGCCAGCACCACGGTAAAGAGAAAAAGCACGTTTCCCACGCTCATGAGGGCCACTCCGCTCATAATATTGCCCACCACGCACCCGCCGGCAATGGCCGCTCCCGCACCCAGGAGAATACCGCCAAAAAACGCCACCACCGTTTGATCCGGGGGTCGGGGCAGAAATTTAATTTTGTTGGAAAGTTTTGCGCTGGTAAACGCGCCAACCACCAGAAAAATCACCTCCAGAATGAGCCACCAGGAGACTTTTTTGGCAGGCGCTGCTGCATTTGCCGGTTTTGCCGGGACTTCCTTTTTTGCGGAAGACAGCGCTGATGCTGGCGCGTATACATGGTTTAACGGCGCATCCGTCAACAGCAACTGGGCATGCAGCACTCCGTGGGTCACACCCAGGGGATAATTCCGGCCGCTGGCTGCAGACGACAGATAGGCAAAACAGGCCAGAATACCAATGGCAATACCGGCTTGCCAGGGTTTCCAGGACCGGGTGATGACGCGTTGCAGAACCGAAAGATCTTCTTTTTTTATGGCATTGGCGGATGCCGGGGTTTTCCTTTTAGCCATCACTGCAAAAATCACGGCAACAGCCCCGAACAAAAGAGCCAGCACCCAGTAGGGTAGCCCCGTGACCGAAGAAAACGTCACACTGGAATTATCAACATTCTTAATGATAAATTGTTTAAGATAACTGTTAAATTCCTGAAGCGGGCCATGGGCAACCGCAGCCACCCCCAGAGCAATGCCGACCAGTCCGGCCATGGAATTTAAGTTCCCCTGTCCGGTTTTAAACAAACACCCGCTGATGCATCCGCCGGCCAGCACAATACCAATGCCGAACGCGATACCGCCCACAATGTAATTGGCCCATATCAAGGGTTTGGGGTTGAGTTTAATCCATCCCAGAGCAGACAGGAGCGCAAATCCGATCATGCTCACCACAATCACCGTGCAAAGTCCCCAGAACTTCTC
>JAABSH010000054.1 GCA_011390465.1 Desulfobacteraceae bacterium
ACCTTTTATCCAAGCCAATATCGCACCCGGAAGTTCTGTTGTGACAGATGGTTGGAATGGATACAATAAACTTGAAAAAGAGGGCTATACGCATCATCAGGTTCTTCAAGCAAAGGCTGAAAAGAAAGAAAGTGTATTGCCAGGAGTGCATATGGTTGCCTCTCTGATCAAGCGGGTATTTCTTGGAACTTATCATGGTCGCCTCGAAAAAAAACACCTTCAGCGCTATCTGGATGAATACACGTTTCGATTCAATCGTAGAAATACAAAACATGTCGGTAAACGATTTTATAGAATTGTTCAACAAACCGTAAATACAATGCCTTTTAATCGAAAAAGCATTATTTCACGAAATATCAGCCCGTTATTAGCGAATTAGTCAGCTTGAGCGAAGTGGATAACCATATATCATTTTTTACTATCAGGTTGTCGTCTGCTCAATCAGGGACATGTGCAATTGATTAAAGACTGGAGTTTTTCCATATGCGTTTCTTCTTCTTTGATAATATGCTGAATTTCCATTTTGACAGCATCATCCGGCACAAACGCCACCAGCAGATCATAGAAAAGGATGGTATCCTGTTCAAATTCTACAAAAATAGCGATGAGCGCATCCATGTTCTCAATAACTGAGAAATCCACATCCTTAAGGGAGAATGCCTGCCCCTTTAGGTAATCTTGGATCAGGGCCTCGCTCATTTCCGCTAAAACCGCGTCTTCCGGGGCAGAATCGGATTTTTGTTTCAACGCTTCAAACCATTGGGCGTGATCAGATTCCTCTTTTGCCATCCACGCCAGGAGATCTTTCAACTCCGGGGTATTTGCGTGATCCATGGCAGCAAGGTAAATGCGCTCGCCGTTTTTTTCAATCTGGATGGCCATGTCGCAGATTTCTGCAAATGAAAACAATATGTGCTCCTTTTGTGCTGTCTGTTGTTGATTTTTTTGACGGATATTTATTTTGTACCATGAAACTTCAGTTCAGTAAATTAATTTTATTTTTCAGCTGGTTATCTGGTTTTCAGGCAGGTTCGGCAAAAAATATGCCTTGACAGGCGATAAAATAATATATATTAATATTCACATATATTAATATTCGGAATAACTTATATCTTTTTATGCGTTAACGATACTAAATGAACTGTCTGCCCCAATTTAAAGCACTGGCTGATGAAACCCGGATCCGGCTGCTGAATATTCTGATGCACAATGAGCTCAATGTGAATGAAATTGTAAGCCTTTTGAGCATGGGACAGCCCCGGATTTCCCGGCACCTCAGGGTGTTGACCGACTCCGGCCTTTTGAAATGCCGCAGAGACGGGTCCTGGGCTTTTTATTCCGCGGCCCGGGATACTGAGGCCGGCGCATTTGTGGCGTCTTTGCAGCCGCTGTTTCAAAAAGAACCGCAGCTCACCCATGATCTGGAAAATGCCGCGCATCTGATTTCGGAGCGCAGCCGGCATACCCGGAATTTTTTTAATGCCATTGCCCCGGAATGGAATGATCTGCAACAGGAGATGCTGGGGGAATTTAATTTGAACCGCGCCATTCTGGATTGCGTGGAAAACGCCCGGTTTGCCGTGGATCTCGGCTGCGGCACCGGCGAACTTCTGGCCGGATTGCGGGAAAAGGCTGATTTTGCCGTGGGGGTTGACGGTTCGCGCAACATGCTGGATCAGGCGCAAAAGCTGTTTTCGCCGATGCAAAACAATGTGGAACTTCGGCTCGGGGAACTGGAGCACCTGCCCCTGGAAAACAGCGAGGCGGATCTGGCGGTTTTGTCCATGGTGCTGCATCATCTGCCAAAACCCGAAAAAGCAGTTCTTGAAGCGGCCAGAATTTTAAAGAAAGACGGAATCCTGATTATTGCGGATTTTGAAAAGCATACCAATGAAGAGATGCGAAAAAAATTCGGGGACCGGTGGCTCGGGTTTTCAAAAGCGGAAATCCGCGCGCTTCTTAAACGCAGCGGTTTTATAGAACAGGAAATAAAAGTGTTTCCTTTGAAAAAATCCATTTATTTAACCATAACAACAGCGAGGAAAAAATAATGAGTTTAAACGGACAAACGGAAAAATTGCTCGAGGATCTGGACCTTTCCCTGAAATACAAAGTCGCGGATCTGACGCTTGCGGAACTGGGCCATAAAGACATGCAGCTTTCAGAACGGGAAATGCCCGGACTGATGGCCACCCGGGAAAAATACGGCAAAGAAAAGCCCTTAAAAGGCATGAAAATCACGGGCAGCCTTCACATGACCATTCAGACCGCCATGCTCATCGACACCCTCTATGCGCTGGGCGCGGATCTCCGGTGGGCCACCTGCAATATTTTTTCCACCCAGGACCATGCGGCCGCCGCCATTGCGGACAAAGGATCGGCCGCGGTATTTGCCTGGAAAGGGGAGTCCCTGGAAGATTTCTGGTGGTGCACGGAAATGGCCCTCACCTGGCCGGACGGCTCCGGACCGGATCTGATTGTGGATGACGGCGGAGACGCCACCCTGTATGTGCACCAGGGCGTGAAAGTGGAAAAAGACCCGTCTTTGCTGGACAAAATCTATACCACCCCGGACCTGAAATGCCTGATGGACCGGCTGCGGGTGTCCTATGAAAGAGATCCCCGGCACTGGCAGAAGGTGGCGGAAAAGATCAGGGGGGTTTCCGAAGAAACCACCACCGGCGTCCACCGGCTCTATCATCTGGCCAGAAACAAAGAACTGCTGTTCCCGGCCATCAATGTCAATGATTCCGTGACCAAATCCAAATTTGACAACCTTTACGGATGTCAGGAATCTCTGGCAGACGGCATTAAACGGGCCACGGATATCATGCTGGCCGGCAAAGTAGTGGTGATCTGCGGGTACGGTGATGTGGGCAAGGGCTGTGCCGCGTCCATGCGCGGGTATGGCGCCCGGATTCTGATTACGGAAGTTGACCCGATCTGTGCCCTCCAGGCGGCCATGGAAGGGTATGAAGTGACCACCATGGAAGACGCGGTGGCCACCGGCGACATTTTCGTCACCGCCACCGGGTGCTATCATGTGATTAACGGCGCGCACATGGAACAGATGAAAGACGAAGCCATTATCTGTAATATCGGGCATTTTGATAATGAAATCGACATGGCGTATCTGTGGGATTCACCGGATTGCAAAAAAGAAACCATCAAGCCTCAGGTGGACAAGTGGGCGCTGAAATCCGGCCGGTCCATTATTGTGCTGGCTGAAGGCCGGCTGGTGAATCTGGGGTGCGCCACCGGCCATCCCAGCTTTGTGATGAGCAACAGTTTCACCAACCAGGTGCTGGCACAGATTGAGCTGGCCACAAAACCCCATGATAAAATGGTCTATACCCTGCCCAAAGAACTGGATGAAGAGGTGGCCCGGCTGCATCTGGACCGTCTGGGGGTCAAAATGACAAAGCTGACCCAGGAGCAGGCGGATTATCTCGGCGTGCCGGTGGACGGTCCGTTCAAGCCGGATCATTATCGGTATTAACGGCCTCGTAACAATTTTATGGTGGTATTTTTGCCGTTATAATCACAAATAAAACCCGTTTTTCTGATATTTTTATCCCGCGAAGCCGCTGAGGTTTTTCCCGGCGATCTCAGCGGCGCTGCGGGAAATAATGGTTTTATTTGTTAAGGGATGGGTCTGTTTTTTCGGCCCTTGGGTAAAGCGCTGCCATGCGGGCGGTCACCAGCATAAACAGCTTCCGTTCCGTATGGGAAATTTCCGTTAAAATCTGCTTATAAACAGCCACCGCCTGATCCCGCCGGCCCTGTTTTTCGTAAATTCTGCCCAGCTTAAACCGCAGGGCCGGGTTATCCGGTTCCTGGGCAATGCTTGTGCGCAAACATTGCTCAGGGGTCCTGCATTTTTCCAAAAACCCCCTGAGTTTTGCCAGTTTTTGTGCTGCCACGGTATCCCCGGGCGCCATTTCCGCTGCTTTTTCAAAATTGGCCGCTGCCGCGGCAAATTCTCCCATATGGACCAGCGCGCTGGCCAGGCTGTAATGCACCTGCGGCGTGCCATACCCCATTTTAAGCGCACTCACATAGGCATCCACGGCATCACTGTAATACCCGATGCCTTCAAGACACAGGCCCAGATTAAAATACGCCACTGGATGGGGGCGGATGGCAAGGGATTTCTGGTAAAAATGTATTGCTTTGTCAAATTCCTGCCGAACCTGAAGGGAATAGGCCAGGTTCTGATACGGCCGCTCTTTTAACGGGGATTTTTTTGCATTATCCGCCCAGAACGTAACATCCGTGGCCCAGATCCGGTTTCGTTGAAAGGACCATACCGACAGAACAGCTGCGCACAGAATCAGTGCCACCACAGCGCCCTGCCGGAGTTTTATTTTCTGGGAAACCCCCCTGACCGCTGCCGGAAACAGAAACATGGAGGGCAGGTAGATCCGGTGCTCGTAAATAATTTCAATGCCGATGACCGAAGACTCAATGGCCAGGGTGATCATGAACCAGAAAATCGCAAAAGCTGCCAACCGGTTTTTTCTGGCCATAGACATTGCAAGCCCGGTAATGCCGGCGAGCATGACAACGAAAAAAAACGTGGTGGATGGATGAAAAAATCCATGGGACAGAGGATAATCGTGATCCAGAATCAGCCGGTCCGGATGGGGATAAACCAGCAGGCTCACATAATAGACCACCACCCGGAATTCGGTGATGACCCGCTGGGGAAGGGTGAACTCCCGGCGGGTGTAGGAATTGAGAATCCGCTGCAGGGGATCCGCGCCCAGAAAATACACCGCCACCGCGGCAAACACCATGCCGCCGGCCGCCACCCAGATCCAGGTCCGGCCGGCCCGGGGGAATTTCAGATCCTGAAAGAAAAACCACTCGTAGAGAAGGATTATCACCGGCAGGGTGCCGGCGTTTTCTTTGGTGGCAACAGCGCAGATGCCGGAAACCATACAGCCGGCAAATAAAACCCCTGCTGATTTGATTTTTGTCTTTTGCAGGCGGATTCTTGCCAGAACGTAACACAGCAGCGCCAGAACATAAAACAGGGCCACCATGCTGGCCATGCGCTGGCAGACATAGGTCACGGCATTGGTCTGAACCGGATGCACCAGCCACAGCAGAACAGCAAAAAATGACAGCATTTCAGCGGAAAAAAACGCCGGCCCATCTCCGCGGCTGCCGGGGGGGGGCCGGATCGCTGTCGCCCATGCTCAGCCGGCAGGTGGTCCAAAACAGAAAAAAAAGCACGATACCGGAAATCAGATGAATGGCCAGGTTGACCAGATGATAGCCAACGGTATTTTCCGCGCCGAAATAATAATTCACCGCAAAGCTGATGTTGGGCAGGTACCGGTGCCGGGGATTGCCGTCCAGGGCCGCTTTTTTTAACGCCTCCCAGGAAAACCGGGTCATGTGCACATCAGGATCGTTTTTGGTGATAAAATTGATATCATCAAAAACAAACGATCCCTGAAACGTGTTTGAATAGACAAGCACTCCGGCGGCGGCCAGCAGAAAGATAAACGCAACCGCCCGCAAAAAGGAAGGATGTGGGGTAACCGTCGGTTTCATTTTCAGTCGGTGTTCGCTGGTGTCGGTCGGGGTGTCAAAGCTTGAATGAGCAGCATTGCTGCCCCGGGAAATGGATAATCTCCATTATTCTACCGTTTCAAAAGATAGGATGACCACTTCAAGTTTTTCGGGCATTTCCGGCTGTGTTTCTCCAGCGACCAATAGATAATCAGCGACTTCCGTAAAACTGAATGATGCTTCTCCTCCGGCGGGTATATAACTTATGGTGTCCTTTTGCTGGGGCATTTTATCTATATCCGGAGAGGTCTGCCATTGCCCCACACCCCAACGGCCCGTACATGACAGGCAGTTACCCGTAACAACCACTCTTTTTACATCCACATCACCGACATTTTTGATCTTACCTATGGCATCAATGGTGAACGTGTTTTTCGTGTCCTGCCTTGCAGAAAACGACTGCTCTGAAATTATCAGTTTCCCTTCCGGTTTTTTCTGTTCACAGGCTGTCAAAAATGAAATGACCATCAATATGCCGCAGGTGAGAATAAAAAATCGTGAACAATGCGTCATTATCTGCCTCCTTATTGCATTGTGAATGGCAAATAGAACAAAAATTCGAAACGTAAATCCATGTGGCTGATTTCCGAAATATCGATCGGCTTTTCACGTAAATTACCGAACAGGAAAGCTTATTTTTTTATATATAATTGAATTTACAGTGTCAATTATAAATTATGGAAACAAGGCATTCTTAGAGAAAATCGAATTACTAAGGTCGGCACCGTCAAAATTTAGCGGCCGGTGGAAGCCGTCAATCGCGATTCAGCTTGATCCTTTTTTTTCATGAATTTTTCATTTTTGTTTCATAATGGATTCATGAATTCCCGCAACAATGCCTCCTGAAAAACGCAACTTATTTGCCACAAGGAGGATCAATCCATGGATCAGACCCTGAATCAGACCCTGAATCAAACCCTGACATGTATCACCATTTTCACCCTGGCCTGCCTGCTTTTTTCGCTTTCCCCGGCATTGGCGGCCCCGGAATCGGATACCCCCCGTTCCCCGTATTTTTTTATTGAAAGCCAAAATATGGAAACCGATCCGTTTCCGTTGAAATCCACAACCGTGGAAGTGGCTATTGCCGGGGTCATCGCGGATGTCACGGTGGTTCAAACGTATCAGAACACCGGCACCCGCCCTGTCACTGCAAAATATGTATTTCCCGCATCCACCCGGGCCGCGGTGCATGGCATGGAAATGCGGATCGGCAGTGAACGAATCCGAGCAAAAATTCACAAGCGGAAAATCGCGGAAAAAAAATTCACTGCCGCAAAACAATCCGGCCGGAGCGCTTCCCTGCTGGCTCAGCACCGGCCCAATGTGTTTTCCATGAACGTTGCCAATATTCTGCCCGGTGATCTGGTGGAAATCACCCTGCATTACACGGAACTGCTCGTTCCCGCGGACGGCACCTATGAATTCGTGTATCCTGCAGTGGTGGGCCCCCGGTATGCGGGCCTGTCCGCAAACCCCGAATCGGCACCGGAACCATGGCTCGCGAATCCTTATTTAAATGAAGAAATCCCGAACCCGGCCGCGTTTGACATCTCCTGTCATCTCTCCACGGGCATTGATCTGGCAGAAATTTCGTGCGCCTCCCATGACACCCGGATAGACTGGAAAAGCCCGTCTTCAGCCTGTGTGAAGCTGGCCCGGGGGGAAACCGGCGGCGGAAACCGGGATTATATGCTTCAGTACCGGCTCAGCGGCCGGCAGATGGACACCGGACTTATGCTCTATGAATCTGGAAATGAAAAATTTTTCCTGCTCACGGTGCAGCCGCCAGCCAGGGTTTTGCCGGCAGACATCGTTGCCAGGGAATATATTTTTGTGGTGGATGTTTCCGGGTCCATGCACGGGTTTCCCTTAAACACGGCCAAAAAACTGATGAAAGATCTTTTGCACGGTCTCCGGCCGGTGGATCGGTTCAATGTGGTGCTGTTTTCCGGCGGCGCGTCCGTGTTTTCGCCGACATCCATAGAGGCCACCACCGGCAACGTGGCCGCTGCTGTCCGCCACATTGAGAAGACACAGGGGGGCGGCGGCACCCGTCTGGCGGCGGCCCTTGACAAAAGTTTTCGCATTCCCGGGGCGGAAAACTGTTCACGATCCCTGATTGTGGTGACAGACGGGTATATTGCTGCGGAAAAGGAAATATTTGCGTTAATAAAGGACAACCTGAACCAGGCCAATGTTTTTTCGTTTGGTATCGGCACAGGCGTGAACCGGTATCTGATCGAAGGCATGGCCCGGGCCGGGCGGGGCGAGCCGTTTGTGGTGACGGATCCGCAAAAGGCAGGCCATGTTGCAGAAAAATTTCGCCAGTACATCGCATCTCCGGTACTCACTGATATCCGCATGGAATGCAAGGGATTTGACACCTGTGATGTCACCCCCCGCTCTATTCCGGATCTGTTTGCCCTTCGGCCGGTGGTGGTATTCGGCAAATGGCGGGGTTTGCCCCGGGGAACCATTACCGTGTCCGGCACCGGCGGGGCCGGCCGGTTCACCCGCACCATTGACGTGTCCCGGACCGCGCCGGAAAAAACCAGCAGCGCGCTCAAATATCTTTGGGCCAGAACCCGGCTGGCCCATTTGTCGGATTTTTCCCCTGACCCCGATCATCCGGCCATAAAAGCCGAAATCACGACCCTGGGGCTGCGCTATCATCTGCTTACAAAATACACGTCTTTTCTTGCGGTGCATGAGACAATCCGCAACCCGGGGGGCCAGAATACTGATGTCCGCCAGCCCCTGCCCCTGCCGCGGCATGTTTCCGCTCTGGCGGTGGGAAACACCTATGCAACCGTACCCGAGCCCTCTTTTTTCTGGCTTGCCGGCGGTCTTCTGCTGGTGGCAGGTTTGCGAAAATTAACGCAAAAGAAAAAAAACTGCTGAAAAAGGATGGGGAAAATGCGGATTTATCATCCGGTTCTGGAAAAAACAGCGTGGGGCATCATCGGACTGGCGGCCGCCCTGGCCCTGAAAGCCCATTACAGCGGCGCACACGCGGAAAATCTTTTATGGATTCTGGGGCCGGTGGCGTTTTTTGTGGAAATCCTCACCGGCTGCCGGTTTTATTTTGATCCGGCAAACGGCTATGTTTCCCATGCCCTGGGGGTGGTGATCGCGCCGGCCTGCGCCGGCGTCAATTTCATGATTGCCATGTTTTGTCTGGTATATTTTTCAGGCATTTTCAAATTCACCAGAACCAGAGAAAATCTCCTCTGGCTGGCTGGAAGCGCCGGCATCAGCTACCTTTCTGCAATTATTGCAAATACAGCCAGAATAGACCTCTCCATTATCATGATTACCCACAATATTCACCTGGGGTGGCTGACCCCCTTGCGGGTTCACCGGATCACCGGTATTCTGATTTACTTCTTTTTTCTGAATCTGGTTTATCATATAATCCGGAAAAATTATGTTAATATTTTTCGCTTTCTGCAATCCCGGCAATCGGCTGATCTTTTTCGGACAAAAACCCGCGCGGACGTTTCGGAGGTTCGATGGATCTGGCCTTTTTTCTGGTACTGGGGAATCACCCTGGGCGTGCCGCTCATCAATGGCGCGCCTATCCGAAATCCAGCCGGATTTGTGGAGCACGGCCTGACCGTGGGAGGTCTAACCCTTGCGGTTTTTTTCGGATGGATACTTTTTAATTGTTTTACAGCATTGTTACAAAAGCAGAAGCTGGTGACCCCAGATGACCCCTGTGATTCTGATCATAGAAGATGAGCCTGCCATTGCGGACACCATTCAATATGCCCTTGAAACCGACGGGTTTGAAACGCAAATTTTGTCTCTGGGCCGGCCCGTCCTTGAACGGCTCGCTGAAAACCGCTGCGATCTGATCATTTTGGACATCGGCCTGCCGGATATTAACGGCATGGAATTGTGCAAACTTATCCGCGCACAATACACCCTTCCCATTATTTTTCTCACGGCCCGGGCCGATGAAGTGGACCGGGTGGTGGGCCTGGAAATCGGGGCTGATGATTACGTGGTCAAACCCTTCAGTCCCCGGGAACTCTCCGCCCGGGTAAGGGCCGTGCTCCGCCGGACCATGGGACCCGCCGGCCACCCGGCAGGCGCCTCCGGTTTTATCATTGACACGGCCCGGCACCGGATCACCTATTGCGGCCGGATTCTGGACTTGTCCAAATATGAATTCAATCTTCTGGAAACTTTCATCCGCCGGCCGGGACAGGTTTTTTCCCGGGACCATCTCATGGCCCTGGCCTGGGAGGATCCCTGCTGCAGCATGGACCGGACAGTGGATGCGCACATCAAAAATATCCGGGCCAAGTTAAAAGCCGTGAGTCCGGACACGGACCCCATCATTACCCACCGGGGGGTGGGGTATTCCCTGAAAGAGGATTTATGAAACTGGGTGCCCGCATTTTTGTGTGTTATTTTATCATTTTTGCCGCGTGCTTTTATTATCCCATTGACTGGATCAAAGACAATATCCGCATCCGCTACCTGGAAGGGGTGGAAGATCCCCTGGTGGATCAGGCTGTTCTGCTGGCGGAAATGGCTTCCATGGAGCTGGCCCGGGAGGAATTTAACTTGGAAAAATGGTATCGCCTGTTTGAAAACACGGCGGATAGGCCGGTTTCCGCCCAAATTTACCGGCTTATGAAAACCCGGGTGGATGTTCGGGTGTATATGACCGACCAAAACGGGATCGTAATTTTTGATTCCGCCGGCCGGGAAAATATCGGCCTGGATTATTCCGTGTGGCGGGATGTGTATCTGACCCTGAACGGCACGTATGGAGCCCGGAGTACGCTGCAAGACCCGGCGGATCCCAAGTCTTCCGTCCTCTATGTGGCGGCGCCCATTCTTATCGACAATGAGATCGCAGGGTCTCTTACGCTTGCCAAACCCACCACCACCATCAACGCGTTTTTGGTTTCCGCCCGGCCCCAGATCACGAAAATCGCGGCCATTGCGGTGTTTTGCGCCCTGGTGTTGAGTTTTCTGGTTTCCGTCTGGATTACCCGGCCCATCCACCGCCTCACCTGGTACGCCGGAAATATCTCCAAAGGCCGGCGGGTGCCGTTCCCCGTGCTGGACAACAGTGAAATAGGAGACATGGGCAAATCTTTTTTAAAAATGCAGGAAGCCCTGGAAGGAAAAAAATATGTGGAGCAGTACGTCGAAAACCTGACCCATGAGATCAAAAGCCCCCTGTCCGCCATCCGCGGGGCTGCCGAGCTGCTGGAAGAAGACATGGCCCCGGATCAGCGGCAGCGGTTTTTGTCCAATATCAGAAATGAAGCAGCCCGGATTCAGGATATTGTGGAACGGATGCTGGCGCTTTCCGCTATTGAAAGCCGGCAGAAGTTATCTGAAAAGGAAAAAATACCCGTCAGTTCCCTGGTAAAAACCGTTGTGGAAAGCAAACAGCCGGTCTTGTCCCGGAAAAATATCTCTGTCACCCCCCATATTCCGGAAAGCCTGTTTATTACCGGCGACGGGTTTCTGCTGTACCAGGCCCTGTCCAATCTGCTCCAGAACGCCATTGATTTTTCGCCGGAACACGGTGCCATCAGCGTCCGCGCCCATTCAGAGGAAAAAATGCTCCGCCTGACCGTGACAGACAATGGCCCCGGCATTCCGGATTATGCGGAACACCGGATTTTTGACAAGTTTTTTTCCCTCCAGCGCCCGGGCACCGGGAAAAAAAGCACCGGCCTGGGGCTTAATTTCGTCAAAGAAGTGGCGGCCCTGCATCAGGGCACTGTCCGGCTGGAAAACCAAAAAACCGGCGGGGTAAAAGCCACGCTGACATTGCGGAAAATCCCCTCTTGAACTATAAGATAAAAGACGAGGATGATTTATTCAGCTATTATTTTTTAAACCACAGAGGCCACGGAGATCACGGAGAAAAGACTTTGCCTGCTTTTCTCTGTGATCTCCGTGATCTCAAGTGAGCATCGCGAACGGGTGGTTAAGATATTTTTTGAAAATCGCTGAGTAGTTACGAGATAAGAAATCAAGAGGCCGGCATGCATATGGATGCCGGTGGCCGCGGATGTTTGCGATGTGCTGTATTGATTTGCGTTAAGTGGTCGGGGCGAGAGGATTTGAACCTCCGACTCCCTGCTCCCAAAGCAGAAACGGCCATTTTTCAGCACTTTTCATAAAACCCTTGACATTCATTTTATCTTGACTTTTCAGATATTTTACTCCATTGTGAAACATAGTGAAAAAGAGTGAAAACACCCACGGTTAAAAAAATCGGTCCCCAAATTGGCCCCCAAATTTAACAAGTTATGTGGTGTTTTTTCCCAAATTGGCCCCCAAAGTGGCCCCACTTAAAAAAATGGAGTATTTCCCATGGCCTTGACAAACATATCCATCGAAAATCTACCCATCAGAAAAAGCAGGTATGAGAGAGCGGATATCCAAGGATTATGCCTCCGAGTGGCCCCCTCTGGCCGGAAGGCATGGTCTTTGCGGTACACTGTCCAAGGCGAAAGAAAAAAATTAATCATAGGGGACTGGCCGGATATGTCAATTCAATCCGCCCGAGATCTGGCGGACAAATACCGGGCCATTGCAAGAAATGGACGTGACCCGGCAGTTGACCACAAGACGGCCAAAGATGCCCTGCGTGATGGCCTGACCCTGGCGGCGGCTGTCAATGAGTTTTGGGAAGAAGAACTATCCGCCCGGAAAGGCGGCGCGGAAACTTTGCGGATGTTCAATAAAGATGTGGTCCCCCGCATTGGCTGGATGCCCATGAAGGAAATCAAGCGGCGTGATGTTGTGTTGGTGGTCGATGCCGTTCGCAAACGGGGTTATGTCATTGCCAATAGGACCCTGGGCGCTATATCCAGATTGTTCACTTTTGCACTGGACCGGGGGATTATTGACGAACCACTTGCGATGCCTAAGAAAAAATCAGAAAAAGACCGGACCCGGAAGCGTGTTTTGAGCGATGGAGAAATCAAGTTGTTTTGGGCCGCGATGGATGAATCAAACGGTGAAATTGATATTTATCGCCAAACCAAATTGGCTTTAAAAATGATCCTTTTGACTGGGCAAAGGCCGGGTGAAGTTGTGGGGATGCGGTTTGATGAGCTGGATAATATGGGAAATTGGAACATTCCCGGCACCCGGATGAAAAATAAGGAAGCACAAGCCCTACCACTCCCCCCACTGGCCCATGAAATAATTGAATCCGCCCGGCAGCTTTCCGATGGGGAATACGTTTTTCAATCCAGTCAAAGCGATGGCCCATTGTTCCGAAATGCTCTGGCGCGGGCTGTTAAGCGGCACCATAAGCAAATGGGGATTATAGACCCTTTTACTCCTCACGATTTAAGAAGAACCGTCAGAACCAAACTGGCGGAAATTGGTGTTGATGATATTGTCGCGGAAAAAGTGATGAGTCACAAGCTCCAGGGCGTGTTGGGCGTTTACAATCGGCACCCATATCTTGACGAAAAACGGCTGGCCCTGAGCCGGTGGGAAGCCCATTTGAAGCAGATAACCGGGATGTCGGAGATTCACAGGAATGTGATTTTTTTAGCGAAAAAATAAACATAAGGGAGGATCTGAAATGGAAAATTCAAAGTATTATAGCAGTGAAGATTTGATAAGGCGATGGAGTATCAGACCGTTTGACCTTCTGCAAAAAGTTAGGGAATGCGAGATCCCTTTCAATTCAGATGGGGTTTGTGATATTGCCCCCCTTATGCGGATGGACGAATTAGAAACACTTTATTTCGCCGAAAAAGACGTTGCCGACTTTGAAGAGCAGCACCCGGATTTAAAACCCCAAAAATCCCCGTATATCTCAAAAGACGGTGAAATCCCTCCCTACCTGGAAGCGGATCATAAATATTTCAGTGAGGAACTGTCCATTGCCGTTGAAACATGGCTGGCGATGTATGGTCCGGCTGGCAATCTCAAAACAAAAACCGGTCCGAAAAAGCCAATTATGGACTATCTGGAAAAGCACCACAAAAACCTGTCAAAATCGGCCATGGAGAGAATTGCCACAATCGTTAATCCGCAAAAACAAGGCGGCGCGCCAATAATCGGATAAAGCAAAAGAAAACCTACCCCCCCATTAGCAAGCTATGAGCCCCCGTCAATCGGGGGTTTATAAAACCTACCCCCCCCTTTTCACCAAAAACCCCGATACCCCTTCCATCTATTAAAAAGCCATTTCAGACGGTTACCTTTGTGTTCAAGAAAACACTTTTGTTTTTTAAAACACAAACAGAGGATAAACCGATGGCAAAAATTTTACGAAAACCAGAAGTCTTGAACCGAACCGGGCTATCTCACGTTACGATTTGGCGCTTAGAAAAAAAAGGTGACTTTCCGCAGCGGGTGAAATTGGGCGCGCGCGCGGTTGGATGGATCGAATCAGATATCGAAAAATGGATTGAAACACGAAGGGCAGCGGCATGATGCGAGAAAAAAAAAAGCCCGTGCCCGGACGCGAATCCGGGCAAAGGCAAGAAAGAAAACGAAAAGCGATAAATAAAGCTTACCACCATGCCGAGCGAATGTCAAGCCCCGGAGGGGGTGGCAATGGCTAAAAATAAAAACGGCTATGGTAAAGGAACTTTTATTGAGAGCAGATATTTTTTATCCCCGGCGTTTTTGTCCCTGGGAAACCCCGGAACGGCACCGGAAGTGAGTTGCTGCTCTCCACAAGTTTTAATTCTTTTTTTGGGAAAGCGTCAATTCGGAACCCGAAAAGATCGAAAGGGAAACAAGGTCCGGGAACGGTCCGATGACAATAAGTTAACGCTAACTTACAAAGCATTGGAATCTTTTGGAATATCGCAAAAGAGAGCTACCCGTTCTATCGATGAGCTCCTGGCAAAGGGGTTTATCAAGATAGTGCATCAAGGCGGAGCTTTTGACAAAGATAAATCACAATATGCCTTGACTGAGGATTTTCAGAGGTGGCGACCAGGGGATGCCCCTATCCGTGTCCGAGTCCGAGATGTCCAGCGGGGGTATCAGGGTAAAACAAACGTCGCGGACGTCGGCGGCGGTCACCCACACGGACCTGCAAGGCGGGCACCCCAGAAAAAGACACAGACGCGCGCGGCGGTCACCCCTAAAAATGCAAAAATGGTCTAAAATCCCGAATAGCCTGTTTTCTCGCTGTTTGCCCTCTTTTGGGGGGTGGGCGTCGCCGCCGACGGCGTTAACATGATTACACCATGTCCGGGGGTTTTTGGGGATCATGAAAAAAAGCTCGAAAAAGCGGGTTACGACGATTTCAGCCCGGAACCAGCGCGAAAAAGCGGCGAAAAGATTGGAGCCAAACGCACCTTAAAGCTCAAAAAACTGTATCAAAAAACATGAAAATTTCAAGTTAAAATAGGTGGTTAAATGAATAGAGGAATCCGGTTGAAAAAAATCGAGGACGTTCGAAGGTTTACGGCCAGGATTACAAATCAGCTTTTCCGGGATGAGATTACAACGGAGAAAGCCCGTGGACTGGGATATCTGAGCAACATCCTTACCGGGATCATTAAAGACAGCGATATCGAAGATCGAATCACAAAATTGGAAAAGGAAATGAATGATGAGTGACAAAATAAAAAAACGATTGGGAAAAATGGAGAACCGGCAGACCGCTAAAACCTCAATTGTCGTGGCCTGGGACGGTCCAGTGGAGCCGAAGCCAGGTCAAACGGTTATCGGGACCGGCTATCCTTTCAAAAAATCAGAAACCAAAAAACGGAGGAATTAAAATGAGTCAAAGAAATTATGGGACAGCGGATCATTCAGTAGTGAGCGGAATCCAATGGCGACAGCTATTTAGAGATGGAATGTTTCAAAACGAGAAGGTTGCAGGGGAGGTTCAGGGAGACCTTGCCGAACTTCAAACCATGGAGGAGAAGCTACAACGGGGCAAAACTACGATAGATGAAAATCCTGATTTGTCTGACCAAGGCAGACGGCGGCAAATCCGGCAGCTTGTGGAAAAAGAAATAAAACCCAAACTTGAACGCGCTGAAAAGCGGCTTGAAGGATTGACCCGTGGCATGAAAAGTATTCTTGCGGATGCGTCGGAATACGATATCCCTAAAGCCAATTCCAGCGACACCAGGGCAGCAGTCCGGGAGCAAGAAATCAGACAGCATTTTAAAAATGCCGAACAGGGCGCCATCCTTCGGGCATTACGGGATGCAGAGGATGCCGGCGACTTTGAAACCCTCCGGGCCCTAGAACTTGCCCCTGCTTCAATTGCCGTTGGCCCACAGGATGCGATCCAGAAAAATCGGATAGCCCGGTTTGAACGCAAATTCCCTGAAAAAATGCGGAAATATCAGGACTGGGAATCAGCAAAAGAAGTTTATAACAGCATCCTGGAAAGTCTCAAAAATCGAATAGAAGCGATCCAAACGCTTTAATCGATTATATTTTGAGGGGTTCCGGTCGGAACCCCTTAAACTCAAATTGTCTCGACGTCGGTTAATTTGACATTTATCAATGTTGGTAGGTGTTTTTGATTCTTGTGTGACATTTGTCACACCTTTTAGCGAGGCCAGAAGATGCAGAGAAACCCGTTTTGTCCTGAATATGATGAATGTTTGAATATAGCCGTCTATGCAGGGAAAAAGCTTGATTGTAGGAAGTGTCATTCCTTCCGGAATCATAAGTCATATAAAATTAATTGGAGAGTGAACGGTAAAACTGCATACCGATAATAGTGCCTGCTTTCGGCCTTTTTATCAGTGAGATGAAATATCAGCCTTTCGATATTTATTTTTATCTCTATTGTTTTCTGTATATGCCCATACAGCTGCTATGGCCCACCCAAGAAAAGTCCATCCTAATAAAAGATTCAAAATCCTGATAGCTGTAGCTTGACTGTGTTTATGCCACGTGGCAATTATTGCTGGGGTGAAATAGATAAAAATTATAAATGGAAGGGCAATCAAAACTGTTTCATTAATTCCGAACATAAGTACTCCTTTTATAGTAAGTGGAAAAAGGAAAAAACTAATTTTATGCCGATATAACATTCATTATTCAACAGACCGGCTTCTTTTGTTCCAGAATGCGAGAATTTGCCGGATAGTATCAAAAAAACATAAAATAATCAAAATGTATTAAATTTTTGGTGTTCATAACAACAGTATTGTAAATGTTTTTTGAGGCGAGGACTATCGATAACTTTATGTAATTATTTTTGTTTTAGCGCAATTCTATACTTTGGGAACAAATATTTACGAGGAGTTAAAAATCTGACATAATCTGTAAGAGCAAATTCAAATTTTTACACATAATGAGTGGGGGCCGGGCTTTAATGGTCCGGTCCCGAAAAATCAAAGGCCGGTTCCCTGTATGGGGACCGGCCTTTTTGTTTTAAGCCGTGAGAAGCCGAAACAGCAGGCTTTTTTTATTTCGCAGCAGAAGTTTATGCCTTGAACAGAAAACGTTTAATATGCGGCCTCTCCGTGGCCCGGAAGTGACAGCACCCGGATATATGAACAATGGGAGAAGCCTGATATGGGAGTCTGTTTTTTTTGTGAATTTTTAAGGTTGTTTTTTGTTTTATAATCAGAGAGATAGAATACCTGCTCCCCGCAAACGCACAAATGGCGACGGTGAAAAAAATCGGCCCCCAAATTGGCCCCCAGTTTGAAAAAACGGGATTTTTAAATTTTTTTTCCGCCTATAACTATTTGAATTTAATGGTCGGGGCGGTAGGATTTGAACCTACGACTCCCTGCTCCCAAAGCAGGTGCGCTACCAGACTGCGCCACGCCCCGATTTTTTTAAACGGTTACAGGGTGAGGGGGTCGGGAAAATCATTCAATCCCCTGTAATCCGCTGCGATTTTTTGATGACGCTGCTTTTAGCATGCTTTTGGGGGACAATCAAGGAGATATTTAGCGTTATTTGGCCAGAAAGCGTTCCACGCTTTTTTTTATCTGAGTCGCCATTTTTTTTAGAAAAACCGGGTCATTCAGCAGGGTTTCCGTTTCCCGGTGGGTCAGGTATCCGGTTTCCATCACAATGGCCGGCATGTCCAGGCCTTCCAGCACCCGCAGGGCCGCCGGCATGACAGTGATCCCGGGAATTTCCCCAAGGAGTTCAAGCCGGGTTTTCAGATGTTGCGCAAAGGCCCGGCTTTGCTGCTGATGCCGGAGAGACACCTGCTCCCAGGCCGGCCCTGGGCCGGGCATTTCTTTTTTGATGGGTTGTTTTGTTTTTGCGGTGGATTGAAGCCGGGAGCCATGATCTGGCGGCGCAAAATAAAAAACGGACCAGCGATTTGCCTCATGACGGCGGCTTCCGCCCGTATGAAGGCTGATAAACAAATCTCCGTGATGCGTGTTGGCCGCAGATGCCCGTTGGGTGAGCGGCAGCTGATAGTCGCCGGTGCGGGTCAACACCGTTGAAAACGCCGGCGAAAACGTTGCCGCCAGAATTTTGGCCAGGCCCAGGGTGAGGTTTTTTTCTTTGGTTCCTCCGGGGCCGGTGACCCCGGTATCATTGCCCCCGTGCCCCGGATCAATGACAATTACCGGCACGGGGCCGGGTTCCGCCCCTTTGGCGGAAGAAAAAGACCCTCCTGCCAGCGTCATGGCCGCCAGCATCAAAAAAACACTCAACGCTTTGATTTTTTTATCATACCTGTTTGTGCCGCCCATAGAGGAACCCTGCATAGATTTTCCTTGACACCCCTGTAATTAGTTACTATTTTAACAAAAATCAAACTTTTAAGAATAAATTTGATTATAATCTCAATAAGTTGATGACATCTTCAGCAATATACCAAAAAAAGCATGTCATCAATTTTTTTTTAGCAACAATTTTTACGCATTTTACGCAATACAAAAACAGGAAGAAAATAACGTAACATCTGTCGCGAGAGTGGCGAAATTGGCAGACGCGCTGGACTTAGGATCCAGTTCCGCAAGGAGTGGGAGTTCGAGTCTCCCCTCTCGCACCAGCAGGGAGTTTATCCGGTTCCGCCACCGCCTTTCATGCTTTGCTGCCATTACCGCACAACTGCCGGATCAGGTTATTAACCCTATAAACAAACCAGGCCTTTTTCGGGTTTGCCGACCCTTTGAACAGCTTGAACCCGCGGGCCGGGTCAGACATTTATTATCTTAGAGAGGAAAATTTCAATGGATGTAACAATCAGTGATATCAGTTCCGTAAAAAAGAAAATGCAGGTTCAGGTGCCCCAGGAGCAGGTTGCCAAAGAACTGGACAACGCCTACCGCGAGCTCAAGAAAAAAGCCAAAATCAAAGGATTCCGGCCCGGCAAAGCGCCCCGATCCGTGCTTGAACGGATGTTCAGCAAGGATGTTCACGCGGATGTGGCCAGCGCCCTTATTCAAAATACGTTTATTGACGCGGTAAAACAGGAATCTCTGGCATTTATCGGCACGCCGGATATTGATCCGCCGGAACTGGATCCGGAAAAGCCCTTTGTCTATGATGTCACCATGGAGATGAAGCCTGAGCTGGCGGATGTTTCATTTGAAGGACTTCAGTTGAAAAAGGTTTTGTACAAGGCAACTGAAGCGGAAGTGGACAACCAGATTGAAGTGCTCCGCAAGCAGATGGCGGAATATAAGCTGGTGACGGAAGACCGTGCGGCAGCAGACGGTGATCATGCGGTAATCGATTATGAAGGCTTAAAAGACGGCCAGCCTTTTGAACCGACCCAGAAAACAGAAAATTTCAAGATGAAAATCGGCCAGGCAGTGATTTCCGAGGACTTCGACCGGCAGATAACCGGCATGAAACCGGGAGAACAAAAAGAATTTACCCTCACGTTTCCGGATGATTTCCAAAACAAAGACCTGGCCGGTCTGCAAATTGCCTTTTTCGTGACCCTCAAGGAAATCCGGGAGGAATTTATTCCGGACGCGGATGATGCCCTGGCGAAAAAACTGGGAAATTTTAAAACCATGGCGGATGTCCGGGAGGCCATTTTCAAAAATCTTCAGCAGGGATATGACAAACGCGCTGAACAGGAAATCCAGGAGCAGATATTTGACAAACTGCTTACCGAAGACTTTGAATTGCCGGAAACCCTGGTTAAATTTGAACTTGACGGCATTATTGAAGACATGGAGATGCGGCTGTCCCAGAGCAATATGACCATGGATCAGCTGGGGCTTTCCCGGGAAAAAATGGAAGATCAGTACCGGGATGTGGCCAAAAATCAGGTGCGCCGCCATCTTTTCCTGAGCAAGATCATTGAACAGGAAAACATGGAACTGCCCGAAGACGCCCTGGATGCGGAATTTGAAAACCTGGCCCAGACCATTGGGCAGACCATGGAATTTGTAAAAGACTATTATCAGAAAAATTCGGACAAGCTGGAAGGTTTCAAACATGCCTTACTTGAAAAAAAGGTGTTTGATCTTATACTAGAAAAAGCCGAAGTTGAAGAAGTGGAACCGGAGGCGTCCGCAGCGGAAGAAGCAGACCCCCCGGCTTCTGAATAACTTTTGAGATTCTGATGACTGATTAAATTTAAAGGAGACTGACATTGCCATTAATTCCAATGGTTATTGAACAAACCAGCAAAGGGGAGCGTGCCTATGACATTTATTCCCGCCTGCTCAAGGACCGCATTATTTTTCTGGGTACGGCAATAAATGATGAAGTGGCCAACCTGATGATTGCCCAGATGCTTTTTCTGGAATCCGAGGATCCGGATAAGGATATTAATTTTTATATTAATTCTCCCGGCGGTTCGGTTACGGCCGGGCTGGCCATATATGATACCATGCAGTACATTAAACCGGATATTACCACGGTCTGCATCGGCCAGGCCGCCAGTATGGGCGCGGTGCTCCTGGCGGCGGGCGCGCAGAAAAAACGGTATACGCTGCCCAACTCCCGCATTATGATTCACCAGCCCATGGGCGGCACCCAGGGCCAGGCCTCTGATATTAAAATTCAGGCAGAGGAAATTATCCGGATGCGGGGCAAATTAAATGATATCCTGGCGTTTCATACCCGTCGGGATATTAAAAAAATTGAGGTCGAAACGGATCGGGATTTCTTTATGTCCGGTGAAGAAGCCAGGGCATACGGACTGATTGATCATGTGATCAACAACCGGGACGACCTTGATAAAATTATAAAATCGGAGGGCTGATATGGCGAAAAAAGGCGATGATACGACAGATAATCTTTTCTGCTCGTTTTGCGGTAAAAATCAGCAGGAAGTCAAAAAACTGATCGCCGGACCCGCGGTTTATATTTGCGATGAATGCATTCAGCTGTGCAGTGAGATTATCGAAGAAGAAACCAGCAAAGAAACCGAGATTTCCGGCGGGACTATGACCCCGGCGGAAATCAAGGACCGGCTGGACGCCTATGTGATTCAGCAGGATCAGGCCAAAAAAGTATTGTCCGTGGCAGTGCACAATCATTACAAGCGGCTGGATTCCGCCGTTAATACGGATGATGTGGAAATCCAGAAAAGCAATATTCTGCTGATCGGTCCCACGGGCTCCGGCAAGACCCTGCTGGCCCAGACGCTGGCGCGGTTTCTCAACGTACCTTTCACCATTGCGGACGCCACCAGTCTCACAGAGGCCGGTTACGTGGGCGAAGATGTGGAGAATATTGTACTGGCCCTGCTGCAGAATGCGGATTATGATGTGGAAAAAGCCCAGCGGGGCATTGTCTATATTGATGAAATCGACAAAATTTCCCAGATGTCGGACAATCCTTCCATTACCCGGGACGTTTCCGGCGAAGGGGTGCAGCAGGCCCTTTTGAAAATCATTGAAGGCACCACTGCCAGTGTTCCCCCCAAGGGCGGGCGCAAGCATCCCCAGCAGGATTTTGTGAAGGTGGACACGTCCAATATTCTTTTTATCTGCGGCGGGACCTTCAACGGGCTGGACCAGATTATCCGGCGGCGCATCGGGTCAAAACTGATGGGATTTGGCGCGAAAGTGATCAGCCAGACCGAAACCAGTCCCAGTGAGATCCTCAAGCAGCTTGAAACCGAAGACCTGATTAAATTCGGACTGATTCCGGAATTTGTGGGCCGCTTGCCGGTGATGGCCACCCTTCAGGAACTGGATGAAGACGCCCTGATTCAGATTTTGACCAGACCCAAAAACGCCATCATCAAGCAGTTTCAGAAATTGTTTGAGATTGAAAACGTGAATCTGCGGTTTACGGACAGTGCGCTGGCCGCTATCGCAGCGGAAAGTCTCAAGCGAAAAGCCGGTGCCCGGGGGCTTCGCGCCATCCTGGAATCCGCCATGCTGGATATCATGTATGAACTGCCGTCCATTGGCGGGGTCAAGGAATGCGTGATTGGTGAAGAGGTTATCCTGAAAAGGGAAGAACCGATTCTGCTGTACGAAAATTCCAAAAAACAGGCGTGAGGCCAATATAAAAATCCCAGATTTTTTTGTTGAGCAGCCCATATTTTTATTAAAATGCCGCAATTTTTCGGTAAAACATCGGAAATTGCGGCATTTTTTTGTGTTTTGGCCTCAAGGCGTCTCTTTTTTTTGCAAAAATCCGGATTATGGATATTAAAACCAAATAAAACTTGCCACTTTCATGATTCATGCTTAGGTTATCCCCATGTAAAACAGAAAAACCCGTCATTATCGAAATTTTTTTGTTCATTCATATACTTCAGGAGAGGAAATACATCCATGATCCATATACCCAAGGTTTTTCGGCCCGAAGGCCCCTCCGGGGACAATAACAATGATACCATTACCCTTCCCCTGCTTCCCCTGCGGGACATCGTGGTGTTTCCCCATATGGTTTCGCCGCTGTTTGTGGGCCGGTCCAAATCCATCAATGCCATTTCAGAGGCCATGAATTCCGAAGAAAAATACATTCTTTTGTCCACCCAGTCAGACGCGGGCAAGGAAACCCCCAAGGAAAATGAAATCAACCGGGTGGGCACGGTGGCAAAAGTGCTTCAGATGCTTCGGCTGCCGGACGGTACGGTCAAAACGGTTGTCGAGGGCAAATATCGCGCCCGGATTGTGGATTTCAAGCCCAATAACAGTTTTTTTGAAGTGGATCTGGAACTGATGCAGGAACCGGAAATTCATGTCAGCGAAAAAGAAGCTTTTTTCCGTAATGTTAACGAGCTGTTGAAAGAATACGCGGGCCTGAATAAAAATTTTTCCAAAGACGCGCTTAAAAATGTTGCCGCCATTATTGATCCGGTGAAAATGATTTACACTGTGGCCGGTCACTTTTCCTTTAAAACCTCGGATAACCAGGCCCTGCTGGAAATTGAATCCCTGGGCGAACGCCTGACCCGGCTGGTGGAACTGATCAAGCAGGAGATTATTATCCTGGAGACCGACAAGGTGATCAAAAAACGCATCAAGGAGCAGATGGAGAAAAGCCAGAAAAATTATTACCTGAATGAGCAGATGCGGGCCATTAAAAAAGAGATGGGCACTGAGGATTCCGCGGCGGACGAGCTGAAAGAGCTGGAGAATCGTATCTCGGAAAAAAAACTGCCCAAAGAAGCCCTTGCCAAAACAGAGCAGGAACTAAAAAAGCTGAAAATGATGACCCCCATGTCCGCGGAAGCTACGGTGGTGCGCAACTATATTGACTGGATTCTCAACCTGCCGTGGAGCAAAAAAAGCAAAACCGCAAAGGACATTGAAAAGGCCCAAAAAATTCTGGATGAAGACCACTACGGCCTGGAAAAGCCCAAGGAACGCATCCTGGAATACCTTGCGGTGCAATCCCTGGTGAAAAAACTGCGCGGTCCGATTCTGTGCCTGGTGGGCCCGCCCGGCGTGGGCAAAACTTCTCTGGCAAAATCCGTGGCCCGGGCCACTAGCCGGAAATTTGTTCGCCTGTCTCTGGGCGGGGTCCGGGATGAGGCGGAAATCCGCGGTCACCGGCGGACCTATATCGGCGCCATGCCGGGGAAAATCATCCAGTCCCTGAAAAAGGTCAATGTCAACAATCCGGTATTTTGTCTGGATGAAATTGACAAAATGAGCATGGATTTCCGGGGTGATCCGTCTGCCGCGCTCCTGGAAGTGCTGGATCCGGAGCAGAATTATGCGTTCAGCGATCATTACCTGGACATGGAATATGATCTTTCAGACATTATGTTTATTACCACCGCCAATACCCTGCCGGACATCCCGCTGCCCCTTCAGGACCGCATGGAAATTATCCGGCTGCCCGGTTATACGGAAGTGGAAAAATATCATATTGCCCGGGATTTTTTGGTGCCCAAGCAGATAGAGCAGAACGGGCTGAAAAAACACAAAGTCAGTTTTTCCGAAAACGCCATTTATACCATTATCCGGAATTACACCCGGGAGGCCGGGGTCCGGAGCCTGGAGCGGGAAATTGCCTCCATCTGCCGCAAAGTGGCAAAGGATCTTTTGAAAGACAAACAGAAGAACCGAAACAAAACCCGCAATATTTCCGCCAAAACCGTTGAAAAATATCTGGGCCCGGGGCGCAAGCGGTTTGGCCTGGTGGAAAAGAATCATCAGGTGGGCATTGTCACCGGCCTTGCCTGGACCCAGTTCGGCGGGGAGCTGTTGAGCATTGAAACCGTAACCATGCCCGGCAAAGGCAAATTCACGGTATCCGGGAAACTGGGGGATGTCATGAAAGAGTCCGCCAATGCCGCCATCAGCTATGTCCGGTCCCGGTCTGAGCAGTTTAATATTGATCAGCTGTTTCATGAAAAACTGGACATCCATATTCATGTGCCTGAAGGGGCCACGCCGAAAGACGGGCCGTCCGCCGGTATTGCCATGTGCACCACCATTGTATCGGCCCTTACCCGGCTTCCCATAAACCGGGACATTGCCATGACCGGAGAAATTACCCTCCGGGGGCGGGTGCTTGCCATCGGCGGGTTAAAGGAAAAGATTCTGGCGGCCCATCGGGGCGGCATCAAAAAAGTGCTGATTCCAAAGGACAATGAGCGGGATCTTATCGATATTCCGGCCAGTGTAATGAAAAATCTGGAAATCATCGGCGTGGAGCATATGGATGAGGTGGTAAAGCACGCCATTATTGAATCAAGGGACAACCCCCTGCACAGTCACGCATTTAAATTTGAAAACGGCAAACTGGATGATTCGGATTTTTCCGTGGCGGATGTGCCGTAACCAAGTTTGTGTAAACAGGGCGGTGCCCAGTTTTTAAAATCTTATAATTACGATAAATTTGTTTCGTCTTTCTTAAAAAAAGCCTGTTGGTAAGCCCTGCGAGCCGGTTAATGTCGCCAGGCTGCGCAGGGCAGACCCTCCTGCCGATCCATTAATGGGTCAAAAGACCCATGGTTATGGATTTTTGTGCAGAACAAAATTACATTGAGACAGCGATAATTTTGCTTGACTTGAA